>NZ_JBICVX010000013.1:0-22664 GCF_043199435.1 Streptomyces sp. NPDC048604
GGTGCCCCGGCGCGCGGACGCCGTGGCTGGGTTCGGGATGGGGGCCGGCCTGAAGGGACGTGTTACTCCGCCGGGTGGGTCGGGGTGTGGGGAATTCCCCGCGGGCCCGGCCGCTCCCGCCGACCCGGTCGGCGGGAGCGGCCGGTGACGTCGTACGACGCCTCTGAGTTCCGGAGTAGCTCCCAGCGGCCTGGTCTCTGACGATGCCCGAACGTGATCACCCGTACGGAGCTCATCCCCCGTATGGCCCCGCCGGACGAGTCCCGACAGTCAGTCGGGTGACACTCCGTGACCTTTCCATCACATCGGGTAAGCGTGCCCTCCGGTAGCAACATCACCAAGGAGGACGAAAGTGAAGTGGATCAAGTTTCCTGTGATGGCCGCGGTCGCCGCCTTGCCCCTGACCGTAGGCATGACCGACGCCGCCGGCCGGACGAGTGGTTCGCCGGCCTCGGCGCCCACGGCAGCGGCCCCCATGGACCACGTCGGGAGCCAGGGAGCCGAGGTGGTCGTCCCGGCAGGCCAGGCCAGAACGGCCGTCGCACCGTGTCCAGCCGGCCGTGAACCGAGCGGAGGCGGCGGCGTCAGGTCGGGCAAGGGCCTCTTCATGACCGGCTCCACGCCCCGGGGCAACGCATGGGAGGTCAAGTTCAGCAACAAGTCGGGCGTGGAGCTGCGGGGATCGGCCTTCGTCGTCTGCACCGCCCAGTCCCACACCCGCGTGGCAGACACCCCCCTCACGGTGCCTGCCAACCAACAGAGCGTCAGCAGCTTCCTCAGGTGCCCCGGCGCCCAGGTACCCACCGGCGGAGGGTGGGAGGCGACGGGCACCGACGTCGTCGGCCTGCGGTTCACCCGCTCGACCCAGTCGTACCACGCCGTGGTGTTCAACACCTCGAACACGGACCAGAGTTTCAACGCGGTCGCCTTGTGCTCGACGGTCGCCCACGAGCCCCGGCTCAGCGCCCAGATCATGGTTCAGCCCGGCGACGAGGGAGTGGCGACGGCCCACTGCGACCCCGGCCAAGTGGCCAGCGGCGGTGGCTCCTTCCCCAGCGGCCAGGCGTTCATCGGCGCCTCCCGCGCACTCCCCGACGGCACCGGATGGCAGATCACCGCGGAGAACACGACAGCCACCGCCCAGAGAGTGACCGCGGAGGCAATCTGCACCTCGTCGTAAGCACACCGCCGCGAGACGGCGTCCGCAGGACCGGTCGACCGGGCGGAACCGAGTGACCGAGCCGCCGCCGCCCGGTGAGGAATGGGTCAGGTCGGCGCTCTGAGCCCGCGCCGGGAACGGACCGCCGCAGTTCCGCGGCGCTCCCCGGTCGGCGTCAGCGCTCGCCCGCGAGGTCCAGGTCGTCGCTGCGCGGTTCGGTCTCGGTCTCGATGCGTCGGGGGCGGCGCCACGGCTGGGCGATCGGGTGGGAGACGCTGCGCCACCACGGTTCCTCGGGCAGCTTCCCGGAACCGGGCTCGAAGGGTTCGCCGGGGCGCGGGAGGGCTACGGCCTGGCCGGCCTCGTCGGCCGCGTCCTTGGTCCACTCGCCCGGTTCCGCCCAGGGGTGGGGGGCCAGGTTGAAGGTGGCCCAGTGGATGGGCAGCAGGGCTCCGTGCGGGCGGCCGCCCTGGAGGTCCAGGTGGGCGCGGACGCCCTCGGCCGGGGTCATGTGAATGTCGGGCCAGAACTCGGAGTACGCACCGATCTGGATCATGGTGACGTCGAACGGGCCGTACGCGGCGCCGATCTCCTGGAAGCCGGGGAAATAGCCGGTGTCGCCGCTGTGGTAGATCCGGTGCTCCGGGCCGGTCACGGCCCAGGAGGCCCACAGGGTGTGCTGCTGGTTGCGCAGGCCGCGGCCGCAGAAGTGGCGGGCCGGGGTGGCGGTGAGGGTGAGCTCGCGGACGGCGGTCGACTCGTGCCAGTCGAGCTCGTGCAGCCGGTTCGCGGGGACGCCCCAGCGCTCCAGGTGGGCGCCGACGCCGAGCGGGACCACGAACAGCGTGTCCGTGCCGGCCAGCGCCTTGATCGTCGGCAGGTCGAGGTGGTCGTAGTGGTCGTGGGAGATCACCACCGCGTCCACGGGGCCCAGCGCGGCGAGCGGCGCCGGGGCCGGGTGCAGCCGCTTGGGGCCGACGAAGGCGAACGGGGAGCAGCGGTCGCCCCAGACCGGGTCGAAGAGGATCCGGTGGCCGTCGATCTCGGCGAGGACGCTGGAATGACCCATCCAGGTGATCCGCAGCCCGGAGGCCGGCGGCTCGGCCACGTCGGCGAGCGTGGTCGGGTGCACGGGAATCGTGCCCGTGGGGGCGCGGCGGACCCGCGACTCCTTCCGGAAGTAGATCTTGGCGAACTCGACGGTGGAACCGGTGGGCCGGTGGCGGGCGGACACGGGGTTCTGGAACACGCCGTCCGCGAAATTCGGCGAGCGGCGGATCCGGTCCATCCGGGCTCCCGCAGGGTCGGCGCCGAAGGACTCGGGCCGCAGCGCGCGCAGCCTGTCGCGCAGGGAGGGAGCGGAGTCAGCGCCGGTCACAGCACCTCCTGGGGGTCGGGATTCCATTATGGCCGGGGGTCACGAGGTATGGCCTGGGCGGCAGCCGGCGCAAGGCCGCTGCTCAGGGGAGAAGGCCGGCCGGGCGGCAGGAATTCCCGGGGGCCTTTGACATGTGGCGCGGACCACTCCAATACTGACCTGGTGTTCAGTAAGCCCTGAGGAGCACGTTTTCATGAGCACCGCCCCCCTTCTGTCCGTCGACTGGACGGACCACGTCACCGGCCACCGCGGCCACCTGGTCGTGGACCGCCTGGTGCGCGGAGTCGCCAGCGGCGGCCTGCGGATGCGGCCCGGCTGCACCCGCGCCGAGGTCGCCGGGCTCGCCCGCGCCATGACGTACAAGGAAGCCCTGCACTACGACCCCGAGGCGCGGTACGTCCCGCTCGGGGGCGCGAAGGGCGGCATCGACTGCGATCCGCGGGACCCGGAGGCGTACGGGGTCCTGGTCCGCTATCTGCGGGCGATGCGGCCGTACGTCGAGCGCTTCTGGGCCACCGGGGAGGACCTGGGGCTGACGCAGGAGCTCATCGACCGCGCCGCGGCCGAGGCGGGCCTCGTCTCGTCCGTCCAGGCCGTGTTTCCGCTGCTCGACGACGAGGCGGCGGCCCGGCGGCGGCTCGCCGACGCCTTCGCGCTGCGGGTCGACGGCCTCGGCCTGGACGCGCTGATCGGCGGCTTCGGCGTCGCCGAGTCGGTGCTCGCGGTACTCGACCGGGCCGGGGAACCGGCCGCCGGCGCCCGGGTGGCGCTGCAGGGCTTCGGCACCATGGGCGGGGCGACGGCCCTGTTCCTGGAGCGGGCCGGCATGCGGATCACCGCGATCGCCGACGAGCGGGGCGCCATCGCCAACCCGGCGGGGCTCGACGTGCCGGCGCTGCTCGCGGCCCGGGACGCGCACGGCACGGTCAACCGCGCCGCGCTGCGGCCCGGCGACCGCGCGGAGGCCGGGTACGCCTGGCTCTCCGCCGACGTGGACGTGCTCGTGCCGGCGGCGGTCTCGTACGCGGTGGACACCGCGAACCAGGCGTGGATCACCGCCCGCTGGATCGTGGAGGCGGCGAACCTTCCGGTGCTGCCGGAGGCGGAGGAGCTGCTGACGGCCCGCGGCGTCACGGTGCTGCCGGACGTGGTCGTGAACTCGGGCACCAACGCCTGGTGGTGGTGGACCCTCTTCGGCGACGTCGGCGCGGACGTGGACGAGGCGTTCGCGTACACCCGGCGGGCCATGCGGACGCTGGTCGGGGACACCCTGGACCGGGCGGACAAGGACGGCACCACGCCGCGCGCGGCCGCGCACGCGCTGGCCGAGGACCGGATGGCGGCGCTCGCGGAGCACCACGGCTGGTACGGCCCGGACGAGCCCCGCACGGCCGCGTAGATGATCATGCCCGTGTCATGTGCTGTGTAAGCTGGCGACGTGGCGAGAGTCCGTTTGAACGTGGCGGAGCGGCGTGAGGAGCTGCTCCGCGCGGCGGTCGCGCAGATCGAGGCCCGGGGCGTCGCCGCCGTGCGGATCTCGGACGTCGCCGCCGAGCTGGGCGTGAGCAACGCGCTGGTCCTCTACCACTTCTCCACCAAGGAGAAGCTGCTGGCCGAGGCGTTCGCCTACGCCGCCGAGAGCGATCTGGCCCATCTGCGCAAACTGCTGGGCCGCCGCACCTCCGCCACCCGCCGGCTGCGGGCCGCCGTGCGCTGGTACGCGCCCACGGGGCAGGCCAAGGGCTGGCGGCTGTGGATCGAGGGCTGGGCGGCCGCGCTGCGCGAGCCCACCCTGCGGGAGGTCGCCGGCGCCCTGGACCAGCAGTGGAAGGCCGAGCTGACCGCCGTGATCGCCGAGGGCGCCACGGCGGGCGAGTTCCCCTGCCCGGACCCCGCCGCCGCGGCCTGGCGGCTGACCGCCTTCCTCGACGGGCTCGCCGTGCAGATGACCTCCTACGCCGGCTCGCTCTCCCGCGCGGCCATGCTGGAGTGGGCCGACCAGGCGCTCGCCCGCGAACTCGGCCTGACCGACGGCTTCGACGGCCCCGTCCAGGTCGCCGGGCACGGCTCGTAGCCCTCCACCGGCCCTCCCCGTCCGGCCGTGCGGCGCTCCGGACACCCGCCCGAACCCACGCCGAACCCACGCACGACTCCAGAGGCAGGGTCCGGCAACGCGTTGTCGGCGGCGCTTGGTACAACTGCTCGCATCAGTCGAACCATCAACGCCGTCCGCCGGGCAGCCGGTGTCTGGAGCACAGCCATGACCATTGGGTCGCACCTGGAGGAGCTGCGGGGTCTGCCCGTGTTCGAGTTCCCCGAGCCCGGCAGCACCGTCCCGCTGCCCGAGCCCGAGTCGGTGGCCTGGCGGATCTCCGGTCCGACGTACCGCGACGGCGACGAGGAGGACTGGCCCGAGGTCTTCGACCGGTTCCTGGCGGCCGTCGACACCCGCCGCGTCCGCTCGCTGGTCGTCGGGGGCTGGGAGGACGCGTACGAGACCGACTCCGCCCCGATCGTCGCGCGGCTGATCGCCGCCAACAACCGGCTCACCGCCCTCGAATCGGTCTTCCTCGGCGACATGACCTTCGAGGACTGCGAGATCTCCTGGATCCAGCAGAGCGACGTGACCCCGCTGCTCGCCGCCTACCCCGGGCTGCGCAGTTTCGGCGTGCGCGGCGGGTCCAACCTGGCGTTCCCGCCCGTCCGGCACGCCGCCCTGGAGCAGCTGGTGGTCGAGGCGGGCGGTCTGGGCGCGGACGTGGTGCGCGGCATCGCGGGCAGCGAGCTGCCCGCGCTGACGGACCTCGAACTGTGGCTCGGCACCGACGAGTACGGCGCCGACAGCGTTCCCGGCGACCTGGCGCCGCTGCTCGCCGGCACGCACGTCCCGGCCCTGCGCCGGCTCGCGCTGCGCAACAGCGTCATCCAGGACGAGATCGCCGAGGCCGTCTCGGGCGCGCCGGTCGTCGCCCGCCTGGAGCACCTGGACCTGTCGATGGGCACGCTGAGCGACTTCGGCGCCGTGGCGCTGCTCGGCGGGCAGCCGCTGACCCACCTCGCCTCCCTCGACCTCTCGCACCACTACCTGTCCGAGGAGATGCGGGAGCGGATCGTCGCCGAACTCGCCCCGCACGGCGTGCGGGTCCTGACGGACGAGCCGCAGCAGGAGGAGGACTGGGGCGACGGCGACATGCACCGGTACGTCTCGGTCGGCGAATGACCGCCGCCCCGCGCCTCGTCGTCGTCGGCCATCCGGAGAACCGCCGCGTCGCGTACTTCCGCGCGGCGGTACGGGCCGCCGGGCTGCCCGAGGCCCGGGTGGTGCCCTGGCTGGACGCGCTGCGGGGCGCGGCGCGCTTCGACGCGGGCGAGTCCGTACGCCTCGACTCGCCGGGCGAGCAGCCGGAGGTCGACCGGCTGCTGCGCGGCGTCGACGACCCGACGCGGGTGGAGGGCAGCGGCCGCTGGTACGCGCGCTTCAACGGCGTGGTCGCGGAGCTGGCCGCCACGGCGGCCGCGGCCGGCGCCGGGCTTCTCGACGAACCGGCCGACCTGGCCGTGCTGTTCGACAAGCGGCTGACGCACGGCCGGCTGCGCACAGCCGGCGTGCCCGTGCCCGAGTCCCCGACGTCCGGGCCCGGCCGGCCGCTGATCACCGGCTGGGCGGACGTCCGGGAGCGGATGGCCGAGGCCGGGCTGCGCCGGGCGTTCGTGAAGCTCGCGCACGGCTCCTCCGCCTCGGGGGTGCTCGCGGTGGAGACGACCGGCTCCGGCCGGGTCCAGGCCACCACCTCGGTGGAACGCGCCCCGGACGGGCGGCTGTTCAACTCGCTGCGGGTGCGCCGCTACACGCACGAGTCCGACGTCGCCGCGATCGTCGACACCCTCGCCCCGGACGGGCTGCACGTGGAGCGCTGGCTGCCGAAGGCGGCCCAGGGCGGGCGCAGCGCCGATCTGCGGGTGGTGGTGATCGACGGCCGGGCCACCCACGCCCTGGTCCGCACCAGCCGCTCCCCGCTCACCAACCTCCATCTCGGCGGCGCCCGCGGCGATCTGGCGGCGGCCCGCGCCGCCGTCGCCGCGGCCGGCGGCAGCTGGCCGGAGGCGCTCGGCGTGTGCGAGCGCGCCGCCGCCGCGTTCCCCGGCACCCGCTGCGTGGGCGTGGACCTGCTGCCCCTGACCGGCTGGCGGCGCTTCGCCGTCGGCGAGGTCAACGCCTTCGGCGATCTGCTGCCCGGACTCACCGGCCTGCCCGGCAGCGGCGCCGAGGGCCTCGACACGTACGCGGCCCAGGTCGCCGCCCTCCTGCACACGAACCGCGCCAGCACAGGAACCACCCGCCCATGACCGCACCAGCAGCGCCCGACATGAACGAGCTCGTGGGCAGCCACGACCTCCTCCTCGTCACTCTCGACACCCTCCGGTACGACGTCGCCGCCGAGCTCGCCGCCGCCGGCCGGCTGCCGAACCTCGCCCGGCATCTGCCCGGCGGCCGCTGGGAGCGCCGGCACGCCCCGGGGAGTTTCACGTACGCCTCCCACCAGGCCATCTTCGCCGGCTTCCTGCCCACGCCGGCCTCCCCGGGACCGCACCCGAGGCTGTTCGCCGCCCGGTTCGCGGGCAGCGAGACCACCGCCGGCGGCACCTTCGTGTACGACACCCCGGACCTGGTCTCGGGGCTGGCCGGGCAGGGGTACCGGACGGTGTGCATCGGCGGGGTCGGTTTCTTCAACAAGCTGGGCCCGCTGGGCTCGGTGCTGCCGGGCCTGTTCCAGGAGAGCCACTGGGAGCCGGAGTTCGGCGTCGCCTCCCCCACGTCCTTCGAGGCGCAGGTCGCCCGCGCCGAGGAAGTCGTCGCGGCGCTGCCGGCCGATCGGCGGCTGTTCCTGTTCGTCAACGTGGCCGCGCTGCACCAGCCGAACTGGTTCCATCTGCCGGGTGCCACCCGGGAGTCCGGGGACTCGCGGGCCAGCCACGCGGCGGCCCTGGAGTACGTGGACCGGCACATCGGGCGGCTGTTCGCCGCGATGCGCAGCCGCCGCCGCTGCTTCGCGATCGTCTGCTCCGACCACGGCACGGCGTACGGGGAGGACGGCCACACCGGCCACCGGATCGGCCACGAGACCGTGTGGACCGTCCCGTACGCGCAGTTCCTCCTGGACGGCCCGGAGGCCCGCGCCGACGCCCCGGAGGCCTCCTCATGACGCCGCCCGCGCTCCCCCGCCCGTACGAGAGCTACGTCTACGCCTACCCGCACAAGACCGCGTACCGCAGGCTCGACGACCGTCCCCGGCTCGCCGAACTCTGGGCCGGCGAGCCGAAGGACGCGCTCTCGCTCTACGCCCACATACCGTTCTGCGAGGTCCGCTGCGGCTTCTGCAACCTGTTCACCCGGATCGGCGCGCCCGACGAGCTCACCGCCCGGTACCTCGACGCACTCGACCGGCAGGCCACGGCGGTCCGCGAGGCGCTCGGCGACGCGCAGCCGGTCCGGTTCGCCACGGCGGCCTTCGGCGGCGGCACGCCCACCTTCCTGACCGCCGGCGAGCTGGAGCGGCTCTGCGACATCGCCGAGAAGCGGATGGGCGCGGACCTGCGGGCGGTGCCGCTGTCGGTGGAGGCCTCGCCGGCCACCGCGACCGCGGACCGGCTCGCCGTCCTCGCTGACCGGGGCGCGACCCGGCTGAGCCTGGGCGTGCAGAGCTTCGTGGAGGCGGAGGCGCGGGCGGCGGTCAGGCCGCAGCGCCGGGCCGACGTGGAGGCGGCGCTGGGCCGCATCCGGGACAGCGGGGTGCCGGTCCTCAACATCGACCTGATCTACGGCATCGACGGCCAGACCGAGCGGACCTGGCGGCGCTCGCTGGACGCGGCGCTCGCCTGGCGGCCGGAGGAGCTGTACCTCTATCCGCTCTACATACGCCCGCTGACCGGCCTCGGCCGGATCGGTGCGGCGGCCGACCGGGAGTGGGACGAGCAGCGGCTCCGCCTGTACCGCCACGGTCGCGACCATCTCCTGGCGCGGGGCTACGAGCAGGTGTCGATGCGAATGTTCCGGCGCGCGGACGCCCCGCCGCAGGGCCCGGACGACCACGCCTGCCAGACGGACGGGATGATCGGGCTCGGCTGCGGCGCCCGTTCGTACACGTCCGCGCTGCACTACTCCTTCGACTACGCGGTCGACCTGCGCGAGGTCCGCTCGATCATCGACGCGTACACGGGGACGGAGGACTTCTCGCGGGCCGAGGTGGGCCGCCGGGTCGACGGGGGCGAGGCGCGCCGCCGGCATCTGCTGCAGTCGCTGCTCCAGGCGGAGGGCCTGGCGCTGGAGACGTACGCGGAGCGGTTCGGCTCCTCGCCGTTCGCGGACTTCCCGGCCGAGCTGGCCCGATTCGAGGCGCGGGGCTGGCTGGACGGGGATTCCCCGGCGGGCCTGCTGCGGCTGTCGGCTGAGGGGCTGGCGTACTCGGACGGGCTGGGCCCCGAGCTGTTCTCGCCGGCGGTGCGGTCGGCCATGGCCGCGTACGAGCCGAAGTAGGGCCGGCCATGGACCTGACGATCCTCTACCGCGGCCCGCTGGCCTCCTGCGACTACGACTGTCCGTACTGCCCGTTCGCCAAGCGCCGGGACAGCCGGGAGCAGCTGCGCGCCGACCGGGCCGCGCTGGAGCGGTTCGCCGCCTGGGCGACCGCGGCGGGCGAGGCGGGCGACCGGCTGAAGATCCTTTTCACCCCGTGGGGCGAGGGTCTGGTCCGTTCCTGGTACCGGCGCGCGATGGTCGAGCTGTCCCGGCTCCCGCACGTGGAGCGGGTGGCGATCCAGACCAACCTGAGCTGCCGCACCGAGTGGCTGGCGGAGGCGGATCCGGAGGCCGCTGCGCTGTGGTGCACGTACCACCCGGGCCAGACGCCGTACGACCGGTTCCTCGCGAAGTGCCGCGACCTGGCCTCCCGGGGCGTGCGGTTCAGCGTGGGCGTGGTCGGGCTGCCGGACCATCTGGAGCACGCCCGCCGGCTGCGCGCCGAGCTGCCGGAGCGGGTGTACCTGTGGGTCAACGCCGCGGAGGGGCACACGTACACGGACGAGGAGGCCGCGGTGTGGACGGCGCTCGACCCCCTCTTCCCGTACAGCCGGCATCCGCACCGGTCCGCGGGGCTGCCGTGCCGGACCGGCGCGTCGGTGATCTCGGTGGACGGCGACGGCACGGTCCGGCGCTGCCACTTCGTGCGGACTCCGCTGGGCAACCTCTACGACGGGTCGTACCGCGCCGCGCTGCGGCCCCGGGCCTGCCCGCTCGCGGTGTGCGACTGCCACATCGGGTACGTCCACCTGGAGTCGCTGCCGCTGTACGACGTGTTCGCCGGCGGCGTGCTGGAACGGATCCCCGCCGGCCTCCCGGTCACACCGGCCTGACGGTCACGGCGGGCCGGCGGTCACAGCGGCATGAGGTCGGGGCGCTTGGCGGTCACGTGGTCGCCGGAGCTCTCCCCGCGCAGCCGGCGCCCGATCCAGGGCACCAGGTGCTCGCGCGCCCAGTGGATGTCGTCGCGGGTGACCTCCAGCGCGCCGCGCGGCGGCAGCGGCGGCCACGGCTGGTCGGGCTCGGTCGGCACCGGCACGCCGAGGACCTGGGCGGCGCGCAGCGCGACGCGGGTGTGTCCCTCGGGCGACAGGTGGAGCCGGTCCCCGTCCCAAGCCCGCCGGTCCTGCACGGACTTGAGCGACCACAGGTCGAGGACCGGGCAGCCGTAGCGGTCCGCGACGGAGCGGACGTGCGCGGTGTACGTCGCGATCTTGCCGCGCAGGTGCTTGAGCACCGGGACGCCGCGGGTGTCGAAGCCGGTGGTCACCATGACCGTGCCGACGGAGGAGGCGAGGTCGGCGACCGCGCGCTCGAAGCGCTCCGCGACGTCGTCGGGGTCGCTGCCGGGCCGGATGATGTCGTTGCCGCCCGCGCAGAAGGTCACCAGGTCGGGCGCGAGCTCCTTGGCGCGCGGGACCTGCTCCTCCACGATCTGGTCGAGGAGCCTGCCGCGCACCGCGAGGTTCGCGTACCGGAACGCGTCGGGCTCGGGCAGCTGATCGGCGAGCAGGACCGCGAACCGGTCCGCCCAGCCGATGTACGCGCCGTCCGGGGCGGGGTCGCCGACCCCCTCGGTGAAGCTGTCGCCGATCGCCGCGTACGACCCGAATGCGTCACTGTCTCTGGATCTCGAATCGTCTGCCACGAGAGTGCATCCTTCCGTCCCGGTTGTGACCTACGCGACCGTAAGGAGGGGTTGACGCAGGGTGAGATACGCCACCGGTCAAGATCTTCCCAACCCGGAATACGCCGGAGGCCCGGCACGTGGGACACGTGCCGGGCCTCCTCGGGCCGCTTGGGCGGGCGCCCGTCAGTTGGCGCTCGCCGGATGGCTCCCGTCAGATCGAGACGCCGTGGCTGCGCAGGTAGGCCAGCGGGTCGACGTCCGAGCCGTAGCTCGGTCCGGTGCGGATCTCGAAGTGCAGGTGCGGGCCGCTGGAGTTGCCGGTCGAGCCGGACAGACCGATCTGCTGGCCGCCGCGCACGCTCTCGCCGGCCGAGACGGCGAGCGAGGAGAGGTGGGCGTACTGCGAGTAGCTGCCGTCGGCGTGCTGGATGACGACCTCGTTGCCGTACGCGCCGCCCCAGCCGGCGGAGACCACGGTGCCGGCGCCGACGGCGCGGACGTTGGTGCCGGAGGAGGCCATGAAGTCGACGCCGGTGTGGTAGCCGGAGGACCACATCGCGCCGGAGGCGCGGTACGGGGTGGAGACGCCGCCGTCGACCGGGGCGACCCAGCCGGAGGCGGCGGCCGGGGCGGCGGTGCGCTCGGCGCTGCGGGAGGCGCGGGTCTCGTCGGCGGCCTTGGCCTTCGGAGCAGCCTTCGGCGCGGCCTTCGGCGCGGCCTTGGCGGCGGGCTTGGCCGCGGGGGCCTTGGCCGTGGACTTGGCCGTGGACTTGGCACCGAGGGTGAGCTTCATGCCCGGGAAGATCAGCGACGGGTTGTCGCCGACGACCTGGCGGTTGTCGGAGTAGAGCTTCTTCCAGCCGCCGGCGAGGTCGTGCTCCTCGGCGATCTTGGACAGGTAGTCGCCGCGCACGACGGAGTAGATCTTCGCCTTGGCCTTCGCCTTGGCGACGGCGGCCTGCGGGGCGGCGGCGGGCTGAGCGGCGGCCACGGTGGCCACGCGCTCGGTGGCCGCGGGGGCGGCCTGCTCGGCGGCGTGGGCGCCGGTGGCGCCGAACAGCGGCAGAGCGACGACGGCGCCGCCCGCGCCGGCGGCGACGAAGCCGCGGGTCAGCGGATTGACCTTGGGACGGCGATGCTTACCCTTCGAGGGCATGGCGAATTCCTCTCCGTCGCCTGCGAGGTGAGCTGTCGGGTTCGGACTGGAGTTGTCCGGCCGCGCGGTGCGCGACTTCACCCCGAGCCGTCCTGTGCTGAGGAACGGCGTGTTACCTGGGTCCCCCGCTCCTGCCGTACGTGGGTGAGTGCGGAAATCCGGACGGTGGCAGGATTCGGCGGGTCCGACCGGAGTGAGCGTGACGCTAGACGAGCCGAGTCGCGAGGAACAAGCCACGAATTCCCGTTCGCATTCTTCGCCGGGAATTTCCCCTTGGAATTCCGGTCACCCTCCGTGGATGACGGATCTTCGCGTTCCTTTCCGGACACGGCATTTGGGAAAAATGATCAGGCACGGACGGTCACGGTTATGACGCTGCTCACGCCCCGAAGCCCATCTCCACTGCAATCAGGGCGCGTTATACCGAAGCCCCCAATTCGGACAGAAAGCGCATTACCCCCCGGCGGGGTGCGCCCGGGGGGACCGACCCTGGATGATTGCCCGAGGAACCGATCTCTTTCCGCCATCGAGCACCAGGAGCACCCGTGACGCAGCAGACGCCTCAGGCCCCGCCGACCGAGCCCGAGCTGACGGGCGTTCGCAACTTCCGCGACGTGGCCGGTCTGCCGACCGCGGACGGCCGGGCCGTCGCCCCGGGGCGGCTGTTCCGCAGCGGGCACCTGGCCCACGCCACCACGGAGGACGCGGCGTTCCTGTCGACGCTCGGCCTGCACACGATCTTCGACTTCCGCAACGAGGCGGACCGGGCGTTCGAGGGCCTGGATGTCGAGCTGCCCGGCACGCGGAACGTGCACATACCCCTGAACGACCCGGCGGACGGCAAGGAGTTCTGGAAGCTGGTGCGCTCGGGCGATCTCGCCACGCTGCGGGAGATGCTCGGGAACGGCCAGGCGGCCGCCCGTATGTCCGATTCGTACCGGAAGATGATTGTGCAGCGGACGCCCGAGCACAGCCGGATCGTGCATGCCCTGGCCGAGGACAGCGTGCCGGCGCTGATGCACTGCGCGGCGGGCAAGGACCGCGCCGGGCTGTCGATCGCGGTGTCGCTGCTCGCGGTCGGCGTCGAGCGCGAGGCCATCGAGGCCGACTACGTGAAGTCCAACGAGCCGCACCGCCGCTACAAGGTGCACCGCAGCTCCGCCGCCCCGGACGGGATGTCGCCCGAGGTCATGGAGCTGCTGAGCCCGCTGTTCGACGCCCGCGTCGACTACCTGCGGGCCGCGTTCGAGCAGATGGAGGAGACGTACGGCTCGGTCGAGGGCTACCTCACCAAGGGCCTGGCGCTCTCCGCGGAGACCCGCGAGCTGCTGCGCGCCCGGCTGCTCACGCAGGCGTAGCGGGGCACGGTCGCCGTACGGGGGCGGCGGCTACTGGTTCGCGCCGCCGACCAGGAAGAGCAGGTAGAGGAAGCCGGCGAAGAGATGGCCGGCGACCAGGTAGGCGAAGAGACGCAGCACCAGGCCCTTGGGGAACTTGCCGCCCCCGCGCTCCTGACCGGTGATGGCAACGGACTTGTCGGACATGTCGGTAACCTCCTGGGAGTTCAGCGCCGGTGCGGGCCCGGGTCGCCGAGGCACAGCTCGGCGGCCGGGCTCTGCAGCAGCGTGTGGACGAAGAGCACGTCCGCGCCGTCGGGCGTGGCGGCGCCGATGCGGTGCGGGGTGAGCGAGTCGAAGTGCGCGCTGTCCCCCGGATCGAGGACGTGCACGGCGTCGCCGAGGGCCAGCCGCACCCTGCCGTGCAGGACGTGGATCCACTCCTCGCCGGGGTGGACCCGGACGATGTCCGCCCGGGTGGCGTGCGGGACGTGCACCCGCAGCGCCTGGAGCGCCCGGCCCGCGCCGCCCGCCTGGTGGTACACCCAGCCGTCCGCCTCGACCGGCTCGGACCGGCCGGCCCGGACGATGGGGTCGTGTTCCGGGGGAACCTCGCCCAGCAGAGCGGAGACCGTCGTACCGTAGATACGGGCCAGCGCCAGCAGCATCGGCAACGAGGGCTGACGGCGGCCCGTCTCCAGCCGGGACAGATGGGCCGGTGAGAGACCGGCCCGCTGGGCGGCGGCCTCCAGGGTCAGCCCTCGGCGCCGGCGCAGGCCGCGCAGCTGCGGGGCGACGTCCGGCAGGGCGTCCGGGGCGGGCTCCCCGGGGAGGTACTCGTGCTCCATGCCTCCATTTCGCCAGGACCTTTCCTGCGAGGCAAATTTCTTGCCCGAGAGGCAAAAACGCCCGTCGGCCTGCGTGGACGGCCGGTGCGCCCGGCCGTCAGCGCTGCGCCACCGCCTGCCGGACCAGCGTCTTCCCGAAGTCCCACATCAGTCCCCCGCCGGCGTGCGCGTCGTCCATCACCGCCGTGAACGCCGTCACGAACCGGTCCACGTCCCCCTCGTCCACGATCAGCGGCGGGATCAGCTTGATCACCTCCAGACGGTCCCCGGACACCTGGGTGAGGATCCGGTGCCGCTGCAGCAGCGGCACCACGACCATCTGCGCGAAGAGCCCCTTCCGGGCCGTCTGGAGCATCGTCCAGCGGCTGCGCAGGCCCAGCGACGAGGGCCGGCCGAACTCGATCCCGATCATCAGCCCCCGGCCGCGGACCTCGTGCAGCAGCTCGTAGCGCGGTACCAGCTCCTCGAGGCGGGCCTTGAGCAGCCCGCCGACCCGCCGGACGTGCGCGACCGTGCCCTCCTGCTCCATCACCGACAGCACCGCGAGCCCGGCGGCCATGGCCTGGGCGTTGCCGCCGAAGCTGGCGGAGTGGACGAGGACCCGGTCCATGGACGAGTAGACCTTCTTGAAGATCCAGTCCTTGCCGAGGGTCGCGCCGACCGGCACGTACCCGCCGGACAGGGCCTTCGCCACGCAGACCAGGTCCGGCTCGACGCCGTCCTCGTGCTGGTACGCGTAGAAGTCGCCGGTCCGGCCGAGGCCGGTCTGCACCTCGTCGGCGATCAGCAACGCCTTGTGCCGGTGCAGCAGCTCCTGCGCCGCCCGCAGGTAGCCGGGCGGGGCCTCGTGCACGCCCTTGCCCTGGATCGGCTCGACGATCAGGGCGGCCACGTCGCCGAGGCGCAGTTCGCGCTCCAGGGCGTCCAGGTCGCCCAGCGGGACCGCGGTGTCGGGCAGCAGCGGCGCGAAGCCGTCCCGGAAGCCGCGCTCGCCGTTGACCGAGAGCGAGCCCGTGGTCAGACCGTGGAAGGCGTGGTCGCAGTACAGGATCCTGGGCCGGCCGGTGGCGTACCGGGCGAACTTCAGCGCGGTCTCCACCGCCTCGGTGCCGCTGTTGCCGAAGAAGACCCGGTCCAGGTGCGGGCTGTGGGCGAGGAGCCGCTCGGCGAGCAGTCCGGGCAGCGGCGGGCAGTCGAAGCGGGTCAGGTCCGCGAGCGAGGCGTCGAGCACGTCGTGCAGGGCCTTGCGGACCACCGGGTGGTGCCGGCCGAGGCCCATCACGCCGAAGCCGGCCAGCATGTCGAGGTGGTCGTTGCCCTCGGCGTCCCAGAAGTGGGCGCCCTCGGCCCGCTCGTAGACCCGGTCGAAGCCGATGGTGTGCAGCATCCGGGGCAGCTGGTGGTTGAGGTGCTTCGCGTGCAGCTCGTACCGCTCCGCGCCGCGCTCGGCGAGCAGCCGCCCGAGGTCGAAGCCGGGCCTGTCTCCCGGGCGCTCCGGCGTGCGCTCCTCGGGCCCTTCCCCCGGGCGCTCCGGCGTCCGGCCCTCGGGCCCGTCCGTCGCTCCGTACGTCATTGCTGGTTCTCCTTGGGTGCGAGCGCCTCCCGGCGGGCGAGCGCGGCCCCGATCCGGCCGGCGATCTCCACGGGGGTGAGTCCGATCTCGGCCAGCACCTCCTTGCGGGAGGCGTGGGCGAGGAACTGCTCGGGGATGCCGAAGGTGCGCAGCGGCACGTCCACCCCGGCGTCGCGCAGCGCCTGGCCGACGGCGGCCCCGACGCCCCCGGCGCGGCTGTTGTCCTCGACGACCGCGACCAGCCGGTGCCGGGCGGCCAGTGACGGCAGCGCCGGGTCGACCGGCTTCACCCAGCGCGGGTCGACGACGGCGCAGCGCACCCCGCTCCCGGCGAGCAGCTCCGCCGCGCCGAGGCAGACCCCGGCCATCGCGCCGACGGCGACGAGCAGCACCTCGGCGGCGTCGTCCTGGCGCAGCACGTCCATGCCGCCGACCCGGCCGAGCGCGGGCAGCGGCGCCCCGACGGACTCCTTGGGGAAGCGCAGCAGCGTCGGCGCGTCGTCGACGTCCAGCGCCTCGCGCAGCTGGGCCCGCAGTTCGGCGGCGTCGCGCGGGGCCGCGATCCGCAGGCCCGGTACGACCTGGAGGATGGACAGGTCCCACATGCCGTTGTGGGAGGGCCCGTCGGCGCCGGTGACGCCGGCCCGGTCGAGGACGAAGGTGACCCCGCACCGGTGCAGTGCCACGTCCATCAGCACCTGGTCGAAGGCGCGGTTGAGGAAGGTCGCGTAGACGGCGACGACCGGGTGGAGGCCGCCGGTGGCGAGCCCGGCCGCGGACACGGCCGCGTGCTGTTCGGCGATGCCCACGTCGAAGACCCGCTCGGGGAAGCGCTCGGCGAACTTCGTCAGGCCGACCGGGTGCAGCATGGCCGCCGTGAGGGCGACGACCTCGGGCCGGCGTGCCCCCTCCTCGGCGAGCGCGTCGCCGAACACGGAGGTCCAGGAGGGTCCGGACGGCGGGGAGAGCGGCAGACAGGTCTGCGGGTCCATGGCGCCGACCGCGTGGAACCGGTCGGTGTCGTCCTCCAGGGCGGGCCGGTAGCCGCGGCCCTTCTCGGTGAGGCAGTGGACGAGGACGGGGCCGGTGAACCCCTTGGCGCGGCGCAGCGCGGACTCGACCGCGGCGACGTCGTGGCCGTCGACGGGCCCGACGTACTTCAGGCCGAGGTCCTCGAAGAGCCCCTGGGGCGCGAAGGCGTCCTTGAAGCCCTTCTTCGCGCCGTGCAGCGAGTCGTACAACGGTCTGCCGACCACGGGGGTGCGGTCCAGGAGGTCCTTGCCCCAGGACAGGAAGCGTTCGTAGCCGTCGGCGGTGCGCAGAGCGGCGAGATGGTGGGCGAGGCCGCCGATGGTGGGCGCGTAGGAGCGCTCGTTGTCGTTGACGACGATGACGAGCGGGCGGTCCTTGGCGGCGGCGATGTTGTTCAGGGCCTCCCAGGCCATGCCGCCGGTGAGGGCGCCGTCGCCGATGACGGCGACCACGTGGTCCGTGCGGCCGAGCAGGGCGTTGGCCTTGGCCAGGCCGTCGGCCCAGCCGAGGACGGTGGAGGCGTGCGAGTTCTCGATGACGTCGTGCGCGGACTCCTCGCGGGACGGGTAGCCGGAGAGGCCGCCCTTGCCGCGCAGCTTGGAGAAGTCCTGGCGGCCGGTGAGGAGTTTGTGGACGTAGCTCTGGTGGCCGGTGTCCCACAGGACCTTGTCCTGTGGGGAGTCGAAGACCCGGTGCAGGGCGAGGGAGAGTTCCACCACCCCCAGGTTCGGTCCCAGATGGCCGCCGGTCCGGGCGACCGCGCGGATCAGGAACGCGCGGATCTCCTCGGCGAGTTCGTCGAGTTGCGGGACGGTCAGCGGCCACAGGTCGCGCGGTCCCTTGATGGTCTCCAGAATCGTCATGCTCGGCCCCCTGTCGGATCCGGTGCGGCCCGCTCAGCCGACGGTGACCGCGGGCGGCCCGGAGGGCTCCCCCGCGTCCGCCATGGCGGCTGCGATCTTGTGCGCCTCCTCGATGAGAGTCTCGACGATCTTCGACTCGGGGACGGTCCTGACGACCTCGCCCTTGACGAAGATCTGCCCCTTGCCGTTGCCGGAGGCGACCCCGAGGTCCGCCTCCCGGGCCTCGCCGGGGCCGTTGACCACGCATCCCATGACGGCGACCCGCAGCGGCACTTCCATGCCGTCGAGGCCGGCGGTGACCTCGTCGGCGAGCTTGTACACGTCGACCTGGGCGCGGCCGCAGGACGGGCAGGAGACGATTTCCAGCCCGCGCCGGCGCAGCCCGAGGGACTCCAGGATCTGGATGCCGACCTTGATCTCCTCGACCGGCGGGGCCGACAGCGAGACCCGGATGGTGTCGCCGATGCCCTCGGAGAGCAACGCCCCGAAGGCGACGGCCGATTTGACGGTCCCCTGGAAGGCGGGGCCGGCCTCGGTGACGCCGAGGTGCAGCGGATAGTCGCAGGCCGCGGCGAGCTGCCGGTAGGCGTTCACCATCACGACCGGGTCGTTGTGCTTGACCGAGATCTTGATGTCGCGGAAACCGTGCTCCTCGAAGAGCGAGGCTTCCCAGAGCGCGGATTCGACGAGCGCCTCCGGCGTGGCCTTTCCGTGCTTCTCCAGGAGCCGCCGGTCGAGCGAGCCGGCGTTGACGCCGATGCGGATCGGAATTCCGGCGGCGGCGGCCGCCTGCGCGATCTGTTTCACCTTGTCGTCGAACTGTTTGATGTTCCCGGGATTCACCCGGACCGCGGCACAGCCCGCGTCGATCGCCGCGAACACGTATTTCGGCTGGAAGTGGATGTCGGCGATCACGGGGATGCGCGACTGGCGCGCGACGGCCGCCAGGGCGTCGGCGTCGTCCTGCGTGGGGCAGGCGACCCGGACGATCTGGCAGCCGGCCGCGGTCAGCTCGGCGATCTGCTGCAGCGTCGCGCCGACGTCGGCGGTGCGGGTCGTGGTCATCGACTGCACCGAGACGGGCGCGTCCCCGCCCACCGCCACCGGCCCGACGTGGATGCGCCGGGAGACACGGCGCTCCGCGAGGGGCCGGGGCGGGGGTTCGGGGAGGCCCAGTGGGACGGCTGTGCCCGCCGCGCCGGCGCTCATGACGTCACCCCCGGTTCTGGGAGACGGTCTCGCGGGCCGCGCGCAGGGACTCC
The DNA here is from genome assembly GCF_043199435.1 of Streptomyces sp. NPDC048604. NCBI lineage: Bacteria > Bacillati > Actinomycetota > Actinomycetes > Kitasatosporales > Streptomycetaceae > Streptomyces > Streptomyces sp. NPDC048604. The sequence continues at coordinate 18,816 of NZ_JBICVX010000013.1, forward strand.
TTGAGGGAGCCCATGGTGGCGAGGACGGCGGTGGGCTCGTAGCCGCAGTGCGCCATGCAGTTGGCGCAGCGCGGGTCCTTGCCGCGGCCGTAGGAGTCCCAGTCGGTGTCCTCGATGAGCTCCCGGTAGGTGGCGACGTAGCCGTCGCTCATCAGGTAGCAGGGGCGCTGCCAGCCGAACAGGGAGTAGTTGGGGATCGCCCAGGCCGTGCAGGGGAAGTCGGCCTTGCCCTCCAGGAAGTCCAGGAAGAGCGGCGAGTGGTTGAGCCGCCAGCGCCGCCGGTTGCCGCCGGCGAAGGCCTTCTTGAACAGTTCGCGGGTCTGCTCGACGCCGAGGAAGTGTTCCTGGTCGGGCGCCTTCTCGTAGGCGTAGGCGGGCGAGATCATCATCTCGTCGACCTGGAGGTCGTCGTTGAGGTAGTTCAGCACCTCGATGATCGTCTGCGGGGTGTCGGTGTTGAAGAAGGTCGAGTTGGTGGTGACCCGGAAGCCCTGCCTCTTGGCCTCCTTGATCGCGGCCACCGCCTCGTCGAACACGCCCTCCTTGGCGACGGACTCGTCGTGCCGCTCGCGCAGCCCGTCGATGTGCACCGCGAAGGCGAAGTACGGGGAGGGGGTGAACTTCTCCAGCTTCTTGCGCAGCAGCAGCGCGTTGGTGCACAGGAAGACGTACTTCTTCCGGGCGACCAACTGGCGCACGATCTCGTCGATCTGAGGGTGCATCAGCGGCTCGCCGCCGGCGATGGAGACCATCGGGGCGCCGGACTCGAGCACGGCGCCGACGGCCTGCGCGACGGGCATCCGCTGCTTGAGGACGCCCGCAGGATGCTGGATCTTTCCGCAGCCCTCGCACTTCAGGTTGCAGGCGTACAGCGGCTCCAGTTCGACGATCAACGGGAACTTGTCCCGCTTGCGGAGCTTCTGTTCGACGAGGTAGGTCCCGACCCGGACCGACTGACGGAGCGGCATGGCCATACTCGCTCACCTCCTGGGGAGCAGCAAAGAACGGTGCCATTCGAAGATTGCGGGAAGGACGGCACGAAGAACACGGAAGGCCGATATTCCCCCGCGTACCGTGCCGATCCGGACCAGCTCATGCTCTGGAGCGTCCACGACCACTCGGACGGCCGCAACCGGACGGGATCCGGCGGCCAGCGCGGTGTGCAGCGTGGCGGCGGACTCCATGTCGACCGCGATCGCCCCGCCGGCCAGCAGCTCGGCGCGCTCGTGGCCGCGTACGACGTGGTCGGAGCCGGTCATGAGACCGGTGTGCACGGTGCGCTCGGGCAGCGTCCGGGCCAGCGCCTTGACCAGCAGGTCCGTGCCGGTGCACGGGGTGACGCCGGCCGGGCCGCGGGTCTCCTCGGCCACGACGAGGTCCCCGGGGTGCATGCCGGGGGCGAGGCCGGCGCAGAAGCCGGAGGCGAGTACGGCGGCGTCGCGCCAGGGGGCTCGGTCCAGCTGCCGGGCGACGGCGCGGCGGGCGTGGGCCGGGCCCATGCCCGTACGCAGCACGGTCACCGGTCCGGCCGCGCCGCCGAGGCCGCCGCTGCGCAGGGCGAGCTGTTCGATGCCGAGCGCGCAGGCGATCAGCAGCGGCGGCGCGGAGCCGGCCGGCGGGGTACCGGCGGACTCCGGTCCGCGGGGCATCAGCCCTCCCCGGCGGGGGCGGGCCGCCCGGCCGCGGGGGCGGGCAGGCCGGCGGGGACGGGTTCGCCGTGCAGGTACCGGCCCAGGGCGGTGAGCGGGAAGACCTGCCGGTAGAGGTGGTAGTTGATGGAGAAGTCCCAGGGGAAGCCGGTGCCGGTGAAGTACGGCTCGTCCCAGGAGCCGTCCTCGTGCTGCGTGGCGACGAGCCAGGCGATGCCGCGCCGGACGGCCTCACCGTCCCGCTCCCCGGCCGCGAGCAGCGAGATCAGCGCCCAGGCGGTCTGGGAGGCGGTGGAGGCGCCGCGTCCGATCCACTCGCGCTCACGGTACGAGCGGAGGTCCTCGCCCCAGCCGCCGTCCTCGTTCTGCACGGACTCCAACCAGGCGACGGCGCGCCGCAGGGCGGGGTGGGTTCCGGGCAGTCCGGCGGCGCTGAGCGCGGGGACCACGGAGGCGGTGCCGTACAGGTAGTTGACGCCCCAGCGCCCGAACCAGCCGCCGTCGGCGTCCTGTTCGGCGAGGAGCCAGTCGATTCCGCGGCGGGCACTGGGGTGTTCGGCCTTGCCCTCGTAGCCGAGCACTTCGACGACGTGCGCGGTGACGTCGGCGGACGGCGGGTCGATCACCTCGCCGAAGTCGCAGAACGGCAGCCGGTTGGGGAAGGGGCTGGTGTTGTCGGCGTCGAAGGCGCCCCAGGCCCCGTTGCGCGACTGCATGCCGACGGTCCAGCGGGCGGCGCGGCGGACCGCCGCCTCGACCCGGGCCGGATCGGGGTGCCTCACCCGGCGCAGGGCGAGGATCACCTCGGCGGTGTCGTCGATGTCCGGGTAGGTGTCGTTGTGGAACTCGAACGCCCAGCCGCCGGGGGCGAGTCCGGGCCGGCGGACGGCCCAGTCGCCCTTCTTGACGATCTCCTCGTCGAGCATCCAGTCGGCGGCCTTCACCAGCGCGGGATGGTCGGGGGCGAGCCCGGCGTCGGCGAGCGCGATGGTGGCCAGGCAGGTGTCCCAGACCGGGGACTGGCAGGCCTCGATCATGCGGGAGCCGTCCTCGCGCCAGATCGCGAACCGGTCCAGGGACTCGAGGCCGGCCCGCATCACCGGGTGCCGCAGGTCGTGGCCGAGCAGGTGCAGGGCGATCAGCGAGTACACGGCGGGGGGCTGGATGCCGCCCCAGCAGCCGTCGTTCTCCTGCCGTTCGACGATCCAGCGGGCGGCGGCGTTCATCGCGGCCTTCCGCAGGCGGCGCGGCGCGACCCGGCGGTAGAGGTGCAGTGCCTTGTCGAGCCGTTGGAAGACGCCGTCCCAGCTCGCCGCGGGGGCCGGCGGCCGGGCCGGGCAGGGCCGGTCGGGGTCGGTGTGCAGCTCGGTGAGCGGGAACGGCGCGGGGCGCACCGGGCGCAGCGCGGAGACGACGCTCAGCGGCACGATGGTCTGCCGGGCCCAGCAGCCGAAGTCGTAGATGTTCAGCGGGAACCAGGAGGGCAGGAAGACCATCTCGGGCGGGACCACGGGCAGGTCGTCCCACTTCCACCAGCCGAACAGGGCGAGCCAGATCCGGGTGAAGACCCGCGCGCCGGCGATGCCGCCGTGCGCGCGGATCCAGGCCGCGGCCCGGGCCATGTGCGGGTCCTCGGGGCGGTCCCCGGCGAGCCGGAGCGCCACATAGGCCTCGACGGTGGCGGACAGTTCGCCGGGCCCGCCGTAGAAGGTGGCCCAGGTGCCGTCCTCGCGCTGCTCGCCGCGGATGTACAGGGCGGCGGCGCGGGTGGTCTTCTCGTCGCCGACCCCAAGGAACTGACGGAGCATCAGGTCCTCGGCGTCCATGGTGACGTTGGTCTCCAGGTCGCCCTTCCACCAGCCGGCGGCGTCCTGGCGGGCGAGCAGGTGGTCGGTCGCGCGCTGCGCGGCACGCGCGGCCGCCTCACGGTCCTCGCCCGGAGCGGGTGGTGCGTCGGTCGTCCGTACGGCCTCGGCAGCCCGGGGTTCCACGGCCCCGGCGCTTCCGTCGGTCGTCGCTGTCATGGCGTCCCCTTCGTGCAGTCGATTGCTTCTGCTTCTTCGGGTCTGCCGTCGGCCGGCGCCCGGTTGCGCCGGCCGGCGACCGCGCCCGCATAAAATGGTGATGGTGGTCATATATTACGTAAGCACACCAAATGGGCCAGCGCGACCCGCAGCTCCCTCACCCCCTCCCGCCAGTC
>NZ_JBICVX010000013.1:22674-291690 GCF_043199435.1 Streptomyces sp. NPDC048604
CCCGCCCCGCGGGGGGCCCCCGCGCGCGGGGGTGGGGGGTGGGGGTGGCTGCCGCCCCTCCCCTTTGCGTTGTTTTGGGGCTGGCTTTGGGCGGGGCGGGCGGGCGGCGGGGGGCGGGCGCCCCCCCCCCGCGACCGCGCACTCATATCTGGGTGATGGTGATCATCTCTTCCGTACGACGACGAAGTCGGCCAGCGCGACGAGCTGCTCCCTCACCCGCTCCGGCATGTCCACCTGGTGCAGCGCCTCGATGGCCCTCGCGTGCTGGCGGCGGGCCTCCTGGGAGGTCCACTCGCGGCCGCCGGCCTCCTCGATCAGGGCGGCGCGCGCGGCGAACTCGGCCTCGGAGAACGAGGCGAAGTCGGCGCTCTTGGCATCGGCGGCGAGCAGCGTCCCGAGCTCCTCGGAGGCCGGGCCGCCGGCCGCGAGGGCGGCGACGACCGGCAGCGACTTCTTGCGCTGGCGCAGGTCGCTCCAGGTCTGCTTGCCCGTGGCCTCCGGGTCGCCCCAGATGCCGAGCAGGTCGTCGACGGCCTGGAAGGCGAGGCCGAGGTGGTAGCCGTACTCCTCCAGCTTGTCGGCCGTACGGTCGTCCGCACCGCCGAGCACCGCGCCGATGGAGACCGCGCAGGCCAGCAGCGCGCCGGTCTTGTTGCCCTCCATCGTCAGGCACTCCTCGACGGTCACCCGCTCGCGGTGCTCGTAGGAGATGTCCTGGGCCTGACCGTCGATGAGCTTGCGCGTGGCGGTGGTGAGCCGGCGGGTGGCGCGCCCGGCCTCGACGGTGCCGAGTTCGAGCAGCAGCTCGTTGGCCAGCGCGAACAGGGCGTCGCCGACGAGGATCGCCTGGGCGGGGCCGTGCACCTTCCACACCGTGTCGCGGTGCCGGCGCTGCTCGTCGCCGTCCATCAGGTCGTCGTGCAGCAGCGAGAAGTTGTGCACCAGCTCCACGGCGACGGCGCCGGGGACGCCGACCTCCGGCGGGGCCCCGGCGGCCTCGGCGGAGATCAGCGCGAGCGCGGGGCGCACGGCCTTGCCGCTGTCGGCGTCGGTGGGGTTGCCGTACGCGTCGATCCAGCCGAAGTGATAGGCGGCCACGGTGTCCATGGGCGGCGCGAGGCGGTCGACGGCCGCCCGCAGCACGGGGGTGGACAGGGTCCGCCCCCGTTCCAGAAGTGCGGTCACGTCCGCGGTGTCGACAACCGGGTTACCCGGCGGCACAGTCGGCACGGTCTCTCCTCTTGTTCCGGTACTCACGCTCATACCGCCTCCTGCAGCGGACGTTCCTGGCGGCGGCCGAGGTCCGAGAGCGCCGCGCCGGCGGCGCTGAAGCCGCTGCGCACGGCACCCTCCATCGTCGCGGGCCAGCCGGTGGCCGTCCACGCGCCGGCCAGTGCGAGGCCGGGCGCGGACGTACGGGCGCCGGGGCGGAGCCGCCCGACGCCCGGGGTGGGAGCGAACGTGGCCGTCCGCTCCCGGGTGACGAAGAAATCCCGTACGCCGGCGCCACGGGCGGCCGGCAACAGGCGCTCCAGTTCCGGAAGATACCGTTCCCGCAGCGCGGCGACGGGTTCGTCGATCTCGTCCTGCGCGGCGGACTGCGAAATCGCCAGATACTGGCCGCCCACCCGTCGCCCACCACCGCCCTTGCTCGAGGGCCCTTCGGGCCCGCCCCTCAACAGCCCGGACGACTCGGTGCGGTCGAAGACCCACTGCACCGGCGAGCCGAGCGCGGTGAAGAAGGGCCGCCGGAGCACCTTGCGGTCGTAGACGACGTGGAGGTTGAGGATCGGCGCGGTGTCGATGTCGAGCAGCCGGTCGGGGTCGTCGAGCGCGCCTTCGGGCAGCAGGCCGTGGGCCTCGCGCTGCGGTACGGCGAGCACGACGGCGTCGGCGTCGAACACCTCCCGGTCGGTGCGGACCGTCCAGCGGCCGTCGTCGGTGCGGGAGATCCGTTCGGCCTTGGCGCGCAGTTCGGTGCGGACGCCGAGGGCGTCGAGGGCCTTGCGGGCCCGGATGTCGTGGAGTTCGCCGAGCGGGACGTGGGCCCAGCCGATGTCGGCGGCGCCCGGCTCGGAGAGCAGCCCGGTCTTGAAGACCATCGCGGCCAGGCCCATCGAGGCGTCGGCCGCGGGGGCGTTGAGGGTGGGGATGCCGACCAGGTCCCACAGGGCGGCGACGGCGCGCGGCGACTGGCCGTGCCGGCCGAGCCAGGTGGCGAAGTCGATGCCGTCCAGCGCGGGATCGGCGGGGTCGAGCCTGCGCAGCGCGAGCGCGGCCCGTGCGACGCCGAGCCGCTCGGCCGGGGAGAGATGCGGGTACGTGGCGAGGCTGCCGGCCAGGTGCAGCGGCACCGGCAGGGCGGTGCGGCGCAGCCGGCCGAGCCGGGGGCCGCGCGGGTGGCCGACGTCGAGCACGGGCACGTCGAGCCGCTTCTGCAGCGGGGCGAGCCGGGCCCCCTCGACGCGGTCGAGGAACCAGCGGTAGGCGGTGCAGCACCGCAGGTAGACGTGCTGCCCGTTGTCGACGGTCAGCTCGCCGCGGCGGAAGGAGAACGCGAGTCCGCCGAGCCGGGGCCGTCCCTCCAGGAGCGTGACGCGCACCCCGGAGTCGGCGAGCCGGAGCGCGGCGGTGGTCCCGGCGAGGCCGCCGCCGACGACGACGGCGTGCGGGGTCCCTGCCGGAGCGTTGCGGTCGGGGCTCATCGGGCCTCCCCTCGGATCGTCGACGTGCAGGACGCCGGGCCGGGTGGACGGGTTGCCCGGCCGGTACGGGCGTACGGCTTCATGCGCGCCTCCTGACGGTGCGGGAGACGTGCCGGGCGTCCAGACCGGACAGGCCGCGCATCGCAACGTACGCCTTTTCCCGGCCGGGCAGCGAGACCCTCCCGCGCAGCACCGCCTCGGGTTCGCGTTCGATGCGGTCGAGGAGCCGGCGGTAGATGCCGGCCATGGCGGCCACACAGGCACCGCTGCGCCGGTCGAGCATCGGCAGCAGCCGGTACCCCTCGGCGAACAGGGCGCGGGCGCGCCGGACTTCGTAGTGCACGAGCCCGGTGAAGTCGGCTCCCTCGGGCGGCATGGCGGCCCGGAAGCCGTCGGTGCAGCCGAATTTGGCCAGGTCGTCGGCGGGAAGGTAGATCCGCCCGTTGCCGGCGTCCTCGCGGACATCGCGCAGGATGTTGGTCAGCTGGAGCGCGAGGCCCAGCGTGTCGGCGTACTCCGCGGCGCGCTCGGCACCGGGCGCGCCGGTCTGGGTGCCGAACACGCCCAGCGAGAGCCGGCCGATGGCGCCGGCGACGCACCGGCAGTAGACCTTGAGGTCGTCCCAGGTCTCGTACGTCTCGCCGCGCACGTCCATGAGGACGCCGTCGATGAGTTCGTCGAGCCCTTCGAGCGGGAGCGGGAAGCGCTCGGCGGCGTCGGCGAGGGCGACGGCCACCGGATCGGTGTCGTCCTGCTCGACCTCGCCCTTGCGGACCCGGTCCAGGACCGTGCGGGTGGCCTCCAGGCGGTCCCGCTTGGTCTCGGGCGCGAGATCGCCGTCGCCGATGTCGTCGACCCGCCGGGAGAAGGCGTACAGGGCGGACATGGCCTGGCGCTTCTCGGTCGGCAGCAGCCGGATCCCGTACGCGAAGTTGCGCGCCTGCTGTCCGGTGACGGTCTCGCAGTAGCTGTAGGCGGCCCGCACCGGCGCGGACAGCTCGCTGTGCTGCTCCACGGGCCGGCTCACCCCGCTCTCCGCGCCCCGCGCAGGACCCGGACCGCCGAGCCGGCCATCGCGGCGCGGCCCGCCTTCGGCGGTCCGGCCAGGACGTCGAAGCGGGCGGCGGCGACGGCGTCGAGGGCGGCGTGCCCGCCGCCGGCGAAGCCGGCCAGCAGCAGCCGGAGCCGGCCGTGCACGCTGCCGATCAGCGGGGCGCCGTCGTCGAGCAGCGCGCGGGCGCGGGCGGCCTCGAAGGCGATCAGGCTGCGCACCGAGGCGTTGGCGGTGGGCCGGGCCAGGTCCTCCTCGGTGACGTGGAAGCGCTTGAGGTCCTGGGCCGGCAGGTAGATCCGGTCCCGGCGGAGGTCCTCGGCGACGTCCTGGAGGTGTTCGACGATCTGCAGGGCGGTGCAGATCGCGTCGGAGCGCCGCAGCCGCTCGGGGGTGGCGGTCCCGGTGATCGCGAGGACCAGCCGGCCGACGGGGTTGGCGGAGAGCTCGCAGTACGCGACGAGGTCGTCGTGGGTCTCGTAGCGGCGGACCAGCTGGTCCTGCCGGTTCGCCTCGATCAGGCCGAGGAACGGGCCGGGGGTGAGGGAGCGGCGCCGGACGGTCGGCTGGAGGGCGCGCAGCAGCGGGTGCTGCGGGGTCCCCTCGAAGACCCGCATCAGGTCGGCCTCGAAGGCGTCGAGCAGGGCGAGCGGGTCGTCGGCGTACTCGGGGTCGACGCCGAGGAAGCGGGCGTCGTCGCCGCCGGGGGCGAGGTCCCCGTCGCCGATGTCGTCGACGAGGCGGGCATAGCCGTAGACGGCCATGAGGTCGTCCCGCCAGGCGCGGGGCAGGTAGAAGGGGGCCACGGGGAAGTTCTCGTGTGCGGCCTTGGCGAGTGTGGTGCGGGTGGAGACGTCGGGGCGCACCTGCCCGGCACCCGTCACTGCGGGTTTCCCGGCGCGGGGACGGCCATGCCCTCGCAGAGCTGGAGATCATCCGTCATTGCCGTCACATCTCCGTTCTACACTGCCGACCCAATACATCCTATTTCGGACACGCCGCCGGTCCTCGCCACGAACCGGCACACCAAGGGACACCTGGGGAGGTATCACCTCACATGCCGTGAATCAGCACTGCTACAGCTTACGTTGTACGACGCCCGACGCCTCGTCGGGGTGTGCCCCTCACCAGGCCCGGGACGCCGTGGGACGCCAATCGCCCGGCGCGCCGCGGCACTTGGCGCGGACGGCCGCCGTTACCGCTCCGTGACCCTCCGTCGGCCGGCCGGTACGGCCCCTCAGTCGGCCCGGACGCCGCAGACCAGCATGGCCAGCGTCCGCTCCACCACGCCGTCCCGGCGCTGCGCCGGCAGCCGCCGCAGCGGCCCGTCCACCAGCAGCAGCGACAGCCCGTGGACGGCCGACCAGGCCGCCGCCTGGACGTCCGGCGCGGGCCGCCGGGGCGCCGGACCGGCCGCCGCCAGGGCCGCCAGGGCCTCGGTGAGCAGGGTGAACGCCCGTACCTCGGGCTCCCCGGCCGGCTCCGCGGGCTCCGGCAGCCACACCGCGCCGCACGGCGGGCGGGGGGTGCAGAAGGCCGCCCGGTACAGCCCCGGCTCGGCCAGCGCGAAGGCGACATAGCCGCGGACCAGGGCGGCGAGCCGGCGCTCGGCCGCGAGGGCCGGGGCGTCCGAGCCGGGGACCCGCTGCGCGGCGCGCTCCATGGCCTCGGCGAGCGCCGACTGCGCGTGGCGCTTCACCGCCCCGAGAAGCTCGCCCTGCCCGTCGAAGTGACGGTAGGCCGCGGTGGGCGAGACGCCGACCCGGCGGGCCGCCTCGCGCAGCACGACACGCTCGGGGCCGCCGTCCGCGGCGAGGTCGACGGCGGCGTCGACCAGCGCGTTCCGCAGATCGCCGTGGTGATAGGACTTGCCGCCCGGGTTCGCAGCCATGGGCACATCCTGCCCGATGTTGACCGCATGAACATTCCGGACATGGCGTCACCATGCGGCAGGTCACCCGTGCGTGGCCGAGCCCGGCGCAGGGCGTGCACGGGCCCCCGCCGGTTCGCTCCCGGCGGGGGCCCGCTGCGCTCTACTTGCCGGTCTCGCGCTCGTACGCCTTGAGCACCTCGTCGGCGGGCCCGTCCATCAACAGCTCGCCCTTCTCCAGCCACAGCACCCGGTCGCAGGTGTCCCGGATCGACTTGTTGCTGTGGCTGACCAGGAAGACCGTGCCGGCCTCCTTGCGGAGCTCGCGGATGCGCTCCTCGGAACGGATCCGGAACTTGTTGTCGCCGGTGGCCAGCGCCTCGTCGATCATGAGGACGTCGTGGTTCTTGGCCGCCGCGATGGAGAAGCGGAGCCGGGCGCCCATGCCGGAGGAGTAGGTCCGCATCGGCAGGGTGATGAAGTCGCCCTTCTCGTTGATGCCGGAGAAGTCGACGATGCCCTGGTAGCGGGACCGGATCTCCTCCTTGCTCATGCCCATCGCCAGACCGCCGAGGATCACGTTCCGCTCGCCGGTCAGGTCGTTCATGAGGGCCGCGTTGACGCCGAGCAGCGACGGCTGGCCGTCGGTGTAGACCTTGCCGCTCTCCGTGGGCAGCAGGCCGGCGATGGCCCGCAGCAGCGTGGACTTGCCGGAGCCGTTGGTCCCGATCAGGCCGATCGCCTCGCCGCGGTACGCCGTGAAGGACACGCCGCGCACGGCGTGCACCTTGCGGACGCCGCGGTCCTCGCGCTTGCCGCGGCCGAGTATCCGGCTGAGCGCGGCGGTGGCGCTGCCCTTGCCGCCCGCACCCCCGTTGACCCGGTACACGATGTGGACGTCGTCCGCGATGACGGTGGGAATCCGTCCCTGGTTGCTGTCAGCCACGGCCGTACCTCTCCTCGGCCTTCCAGAAGTACACGAAGCCGACCACGCCGACCACCACGGACCAGGCCAGGGCGGCGAACCAGACGTGGGACGGCAGGTTCTCCGAGCCGTATCCGTCGATGAGGGCGAAGCGGACCAGGTCCATGTAGACCGCCGCCGGGTTGTACATGAGGACGTCCGCGATCCAGGCTGGCTTGTCCGCCAGCATGATCGGGATCGAGAACATGACGCCGGAGCCGTACATCCACGTCCGCATGATGAAGGGCATCAGCTGCGCCAGGTCGGGCGTCTTCGAGCCCATCCGCGCCATGATCAGCGCGAGGCCGGTGTTGAACACGAACTGCAGCGCCAGCGCCGGCAGCACCAGCAACCAGCTCAGACCCGGGTAGCTGCCGAAGGCGACCGCCACCGCGACCAGCACGATCATCGAGAACATCAGCTGCTGGAGCTGCTGCAGCGCGAACGAGATGGGCAGCGAGGCGCGCGGGAAGTGCAGCGCCCGGACCAGGCCCAGGTTGTTGGAGATCGCGCGGACACCCGCCATCACGGAGGACTGGGTGAACGTGAACACGAACACGCCGGTCACCAGGAAGGGGATGTACACCTCCTTGGTCATGCCCCGGCTGGCGTCCAGGATCAGCCCGAAGATCAGGTAGTAGACCAGCGCGTTGAGCAGCGGGGTCACGACCTGCCACAGCTGGCCCAGCTTGGCCTGGCTGTACTGGGCCGTCAGCTTCGCCTGGGAGAACGCCAGGATGAAGTGGCGCCGGCCCCAGAGCTGGCGGACGTACTGGCTCAGGCTCGGCCGGGCGCCGCTCACCGCGAGGCCGTACTTGGCGGCCAGCTCCGACGGTGAGAGTCCGTCGTCGGCGGACGGCGGGACGGTCGTCACGATCGCACCGTCGTGGGTTGTGTCACTCACAGGAGGAAACTTTCGTGTTCAAGATGCGCGCGTGTCAGATGACGGGAGGGCGGCCCAGTCTGGTCAACCGCCACACCGTACGCCACTTCATGGGACGGCGGGGACCGCACGGGGTGGTCCAGCCCGCCTTGAAACCGCCGAACCAGGCCTTGAGCCCGGCCGCCGACGGCTTCCTGAGCAGGGTCAGCAGCAGCCAGATGCCGAGGTACAGCGGGATCAGGGGGGCGGGCAGGTTCCGCCGTGCCAGCCAGACCCGGTTGCGCGCCACGTTGAAGTGGTACGAGGCGTGCCGGGAGGGCGGCGTCGTGGGGTGGAACAGCACCATGTCGGAGCGGTAGTCGATCATCCAGCCGGCGTCGAGCGCCCGCCAGGCGAGATCGGTCTCCTCATGGGCGTAGAAGAACTCGTCCGGCAGCCCGCCGACCTCGGCCATGACCTTGGTGCGCACCGCGTTGGCGCCGCCGAGGAAGGTGGTCACCCGCGAGGAGCGCATCGGGTCTGAGGCCCGCAGCCGGGGCACGTGCCGGCGCTGGGTGAGCCCGGTGTCCGGGTCCGCGATCCGGAAGCTGACGATGCCCAGCTTCGGGTCGGCGGTGAACGCCTGGCGGACCAGCTCGCCGGTGTCGGCGTTCGGCAGCAGGCCGTCGTCGTCGAGGAAGAGCAGCACGTCGACGTCGGTGCCGCCGGGGCCGAAGGCCTCGATGCCGACGTTGCGGCCGCCGGGGATGCCGAGGTTCTCGGGCAGGTCCACGGTCCGCACGCCCTCGGGCACGCCGGTGACGGGGGCGCCGTTGCCGACCACGACCACCTCGATCGGGTCGCCGTCCTGACCGGCGACCGAGTCGAGCAGGGCACGCAGGTCGTCGGGGCGGTTGCCCATGGTGATGATGACGGCGCCGAGCCTCAGCGGCTTGTTCACGGTCCGGTCGCTCATGGTCGTCGTCCTCATTTCAGCCTGCTCGACGCCAGGACCGACACCAGGTGCAGCACCGTCTGCAGCATCGCGATGCCGGCCAGGACCGCCACGCCCAGGCGCGACCAGAACAGGTCTCCCTGGATCTGGTCGGCGATCGCGAGCACCAGGATCAGCAGGGACGCCTCGATGCCCAGGATCAGCCGGTGGAACTTCAGCGCGGCGGCGGCGCGCCGGGCCAGGGCCATGCCCGAGGAGCGGATCTCCGAGGCGGCCTCCTTGACCGGCGTCATACCGGCCTGGTGGCGGGCGACACCGACGAGGTCGGTCTCGGCCTTGATCAGGATCGCGCCGAGCGCGGCCAGGGTGCCGAGGAAGGCCCAGAGCCAGTCGATCCGGCCGCCGCCCCACAGGTCGGCGGCGCGCAGGCCGAAGCCGACCAGGACCGCGGCGTCGCACAGGTACGCGCCGACCCGGTCCAGGTACACCCCGGAGAGCGAGTACTGCTTCTTCCAGCGGGCGACCTCGCCGTCGACGCAGTCGAGCAGCAGGTACAGCTGGACGGCGACGACGCCGAGCACCGCGCCCCAGATACCGGGGATCAGCAGGGCCGGCGCGGCGAGCACGCCGCAGACGGTCATCAGATAGGTCAGCTGGTTCGGCGTGACCTTGGTGGTGACCAGCAGGCGGGTGATGCGCAGCGAGATCTCGCGCATGTACAGGCGGCCGCCCCAGTGCTCTCCGCTGCGCCGGTCCTTCACACCCGCCGGGTGCACGACCGGGCGGAGTTCAGCTACGGATGGTCTTGGCATAGTCGGCGTACGCGTCCCTGATCTGGTCGTCGGTGAGGTCGAGGTGCTCGAGGATGGTGAAGCGTCCGGGGCGGGTCTGCGGCGCGTACGCGACGGCGGCGACGAACTCGTCCACCGAGAAGCCGATCTCCTCGGGCAGGACGGGCAGGCCGTGCCGGCGGAGCACCTCGGCGAACAGGCCGGAGTCCTCCTCGGCCCCGCGCAGGTGCATCGCGAAGGCGGCGCCGAGACCGACCTGCTCGCCGTGCGCGGCGCAGCGCTCCGGGTACAGCAGGTCGAAGGCGTGGCTGATCTCGTGGCAGGCGCCGGACGAGGGCCGGGAGTCGCCGGAGATCGACATGGCGATGCCGGAGAGCACCAGGCCCTCGGACAGCACGGTGAGGAACTCGTCGTCGCCGACGCCGCCGGGGTGCCGGAGCACCGCCTCGCCGGCGGTGCGGGCCATGGCGGCGGCCAGGCCGTCGACCGGCTCGCCGGTGATCTCGTGGGAGAGCTCCCAGTCGGCGATCGCGGAGATGTTGGAGATCGCGTCGCCGATGCCGGAGCGGATGAACCGGACCGGCGCGTCCCGGATGACGTCGAGGTCGATCACCATCGCGATGGGGGTGGGCACGCCGTAGGATCCGCGGCCGTTGTCGTTGTCCAGGATGGACACCGGGGAGCACAGGCCGTCGTGCGACAGGTTGGTCGCGACGGCGACCATGGGCAGGCCGACCCGGGCCGCTGCGTACTTGGCGACGTCGATGATCTTGCCGCCGCCGAGGCCCACCACGGCGTCGTACCGGCTGCCCTTGATGTCGTCGGCGAGCTTGACCGCGGAGTCGATGGTGCCGTCGCAGACCTCGTACCAGTCGGCGCCGGGCAGGGCCGGCGCGAGCCGCTCGCGCAGCTTCCGGCCCGAGCCGCCGCTGACCGCGAAGGCCAGCCTGCCGGAGGCGGAGATCCGCTGGTCGGCCAGGAGGCCGGCCAGTTTCTCCATCGCGCCCCGGCTGATGTCGACGACGACCGGCGACGGGATGAGCCGGGTCAGTACTGGCACGCGATCTCACGGCCCTTCGCGAGGTCGTCGTGGTTGTCGATCTCGACCCACTTCACTTCGCCGATGGGGGCCACGTCGATCTGGAAGCCGCGGTGGACGAGCTCCTGGTAGCCGTCCTCGTAGTAGAGGTCGGGGTCGCGCTCGAAGGTGGTCTTCAGGGCGTCGCTAAGCTCCTCGGCGGCCTCGGGCTCGATCAGGGTGACGCCGATGTACTCACCGGTCGCGGAGGCAGGGTCCATCAGCTTGGTGATCTTCTGCACGCCCTGGCCGTCGGCCGTGATGACCTTCATCTCCTCGTCGGCGAGCTGCTTCACCGTGTCGAGGGCGAGGATGATCTTCTGGCCGTTCCCGCGGGCGGCGAGCAGGGTCTTCTCGACGGAGACCGGGTGCACGGTGTCGCCGTTGGCGAGGATGACGCCCTGCTTCAGGACGTCACGGGCGCACCACAGGGAGTAGGCGTTGTTCCACTCCTCGGCCTTGTCGTTGTCGATCAGGGTGAGCTTGAGGCCGTACTTCGCCTCCAGCTCCTCCTTGCGCGCGTACACGGCCTCCTTGCGGTAGCCGACGACGATCGCGACCTCGGTGAGGCCGACCTCGGCGAAGTTGCCGAGCGTGAGGTCGAGGACGGTGGTGTCGCCGTCCACAGGCACGAGGGCCTTCGGGAGCGTGTCGGTGTAGGGGCGCAGACGCCGTCCTGCACCGGCTGCCAGGACCAGGCCGATCATGCGGTTTCTCCTTCGTCGTGTACGGCGGGTGCTCCGGACGACACCCAGAAGCGGATGGACTCCACGAGCACCACGAGCGCCACGGCTGCCGCGAGGGCGGCGAGCGCCTTGGTGAAGTCGTTGCCGGTGGTCGCCGTCAGGGCGGCCAGGACAGTCACGAGGAGCGCGCGGCCCTCGTGGCCTCCGACGGTGCGCACCAGCCACGCGGGCGGCGCGCCGGTGCCGCCGCGGATGCGGTACACCGTGTCGTAGTGATGGTAGGCGACCGCCGCGACCAGCCCGAATGCCGCGGGAACTGCGTGCGGGACGCCGGACCGGGCGGCGAGCAGCAGCACCAGGCCGTACTCGGCGGCCCGGAACACCGGGGGCGTCATCCAGTCGAGGGAGCCCTTCAGGGGGCGGGCGACGGCGCAGCCGGAGAGCAGGGCGTAGCCGCCGGCGGCGGCCACCGTCCAGCCGCTGCCGACCGGCTGGGTCCAGGCGACGGCGATCAGCAGCGCGGCGCCGAGGACGGCGGTGACCGGCGGCGGCAGCGGGAACCGGCGGCCGGCCAGTCGGGCGGCGAGCTCGGCGAGCGGGCCGGAGTCGGTGAGGTCGTACAGCGCGCGGGCGGCGCGGGCGGTGCGCTCGGCCTTGCGGGTCAGCGAGCGCAGCACCCGGCCGGCGGTGGTGTAGCAGGCGCCGAACGCGCAGCCGATGATCAGCGCCCAGAAGACGACGCGGGGCGTGGTGACGGCGGTGAGGACCGCGATCATCGCCCAGCGCTCGCCGATCGGCAGGATGATCATGCGCCGGGCCCACACGGTCCAGCCGACGCTGTCGAGCCGGTTGGACAGGGTTGTGGCGGTCGTGCCACCGGCGTTGGCCTCGTTGAAGGAGAAGTCCACGACGTGGCGGCAGGTCATCAGGACCATCGCGCCGAGCGCAAGGGTCCAGACGTCGTCGCCGGAGCGGGCCGCGCCGAGCGCGAGGCCGGCGTAGAAGGCGTACTCCTTGGCCCGGTCGAAGGTGGCGTCGAGCCAGGCGCCCATCGTCGAGTACTGCAGGGAGTAGCGGGCGAGCTGCCCGTCGGTGCAGTCGAGGACGAAGGAGACGAGCAGCAGCACGCCGGCGGTGACGTACCCGGCGCGGTCGCCGGTGGCCGCGCAGCCGGCCGCGAGCAGCGCGGTGAGCAGCGAGGCGGTGGTGACCTGGTTCGGGGTCAGGCCGCGGCGGGCGCACCAGCGGGCGATGTAGCGCGAGTACGGGCTGATGAAGAAGGTGGTGAAGAAGCCGTCGTGGGCCTTGACCGCGTTGCGCAGCCGGACCGCCTCGTCGTCGACCTCGGCGACCGCCGCGCGCGCCTGGTGCCGGCTCTCGGCGTCGCCGGGCACGGCCGCGACGAGGGAGCCCAGCTCGGGGCGGTGCACGGCCACGCCGTCGGCGGCGAGCGCGTCGGCGAGGGCGCCGGGCTCGGCCGGGGCGGCGGCGAGGGCCCGCTCCAGGGCGGGCCGGGCCTCGGGCTGCGCTGTCAGCGCGCCGGGGGCGGCCGCCGCGGGGAACCGCGGGTCGGTGAGCGCGAGGCGCAGGGCGTGCAGGTGTCCGACGAACCGGGGGTCGACGACGGCGACCCGGCGCCCGGCCGGCACGGCGGCGAGCAGCTCCGCGGTGTCCGCGGGGGCGGCGGCGACCTGCACGTCGAAGCCCAGCGACCTCAGATCGCCGTCCAGCGACGATCCGGGGACCGGCGGGCCGGTGAGGATGGCGGTCGACAGACGACTCACTCCTTGGAGCTGATCAGGTTGATGGCACGGCGGCCCGGCCCGTGACCCGGGCGGCGGCACGTCGGCTGAGGCTATCGGATGAACGAAAGCGCGAGTTCACCGAGGTTTTGCGCACAGGCCCCCCGCGGTCCGCCGCCGGACGTGCCCGTCCGGGGGGCCCACGCCGCCCGTCGCGGAGATCATCATGAGCGATCCTCGCCTCGGCCCACAAACCGCGGCCCGCTACCCCCTAGGGTGGTCGTCATGACTTGGCTGATCACGGGTGGAGCGGGCTATATCGGGGCCCATGTGGCGGATGCCATGACCGAGGCCGGCGAGCGGGCGGTGGTCCTGGACGACGTGTCCTCCGGGGTGCCCGGGCGGCTGCCCGCGGGCGTCCCGCTGGTACGCGGCACGATCACCGACCGCGAGCTGCTCGACCGGGTGCTCGCGGAGCACGCGGTGACCGGTGTGGTGCACCTCGCAGCGAAGAAGCAGGTCGGCGAGTCCGTGGAGCGCCCGCTGTACTACTACCGGGAGAACGTGCACGGGCTGACCGTGCTCCTGGAGGCCGTGGTGGCGGCGGGGGTGCGGCGGTTCCTGTTCTCGTCCTCGGCGGCCGTGTACGGCGTCCCGGACGTGGACCTGATCACCGAGGAGACCCCGGCGGAGCCGATCAACCCGTACGGGGAGACCAAGCTCACCGGCGAGTGGCTCGTGCGGGCGACGGGCCGGGCGCACGGGATCGCGACGGCCTGCCTGCGCTACTTCAACGTGGCGGGCGCGGCACGGCCGGAGCTCGCGGACACCGGGGTGTTCAACATCATCCCGATGTTCTTCGACCGGATCACCCGGAGCGAGGCCCCGCGGATCTTCGGCGCTGACTATCCGACGCCGGACGGCACCTGCGTGCGCGACTACATCCACGTGGCCGATCTGGCGGGCGCGCATCTGGCGGTCGCGCGCCGGCTCGCGGAGCAGGCGGACGGCGGGGACCTCACGGTGAACATCGGGCGCGGCCGGGGCGTCTCGGTGCGCGAGCTGGCGGACGTGGTGTCCGAGGTGACCGGCTTCACGGGGCCGCCGGTGGTCGAGGCCCGCCGGCCCGGGGACGCGGCACGGGCGGTGGCCTCGGTGGACCGGGTGGCGAAGGAGCTGGGCTGGACGGCGTCCCGCGGGGTGCGCGAGATGGTCGAGTCGGCCTGGGAGGGCTGGCGGCTGCTGCACCCGGACGTCACATAACCGCAGGTCACAGCACATGACAACGGTGTTCAACATCGTGTTGCACATACCCCCCACCCGTAGTTCACTGGGCCACTCGGGGCACTGAGACGACACGACCGGGAGGCCATGTCATGGGGGCCGGACACGACCACGGGCACAGCCACGGCGGCCCGCCGCCGACGGGCACGGCGGCCGCCGCGTACCGGGGACGACTGCGGATCGCGTTCACCATCACGCTCTGCGTGATGGTGATCCAGATCGTCGGCGGCGTCCTGGCGGACTCGCTGGCGCTGATCGCCGACGCGGCCCACATGGCGACCGACGCCATCGGCCTGGCGATGGCGCTGGTGGCGATCCACTTCGCCAACCGGCCGCCCTCGCAGAACCGCACCTTCGGCTTCGCCCGGGCGGAGATCCTGGCCGCCCTCGCGAACTGCCTGCTGCTGCTCGTCGTCGGCGGCTATGTGCTGTTCGAGGCGGTCCAGCGGTTCATGGAGCCCGCCGAGACCAAGGGCGGACTGACGATCGCCTTCGCCGCGGTGGGCCTGGTGGCCAATGTGATCTCCCTGTCGCTGCTGATGCGCGGCCGGCAGGAGAGCCTGAACGTGCGCGGCGCCTATCTGGAGGTGCTGGCGGACACGCTCGGCTCGGTGACGGTGCTGATCTCGGCCGGCATCATCCTGGCGACCGGCTGGCAGTACGCGGACCCGATCGCCTCGATCGTGATCGGCCTGATGATCGTGCCGCGCACCTTGAAGCTGCTCCGCGAGACCTTGGACGTGCTCCTGGAGGCGGCCCCCAAGGGCGTCGACATGGCCGAGGTGCGCGCCCACATCCTGGCCCTGCCGGGGGTGCAGGACGTGCACGACCTGCACGCCTGGACGATCACATCGGGGATGCCGGTGCTGTCGGCGCACGTGGTGGTGGACCAGGACGCGCTGGACTCCGTGGGCCACGAGAAGATGCTGCACGACCTCCAGGGCTGCCTCGGCGTCCACTTCGACGTGGAGCACTGCACCTTCCAGCTGGAGCCGGTGGGCCACGCCGCCCACGAGGTCAAGCTCTGCCACTGACGACCGCAGGAGGTCCCTTTTGTCCGACATCCGCTGGCGCACCCGCGAGGAGACGGCCACCGACGTCGCCGCGGTCCACGCGGTCAACGCGGCCGCCTTCGAGACCGCGGCGGAGGCCGAGCTGGTCGACGCGCTGCGCGCGGACCCGCAGGCCTGGCTGCCCGGACTGTCGTACGTGGTCGAGGCCCCGGACGGCACGGTCGCCGGGTACGCGCTGATCACCCGGTGCACGGTCGGCGGCGAGCCGGCCGCCGCGCTGGCCCCGGTGTCCGTCGCGCCCGCGCACCAGCGGCAGGGGGCCGGGGACGCGGTGGTCCGGGCGGTCCTCGACGCGGCGCGGCGGCGCGGGGAGCGGCTGGTGCTGGTGCTGGGCCACCCCGAGTACTACCCGAGGTTCGGCTTCGTACGGGCCTCTCGGTACGGGATCCGGCCGGGCTTCGAGGTCCCGGACGAGGCCATGATGGCGCTGGTTCTGGAGGATTCCGATCCGCTTCCGGTGGGCATGATCCACTACCCGGCGGCCTTCGGGGTCTGACGCCCCGTCCGCGCCCGTCGCACATGTGGGTGCACACCCTGTACTCCGGTGCGGCGGGAGCGGACACGTCCGGCCGCCGAAGTGGGGCATGCCGGTTTTGTACGGCAGACTGAGTGCGCCCCACCGGCCGAGGACCGAAGCGAAGGATGGGTATGCCGACCACATCAGCCACCGCGGCGACCGGCGCGACGAACGGCGTCCAGCCGAACGGCGCGCAGCAGTCGATCATGCTCGAACTGGTCGACGAGGAGGGCCGGACGATCGGGACCGCCGAGAAGCTGTCCGCCCACCAGGCTCCCGGCCGGCTGCACCGGGCCTTCTCGGTGTTCCTCTTCGACGCGTCGGGCCGGCTGCTGCTGCAGCGCCGGGCGCTGGGCAAGTACCACTCCCCCGGCGTGTGGTCGAACACCTGCTGCGGGCACCCCTACCCGGGCGAGGCCCCGTTCGCCGCGGCCGCCCGCCGGGTCCACGAGGAACTGGGCGTCTCGCCGTCGCTGATGGCGGAGGCCGGCACGGTCCGCTACAACCACCCGGACCCGGCGTCGGGCCTGGTGGAGCAGGAGTACAACCACCTCTTCGTGGGTCTGGTGCAGGGCACACCGGCGCCCGACCCGGAGGAGATCGAGGACACGGCCTTCGTGACGCCCGGCGAGCTGGCCGAGCGGCACGAGGCGGCGCCGTTCTCGGCCTGGTTCATGACCGTGCTCGACGCCGCGCGTCCGGCGATCAAGGAGCTGACGGGTCCGTCCGGGGGCTGGTGACCCCGGGCGCTGCCCCTTGTCCCGGGAGTCCCGGGACAAGGGGCAGCGCCGCCCAGATGATCTTGCCGCCGCTCGCGGTGTGCTCCACGTCGCAGGCGCCGCCCGCCTCCCGGGCGATCTCCCGTACCAGGAGCAGCCCCCGCCCGCCGGTCTGCGCGTAGTCGGCCTCCAGCGCCTTCGGGCGGTACGGGTGGTTGTCCTCGACGGACACCCGGATCCACTCGGCGCCGATCGCGACCTCGACGGCGACCTCCGGGGAGAGCAGCGCGGCGTGCTTGACGGCGTTGGTGACCAGCTCGGAGACGATCAGGAGCAGGCCCTGCACGATGTCGTCGTGCGCCGGGACGCCCTGCCGGCCGATCAGTTCGCGGACGGCGCGCCGGGCCTGCGGCACGGAGACGTCGACCGCGGGAGCGGTGAAGCGCCAGACGCCCTCGTAGGACGGCGGGCGGGCAGGAACGCTCCCGCGGCTCTCCATGGTCCGGTTCCCGCCCTCGTGCTCGATTGTCGCCACGAGGTCGAGTCTTGACAGCTCGCCGGGGCGGACCGTCCTACTGACCAGAAGTCGACATGTATCGACCGGAAACTGATCGGTTGGGTATGACTGCGTCAGTTGTTCGACTGCAGCTGACGCTCCGGTGACGGATTCACGGTCTTATCCCGATTTCGAAGACTCGTCCGGGACGTCCGGAGTCACCGGGCCGGCGGCCCGAGGCTGCTGCGGACCTTCCTGATCGTACGATCGGGCCCCCGGATAGCATCCGGCCCATGGAGCCCATGGAACCGCAGCTCACGCACTCGGTCGCCGACGGCGTGGCCACCGTGATCATCACCAACCCCGCCAAGCGCAACGCCATGACGGCCGGGATGTGGCGGGCGCTGCCCGAGCTGCTCGGGCGGCTGGCCGCCGAGCCCGCGGTCCGGGTCCTCGTGCTCACCGGGGCCGGCGACACCTTCTGCGCCGGGGCGGACATCTCCACCCTGCGCGAGCCCGGCGACGAGCAGCAGTCGCTCGCGGTACGGGCCGAGGCGGCGCTGGCCGGCTTCCCCAAGCCCACGCTCGCCGCGATCCGCGGCTACTGCGTGGGCGGCGGCAGCCAGTTGGCCGCCGCCTGCGATCTGCGGTTCGCCGAGGAGGGTGCGCGGTTCGGGGTCACCCCGGCGAAGCTGGGCATCGTCTACCCGGCGTCCTCGACCCGGCGGCTCGCCGCCCTGGTGGGCCCGGCGGCCGCCAAGTACCTGCTGTTCTCGGGCGAGTTGATCGACACGGAGCGGGCGCTGCGGACCGGTCTGGTCGACGAGGTGCACCCGGTCGGCGAACTCGACAAGCGGGTCGCCGAGTTCACCCGGATCCTCGCCTCGCGCTCGCTGCTCACACAGGCGGCGGCGAAGGAGTTCGCCGACGGGCGCACCGACCGGGACGCCCACTGGGCGGCCGAGGCCCGGGGCAGCGGCGACACGGCCGAGGGCGTCGCGGCCTTCCTGGAGCGCCGCCCGCCGCGCTTCACCTACGGGGCCTGAGGTCCGGCGGGCCCTCGCTCAGCGGCCCTGAGGAAGGTCCTCCGCCTTCACGCCCCGCCACCGCGCGACGATCGCGGCCGGGGCCTTCTCGGGCGAACCCGCATCGTACGGCGGCTGCGGGTCGTACTCGGTGAGCAGCTGGATCGTCTGCGCGGTCTCGTCCCCGCCGATCCGGCCGAGCAGGTGCAGAGCCATGTCGATGCCGGAGGAGACGCCGGCGGCGGTGACGTACTTGCCGTCGAAGACGACCCGCTCGCCGGTGGGCTCGACGCCGAGCGCCCGCAGCTCCTCGTACGCGAGCCAGTGCGTGGTGGCCCGGCGACCGGTCAGCAGGCCGGCCGCGCCCAGGATCAGGGAACCGGTGCAGACCGAGGTTGTCCAGGTGCTGGTCTCGTCGGCGGTACGGAGCCACTGCTGGATCTCCGGGTCGTGCATCGCCTCTCGCGAGTCGGGGCCGCCGGGGACGAGCACGATGTCCGGGTGCGGGACGTCGGCGAGGGCCTTGTCCGCGACCAGGGCGAGGCTGCCCTGGTCGTTGCGGACGGGGCCGGGCTCCTTGGCCACGAACACGGTCTCGGCTCCGGGGAGGCGGGCGAGGAGCTCGTACGGGCCGACGGCGTCGAGGGCGGTGAAGTTGTCGTACAGGAGCACGGCGATCTGCATGGGTTCCCTTTCGGTGGGCCGGGTCCTCCGGCGTCAGCGGGTGGTGGGCAGAGGTGCGTGGAAGCGGCGGCGGTAGTCGGCGGGCGGCGTGCCGAGCGCCTTGACGAAGGCGCGGCGCATCGCCTCGGGCGTGCCGTAGCCGGCCGTCCGGGCGACCTCCTCCACGCCGCCGGCGGTCTCCTCCAGGAGCCTGCGCGCCTGTTCCAGCCGGACCCGGTCGACGTAGCGGCCCGGCGTCGTGCCGGTCTCGGAACGGAACGCGCGGGCGAAGTGCCGGGGTGACATCCGGGCACGGGCGGCCAGGGCCTCCACGGACAGGTCGGCGCCGGGGTGCTCGCTGATCCAGTGCTGGAGGTCGCGCAGCGGGGCGCGGCGCGCGGTCTGCGCGGCGAGCTGGGCGCTGAACTGGGCCTGGTTGCCGGGGCGGCGCAGGAAGACGACCAGGTGGCGGGCGACGGTGAGGGCCGCGTCATGGCCGAGGTCCTCCTCGACGAGGGCGAGGGCGAGGTCGATGCCGGCGGTGACACCGGCGGAGGTGGAGAGCCGGCCGTCCCTGACGAAGATCGGGTCGGGGTCGACGTCCACCTCGGGGTAGCAGCGGGCGAGATGGTCGCAGGCGACCCAGTGGGTGGTGGCCCGGTGGCCGTCGAGCAGCCCGGCCTCGGCCAGCAGCAGCGCTCCGGTGCAGACGGAGACGAGCCGTTCGGCGTCCGGGGCGTGTGCGCGCAACCAGTCGATCAGCGCCGGCTCGGGCGCCCGGGTGCCCTCGCCGCCCGGGACGATCAGGGTGTGCGGCGGCCCGTCGGCGACCGCCTCGGCGAGAGCGGCGTCGGGCAGGATCCGCAGCCCACTCTGGGTGCGGACCGGTCCGCCGTCGAGCGAGGCGGTACGGATCGGGTACGCCCCGGGGTCCCGGGCGACCCGGCCGGCCCCGGCGAACACCTCCACCGGACCGGTCACGTCAAGGCTCTGCACCCCGTCGAAGAGGACGACGAGAACGGGTCGCTGCGTCATGCCTCCATCGTTCGCACCCCGGCCGATGACCGCAATGACGAAGACCCCACCTTTCCTGCCATGAGGGTCGGGACGGATGCACGGGGACCGGCGCGCGTCCCGGCCGACGCGTCGCGGGCCGCGCGGGGCCGGGGAACGGCACGGCCTCTGGAGCGCGGCGGCGGGAGCCCGGCCCCACGCTCCGCGCCCGGGTCGGCACGGACCGGTACCCCTGGGGTTCCTTCGATACCGACCAGTCGGTAACGTGCCGGGGCATGAGCACCCTTCTGCCTCCGCGCGCGGGTCGCCGCTGCGCCGGCGCCCTCAACTCGCTGCACGCCACGCTGTTCTTCTCGCCGGACCTGGACCGCGAGTTCTCGGCCCTCGGGTTCACCGACCCGAACGCGATGCGGCTGGCCGCGCGGAGCGCCCCGATGGGCGCCGTCGGCCCGGGCACGGTGGCCGCGACCTTCTACAACTACGACCACGCGCTGCTCCGGCAGCACTTCCCGGCCGTCTGGGACACCGCCGCCCCCGCCGCCGTGCTCGACGCGCGGCTGCGCGTCGTCGACGCCACGCTGCGCCGGCTGCTCGGCGAGGAGACGCTCGCGTCCGCGGAGCTGGCCGAGGCCGCCGAGCTGGCGCTGCGCGCCGCCGAGGCGTGCACCCGGCACGCCCGCCCGTTGTACGCCGCCAACGCCGACCTGCCCGTGCCCGAGGCCCCGCACCTGCGGTTCTGGCACGCGTCCACCCTGCTGCGCGAGCACCGCGGCGACGGGCACCTCGCGGCACTCCTCGACGCCGGGCTCGACCCGGTGGAGGCCCTGGTCAGCCACACCGCCACCGGCAAGGGCATGTCCCCGCGCTGGGTGCTCTCGAGCCGCGGCTGGCGGCGCGCCGACTGGGAGGCCGCGGCCGAGCGGCTGCGCTCGCGCGGGCTGCTCGGCGCCGAGGGCGAGCTGACGGCCGCCGGCGTCGCGCTGCGCGAGGAGGCCGAGGAGCGGACGGACCGGCTGGACTCCGCCCCGTACGAGCACCTGGGCGCGGCGGGCGTCGAGCGGCTCACCGAGCTGGGCCGCGGTCTCCTCGTCACCGCCGCCGTCGCGGGCGCGTTCCCGGGCGACCTGATCGGCAAGGGCTGATCGGCGGAGGCCCAGCGGCGGGGCGCATGCGGTGTTCCGGCGGCCGACCCGGCAGAATGCACGGGCAAGCTGCAGGCACGAGAAGGCGAGTCGGGACACCGTGACGACGTCCATCGAAGCAAGGATCGCCGAGGAGCTCGGCGTACGCGAGCGACAGGTGAAGGCGGCCGTCGAGCTGCTCGACGGCGGGTCGACCGTGCCGTTCATCGCGCGCTACCGCAAGGAAGCGACCGAGATGCTCGACGACGCGCAGCTGCGCACGCTCGAGGAGCGGCTGCGGTATCTGCGGGAGCTGGAGGACCGGCGGGCCGCGATCCTCGACTCCGTGCGCGAGCAGGGCAAGCTGACGGACGAGCTGGAGGCGCAGATCCGGGCCGCCGACACCAAGGCGCGCCTGGAGGACATCTACCTGCCGTTCAAGCCGAAGCGCCGCACCAAGGCGCAGATCGCCCGTGAGGCGGGCCTCGCGCCGCTGGCGGAGGGGCTGCTCGCCGACCCGTCGGTGGAGCCGCTCGCCGCGGCCGGGGCGTTCGTCGACGCGGACAAGGGCGTCGCGGACGCCGCCGCCGCGCTGGAGGGCGCCCGCGCGATCCTCACCGAGACGTTCTCCGAGGACGCCGACCTGATCGGCGAGCTGCGCGAGCGGATGTGGGGCCGGGGCCGGCTGGCCGCCAAGGTGCGGGACGGCAAGGAGGAGGCCGGCGCGAAGTTCGCCGACTACTTCGACTTCGCCGAGCCGTTCACGGCGCTGCCCTCGCACCGGATCCTCGCGATGCTGCGCGGCGAGAAGGAGGACGTGCTCGCCCTGGACCTGGAGCCGGAGGAGCCGGTCGAGGGCCCGTCCTCGTACGAGCCGATCGTCGCGCACCGCTTCGGCATCGCCGACCGGGGCCGGCCGGCCGACAAGTGGCTGCTCGACACGGTCCGCTGGGCCTGGCGCACCCGGATCCTGGTGCACCTCGGCATCGACCTGCGGCTGCGGCTGCGCACGGCGGCGGAGGACGAGGCGGTACGGGTCTTCGCCGCCAACCTGCGGGACCTGCTGCTCGCCGCCCCGGCGGGCACGCGGGCGACGCTGGGCCTCGACCCCGGCTTCCGTACCGGCGTGAAGGTCGCCGTGGTCGACGCGACCGGCAAGGTCGTGGCCACCGACACGATCTACCCGCACGTCCCGGCGAACAAGTGGGACGAGTCGCTGGCGAAGCTGGCCCGGCTCGCGAAGGAGCACGCGGTCGACCTGGTCGCCATCGGCAACGGCACCGCGTCGCGCGAGACGGACAAGCTGGCCGGTGAACTCATCGCCAAGCACCCCGAGTTGAAGCTCACCAAGGTGATGGTCTCGGAGGCGGGCGCGTCCGTGTACTCCGCTTCCGCGTTCGCCTCGCAGGAACTCCCGGAACTGGATGTGTCGTTGCGCGGCGCTGTCTCCATCGCGCGGCGGCTGCAGGACCCGCTGGCCGAGCTGGTGAAGATCGACCCGAAGTCGATCGGCGTCGGCCAGTACCAGCACGACCTGTCCGAGGTGAAGCTGTCGCGCTCGCTGGACGCGGTGGTCGAGGACTGTGTGAACGGCGTCGGCGTCGACGTCAACACGGCCTCCGCGCCGCTGCTTTCACGGGTGTCCGGCATCGGCGCGGGCCTCGCCGAGAACATCGTCGCGCACCGCGACGCCAACGGCCCGTTCCGGTCCCGCAAGGCGCTGAAGGACGTGGCGCGGCTCGGTCCGAAGGCGTACGAGCAGTGCGCGGGCTTCCTGCGCATCCGGGGCGGCGACGACCCGCTGGACGCGTCGAGCGTGCACCCCGAGGCGTACCCGGTGGTGCGGCGGATGGTGAAGGCGACGGGCGGCGAGGTCGCCTCGCTGATCGGCAACACCGGTGTGCTGCGGTCGCTGCGGGCGGACGAGTACGTCGACGAGACCTTCGGTCTGCCGACCGTCACCGACATCCTGAAGGAGCTGGAGAAGCCGGGCCGCGACCCGCGCCCCGCCTTCAAGACGGCCACCTTCAAGGAGGGCGTCGAGAAGCTCGGAGACCTCGCGCCGGGGATGGTCCTGGAGGGCGTGGTCACGAACGTGGCGGCGTTCGGCGCCTTCGTGGACGTCGGCGTCCACCAGGACGGCCTGGTGCACGTCTCCGCGATGTCGAAGACCTTCGTCAAGGACCCGCGGGACGTGGTGAAGCCCGGCGACGTGGTGAAGGTCAAGGTCCTCGACGTCGACATCCCGCGCAAGCGGATCTCGCTGACGCTGCGGCTGGACGACGAGGCGGCGGCGGAGACGGGTACGGGCGCGCCGAAGCGGGAGCGGGGCGAGCGCGGGGAGCGCGGCGAGCGCGAGCGTGGTGGGCGGCCGCCGCAGCAGCGCCGCGGTGGCGGTGGCGGTGCCGCTGCGGGCGCCGGTGGCCGCGGCGGCGACCGGGACCGGGACCGCGGCGGCGACCGGGACCGCGGTCGCGGCCAGTCCGCCGCCCCTGCGAACAGCGCCATGGCCGACGCCCTGCGCAAGGCCGGCCTCCTCGGCGGCGGCGAGGGCGGCAAGCGGCGTCGCTGACAGCCGTACACACAGACGGGCCCGGCCGCATCGGCCAGGCCCGTCGTCGTACGCGTGTCACCCCGCGAAGCGCAGCGCCCAGTCGGCGGAGCCGGCGACTTCCGGGTTCTCGTCCTTCAGGAGGGGCTGGAGGAGAGTGCGGGCGCGGTCCGGCTCCGCGGCCACCAGGCCGGCGATCTCGGTCGCCAGGCCGTCCTGGTCGTCGCCCAGGTCGACCGACGAGGCGCGGACCAGGACCGGGAGGGTGTCCGCGCCGCCGAGCGCGCCGATCATGCCGCCCAGCACCTCCCGGGCGTAGGAGTTCCGCTCGTTCAGGGCATGGGTGAGGGCCGCTTCGAGGGCGGGCAGCAGCGTCTCGTCCCCCGCCTCCGTGATCTCGTCGGCCAGGTCGATCGTCTCGTCCACGTCCGCTTCGAGGTCGTCGAGCATGACGACCAGCCGTTCGATCCTCGGGTCCGTCGCGTTCATCAGTGCTCGATCACCTTTCCGGCCGCGACCTCGAGGCGGCGTGTCGTGCGGACGGCGTCCAGCATCCGGCGGTCGTGGGTGACCAGGAGCAGGGTGCCGCGGTACGAGTCCAGGGCGGACTCGAGCTGTTCGATGGCCGGCAGGTCCAGGTGGTTCGTCGGCTCGTCGAGGACCAGCAGGTTCACCCCCCGGCCCTGGAGCAGGGCGAGGGCGGCGCGGGTGCGTTCGCCCGGGGAGAGCGTGGTGGCCGGGCGCAGCACGTGCTCGGCCTTGAGGCCGAACTTGGCGAGCAGGGTGCGCACGTCGGCGGGCTCGGTGTCGGGCACGGCCGCGCAGAACGCGTCCAGCAGGGACTCCTGGCCGTGGAAGAGCTTCCTTGCCTGGTCGACCTCGCCGACCACCACGCCGGAGCCCAGCGTCGCCGCGCCGGACTCCAGCGGGAGCCGGCCGAGCAGCGCGGCGAGCAGCGTCGACTTGCCGGACCCGTTGGCGCCGGTGATGGCGACCCGGTCCGCCCAGTCGATCTGGAGCGAAGCCGGACCGAAACGGAAGTCGCCGCGGCGCACCTCGGCGTCGCGCAGCGTCGCCACGACCGAGCCGGAGCGCGGCGCGGCGGCGATCTCCATCCGCAGCTCCCACTCCTTGCGGGGCTCGTCCACGACGTCCAGGCGCTCGATGGCGCGCTGCGTCTGGCGGGCCTTGGCGGCCTGCTTCTCGCTGGACTCGCTGCGGAACTTGCGGCCGATCTTGTCGTTGTCGGTGGCCTTGCGGCGGGCGTTCTTGACGCCCTTGTCCATCCAGGAGCGCTGCATCTGGGCGCGGCCTTCGAGCGCGGCCTTCTTGTCCGCGTACTCCTCGTAGTCCTCGCGGGCGTGCCGGCGCGCGGTGTCCCGCTCCTCCAGGTACGCCTCGTAGCCGCCGCCGTAGAGGGTGATCTGCTGCTGGGCGAGGTCGAGTTCGAGGACCTTGGTGACAGTACGGGTGAGGAACTCGCGGTCGTGGCTGATCACGACGGTGCCGGCGCGCAGCCCCTGCACGAAGGACTCCAGCCGCTCCAGGCCGTCGAGGTCGAGGTCGTTGGTGGGCTCGTCGAGCAGGAAGACGTCGTACCGGGAGAGCAGCAGCGAGGCGAGGCCGGCGCGGGCGGCCTGGCCGCCGGAGAGCGAGGTCATCGGCTGGTCGAGGCCGACGGTCAGGCCGAGCGAGCCGGCGACCTCCTCGGCGCGCTCGTCGAGGTCCGCGCCGCCCAGGTTCAGCCAGCGCTCCAGGCTCACCGCGTACGCGTCGTCCGCGCCGGGCACGCCGTCGGCGAGGCCCTGCGCTGCGGTGTCCATCGCGGTCTGCGCGGCGGCGACGCCGGTGCGGCGGGCGAGGAACTCCCGTACGGTCTCGCCCGGCCGCCGCTCCGGCTCCTGGGGCAGGTGCCCGACGGTCGCGGTCGGCGGCGAGAGGGCGACTCCGCCGTCCTCGGGCGTGTCGAGTCCGGCGAGCAGCCGCAGCAGCGTGGACTTCCCGGCCCCGTTGACGCCGACGAGGCCGATCACGTCACCGGGTCCGACGACGAGGTCGAGGCCGGAGAACAGGGAGCGCTCGCCGTGGCCGGCGGCGAGATTCTTGGCGACGAGGTTTGCAGTCATCAGATGAGGAATCCTAGGTCAGTGCGCGTACGGCCTTCGGGGCACCTCGCAGGATCCGCCGCCGCACCGGCCCTCGTCCAGCGGATTGCGGCGGCGGGCAGGGGTGGTGCCGGGCGGCGCGGGGGGCTACTTCCAGCGGCCTCCCGACAGGTTCTCCTCGGCGTCGACGCACGCCCGCATCAGGCGCTCGGTCGCATCGGCCGTCGCGCGGGCCTTGCGGGCGGCTTCGTGCTCGCCCAGGCGGTCCAGTTCGGCGGCCCTGCCGCGCTCGTGCCTGATCTCGGCCTGCATCGTCGCAAGGTCGCAGCTCATCTCCCCGCCGGCGAGTGCCAGTCGCCCGGTCCGGAGCGAGGGTTCGGCCCCGGCGAGCCCGGCGCCGACGACGAGGGCGGAGAGGGCGGACACGGCGAGGGTCGTCAGCGTTCGACGCACGATGATGCTCCAGTTGCAGACGGAGAGTGATTAGACAGACACAGAGCGTTCACTTTAGCGGTCACCGTCCGGCCCGCCCGCCCCGTCCGGCGTGCCCGGTCCGATGCGCAGTTCGAAGTCGCCGTCGTACCGCTCGTGTCCGGCGATCACCGCCAGCTCCACGACCTCCACGCCGACCTCGCCCCGGACGATCAGCGGGTCCCTGCGCAGGTCCCGCATCAACGCCACGCACATGCCGAGCATCACGAGGCCGAACGGCGCGGCGACGAGGATCGTCAGGTTCTGCAGTCCGGCCAGCGCGTCGCCCTGCCCGTTGCCGATGAGCAGCATGATCGCGGCCACCGCGCCCGTCACGACGCCCCAGAACACGACCACCGGCCGGGTCGGCTCGAAGGTGCCGCGCTGCGACAGGGTGCCCATGACGATGGACGCCGCGTCCGCCCCGGAGACGAAGAAGATCCCGACGAGCACCATCACCAGAATGCTCATCAGGGTCGGGATGGGGAACTCCTGGAGCAGGCCGAAGAGTTGGCCCTCGGGGGTGTCCTCCTGCGGCAGCGCCCCGCGCTCCTGCAGCTTCATCGCCGTGCCGCCGAAGACGGCGAACCAGACGAGGCTGACCGCGCTCGGCACGAGGATCACCCCGCCGACGAACTGGCGGATCGTCCGGCCACGGCTGATCCTCGCGATGAACATGCCGACGAACGGCGTCCAGGAGATCCACCAGGCCCAGTAGAAGACCGTCCAACTGCCCAGCCAGTCGGCCACGTTCTCGCCGCCCGCCGCCTCCGTCCGGCCGGCCAGCTGCGGCAGGTCGCTCAGATACGCGCCGAGCGAGGTGGGCAGCAGGTCGAGCACGACGATGGTCGGCCCGGCGACGAACACGAAGACGGTGAGCACCACCGCGAGGACCATGTTGGTGTTGGAGAGCCACTGGATGCCCTTCTCCACTCCGGATACCGCGGAGAGCACGAAGGCCACCGTCAGCGCGGCGATGATGCCGACGAGCAGCCCGGTGCTCACCTTCTCCATCCAGCCGAGCTCCTGGAATCCGCTGCCGATCTGCAGCGCGCCGAGCCCGAGCGAGGCGGCGGAGCCGAAGAGGGTGGCGAAGATGGCCAGGATGTCGATGATCCGGCCGCCCGCCCCGTACGCGTGCCGCTTGCCGATCAGCGGGACGAACACGGCGCTGATGGTCTGCCGGCGGCGGCGCCGGAAGGTGGAGTACGCGATGGCCAGGCCCACCACCGCGTAGATCGCCCACGGGTGCAGCGTCCAGTGGAACAGCGTGGTCGCCATGGCGATCTGCATCCGCTCGGCCGAGTCCGCGGGGTGGGTGCCGGGCGGCGGGGTGCCGTAGTGCGCGAGCGGTTCGCTCACCCCGTAGAACATCAGGCCGATGCCCATGCCGGCGCTGAACATCATGGCGATCCAGGAGATCGTCCGGAACTCGGGCCCCTCGCGCTCCTGGCCGAGGGTGATCCGGCCGTACCGGCTGATCGCCAGCCACAGGGCGAAGACCACGAAGCCGGAGGCGGCGAGCATGAACGCCCAGCCGCCGTTGTGGATCAGGCCGGTGAGCAGCGTGCTGGAGACGTCCTCCAGGCTGTCGGTGGCGACCGCACCCCACAGGACGAACGCGACGGTGAGCACCGCGGTGACCCCGAACACGATCCAGTCGGTGGGGGCGCGGTGATGGTGCTCGGGGCCGGCGGGGAGGTCGGCCGTCACCGGCAGTCCTCCCCGCCCGCCCTCCCGGGACCTGTCCGGTCCCGGCTGATCGTGCGTCACGAGGGCACCTTTCGCTGGGGTTGCGAGGCGCGGAATTTCGCGCTCCGTAACGCCTAGCACATGCGGTGCCCGACTCCCGGGATCAACAGGCGTTGACGGCTTGCCCCGTTGTGATCCGGTATGCCGCCCGCTCGTCGAGCAGCAGCGACACGAGCGCCCGTTGCGACTGCCTCATGGGTACGTACGCTCCGTCACCGGCGGCCCGGACCGTGACGCCGTGCAGCGCCAGCTCGTCGCCGAACTGCGCGTACTGCGCGGCGTCGAGCCGGTAGCCGCAGGGGGGGTCCGGCAGGATCTCGCCGGGTTCCGCGGGGTCGTTGTCGGCCCCGCCGAGGTGGACCGGGCCCCGGTCGGCGAAGCCGGCCCGGCGGGCGGCGGAGGTCGCAGCCTCGATCGCGCCGCGCCGCTCGTCCACGTACGTGAACGCGCCGTCGAGGGCGGTGAGCTGACTGTCGACCCGGCGGCGGTGGTTGAGCGCCGGGTCGGCCCGCTCCGCCTCGGTCAGGGGTTCGACCCGGGTCTCCACGAGCAGCCCCACGGCGTGTTTGATCCCGGCGGTGTTACGAAGGATGCGCTCCTGACCGTCGCCGGCGACCTGCTTGATCGTCTCCCCGGTGTGGGGATCGGTCCACAGGCCGTAGATGCCGGTGCTGTACCCGGCCGCGCCGGCGGCGGGGCGCACGTACCGCTCGGAGAGGGCGCTCGCCTCGCTGTGCACGTCCGGGGCGGTGTTGAGGTTGCGCGGCCAGAGGGCGAGCAGGTCCTTGTCGTAGTACGGCGAGGTGCCGCCGTACTCGTGCAGGTCGTAGATCACGTCCGGGCGGCGGTCGCGGATCACGGCGGCGAGGGCGCGGCCCTCGGCGGTCCTGAGGGCGATGTGGTCGCGGTTGACGTCGACGCCGTCGGCGTTGCCGCGGGTGTCGGCGGCCCGGCCGTCCGGGTTGGCGGTGGGGACGACGAGGACGGTGGTACGGGCGAGGAAGCGCCGGGTCGCGGTGTCGGTGGCGTACGCGAGGTCGCGCACGGTGGTGAGACAGGCCTCGCGCCCCGACGGCTCGTCGCCGTGCTGGCTGCAGATCAGCAGCACGGTGTTCGCGGTGCCGCCGTGTCCGACGGTGACGAGCCGGAGCGGCCGGCCCTGGCCGGTGGTCCCGATGGTGCGGGCGGAGACGCGGTCGCTGCCGCGGTCGACAGCGGCGAGGAAGTCCCCTTCCTCGGCCTGTGTGGTCCAGCGCGCGCCCCCGCTGGTCTCGAAACCGGTGCGCGGCGGCGCGTCGGCCGCCTGCGCGGGCGCGTTGAGCAACGAGCCGCCGAGCGCGGCGACGGTCGCCGCGAGCAGGAGGGTACGGACGGTGCGGGTACGGGCCGTACGGGTACGGGCGTCGCGGGAGGTCATCGGGCGGCCCCTTCCGGGAGCGGGCGGGTGGCGCGCGGGCCGGCGACACCGTGCAGGAGCGGTGCGTCGGGGGTCGCGCGGGCTGCGGACGGGGCGCCGGCCGTCGCCGCCGCGAACGCCTCGGCCCCGCCGACCAGCGGCAGCCGGGCGGAGCTGCGGGCGAGGTCGAGGGTGACAGTCGGCGTGGTCGACGGAGGGTCGAGCAGGTCCCGGTCCGTGCCGCCGATGATCAGGGCGAGGCGGTGGCCGGCCGGGACGACGTGGTCGGTGGAGGCCAGCCTGAGGGTGAACGGGTACGCCCGTCCGGGCGTCAGCGGGCGCTCCGCACGCGGATCGGCCCAGGTGCCGAGGTCGGCCCAGCCGCGCGAGACGACGGTGTACTGGACGTTCGCGGTGCGGGCGCGGGTCTCCTTGAAGCAGGCGCTGTCGCCTGCGGTGCTCGCGCCCCAGCAGGTGCGCTCGGCGAGGGTGCTGATGCCCTCGCCGGGCGCCGCGTAGTCGCGGATGGTGTCGGGGCCGAGGTCGACGAGGACGGCCGACAGGTGCGCGCTGGTCGTGCTGGGCGTGGCGGTGACGGTGACCGTCGACGGGCCGGACAGGCGCAGTTCGCGGCGGAGCGGCACGGTGACGAAGCCGGCCTTGGCCGGGGTCGGCCGGTCGATCGCGGCGGCCCAGTCGGTCTCGCCGAGCGCCGGGTCGTCGGTGAAGGTCTCGGTCGCGCCGGCCGGAGCCCGGCCGGCGGTCAGCGTGCCGACGCCGGGCGCGGCGCCCGTGCCGGGGCGCAGGGTGGTCGGGGCGGCGGCACGCGGCGGCCAGACGCGGTCGGTGGACCAGCGGTCGGGGACGCGTTCGACGTCGGCCATGGGCTCGCGGTCGATGCCGTTGTCGTAGCCGAGCAGGTAGTGGTCGAACCAGCGGTGCAGGGTGCGGACCCAGTCCGCGCGGCGGAAGTCGAAGGGGTCGACGTGGCCGGTCTGGGAGAGCCAGATCTTGCGCTCGACGCCGCGGGCGGCGAGGGCGTCCCACCACTGGCCGAACTGGTTGGCGCGGACGTTGAGGTCCTGCTGTCCGTGCACCACGAAGACGCTGGCCTTCACCCGGGAGGCGTCGGGGACGTGGTTCCGCTCGCCCCAGGCGGGAGTCCAGTCGCCGCTGTACGGAGTCCCGGCGGTGATCCGCTCCTGGACGGCGCCGCAACGGCCGTGCGCCTCGGGGCTGTTGACGTAGTCGGAGAGCCAGCTCGGGTTGGCGTTGTAGAGCGGCGCGCCCTGGGAGTGGAAGTAGTCGTACCAGGACGAGATCGCGCCGATCGGCACGATGGTCTTCAGGCCCTCGACTCCGGTGGCGGCGACCCCGTTGGCGATCGTGCCGTCCCAGCTCTTGCCGATCATGCCGACGTCGCCGGTGGACCAGCCGGTGGCGCGGGCGCGTTCGCCGCCGGTGCGGGTGGTGTAGCCGCGGGCCCGCCCGTTCAGCCAGTCGACGACGGCCTTGGCGGACCGGACGTCGGAGCGGCCGCCGACGTCGTCGCAGCCGTCGGAGCGGCTGGTCCCGGCCAGATCGACGGCGACGAAGGCGTACCCGCGCGGCACGAAGTAGTTGTCGTAGTACAGCGGGAACCGGACAGGGTTGCCGTCCGGGTCGTACGTCTTCTTCTGGCTCTCGTTGCCGCGGCCGCAGCAGGAGTAGTACGGGCTGGCGTCCATGACGACCGGGATCTTCCGCCCGGCCGCGGCGGGTTCGCGGGGCCGGACGATGTCGACGGCGACCCGGTCGGTGCGGCCGTCGCGGTCGCCGTCGAGACCGGTGTCCACCCACACGGACTCGCGGACGGCCCGGTCGTACGAGTGGACGGGCTGCGACTCGCGGGCCGCCGGGGCGTCGGCGGTGGCCCGGGCCGCGCCGGAGGGCACGACGAGGGAGGTCAGCAGGGCTGCGGCGGTCGCCGCGAGAGTGATGCGCGAGGTACGAGCGCCACGGGTTCTCCGTACACGTATCGGCATGGCCACGGAACGTACCCCGGGTGGCTGCCGAGCAAAAGAGTGCGGTCATGAGCCGTTCGGCAACGGGTGGTTCATGTCGGCCGAATGGCGATCGTGTGACGGGTGTGCCTGTGGACATGACGCCCCGACTGGCCCCTGAATAGTGTCGATAAGGACTGACGACCACTCACACGTCTTACAAGAAAGGTGCTCTGGCGTGCATCGCAGATTTGTCGTTCCGAGCGCTCTCGCGGCCTCCGTCCTGCTGGCGATCCCGGCTTCGGCGGCCGGCTACGGCCCCGGCGCCCCGGGCATCGGGGACCCGTACTATCCGGCGAGCGGGAACGGGGGATACGACGTGTCCCACTACGACCTGCGGCTCAAGTACCAGCCGGCGACGGACCTGTTGGAGGGCACGGCGACCATCGTCGCCACCGCCACGCAGAACCTCTCCCGGTTCAACCTCGACCTCGGACTGCGCGCGAGCGAGGTCCGGGTGAACGGCCGGAAGGCCGCCTTCACCGCCTCGGGCGACCATGAGCTGGAGGTCTCCCCGACGTCCCCGCTCGCGAAGAACGCCCCGGTCACCGTGGTCGTGCGGTACGCCGGCAAGCCCTCCGAGCTGAAGATCGGCGGCTGGACGGCCTGGCACCGCACCCCCGACGGCGGCGTCGCCGCGCAGGAGCCGGACTCCGCGGTCTGGTGGTTCCCGTCCAACGACCACCCGCGCGACAAGGCCACCTTCGACATCTCCGTCTCCGTCCCGGACGGCACCCAGGCCATCAGCAACGGCGTGCTCCTGTCCCAGTCCTCGCGGCTCGGCTGGACGCGCTACAACTGGCGCTCCAACAAGCCCCAGGCGACCTATCTGGCCACCCTCGCCGTCGGCAAGTTCGACATCACGACCGACAAGACGGCCGGCGGCCTGCCGGTGCTCAACGCGTACAGCAAGGACCTCGGCGACAACGCGGGCGCCGCGCGCGCCTCGATCGAGCGCACCACCGAGGTCGCGGAGTGGCTGGAGGAGGTCTTCGGACCGTACCCGTTCAACGCGCTGGGCGGGTACGTGCCCAACGTGACCAGCGGTTACGCCCTGGAGACGCAGACCCGGCCGTTCTACAGCCCCCGGCAGTTCGCCAACGGGGCCAACGTGTCCGTCGTCGTCCACGAGCTGGCGCACCAGTGGTACGGCGACAGCGTCTCGGTGGACGGCTGGAAGGACATCTGGGTCAACGAGGGCTTCGCCCGGTACAGCCAGTGGCTCTGGTCCGAGAAGGAGGGCGAGGGCACGGCGCAGGAACTGGCCGACTACGCGTACGGGGCGCGCGCCGCTGACGACCCGTTCTGGACGGTGAAGCCGGGCGACCCGGGCCCGGACAACCAGTTCCACGGCGCGGTGTACGACCGGGGCGCGCTGGCCCTGCAGGCGCTGCGCAACGAGATCGGCGACGAGGACTTCTTCGCGATCCTCAAGGGCTGGCCGACGGAGCGGGCCTACGGCAACGCGAAGGTCGGCGACTTCGTCGCGTACGCGGAGCGGGTCTCGGGCCGGCCGCTCGCGGAGCTCTTCGACACCTGGCTGTACCAGCCTGTGAAGCCGGCGGCGGGCACGGGCGGCATCGGCGCGACGCAGCCCCAGGCCCGGACGGCGGGCGCGCAGGAGGGGTCCTCGAAGCCGGCGCAGCCGAAGTCGTGGAAGAAGATCGCGGCGACGGACGGCGTCCACGACCACGGCCGCGACCACGGGCACTGAGCCGCCCGCGCCGGACCGGCGGCCCCGTACGGCGCCGGTCCGGCGTGCTCAGCTCGCGCGGCGCGCTCGGCTCGCCCCGCGCCTGGCCGTCCGGCGGGCCTCCCGCCGGGCGCGCCGGGCGAGCGGCAGATAGCGCAGCCGCTCGGGCAGGACGGGCACGACGGCGCGGACGACGCGGGCGAAGCGGCGCAGCGTCCGCTCCTGCGCGTCGGTCCACTCCAGGCCGATCGCGGCCCGCGCCTCGGGCGGCATCAGGCCGACGGTGAGAAAGGCCCGCAGCCGCAGGAAGCGGGGCAGGATCACCGGCCACAGGAGCCGGAGCAGCAGGCGTAGCGCCCGGGGCCCGTAATCGGGCGCCGGCAGCCGCGCGTCCGTGGCGATCAGTTCGCGGACGACGGTGTTGGCCTCCAGGTCCTCGTCGAGGACCCGGCGGTAGTACGGCCAGAAATCCTCGACCGTCTGCGGCATGTCCCGGTCGTGGATGCCGAGGATCCGGCCGACCTGGAGCCACTCGGCGTACAGCTGCCGTTCCTGGGCCTCGGTGAGGGGCCGGGCGAGCAGGCTCAGGCCGTGGCGGTAGACGGGGAAGCCGGTGGCGTGGACCCAGGAGTAGTACGCCGGGGTGAGCGCGTGGTAGGCGCGGCCGTGGGCGTCGGTGCCCTGGATCCCGCGGTGCAGCCGCCGCAGCCGGCGGCCCTCCTCGGCGGCGGCCGGGCCGCCGTACACCCAGAGCTGGAGGGAGCGCAGGGAGCGCTCGCCGCGGCCCCAGGGGTCGGTGCGGAAGACGGAGTGGTCGTCCACACCGGCGCCCACGGCGGGGTGGGCGACCTGGAGGGTCAGGGCGGCGGGGAGCATCAGCAGGGCGCGGACGTCGCCGGCGACGGTCCACAGGACGCCGCCGGGCGGGGGCGGCGCGGGGTCTGTGGCGCGGTGCGCCGGGACGGTGGTGTCGCTGCTGGTCATCGGTTCGTTCCCGGGCCGGTCGGAGGTTCCCCTGCTTCAGGCTGCCACATGCCGGGAGGGGGCGGGGGCCCGTGGCCCCCGCCCCCTCCCGGTGCGGTGCGTGTCTCGCGTGCGGCGTGGTGTCAGGAGCGCTCGGCGCCGACCGGCTCGCCGACGATGCGGCCGGCCAGGGTGTGGGCCCAGGCGTCGACCTCGGAGTTCAGCTCGCGCTCGGCGGCCTCGCGCTCGACGGCGATGCGCTCGTGGCCGGCGGCCAGGATGGCGTCGCGCTCGCGGGCGCCGTCCTCGCGGGCGGCCGCGATGGCGGCGGCGCCCTCCTCCTGGGCCTTCGAGCGGATACGGGCGGCCTCGTGGCGGGCCTCGGCGAGCTCGGCCTCGTACTGGGCGCGGACGTCGGCGGCCTCGGTGCGCAGGTCGTCGGCGTGCGCGTTGCCGCCGTCGATGGCCTTCTCACGCTCGGCAATCGTCTTGCTGATCTTCGGCAGGATGGCCTTCGCCAGGAGGATGAAGGTCAGGCCGAACAGCACGACACCGAGGATCAGCTCCACGGTGACGGGGTTGAGCGGACCGAGGTCCATGTCGAAGATCGTCGAGTTCTGCGCGAGGGTCATGCGCGGCATCTTACCCGCTCGTTTCCGGGGCTCCGCCACGGCCTCCATGGAGGGTCCGAGGGGAGGTGGGGAGGGCCCCCGGGGCGGCGGCGGGGAGGACTCTACGCGCAGAGTTGTCGTGTTCGTGGCAGTTCCGCAAGATTCCCGCCGTCCGACGGCTACCGGAAGGTAACTACGGCTGATTTGATATGCCGCGCCGAACCGAAACCCCCCACAAACTCACGGGAGTCCACGTGTCGCACACCCCGCTCCGCAGCATCCCCGGCGCAGCAGTCTCCCTCGCGGTCGCGGCCGCCACCCTCGGCGCCACGGCCCCCACCGCCACGGCCGCCGAGACGCCGAGCCTGAAGGTGCTCACGTACAACGCGTTCCTGTTCAGCAAGTCCCTGTACCCGAACTGGGGCCAGGACCACCGGGCCGCCGCCATACCGGCCGCGTCCTTCTTCCGGGGCAACGACGTCGTCGTGCTCCAGGAGGCCTTCGACAACTCCTCCTCGGAGGCCCTGAAGTCCAAGGCCGCGGGTCAGTACCCCCACCAGACCCCGGTCATGGGCCGCAGCAAGACCGGCTGGGACGCCACCAGCGGCGCGTACTCCGCCACCACGCCGGAGGACGGCGGCGTGACGATCCTCAGCAAGTGGCCGATCGTCCGCAAGGAGCAGTACGTCTACAAGGACGCGTGCGGCGGCGACTGGTTCTCCAACAAGGGCTTCGTCTACACGGTGCTCGACGTCAACGGCACCAAGGTGCACGTCGTCGGCACCCACGCGCAGTCCACCGACCCGGGCTGCTCGGCGGGCGAGGCGGCGCAGATGCGCAGCCGCCAGTTCAAGGCGATGGACGCGT
This sequence comes from Streptomyces sp. NPDC048604, assembly GCF_043199435.1. NCBI lineage: Bacteria > Bacillati > Actinomycetota > Actinomycetes > Kitasatosporales > Streptomycetaceae > Streptomyces > Streptomyces sp. NPDC048604. The sequence continues at coordinate 57,742 of NZ_JBICVX010000013.1, forward strand.
TCCTGGACGCCAAGAACATCCCTGCGAACGAGCAGGTCATCGTCGCCGGCGACATGAACGTCGACTCCCACACCTCGGAGTACGACTCGATGCTCGCCGACGCCGGTCTGGCCGGCGAGGACGCCCGCACCGGTCACCCCTACTCCTTCGACACGGCGGAGAACTCGATCGCGTCGGACCGCTACCCGACGGACCCGCGCGAGGACCTCGACTACGTGCTGCACCGCGCGGGCCACGTCCGCCCGGCCGGCTGGACCAACAACGTGATCGCCGAGAGCACCACGCCGTGGACGGTCTGGAGCTGGGGCAAGGCGTACACGTACGACAACCTGAGCGACCACTACCCGGTCGTGGCGTCCGGTCGCTGACCCTCGCCGCGGCACGCAGAGGGCCGGGACCCGTGCGGGGTCCCGGCCCTTCGCCGTGCCCGGGCGCGGGCCGGGCGCGCGGCCCGGCCGGCGTCAGTAGCGGCCGTACATGGAGTACACGTACAGGCCGATGATCCCGGCGGTGCACAGGAGCACCACCCAGGAGCCGAAACCGGTGTGCCGACTCTTCGCCGGGCGGGGCGCCCGGGGCCGGCGCTCGCGCCCGCTGCGCGACGGCGGCTCGGCGGCGCGGCCGCCGTACGTGCGGTGCTCGTCGGCGGCGGCGGTGACGTCGGCCAGCAGGCGCCGGCAGACCGCCGCCAGCTCCGCGGTGGACGCGGTCAGGTCGACGACGACCTCGGACCGGGCCGGGGCCGTCGTGCCGCCGTCCAGGATGCGTCCGGCGCGCAGCAGCGCGCGGTCCTTGCCTCCGGTGGGCGCCAGGCTGATCCACCGGCGGACGTGCTCGCCGCGGATCACGACGCCGCCGCCGCGTTCCCGGTAGACCGTGTGCTCCCGCCACAGAAGACCGGCCAACTCCCCCGCGGTCTCCTTGAGTTGCGCGTACATACCCCTCCTCGTGCCCGTCCCCCGAATTCGAACAGGCACGTGACTCTAGCGGCCGCCGCAGACAGCGGGACGCCGGGGCCTTCAGTCGCCGTAGTCGTACACGGTCACGGGTATCCCCCTGGCGACCAGCCGCTCCTCGATGAGCGGCTCGACCCGGGACCACTTCCCGCCGGCCAGCCCGCAGCCGATGCGCGGCATGTGCACGGACGCGCCCAGCTCCACCGCCTTGTCGGCGAGCGCGCCGAGCGCGGTGTCGATCGCCTCGTACCGCACCGGGACCCCCGTGCTCCGCCCCGTACGTATCCCCCGCTGCCCGACCATGTTGGCCACCCAGAGGTACGGCCCCACCTGCACGAACTGCGCCGCCCCCAGCCCGAAGCCGTTCCGCGCCCGCTCCCGGTGCCAGCGCCGGAATGCCGCCTCCGGTTCCGGCCAGCGCCGCGAGAGCGCCAGCACGAAGCCCTTTCCCCAGCCGCCCAGGTCGTTGCAGACATGCGCGATGATCTTGACGCCCTTGCCCTGCGGCGCGCTGGCGTCCCCGCGCACGTACATGATCCCCGTCATGGTGCCGGCGCCGCCTCCGCACCGCCGGCAATGCCGTCCGGCAACACCGTCGGCATCCCGTCCACCAGCACCACCACCTCGGCCACGTCTCCGTCCGCGGAGCGCCCCACCCACACGGGGTACGTACCGTCGCCGGTCGTCGCGAAGGCGACCAGTTCGCCGCCCGAGGCCTCGTCCCGGGTACGCAGGATGTACATGGAGTCGGGGATGTCCTCCCCGACACCCGGCTCCCCATGGACAAGGTGCCGCTCGAAGAGCCGGTGGACGGACTCCCAGGCCCCGGCATCGGCGAAGCAGCCGGTCGCACCGTCGGTACTGAAGCCGAAGATCTCGCTCTCCCCGAGCAGCCGGGGGTCGTCGTCCGGCCCGAGACCCATCCCCCACGACGCAACAGGGGTCTCGCCGACGCGCAGTCGAACCGCCGTGGTGTCCGTACGCGTCACCCAGCCCTGGCTCCACTCACAGTCGTACCCGACGCGGACCAGCGCTTCTTCGAGCACGTACTCCCCCGGCGGGACAGGGACGGTGATCGCGGGCCCTTCGTCGCCGGGGTTGTCCGGTCCGGATATGGCCAGCAGGCCGCTGGGCACACGCAGGGTCCCGGTCCGGCGCGGCTCCAGGACGGTCATCTCGGAGTGGTACCCGTCGGTCACCCGTGTCCTGGGCCGAAACAGCGCGTCGAGCGGCCCAGGCTGCGCGGGTCGGGGCGGTCGCCAACAGGTGGCAGGGATGACTGACTCGTCGTCGGACGCGTCCGCAGCCTCTGTGCCGGAGACAAGTGCCGCAGCCTGGAGCGCCACCGGCCCCGGCAGCTTTCGCCCGTGGGCGGAGACCAGCGGCCAGTCCTCGAACTCGGGGCGGACCTGCCACCGCTGTACATCCGCACCGGGCACCGTGGTATGCATCGGCCCGCGCGCGCCTCGGGGCTCCTGGGTGATCCTGCCCTTGCCGTCGGGGAACAGTTCCATGGACGAGCGGGGGCACTCCTCGTCGAACTCCGGCATGTCCGGCCCTGTGTACTGCCACGTGCGCGTACGACGGCTGAGCAGCCGGCTCCGATCGTCCAGCAGCCTCAGGTCCAGCTCGGCGGTGCGGCGGCCGTGGTCGTCGTAGAGCCACAGGCCGACGTAGTGGTCCCGCCAGGAGACCAGCCGGACCTCCAGCGGAACCTCCCGCCCCGGGATCCGGTACACCACGACGTACGGCAGCCCCGCAACATCCCGCTCCCGCGCCGCCTCCGCGGTCACGAGCCGCCACGGTGCGCGGGCCTCCAGATCCCATGCCAGGGCGTACGCCACCTCGACGACCGACCCCGGTCCCTGATCCCCACCCATACGGCCACCGCCCGCTCTGCCCGAACACTTGACGATCACAGTAGGCACCGCCACTGACAACGGCCTACACACTTCTCCTCATCCTCTGGAACAGTAATGATGAGACAGCAATACTGTTCCACCCAGGCATACGGAGAGCGAGGCACCTCAGATGGCTACCGGGAACACGGCGACCGGGACCGAGGGGCAGGCGTCGTCGCCGACGTACACCGTCGACGAGCTGGCCGCGCGGGCCGGGGTGACCGTGCGGACCGTGCGGTTCTACGGGACCCGCGGGCTGCTGCCGCCGCCGGTCATCGGGCCGCGGCGGGTGGGGCACTACGGGCCGGAGCACCTGTCCCGGCTCGCGCTGATCGAGGAGCTCCAGCAGCGCGGGATGACGCTGGCCGCGATCGAACGGTATCTGGAGCAGTTGCCGCCGGACCTGAGCGTCCAGGATCTGGCCATCCACCGTGCCCTGGTGGCCTCGTGGGCGCCCGAGTCGGCGGAGTCCGTCGACCGTCCGGAGCTGGAGCGGCGGGCGGGGCGGCCGTTGTCCGATGCGGACGTGGACCGGCTCGCCGCGATGGGCGTCCTCGACCGCGGCGCCGAGCCGGGCGTGTACCGGCTGGACGGCACGCTGCTCCGGCTCGGCGTCGAACTGCTCGACGTGCCCATCCCGCACGAGACGATCCTCGCCTCCCGCACGGTCCTCCTGGACCACGCCCGGCAGGCCGCCCAGGAGCTATCGCGGCTGTTCCGCGAGGAGGTGTGGAACCCGTACCGGGAGCGGGAGGGCGACCCGGACCATGTGGCGGCGATGAAGTCCCTCTCCGCGCACATGCAGCCCATCGTCATACAGGCCCTGGTGACTGCGTTCCAGCGATCGCTGCGGGAGGAACTGCGGTCGGCGTTCGGGGAGGACGTGTCCTGAGCGGCGGGGCCGGTCAGTCGAGCGGCTTCGGCTGGGTGCCGGGCGTCAGGCCGACCCAGACGGCGTCGCTCTCCCGGATCACGTAGATCGTGTCCCGCTGCACGTTCCAGTCCAGCGGCACCACGTGGTACCGGCCGTCGCGTTCCAGGAGCAGCCGCAGCCCTGTGTACCGGTAGCGGTGGAGCAGCCCTTCCGGCAGGGTCCGTACCTTGACCTTGCCGGACGGGAACGCCAGCGGATTCCGGCTGAGCACGACCACCCCCGTCCAGTCGACGACATGGCGGGCGCGCGCCGCCGCGTCCCGCTCGGCCGTCTGCACCGTGAGCTGGGTCAGCCCCCAGAAACCGAAGAGCCCCGCCGCGAAGACCGGCAGGGCCCGGCGACGGAAGCCCTCCGGCCGTCGGCCCTCGGCGTCCCGGAACTGGCCCAGGAGCAGCCCGGCCGCGACGATCATCGGCGCGACCCAGCCGTAGGGCTGGATCTCGGTCCACAGCGCCAGCAGCACCAGTCCGAGCACCACGACCGGCAGGCTCAGCCGGTGTGCCACGGCCTCGGCCCGTGAGGGCGCCGGCGGCCCCGTCCCGGCGGCGGTGCGGGGCCGCGCGCGCAGCCGCGGGGCCGCCACCAGCAGGACGAGCACCCCGGCCGCGACGAGCACCTCCAGCTTGAGCATGTGCAGGCTCTGGGTGACCAGTTCGCCGAAGCCGAGGTCGAGCGTGCTGAGCGAGAGGTGGAAGTACCCGTAGTACGTGCTGCTGTACATCGCGCCGAGGTAGAACATCAGGGCGGCGATGAACGTCCCCTGCGCGATCACGGCCTTCAGCAGCCCCATGGGGCTGCCCAGTTCGCCGGAGGGCGGTGGCTCGGGCTCCTGGCGCTCGGTCACGTGCCGTCGGCGGGCGGGGGCGGCTGGTCGGTCGGGCCGCCCGGGTTCCGGGGCGACGGCGGCGGGCTGAAGGTCGGGGCGGAGGTCGGGGGGCCCGGCGTCTTGTCGCCGCTCGCCGTCGGCGGGGGCTCCTCCGGCGGGACCGAGGGCGGACCGTTCGTCTGATTCTGCCGGCCGTACGGGTCCCCGGGCGGAGGCGCGGAGCTGGTCGTGACGGACGGCGACGGGGACGGAGGCGGCGACGACTCCGCCGGGTCCGCCTCGTCGGAGCCGCACCCCCCGAGCGCGGCCACCGCGAGGGCACCGAGCATGGCGACCAGCGCGACCCGCGTCCGGCGGGCCCGGCCCGCCCGCTTTCTCACTGCAGTGTCCTGCCGCATCCGACCTCCTTGATCGCCAGCGAGCGTAGAGGCCGGGCGGGCAAAGGGCCCGGAACCGCCGGTGCGGGTCCGGGCCCTCCGCCCGATCGGACGAGGCGGGCGGGGCCGGTCGGGCCTGCCGGGCCCGGTCAAGGCCCGGTCGTCGCCCGGTCGGCGGGTCAGTCCGTGAAGGTCTCGCCGCGCTCGGCCTTCGCCACCAGCAGCGCCGGCGGCAGGAAGCGCTCGCCGTACGTGTCGGCCAGCTCGCGGGCGCGGTCGACGAAGCCGGGGAGCCCTCCCTCGTAGCCGTTGATGTACTGCAGCACGCCGCCCGACCACGCCGGGAAGCCGATGCCCATGATGGAGCCGATGTTGGCGTCGGCGACCGAGGTGAGGACGCCCTCCTCCAGGCAGCGGACGGTGTCCAGCGCCTCCGAGAACAACATCCGCTCCTGCATGTCGCGGAACGGGAGCTCCGCCGCGTCCGGCTTGGCGAAGTGCTCGGCGAGGCCCGGCCACAGGCCGGTGCGCTTGCCGTTCTCGTCGTAGTCGTAGAAGCCGGCGCCGCCGCTGCGGCCGGTGCGGCCGAAGTCGTCGACCATCCGGTCGATGACGGCCTCCGCCGGGTGCTCCGGCCAGGTGCCGCCGGCCTCCTCGACCGCCTTGCGGCTCTCGTTGCGGATCTTGCGGGGCAGGGTCAGCGTCAGGTCGTCGAGCAGGGACAGGACCTTCGCCGGGTAGCCGGCCTGCGCCGCCGCCTGCTCGACCGACGCCGGGTTCGCGCCCTCGCCGACCATGGCCACGCCCTCGTTCATGAACTGGCCGATGACGCGGGAGGTGAAGAAGCCGCGCGAGTCGTTGACCACGATGGGGGTCTTGTTGATCTGCCGGACCAGGTCGAAGGCGCGGGCGAGTGCCTCGTCGCCGGTCCGCCCGCCCTTGATGATCTCGACCAGCGGCATCTTGTCGACCGGCGAGAAGAAGTGCAGGCCGATGAAGTCGGCCGGGCGGGACACGCCCTCGGCCAGCAGCGTGATCGGCAGCGTCGAGGTGTTGGAGCAGAGCAGCGCGTCCGGCTCGACGACGTCCTGGATCTCCTGGAAGACCTTGTGCTTGAGCTCCGGGTTCTCGAAGACCGCCTCGATCACCGCGTCGCAGCCGGCCACGTCCGCCGGGTCGCCGGTGGGGGTGATCAGCGCGAGCAGGGCGTCGGCCTTCTCCTGAGTGGTGCGGCCCCGGGAGACGGCCTTGGCGCACAGCTTCTCCGAGTACGCCTTGCCCTTGGCCGCCGCCTCGGCGCTGACGTCCTTGAGGACGACCTCGATGCCGGCGCGGGCGCAGGAGTACGCGATGCCGGCGCCCATCATGCCGGCGCCGAGGACGGCGACCTTGCGGACGGTGCGCGGCTCGACGCCCTTGGGGCGGCTGGCACCGGAGTTAACGGCCTGCAGGTCGAAGAAGAAGGCCTGGATCATGTTCTTCGCCGTCTGGCCGATGACCAGCTCGGTGAAGTAGCGGGACTCGATGGTCAGCGCGGTCTCGAAGTCGACCTGGGAACCCTCGACGGCCGCGGCGAGGATGTTGCGCGGGGCCGGGTACGGGGCGCCGTTGAGCTGCTTCTTGAGGTTCGCCGGGAAGGCGGGCAGGTTGGCGGCGAAGCGCGGGTTGGACGGGGTGCCACCGGGGATCTTGTAGCCGGGGACGTCCCAGGGCTGCTTCGACTCCGGGTTCGCGTCGATGAAGGCGCGGGCCTTGGCGAGCATCTCCTCGCGCGTGGCGGCCAGTTCGTGGACGAGGCCGTTCTCGAGGGCGCGCTTCGGGTTGTACTGGGTGCCCTGCAGCAGCACCTTGAGCAGCGCGTCGGTGATGCCCATGAGGCGCACGGTGCGGGCGACGCCGCCGCCGCCCGGGAGCAGCCCGAGGGTGACCTCGGGCAGGCCGATCTTGGAGCCGGGCGCGTCGAGGGCGATGCGGTGGTGGCTGGCCAGGGCGATCTCGTAACCGCCGCCGAGGGCCGCGCCGTTGATCGCGGCGACGACGGGCTTGCCGAGGGTCTCGATGCGGCGCAGCGAGCGCTTGATGCCGGTGCCGGCGTCGAAGATCTGCCGGGCGTCGTCCGGCCCGGCCTTGATCATGTCCTTGAGGTCGCCGCCGGCGAAGAAGGTCTTCTTGGCGGAGGTGTAGATGATGCCGCGGATCGAGTCCTGCTCGGCCTCGGCGCGGTCGGCGATCGCCGCGATGGAGTCCTTGAACGCCTGGTTCATGGTGTTCGCGGACTGGTCGGGGTCGTCGAGGACGAGGGTGACGATGCCGGTCTCGTCCTGTTCCCAGCGGATGGTGGTGCTCTCGGTCATTGGAATGTCTCCGGTAGAGAAGTTCGAGCAGGACGGGACGGTCAGACGCGTTCGACGATCGTGGCGATGCCCATGCCGCCGCCGACGCAGAGCGTGGCGAGGCCGTAGCGCTTGTCCTGGCGCTCCAGCTCGTCGATCAGGGTGCCGAGGATCATCGCGCCGGTGGCGCCGAGCGGGTGGCCCAGCGCGATCGCGCCGCCGTTGACGTTGACCTTGTCGAGGCTGATGCCCATGTCCTTGACGAAGCGCAGGACGACGCCGGCGAAGGCCTCGTTGATCTCGACCAGGTCGATGTCGTCCATGGTGAGCCCGGCCTTGGCGAGGACCTTGCGGGTCGCCGGGGCGGGGCCGGTGAGCATGATGGTCGGCTCGGAGCCGGAGACCGCGGCGGCGACGATCCGGGCGCGCGGGGTGAGCCCGTACCGCTCGCCGACCTCCTTCGAGCCGATGGCGACGAGGGAGGCGCCGTCGACGATGCCGGAGGAGTTGCCCGCGTGGTGGACGTGGTCGATCTTCTCGACCCAGTGGTACTTCTGCAGGGCGACCGCGTCGAAGCCGCCGAGCTCGCCGATGTCCGCGAAGGACGGCTTGAGCTTGGCGAGCGAGTCGGCGGTGGTGCCGGGGCGCATGAACTCGTCGTGGTCGAGGACGGTCAGGCCGCTGCGGTCGCGGACCGGGACGACGGAGCGGTCGAAGCGGCCGTCCTTCCAGGCCTCGGCGGCGCGCTCCTGGGAGAGGGCGGCGTACTCGTCGACGTCGCGCCGGGAGAAGCCCTCGATGGTGGCGATGAGGTCGGCGCCGATGCCCTGCGGGACGAAGTTGACGTTGAAGTTGGTCATCGGGTCGGCGAACCAGGCACCGCCGTCGGACGCCATCGGGACGCGGGACATGGACTCCACGCCGCCGGCGAGGACCAGGTCCTCCCAGCCGGAGCGGACCTTCATCGCGGCCATGTTGACGGCCTCGAGACCGGAGGCGCAGAAGCGGTTCTCCTGGACGCCGGCGACCGTGTCCGGGAGGCCGGCGGCGATGGCGGCGATGCGGGCGATGTCGGAGCCCTGGTCGCCGACCGGGCCGACGACGCCGAGGACGATGTCGTCGATCGCCGCCGGGTCGAGGTCCGGGAAGCGGCTGCGGATCTCGTCGATGAGGCCGACGACCAGGTCGATCGGCTTGGTGCCGTGCAGGGAGCCGGTGGCCTTGCCGCGGCCGCGCGGGGTGCGGATCGCGTCGTACACGTACGCTTCGGTGCTCACGGGACGCCTTTCGGGAGGCTTCAGAGGGTGGACGGGGAGGAGTGCGGGCCGGCGGTCAGCCGAGCAGCGAGCGGCCGATGATCTCCTTCATGATCTCGGTCGTGCCGCCGTAGATGGTCTGGATGCGGCCGTCGGTGAAGGCCCGGGCGACCGGGTACTCCATCATGTAGCCGTAGCCGCCGTGCAGCTGGAGGCAGCGGTCGGCGACGCGCTTCTGGAGCTCGGTGGCCCACCATTTGGCCATCGAGGCGTGCACGTGGTCGAGCTCGCCGTTGGCGTGGTCGTCGATGCAGCGGTCGAGGAAGCTGCGGGTGACGGCGCACTCGGTGGCCATCTCCGCGATCTCGAAGCGGATGTGCTGGAGGCGGGAGAGCGGCCGGCCAAAAGCCTCGCGCTCCTTGACGTAGGTGGTGGTGATCTCCAGGAGGTGCTCGGCGGCGGCGATGCCGGCGACGGCGATGGCCATCCGCTCCTGGGCGAGGTTGGTCATCAGGTGGACGAACGCGCCGTTGAGCTCGCCGAGCAGGTTCTCCTTGGGGACGCGGACGTCGTGGAAGAACAGCTCGGCGGTGTCCTGGGACTTCTGGCCGATCTTGTCGAGGTTGCGGCCGCGCTCGAAGCCCTCCATGCCCCGCTCGACGACCAGTAGGGACAGTCCGTGCGCGCCGCCCTCGGGGGTGGTCCTGGCGACCACGATCACGAGGTCGGCGAGTATGCCGTTGGAGATGAAGGTCTTGGAGCCGTTGAGCACCCAGTGGTCGCCGCGGTCCTCGGCACTGGTCCGGATGCCCTGGAGGTCGGAGCCGGCGCCGGGCTCGGTCATGGCGATGGCGGTGATCGTCTCGCCGCTGCAGAAGCCGGGCAGCCAGCGGGCCTTCTGCTCGTCGGTGGCGAGCGAGGTCAGATAGGGGCCGATGATGTCGTTGTGGAGGCCGATCGCGAGTCCGGGCGCGCCGGCCCGGGTGAACTCCTCGGCGAGAACGGCGCTGTACCGGAAGTCGGGGTTCCCGCCGCCGCCGTACTGCTCGTCGACGGCGAGGCCGAGCAGGCCCTGGCGGCCGGCGGCGCGCCAGACCTCGCGCGAGACGATGCCGTCCTTCTCCCACTGCTCGTAGTGCGGCAGCACCTCCTTGGCCAGGAAGGTGCGGACGGTCGCGCGGAACGCCTCGTGGTCGGGGTCGAGGATCTGACGCTTCATGCGGGGGACTCCTGGGGAGCGGCGGGCTCGGACAGGGACGGCACGGACCAGTCGCGGGCGACGGCCGCGGTGTCCGCGCCGGGCAGCGCGGGGCCGCGGCGTACGGCGGCGGGGGTGGCGGAGAAGCGCGGCGCGGGCGCGGGCTGGGTGAGTCCGGAGTGCTCGACGAAGGTGCCGCGGGCGGCGAGGTGCGGGTGCGCCGGGGCCTCGCGCAGCGACAGGACGGGGGCGACGCAGGCGTCGCTGCCGTCGAAGACGGCGGTCCACTCGTCGCGGGTCCGGGTACGGAAGCGGGCGGCGACGGCGGCCTTCAGCTCGGGCCAGCGGGAGAGGTCCGCGCGGGCGGACGCGGTGGCGTCGTCGATGCCGAGCAGCTTCACGAACGCGTCGTAGAACTGCGGCTCCAGCGCGCCGACGGCCATGTGTCCGCCGTCGGCGGTCTCGTACGTGCCGTAGAAGGGGCAGCCGCCGTCGAGCAGGTTCACCCCGCGCCGGTCCTGCCAGCCGCCGGCGGCGAGCATGCCGTGGATCATGCTGGTCAGGTGGGACGTGCCGTCCACGATGGCCGCGTCCACGACCTGGCCGGCGCCGTGGGCCCGGGCGTGGGTGAGCGCGGCGAGGACGCCGACGACGAGGTAGAGCGAGCCGCCGGCGTAGTCGCCGACCAGGTTGGCGGGGACGGTCGGCGGGCCGTCCGGGTCGGGGCCGATCATGCCGAGGGCGCCGGTGACGGCGATGTACCCGATGTCGTGGCCGGCGGTCGGGGCGAGCGGGCCGTCCTGGCCCCAGCCGGTCATCCGGCCGTAGACCAGCCGCGGATTGCGGGCCAGGCACTGCTCGGGGCCGACGCCGAGGCGTTCGGCGACGCCGGGACGGTAGCCCTCGATCAGCACGTCCGCGCGCTCGACCAGGTCCAGCACGGTCGCGGGGCCGCCGTCGGCCTTGAGGTCGACGAGGACGGAGCGCTTGTTGCGGTTGGTGAGGTCGGACGCCGGATCGATGCCGAGTCCGGGGCCGCCCGGCCGGTCCACGCGGACCACGTCGGCGCCGAGGTCGGCGAGGAGCATGGCGGCGAACGGGCCGGGACCGATGCCCGCCAGCTCGACCACGCGCACCCCGGAGAGCGGCCCGTCGCCGCCGTTCGCTGTCGCTGCCATCAGGCCCCCAGGCTTTGTGACACAACTGATGTAACACCAGTGATGCTAGGAACGCGTTCCACTCCGCACAAGGGTCTGCGCCGAGCAAGCGCTCAGAAATCCGGGCGACTCGTCACAGTCGCCGCTCGATGCGGGCCCACCCGTCGCCCACCGCGGACGGACCGCTAGGCTCCGCCTCCGATCGACCACGCGGGCGGGTCACACGGAAGGCGAGGGCCGGATGGACACAGAGGACGGGACGGCGGCGGAGCGCGGCGGGCGCGCGTACGACGTGGTGCTCTTCGGGGCGACGGGATTCGTCGGCGAGCTGACCGCGCAGTACCTGGCCGAGCATGCGCCCGAAGATCTCCGCTGGGCGCTCGCCGGGCGCAGCCGGGCCCGCCTGGAGGCGGTGCGCGAGCGGCTGACCGCCCGGTGGCCGCGCTGTGCGGAGCTGCCGCTGCTCACGGCCGACGCCGAGGACACGGGCTCGCTGCGCGAGCTGGCCGAGTCCACCCGGGTGCTCGCCACGACGGTCGGCCCGTACGTCTGGTACGGCGACGGCCTGGTGGCCGCCTGTGCGGAGGCCGGCACCGACTATCTGGACCTGACCGGCGAGGCGGAGTTCGTCGACCGGACCTATGTCCTGCACGACGCGCGGGCCCGCGAGACCGGGGCCCGGATCGTGCACGCCTGCGGCTTCGACTCGGTCCCGCACGACCTGGGCGCGTACTTCACGGTGCAGCAGCTGCCGCAGGGCGTGCCGCTGACCGTCGACGGCTTCGTCCGTGCCGGGGCGATCTTCTCCGGCGGCACCTTCGCCTCCGCGCTCACCGCGTTCGGCCGCGGCCGGCAGATCCTGCGGGCCGCGCACGAGCGCCGGCTGCACGAGCCGCGCCTGGTGGGCCGGCGCGCCCGGTCACCGCTCGGCGGGCCGCGGTTCAGCGCCGAGACCGGCACCTGGGCGCTGCCGCTGCCCACCCTGGACCCGCAGGTCGTGGCGCGCTCGGCGGCGGCCCTGGACCGGTACGGCCCGGACTTCCGCTACCGCCACTACGCCTCGGTCCGTACGCTGCCGATGGCGCTCGGCGGCGTCGCCGCGATCGGCGCGGGCGTGTCCGCGGCCCAACTCCCCGCGGTGCGGCGCTGGCTGATGAGCCGTTACGAGCCGGGGCAGGGGCCGAGCGCGGAGCGCCGGGCGCGCAGCTGGTTCACCGTGCGCTTCGTCGGCGAGGGCGGCGGCCGCCGGGTCTTCACCGAGGTCTCGGGCGGCGATCCGGGCTACGACGAGACGGCGAAGATGCTCGCCGAGTCGGCGCTCTGTCTCGCCCTCGACCCGCTGCCGAAGACGTCGGGCCAGGTGACGACGGCCGTCGCGATGGGCGACGCGCTCATCGCCCGGCTGAGCGCGGCGGGCATCCGCTTCCGGGTGGCGGACGCCCGCTGACCGACCGTCAGTCGGAGTGCAGCTCCTTCGGGGGCCACGCCCCGTCGGCCAACTGGCGGGCCCAGTAGTAGGGGTTCACCTCGGCGAGGGTCCGGGCCTGCCAGGGCGTCCGGTCGTCGGGTCCGGGGACCGCGACCTCCACGTCCGGTCCCCACAGGGCCAGCCGCTCCTGGCAGATGCCGCACGGCGGGAACACGATGATCCGGCCGTCGTCCGGGGAGCGGAACACGCACACGGTGGCCGTGATCCGCGCGTCCAGCGTGAACGCCTGGCAGATCGCCCCGGTCTCGTGGCAGAGGGTCACGCCCTGGTTGAGGTTGTCGAGGCCGACGCTGGTGAGGATGCGGCCGTCGTCGAGGTAGACGGCGGCCGCGCCGCCCGGCTCGTCGGCCGGCCAGCGGCGTTCCATCTGGGCGATCGCGGCGTCCACCAGGGCCTGGTCGAGTTTCATCGCGTCAACTCCTGTGTCGCACAAGGCAGAAGGGGTGTCCGGCCGGGTCGGCGTACACCCGCCAGGAGTAGGCGCCGCCGAAGTCCTCCAGCAGGGTCGCGCCGAGGGCCAGTACCTCGGTGTGCGCGGCGTCGAGGTCCTCGACGTCCACGTCGAGGTGCGACTGCTGCGGGCGGCCCGGGTCGCCCCAGAGCGGCGGGCGGTGGTCGGCGACCCGCTGGAAGGCCAGCACCGGACCGGCGGCCGGGTGCAGCGTCGCCCAGTCGTCGCCGAGCGACCAGCGGGGGTCCGGGCGGTCGACCTCGCCGCCGAGCAGTCCGCGGTAGAACACCGCCAGTTCCTGTACGTCGGCGCAGTCGAGCACCACGCACTGCAGGGAGCCGATCACCCGTCCTCCGTTCGTGTTCCGGTCAGAGGGCCACCACCCAGGCGCCCACGATGTAGATCATCGCCAGGAGCCAGCCTCCCGCAAGCACGGCGGCGACGGCGAGAACGGACATCATGGCGCGCTCGACGCGGCGCAGCGGGGCCGGGGCGACCTGAGGAGGAGTCGTCATGGTGATCACTGTGCCCTGCCCCACTGACAACGGACATCCGTACAGGTACTCAGGTACCGCTGCCCAGCGCCTCCTTCAGCGCCGCACGGCACAGCGAGTCGGCGCGCCGCGTCGTCTCGGGGATCCGATAGCGCGGGCTGAGCCACAGGGCGTGCGCGCAGGCCGTCTCCAGGTCGACGCGGTGCCCCGCCGAGACGAACACCGGCTTGACCCCGTCGCGGGTGCGCAGCGCGCGGCCGACCACCTCGCGGCCCTCCTCGTCGTCCGCCACGAGTTCGCCGAAGTCGCCCCGGGCCGGGCCGGGTTGCTCGTACGTGAAGGTGAACGGGTTCTTCGCGACGCCGATCGTCGGCAGCCCGGTCAGCACCCCGAGATGACTGGCGAGCCCGAAGCGGCGCGGGTGGGCGCGTCCGTAGCCGTCGCAGACCAGCAGCCCGGGATCGGCGGACAGCGCCTCCAGGGCTGCGAGGACGGTGGGCACCTCGCGGAAGGCCAGCAGGCCGGGCACGTACGGGAAGGAGACCCGGCCGACCGCGGTGGCCTCCTCGACGACCTCCAGGGTCGCCGCGTCGAGCACGACGGCGGCCGCCGCGACGAGGTCCCGCTCGTCGTCGTACGCCACGTCGAGCCCGGTCGCATGGCCGGTCCCGGGCCGCGGGCCGGGCTCGTCCAGGACGACCCGGCCCCGGAGTTCGTCCTGGAGGGCGCGGGCGGCGGCCTCGTCGGCGGGCCAGTCGGCGGGCGTCTCGATGATCCTCATGATGATCGCCAGCCTACGACCGGTCCGTTCCCCGGACACCCCGGCTTCCCCGCGGCCGGCCCGGGATAGCCTGCGGCCCATGTTCGTTCTGGAATTGACCTACACCGCCGACGTCGCGCAGGCCGACGCGCTCATGGACGCGCACGTCGAGTGGCTGGACGCGCAGTACGCCGCCGGGGTGTTCATCGCCTCGGGCCGGAAGAACCCGCGCGACGGCGGCGTGATCCTGGCCGTCGGGGACGACCGCGCGCGGATCGAGGAGATCGCGGCGGCCGACCCGTTCAGCACCGGCGGGGTGTGCGCGTACCGGATCACGGAGTTCATCGCGACCAAGACCGCGCCAGAGCTCGCCCCGTACCGGCAGCAGCTCCCCTCCTGAGTCAGCGCCCCAGCCGGGCGATCCTGCCCTTCTCGCCGGAGGCCCAGCAGCCGCCGTCGGGCGTGCAGTCGACGGTGTCGTACGAGCCGGTGTCCACGGTGCGCCAGGTGCGGCCGCCGTCCGTCGTCAGGTCGGTGCCGGTCGGGCCGACCGCGAGCGCGGCGGACCGGCTGTGCGGCAGCCAGGCCACGCCCGAGCGGTACGCCGGCGGGGGCGTCGCCGCCGCCCGCCAGCTGCGGCCGCCGTCGCCGGTGACCGCGGCCGCCCGCTCGGACGGCTGGTCGGGCCGGTAGTCGCCGCCGACCGCGAGGCCGTGGGCGCGGTCGCGGAAGGCGAGCGCGAAGACCCCGCGGGCGGGATCTCCCGCCGGGATGCCGGACTCGGCGACGGTCCAGGTGAGCCCCCGGTCGCCGGAGTGCAGCACCCGCGCGCTCGCGGCGCCGCCGGTGGCCAGCCAGACGTCCTTGGGCCCGGCGGAGACCAGGCACTGGCCGCCGGCGGCGAAGCCGGCCTCGCCGGGCAGCGCGGCGGGCATCCCGGCGTCCGGCAGCACCTGCCAGGAGCGGCCGCCGTCGCGGGTGGCGAGGATGCGGAACCGGCCGTCGACCGGGTCGCTCATGGCGAGGCCGTGCCGGCGGTCGAAGAAGGTCATGCAGTCGTAGAAGGCGCGCGGGTCGGTGTTGCGGAAGGACTCGGTCCAGGTCGTTCCGCCGTCCTCGGTGCGCAGGACCCGGGACGCCTCGCCCTCGCCGATGGCCAGGACCACCGCGCGCCGCGCGTCGAACGCCTCGACGTCGCGGAACTGCAGCTCGGCCGCGCCGGGCGGCGACACGTCCTGCCAGGTCCGGCCGGCGTCCGTGGTGCGCAGCACGACGCCCTTCGAGCCGGCCGCCCAGGCGGTGTCCCGGCTGACCGCGGCGAGGCCGCGGAACCGCGCGTCGGTGCCGGTCTGTGTGAGCTGCCAGCCGGGCCGCCCCGTGGACGTGCCCTCCCCCGGCTCCCCCGCCTGCGCGGACTGCGCCGGGACCGTGAGCAGGGCGGCCAGCACCGCCGCGCCCAGCCCCGCCGACATCAGTCGTCTCGTCTTCCCCTTGTTCCCCTTGGACGTCATGGCGCGGGAAGCTAGTCCACCCGGCAGGCCCCGTCCAGACCGCCTCGGCGGGGTGCGGTGACACAGCTCACGCGGGGCACGGATGCACGCCCCGGCCGGATTTCCCGTCCTCCCTGGTGGCGGGAGGACGTCCGCCGGTGCCGCGCGTGAGGAGCAGGCCTTGTCCACTGTCATCGAGCAGCCCGTGGTGGCCCGTCTGGTCGCGTCGGCGCCGTGCATGGAGTCCGTCCCGGCGACCCTTCGGTACGACCGCGAGGACCCGTACGCCGTGAGCATGGCCTTCCCGCCGCCGGCCACCCTGGAGGGCGTCGAGGTGTCCTGGGCGTTCTCCCGGGAGCTGCTGGCCGAGGGGGTGGAGGGGCCGGCCGGGCTCGGGGACGTCCGGGTGCGCCCGTACGGCTACGACCGCACGGTCGTGGAGTTCCACGCGCCGGAGGGCGTCGCGGTGGTGCACGTCCGCACGTCGGAGGTGCGGCGCTTCCTGGACCGGGCGCAGCTGCTCGTACCGGAGGGACGCGAACACCAGTACCTGGACTGGGACCGGAATGTCAGCCGGCTTCTGGGCGAATAACGCGTGACCTGGGTCTCTCTCGCACACAGATGAGCTGGGGACATAACAGAACGTAATCGGACACGGCAGGGGTGGGGCTTGGACGCCGCCTTACGGCCCCTTTAACCTACGGTCTCGTAACCTACGAACCCGTAGGTAATCCCGCATGCCCCCTACGCGTGCCTCCCCTCCCCAGGAGTCCCCGTGACGCTCACCTCGCCCCACCTCGGCAGTTCCGAAGGGTGGACCGACGCGCGCCTGCTGTACGCGCTGGAGGAGGTTGTGGAGACGGAACTCAACCGGCATCTGAAGGTCACCAAGGACTGGATGCCGCACGAGTACGTCCCGTGGTCGGACGGCCGCAACTTCCCCGGCTTCTTCGAGGACGGCGAGCCCTGGGACCCGTCCCAGTCCAAGGTCACCGACATCGGCAAGATCGCCCTCGTGGTGAACCTGCTGACCGAGGACAACCTGCCCAGCTACCACCACGAAATAGCGTCCCTCTTCGGCCGCGACGGCGCCTGGGGCACCTGGGTGCACCGCTGGACCGCCGAGGAGGGCCGGCACGGCATCGTGATGCGCGACTACCTGCTGGCCTCGCGCGCCGTGGACCCGGACAAGCTGGAGCAGTTCCGGATGGCGCACATGAGCGAGGGCTTCGAGTCGGACAACCGGCACTCGATGCTGCACTCGGTGGCGTACGTGTCCTTCCAGGAGCTGGCCACCCGCATCTCGCACCGCAACACCGGCCACCAGTCGGGCGACCCGGTCTGCGACCGGATGCTGTCGCGCATCGCCACCGACGAGAACCTGCACATGGTCTTCTACCGCAACCTGCTGAAGGCCGCGTTCGAGATCGCCCCCGACCTCACGATGCAGGCCGTGCGGGACGTCGTCGTCAACTTCCGTATGCCGGGCCACGGCATGCCCGGTTTCGAGCGGGCGGCGGCGCAGATGGCGATCGGCGAGATCTACAACATGCGGATCCACCACGACGACGTGCTCCAGCCGGTGCTCCGCTTCCTGAAGGTCCTGGAGATCGACGGGCTCGGCCCCGAGGGTCTGAAGGCGCAGGACGAGCTGGGCCTGTACATGAACGGCCTGGACACGGAGGCCCGGAAGTTCGACGAGAAGCTGGCCGCGCGCAAGGCGCGGATGGCGTCGCGCGCCGCGGGCTGACCGCACGCACGGGAGGCCGGCCGGCCCGCGTCAACCACGCGGACCGGCCGGCCTCACTCGTCGGTGTGAACGGGTTTCTCCGGTTACGCGACGATCTGACAGTGTGGTCCGCCATGGAACGCGATCTCCGGGTGGACACCGACCAGTTGGGCCGCTTCTCGCGCGCCCTGAACGAGTCCCTGACCGCGCTCGCCGCCGCGCGGCGCGCCCTCGAGCAGGCCCGCGCGGACCAGCTCGGCACCCCTGACCTGGACGCGGCCTGCGACCGCTTCCAGGAGCGCTGGAAGCACGGCGCGGACCTGCTGGGCGCGCGGATCACGGCCGTGCACGACGGCGTCGCCCTCAGCCGCGAGGGCTACACGCAGCTCAACCGGGCGCTCGCCGACGCGTTCCGGACGGTCGGCCATGGCTGACGCGGCCGCCGCCCCCTGCAGGTACCCGCACCTGGGCTGGGACCCGGTGCCCGGCAGCCCCGCGGAGCTGGCGGCGCTGAAGGCCCGGCTGACCGCCTCGGCGGCCTCCCTCGGCACGGCGCACCGGCTCGTCGACCGGCTGCTCTCGGAGAGCTCGTACTGGAGCGGCGAGGCGGCCGACGCCTTCCGCGCCGCGCTGGACGGCGAGCTTCCCCGGTACCTGAAGAACGCGCACCGCTCCCTCACGAAGGCGGCCGGGCGGCTCGGCGCGTGGCACGACGACCTCGTGGGCCTCCAGGCCACCGCCCGCCGCCACGACACCCGGGCCGGTCTGCAGAGCGCCGCCGTCCGCACCGCGGAGGCCCGCTGGACGGCGGCCGCCCGCAACGCGCAGACGCCGGAGGCCGACCTCAAGGCGGCCGTGGCCGCAGTGAACCGGGCCCGCACCGCGCTCGCCGCGACCCGCGCGCACGCCCGCGAGCTGGAGGAGACGCACCGGACGACCGCGGCCCGCATCGCGAGGGAGCTCGACGCCGCCACGGACCGGCTGGCGCCGAAGGAGCCGGGCGCGCTCGACAAGGCCCTGGGCTGGCTGGACGAGAACCTGGGCGACGTGCTCTCCGCGACGTCGGCGACGCTCGGCCTGGTCGCACTGTTCGCGGGCCCGCTCGCCGTGCCGCTGCTGTTCGTCGCCGCCGGGGCGAGCGTCGCGGCGCTGCTGCTGCACAGCCGGGACCCGAAGATCCGGGCCGGTCTCGCCGCGGGCCCCGGCGACGCCCGCTTCTGGACCTCCACCGCCACGCTGACCGGCGACGCCGTCGGCACGCTGCCGGGCGTCGGCGCCGTCGCGAAGGGCGCCGCCGGAGCGGCCGCGGCGGCCCGCGAGGGCGGCGCGGCGGTCGGGCTCGGCGGCCACGCCAGCAGGTTCGCGAGCGAGTCCGGCACGGCCATGGGCACGTTCGCCGAAGGCGGCACACCCGTCGCCGCCTGGGTCGCCGCCCGGACCGGCCGGCCTGGCGCGGCGCCCGCGATCGACGTCGGCACCGCCACCGCCGGCGTGGCGGCCTCCGGCACGGGCCTCGTGGCCGACGAGGACGACACCACGGCCCGCGGGGCCGCCTCCGCGGTGGAGGGTGCGAAAGCGGTCCCCGAACTCGGCAACCATCTGAAGACCGGTGCCGAACTCTTCGGCCGCGCCCCGTAGGAGAACCCCCGCCGTGCTCTGGTTCCGCCTGCCACCCGGCTACTTCCCGGTCGACCTGGAGGAGTTGGACGACTGGGAGGAACGCCTGACGACCGCGACGGCCGTACTCGGGCTCGGGCAGGAGCCCGGCACCGACGCGGGCGCGCTGCGCCGACTGCTCGGTTCGTTCCCCGAACACGGCGTCACCTACGCGGCGTTCGGGCTGCATCCCGTCGACGACGGCGCGCTGTGCGTCTCACTGCTGACCTTCGCCGAGCTCGACACGCGCGCCCCCGGACCGGCCGCCGCGGCCGCCCGGTGCGCGCTCGCCTCGGCGACCGCCGGGACCGGGCTCGTACGCGAGCGGGCACTCGTACGCCTGACGTGCGGGACCCCCGCCGCGCTCGTCACCGCCCTGCTCCCCGACGGGATCCTCCAGGCACGCCTCACCGTGGCGCGGCCCGCCGGAGGCGGTGTCGTCCTCGTGGACCTCACCACGCCGGCGGCCGGACGGGCCGCCGAGTACACCGACATCCTGCTGGCCGTCGGTCAGACCGTCGCGTTCACCGACCCGGACGCGACGGAACCGGCGGGGCCGGTGGCGCGGCCCAGCCGGCTCCACGAGCTGAGGTGAGACCGGGGCGCCCCCGTGACGCCCCGCTCCCGTTCAGCCCTGGCCCTGGTCGCGGCGCAGCCGCAGCCGCTCCTTCTCGGAGAGGCCGCCCCAGACGCCGAAACGCTCGTCGTTCCGCAGCGCGTACTCCAGGCAGGCGAGCCGCCCCTCGCAGGCGCCGCACAGCATCTTGGCCTCGCGGGTCGAGGAGCCGGGGGCCGGAAAGAAGAACTCGGGGCCCGCCTGGGCGCAGAGCGCGTCCTCGCGCCACGACATGTCGGCCTCGGTCAGTGTGGTGGGTTCGATGGTGTCCGTGTGCATGGCGGACACGCTGCCGGGCGGTCATAAACACGCCGTCAACGTTCGATCAACGCGGCGCGCCGCGCGGGCGTTCCGCCCTCGGCGCCTTGCCCAGGCTGCCCGTTCCGGGTGATGATCACACCCATGACGACCAGAAAGGCCGATGCGGCCTAGTCCCCCCGTCCCGCTCTCCTCGGACCGCGCGCCGCCGGCCGGCCATGAACCGCCGCGCCTGAGCCCACCGAACGAGGAGACGACATCCCGTGCAGAGCACCCCACTTGTCCCGTACGCCCGCCTGCCCCGCGCGTACCACGGGCACCACGTCGCCGGCAGCACGGTCGACGCCTTCGGCCGGGCACACTGGCTGCTGTCGGAGCGCGAGCCGCAGGGCCACGAGCCGTACGACGCCGTCGTGGTGACGGTCGACGGCACCGGGCACACGACGACCGACCTCAGCTCCGTCGAGTCCAGATTCTCGAAGTTCGACGCCCTCCCCGACGGCGGGTTCGTCGTGGCCAACTCACGCAGTCCTCGCGACGAGGAGCGGCAGGTGCAGGTCTTCGACACGCTCGGCCGGGAGTCGTGGAACTTCCGGGTCGGGGACGCCATCGAGCATCTGCTGGTCGACGAGTCCGGCGCCCTGTGGGTCGGCTACTTCGACGAGGGGATCTTCGGAGACCCGCTGAGCGCGCCCGGTCTGCGGCGCTGGAGCGTCCACGGCGAGGCCCTGTGGACGTACGACTGGCGCGCCACCGGCGAGATCTCCGACTGCTACGCCCTCAACGTCCATGGCACGGACGCGTGGGCGTGCACGTACCATCTGTTCGCCCTGCTGGAGGTCCGGTCCGGCCCCGGGACCACCGTGGCTCACCGGAACACGATCCGCGGTGCGACGGCGCTGGCGGTGCACGGTGACCGGATCGCGTTCCTCGACCATGCCCGGCTCATCACGGCCGAGCTGACCGGCGGCGAGGTACAGCGCCTGGACGCCCGCGGCCTCACCCGTCCCGACGGCAGCCCCATCGGCCGACGCCGTGTCGTCTCCCGCGGACCGCGGATCTACGTCCAGGCGGAACCCCGCACCGAGTGGGCCGTCCTGGACATCAGCGGCTGACGGGTCCGACAAGCACAGCATTGCTGCGTTCCGGTGGTGTGCGGCGGAACCCGGAACCGGGACCGGGCCCGCCGCGCTCTCCCCTGGCAACAACAGCGATGGGAGTGGCCATGACGCACACCACCTTCGACACCGGTTTCGGTCTCGGCAGCCTCGACGCGTTCGCCGGCCTGGACGACTACCTGCTCCCGGCTCCCGACGCCCGCGACCGCCTGCCGTACCTGCTCTCCCCCGCCGACCAGCACCGCGTGGACCTGCACAGCGCGCTCACCGCCGCCGGGATCCCGCCGCGCGCCGGGGACACCCCGGCCATCGACGTGCTGTCGCTGCTCGACGCCACGACCGTGTCCGCCGTCATCCGCTGGGTCGAGTGCGGCTCGGGACGGGACCGGACCGGCTGGTGAGCCGTCAGCCGGCGTCGGGTTCCTTCTTCGCCCGGCTCGGCTGCACCCGCTTCGGCTCGCCCGGCATCTTCGGGTACTCCGGCGGGTACGGCAGGTCGCCCAGGCCGTGTTCGGCCTCGTCCCGCCGGGCGAGTTCGAGCAGCGGCTCCAGGCTGAAGCGGTGGTCGTCCATGTCCGCGTGGACGTCCCCGACCTCGGCGTACCGGGCCGGCATCGTACGGATGTCGAAGTCCTGCGGGACGGCGTCGTCGATCTCCTCCCAGCGCAGCGGGCCGGAGACCGGGGCGTGCGGCCGGGGCCGCACCGAGTAGGCGGAGGCGATGGTGCGGTCGCGGGCCGTCTGGTTGTAGTCGACGAAGATCCGCTCGCCGCGCTCCTCCTTCCACCACTTGATGGTGACCCGGTCCGGCATCCGCCGTTCCAGCTCGCGGCCGCAGGCGATGGCGGCGCGACGGACCTGGGTGAATGTCCAGCGCGGTTCGATCGGCACGAAGACGTGCAGTCCGCGGCCGCCGGAGGTCTTGGGCCAGCCGCGCAGCCCGTGCTCGTCGAGGACCGCGCGCAGTTCGTGGGCGGCGCGGACGGCGTCGGCGTAGTCGGTGCCGGGCTGCGGGTCGAGGTCGATGCGCAGTTCGTCCGGGTGGTCGGTGTCGTCGCGCCGCACCGGCCAGGGGTGGAAGGTCACCGCGCCCAGGTTGGCGGCCCAGAGCACGGCGGCCGGCTCGGTGGGGCACATCTCGTCGGCGGACCGGCCGCTGGGGAAGGTGATGTGCGCGGTGGGGATCCAGTCGGGCAGGTACTTGGGCGCGCGCTTCTGGAAGAACGACTCGCCGGTCACCCCGTCGGGGTAGCGCTCCAGAGTGGTCGGGCGGTTCCGCAGGGCGCGGGTGATGCCGTCGCCGACGGCCAGGTAGTAGCTGACCATGTCGAGCTTCGTGTATCCGGGCTCCGGGAAGTACACCTTGTCGGGGTTGGAGACCCGTACGGTCCGCTCCCCGACCTCCAGCTCGATCGCGCCCGCCTTGGCTGCCATGCCCGTCAGCGTAGGGTGGGCCGACAAGCGGCGCATTTCGTGCCGATATCGGCCGGATGCCGGAGAATCGCCCCATGGATCTGCCCGTGATGCCGCCGGTGAAGCCGATGCTGGCGAAGGCCGTGAAGAAGATCCCGCCGGGGATGCAGTACGAGGCGAAGTGGGACGGCTTCCGGGCCCTCGTACACCGCGACGGCCCCGAAGTGGTCCTCGGTAGCCGTACCGGCAAGCCGCTGACCAGGTACTTCCCCGAGCTGGTCGAGGCGCTGCGGGAGCGGCTCCCGGAGCGGATCGTGGTGGACGGCGAGATCGTCATCGAGCACGACGGCCGGCTCGACTTCGACCGGCTGACCGAGCGCATCCACCCCGCCGACTCCCGGGTGCGCACGCTCGCGGAGCGGAACCCCGCCCGGTTCGTCGCCTTCGACCTGCTGGCGCTGGGCGACGAGGCGCTGCTCGACACTCCGCTGAGCGAGCGCCGGGCGCGGCTGGAGAGCGTGCTGCGCGGCGTGCGGCCGCCAGTGCACCTGGCCCCGGCGACCACCGACCCGGAGGTGGCGGCGCGCTGGTTCGAGCAGTACGAAGGGGCAGGGCTCGACGGCGTCATCGCCAAGCCGCTGGACCTGCCGTACCGGCCGGACGAGCGGCTCATGTACAAGATCAAGCACGAGCGGACCGCCGACGTGGTGGTGGCGGGCTACCGCTTCCACAAGAGCGGCCCGGTGGTCGGCTCGCTGCTGCTCGGTCTGTACGACGACTCCGGGCGGCTGCAGCACGTCGGTGTGTGCGCGGCGTTCACGGCGAAGCGGCGGGCGGAGCTGGTGGAGGAGCTGGAGCCGCTGCGGATGGACCCCCCGGAGGGCCATCCGTGGGCGGCGTGGACGGACGAGGCCGCCCACGCCGGGGCGCGGCTGCCGGGCGCGCCGAGCCGCTGGTCGGGCAAGAAGGACCTGTCGTGGGTGGCGCTGCGGCCGGAGCGGGTGTGCGAGGTGGGGTACGACCACATGGAGGGCGACCGGTTCCGGCACACCGCCCAGTTCAAGCGGTGGCGGCCGGACCGGGCGCCGGAGTCGTGCGGGTATACGCAGCTGGAGGAGCCGGTCTCGTACGACCTGTCGGAGGTCTTCGCCTCCTGAACTCACTCGTACAGCGCCTCGATCTCCGTCGCGTACGCGGTGGCGACGGCGCGCCGTTTGACCTTGAGGGACGGGGTGAGCAGTCCGTTCTCCTCGCTGAACTCGCCGTCGACGATACGGAACCGGCGGATCGACTCGGCGCGGGAGACGGCCTTGTTGGCGTAGTCGACGGCCTTCTGGACGTCGGCGATCAGCTCCGGGTCGGTGCAGAGCTCGGCGAGCGGGGTGTCCCGGGGACGTCTGCGGACGGCGAGCCAGTGCTCCATGGCCTCGGGTTCGAGGGTGACGAGCGCGGCGACGTAGCTGCGGTTGTCGCCGACGACGAGGCACTGGCCGACGGGCGGGCGGCTGCGCAGCCGGTCCTCCAGGACGGCCGGGGAGACGTTCTTGCCGCCGGAGGTGACGATGATGTCCTTCTTGCGGCCGGTGATGACGAGATAACCGTCGTCGTCGAGGGCGCCGAGGTCGCCGGTGGCGAGCCAGCCGTCGTCCAGGACCTCCTGGGTGGCGGACCGGTTGTTCCAGTACTCGCGGAAGACGATGCCGCCCTTGATCAGTACTTCGCCGTCGTCGGCGATCCGGATCGACGTGCCGGGCACCGGGCGGCCGACGGTGCCGGGGCGGGGCTGGAGCGGCGGGGTGACGGTGGCGGCGGCGGTGGTCTCGGTGAGGCCGTAGCCCTCGTAGATGAGGACGCCGGCGGCGTAGAAGAACAGGCTGAGGCGGCGGTCGAGCGGGGAGCCGCCGCTGATGGCGTACCGCAGCCGGCCGCCGAGCTCCTTGCGGACGCGGCGGTAGACCAGCAGGTCGTACAGGGCCCAGCCGAGGGTGAGGCCGACACCGGGCCGGGCGCCCTTGCGGAGGAAATGGTTCATGGCGGCCTCGCCGAAGCGGACGGCGATGGCGTCGGCTCGGCCGAAGGACGCCCCGCGGCCCAGCTTCTCGGCGGTCGCCCGGCCGGTGTCGTGGATCTTCTCGAAGAGGTACGGCACGCCGACGACGAAGGTGGGCCGGAACGCCCGGAGTTCCGGGCGGAGTTCGTCCGGTTTGATGCTGGCGCAGTGTCCGAGCTCGATGCGCGCCATGAGGCAGGCGATCTGGATGGAGCGGCCGAGGATGTGGGCGAGCGGCAGGAAGAGCAGGGTGGAGGCGGCCTGTCCGGTGATCGCCTTGAAGACCGGGTGGAGGAGTTCGACCGTGTTGGCGGCCTCGGCGTGCAGGTTGCCGTGGGTGAGCACGCAGCCCTTGGGGCGGCCGGTGGTGCCGGAGGTGTAGCAGACGGTGGCGATGGAGTCGGCGGTGAGCGCGGCGCGGCGCTCACCGAGCTCCTCGTCGGTGACGTCCTTGCCGAGGAGGCCGAGCTGGTGCAGGCCGCCGGTGTCGATCTGCCAGAGCGCGACGCGGTCGCCCTCGGGGAGGGTGGTCGCGGCCTCCTCGACGGCGGCGGTGTGGGCGGCGGTCTCGGTGACGGCGTGGCGCGTGCCGGAGTCCTGGAGGATCCAGGCGATCTGCTCGGCGGAGGAGGTGGCGTAGACGGGGACGGTCTGCCCGCCGGCGGCCCAGACGGCGAAGTCGAGGACGCACCATTCGTAGCTGGTGCGGGCCATGAGGGCGACGCGGCCGCCGGGTTCGAGCCCGGCGGCGATGAGGCCCTTGGCGGCGGCGCTCACGTCGGCGGCGAACGCGGCGGCGGTGACGGGCCGCCAGGCGCCGTCCTGCTTGCGGCGCAGGACGACGGCGTCGGGGGCCTCGGCGGCATTGGCGAAGGGGATGCCGGGGACGTCGGCGGGGGCGCCGGCGGCGGGCGGCGGAACGAGGGGCGCGCAGCGCGCCTCGCGCACGACGCCGTTCTCGCGGATCAGCTCGACCTGGTGACGGGCGGCGAGTTCGCTGTGCCTGGCGGCCTGCCGCAAATCCTTGCGTACGCCCATGGGTGGCTCCTTGTTCGCGGCGTGCGGGGCGGGAGTGACCGGGACCTCTGGACTTGCCGAGCAGTCAACTTACTCGTACGTAAGGAAATTTCAACGGGTCGCGCAACAAGGCTTGCGGAGTGTCAGCCGCCGGAACGGGCGGAGGCCGGCGCGGGCACCGTGGCGGCCTCCGGCGACGGCGCCTGCTCGGGTACGACCGTCCCGGCCTTCTGCTCGTCGTCGTCCGCCGGGCCGTCGACCAGCCGGCGGCCGAACCGGCCGGCGGTCCTGCCGAGCCAGACCAGGAACACCGTGGGCGCGAACACGGAGTCCGCCGCGACCATCACCAGCGAGAAGTACGGCAGTCCCATCAGCACGCCGATCCCGATGTGCTCGCCGATCAGCAGCACCAGCAGCACGTTCTTCGCCTTGCGCCGCAGCAGCGCGAACGGGAAGGCGACCTGGACGATCACCGTGCCGTACGTCATGGCGAGCACCAGCACGCTGCTGGAGGTCAGGGCCTCGCTGAGCATCGGCCAGGACGTCAGGAACTCCTGGTTCAGCGCGTAGTGGACCGCCGTGCCGTCCTTCCAGCTGGAGCCCGGGATCTTGTACCAGCCGGCGCAGGCGTACACGATGCAGACCTGGAAGGCGATCACCACGAGCGCCCCGTTGTGCACCAGGTGCGCGATCCGGTCGCAGACCGAGCGCCACACGCCCGCGGCGGACGCGTTCACGGTCCACCACGCGGCCTGCGCCAGCCACAGCACCCCGAGGGTCACGATCCACGGGACGATGAGCCGGCCCGTCGCGCCGAGGAACACGATCGCCGCGCCGGAGAGCGCCCACAGCACGATCCCCGTACGGTCCCGCCGCGGCGCCCCGCCCTCCGCGTCCCGCCGCGCACGGCGGGCGTCCAGCGACCACACCTGGGCGCAGCGGGTGAACACCAGGTACAGGGCGAGGATGTGCAGCAGCCGGTCGCCGGCGTTGGTGAGGAACTCGTTGCGGTGCTGGAAGGAGAGGATCCCGAGCACCATCACGACGGAGGCGGTACGGGTCCGCCAGCCCAGCAGGACCGCCGCCGCAGCCGCGACGGCGAGGAGGTAGAAGAACTCGTAGTACGCCCGCCCCGGCCACCACAGCAGCGCGTCGAAGGCGTCCGGGCTCCCCCACCACTGCGCCATCGCCCAGCTCCAGGAGGCGTCCGGGCCGGTCATCTCCAGACGGTCCGGCCAGTGGCGGAGCAGGTAGAAGAGCCACACGCCCGCCAGTCCGATCCGGAGGACCGCCGTCTGGTACGGGGCGTAGGACGCGGCGGCGGCCCGGTCGATCAGCCGCTCGGTCCGCCGTATCAGGTTGGTCGCCGTGCTCATCGTGCGCTCACCGTTCCCTCCAGGTCGTCGCGGGTGACCGGGAGCCAGGGGTACGCCCGGGACTTCCACACGTCGCTCACCGTGCGGCCGGTCCACTCCGGCGGCTGGATCTCCTGCGTCAGCTGACGGAACTGGACGCGCTGCGCGGGCCGCCCGCGCAGCACCGGCCGGAGCCGTTCGACGGCGAGCCGTTTCAGGTTCTGCTCGGTGAGCCGGCCCAGCTTGCCGACGGGGCGGCCGGAACGGTCGTGGGAACGGTTGAAGTTGTTCCAGCCCTGCCGGAACTGTTCCATCGTCATGCTCGGGGCGAGGGTGCCGCGCAGGGTCCGCAGGTCGTACGCGGTCATGTCGACCCACTGCGTGACCGCCGTCCCGCCGCCGGCGGCGGGCACCTCGGCGCGTGCCATGACACGGGTATTGGTGAACAGCGGGTTGGGCGCGAAGACGCCCCAGTTCTGGGCGAGTTCGGGGAACATGTAGGCGTCGATGGTGCTCTTGTGCCGCGTGCTGACCGCGTTCTTCGGCGCCACGTGGAAGAAGATCATGCCGGCGTGGACGACGACCGCGAGGACGACGGCGACCGCGGCTGCGGCGACGATCAGCCGGGCGAAGCGGGGTTCGGCCGGTGCGGGGTCGGCGGCTGAGGCTGCGTCGGGCTGCGCCTGCGCGGCACCGGATATGCCCGTGCGGTCCGTACCGTCCGCACCGTCCGTGCGGTTCACACCGTCCGTCCCGCCCGTCCCGTCCGCCGTCGAGTCGGCTTCCGATTCGGCCCGCATCTCGCTCCCCCCTCAGTTCGTCCCGATCGCGCGCGCCCGATGATACGTGCCGCGGGCAACGTGAGATGGGACACACCCCCTCGCCGCCTTCCCGCGGCCCGCACCCCGTTCTCGCAGGTACTCGCCCCGCCACGCGATCACCCACCGCCCCGGCCCCGCGGACCTGTTGCCGGGCGATGACGCTCCCGTCGTGGAACGCGGAAGGGGATCCGGTACGTATGGGAGGAGGAGACCCCACCTTGTCCTCCACTCGCACCCAAAAGGAACGCCCCGTGATCACCTCGCCGCTCGTGCCCGTCCCGATCCCCGACCGTGTCGCCGCGCTGATCGGGTCCTGTCTGCCGCAGCACGTGCTGCAGGCGGAGTTCGACGCGGTGTGCGCCGCCCGTGAGGTGAACCGGTTCCGGGGGCCGCTGTGCGCGGAGGACCTGGCGGACCGGGAGCACGCGCTGGCCGCGCTGGCGCGGGCCAACAAGATCCTCGCCAAGCACCACCCGCTGCTGCCGGTGCGCCCCGGCCAGTAGGTCCGGCAGTAGGTCCGCCCAGTAGGTCCGGCGGCCGGAGGGACCGTACACCGGTTCGGACCTCCCCGCATGCGGTCGTGATCGCCCGGTGTGAGGGTGCGAAGGTGACCACCACCAGCGCAGCAGCCCCCGCACCGCCGGCTGCCGAGCCGCCCGTGCTCGACCGCCGGCGCCGCAACGTCGTCTTCGGCACGATCATGCTCGGTGTCCTGCTCGCGGCGCTGGACCAGACCATCGTCGGGACCGCGCTGCCCACGATCGTCGCGGACCTCGGCGGCGGCGCCCACATGTCGTGGGTGGTCACCGCCTACCTGCTCGCCGAGACCGTCGCCACCGCCCTGGTCGGCAAGTTCGGCGACCTCTTCGGCCGCAAGGTGATCTTCCAGATCTCCGCCGTCGTCTTCATCACCGGCTCGTTCCTGTGCGGCCTGGCGTCCAACATGACCCTGCTGATCGTCTGGCGCGCCCTGCAGGGCGTCGGCGCCGGCGGCCTCATGGTCACCTCCATGGCGCTGATCGCCGACGTCATCCCGCTGCGCGAACGGGGCAAGTACCAGGGCGCGATCGGCGCCGTCTTCGGCGTCTCCACCGTGATCGGCCCGCTCCTCGGCGGGCTGTTCACCGACCATCTGACCTGGCGCTGGGCCTTCTACGTCAACGTCCCGATCGCGATCCTCGTCGTCATCGCCGCCGCCCGCACGATCCCCACCGTGCGCTCCGCGAGCCGCCCCGTCATCGACTACGCCGGCATCGGCCTGGTCGCGGCCGGCGCGAGCGCGCTGATCCTGGCGACCAGTTGGGGCGGCAACGAGTACCCCTGGAGCTCCGGCGTCATCATCGGCCTGTTCGCCGGCGGGGTGCTCGCGCTCGGGCTGTTCTGCTGGGTGGAGACCCGGGCCGCCGAACCCATGCTGCCCATGCGGCTGTTCCGCAACCCGGTGTTCACGGTCTGCTCGGTGCTCAGTTTCGTCGTCGGCTTCGCCATGCTCGGCGCGATGACCTTCCTGCCGACGTACCTCCAGTACGTGGACGGCGACTCGGCCACCGTCTCCGGCATCCGCACCCTGCCCATGGTCGTCGGCCTGCTGATCGCCTCGATCTTCAGCGGCAACGTCGTCAGCCAGACCGGCCAGTACCGGATCTTCCCGATCGTCGGCTGTCTGGTGATGAGCGTCGGCCTGTTCCTGCTGTCCATGATGGGCCCGGAGACCAGCACCTGGCTCGCGTCCCTGTACATGTTCGTGCTCGGCGCCGGCATCGGCCTGTGCATGCAGGTGCTCACCATCGCCGTGCAGAACACCGTCGAATACGCGGACCTCGGCACCGCCACGTCCGGCGTCACCTTCTTCCGCACCCTCGGCAGTTCCTTCGGCACCGCCGTCTTCGGCACCATCTACGCCAACTCCCTGACACCCAATCTGGCCGAGGGCGTCGCCGAGGCGGCCTCCGTCGCCGGCACCACCGACCCCACGGCGCTCGCCGCCGCCGCGCAGAGCCCCGAGGGGCTGCGCAGCCTGCCGCCCGAGCAGGCCGCGCCGCTGGTCCAGGCGTACGCCGACACGATCCAGACGGTGTTCCTGTGGACCGTGCCCGTCGCCGCGATCGGCTTCGTCGTCGCGCTGTTCCTCAAGCAGGTCACCCTGCGCGACACCGCCCGCGAGGCCGCGCCCGACATGGGCGAGGGCTTCGCGTCCCCGACGGCCAGCGGCAACTCGGCCAAGCTGCTCGAACTCTCGGTGGGCCGCATCCTGCGGCGCACCGACTTCGACACCGCCCGCCGGATCGTCGCCGCCTCGGACACCCGGCTCGACGTCGCGGGCGCGTGGGCGGTGATGCAGGTCGAGCTGTACACGCGGCTCGTCGGCCACGCCAGCCTCGGCCTGATCTCGGCGAGCCGCCGCGTACCGCCCGAAGTCCTGCTGCCGGTCTTCGACCGGATGGTCGACGAGGGCTTCCTGGAGCGGGCGGGGAACCTGCTGTCGCACACGCAGGCGGGCCGGCGCGAGGCCGAGGTGATCACCCGGGCCTGGGGCGAATGGCTCAGCGCCCAGGTCGAGCGCGAGCGCGGCCGCCCCAGCGGGCCGGAGCTGCGCGCCGCGACGGACGCGATCGCGAAGCGGCTGGTCGCGGAGGACCTGGAGCAGGGGCTGCCCCGGCGCCGCGAGCCGGCGGGGGCGACGGCGGTGTGACGGGGGACGGCGGTATGACGGGAGACGCCGGTGTGACGGGGCGGCTGTCGATCACTCCATGAAGTCCCCGTCGATGTACACCCACGCCCCCTCGTGCCGCTCGAAGCGGCTGCGCTCGTGCAGGGAGCCCGCCTGGCCGCCGAGGACGTAGCCGGCGACGAAGGTGACCGTGCCGCTCTGGTGGAAGGCCGTGCCGTCCGTGGTCTCCCGGATCTCCAGGCCCGTCCAGCGCATCCCCGGGTCGAAGTCCACCTCGGCCGGGCGGGTCCGCGGGGCCCAGGTGCGCAGCAGGTAGGGCTCGTCGCGGACGACGAAGGCGGCGTAGCGGGAACGCATGAGACGTTCGGCGGTCGGCGCCTGCGCGGTGCCTGAGTGGAAGCGCCCACAGCATTCCCCGTACGTGGCGGGGAGCCCGCAGGGGCAGGGCGAGGCGGCGGTGACGGCGGGAGCGGCCGGGGTGCGGGCGCCGGCGGGTGGGGTACTGCGACGGGTGCGACGTGCCATGCGTCCATTGTCGCGTGAGGGGCGTGCGGTTCGGGCCATCGCCGAGTTCGGGCCATCGCGTGGATCGCGCCATCGTCGGGTTTGGGCCCGCGCGGAGCTTCCGGGGGGTGAGGGGCGCCCGTATATTCCTGCGCCGGACGCGACAGTTACCGGCGGTAAAGGGGTTGGGGCATGGACCGTACGGGCACCTCTCGACGCACCTTCGTGGCGGCGGGCGCCGCAGCCACCGCAGCCGCGGTCACGGCCGGAGCGGCCCCGGCCGCGGCGGCGGCCGGCCAGGCCGCCGCACCGACCGCCGCCGCACCGACCGTCGCCGTCCTCGGCGGCGGCGTAGCCGGCCTGACCGCCGCGCACGAGCTGGCCGAACGCGGCTTCCGCGTCACCGTCTACGAGCGCCGCGCCCTCGGCGGGAAGGCCCGCTCCATGGACGTGCCGGGCAGCGCCCGGGGCGCCCGCCGTCCGCTCCCCGCCGAGCACGGCTTCCGCTTCATCCCGGGCATCTACCACAACCTGCCGGACACGATGCGCCGCATCCCGTTCCCCGGCAACGCGCACGGCGTGTGGGACAACCTGGTCGCCCCGCCCGAGATGATGTTCGCCCGCTCCGGGGCGGAGGACCTGCGCGGACCGATCCCCTGGCCGGGTCAGCAGCCCGCCGACCTCACCCTGGAGGACGTCCGCCGGGCGCTGACCGCGTTCGTGGAGACCGCCCGCGGCCTTCCGCTGCACGAGGCCGCGTACTTCGTGAACCGCGCGCTGGTCTTCCTGACCAGCTGCGACGAGCGGCGCGACGAGGTCTGGGAGCGCACCCCGTGGTGGACGTTCACCCGGGCCGCCGAGATGTCGGTGGCGTACCAGCGGATCCTCGCGATCGGCGTCACCCGCAACATCGTCGCCACCAAGGCGGAGGAGGCCAGCACCCGGACCGTCGGCACGCTCGGCGAGGCGTTCGTCTTCAACCTGCTCGGCCGGGGCGCGGACGGCCCGCCGGACCGGATCCTCGACGGCCCCACCAACGAGGCGTGGATCGACCCCTGGGTCGGTCATCTGCGCACCCTGGGCGTCGAGTTCCAGGTCGGCTGGTCGCTGCGCGAGCTGGCGTACGGCGACGGGCGGATCACCGCGGCCCTCGTCGACGACCCCGACGGCGCCCGGCACTCGGTGACCGCCGACCACTACGTCTGCGCGCTCCCGGTGGAGCACGCCCGCCGCACCTGGGGCCCGGCGCTGCGCGCCGCCGACCCGATGCTGGCGCGCTGCGACCGCCTCCAGACGGACTGGATGACGGGCATCCAGTTCTATCTGACCAGCCGGCCGCCGATGGTGGACGGTCACGTCAACTGCATCGACTCCCCCTGGTCGTTGACGGCGATCGCCCAGGCCCGGCACTGGACCGGCGGCTCCTTCGCCGAGGTGTACGGGGACGGCTCGGTCGTCGACTGCCTGTCCGTGGACGTCTCCGAGTGGGACAAGCCGGGGATCCTGTACGGGAAGACGGCCAAGCAGTGCACCCGTGAGGAGGTCGCCAAGGAGGTCTGGGCGCAGCTGAAGGCCGCGCTCAACGACACCGGGCGCATTGTCCTGAAGGACTCCGACCTGCACTCCTGGTTCCTGGACCCGGGTGTCTCCGGCATCGGCGGCCCGAACCCGGTGAACGAGGACGAGCTGCTGATCCACCCGGTGGGGACGTACCACCTGCGCCCCTCGGCGGCGACGAGGGTACCGAACCTGTACTTGGCCGGAGACTACGTGGCGGTGCCGATCGACCTGGCGACGATGGAGGGCGCGAACACCTCCGCCCGCCAGGCCGTCAACGCCCTTCTCGACCGCACCGGTTCGACGGCTCCGCGCTGCACGGTCCGGCAGCTGTTCCGCGCACCGGAGATCGAGGCCCTCAAGCGCCACGACCGCTTCCGGTACCGGCTCGGCCTGCGCAACTCCCTGGACGTCGGCTGACGTCAGGGCCGGTACCGCAGCGGGTGCTCCTCCGGCACCTCCACCACCACGATCCGCACTCCGTCCGGATCGGCCAGCCACATCTCCACCAGCCCCCACGGTTCCACCACCGGCTCCCGCAGCACGTCCGCGCCGCGCTCCACCAGCTCCCGGTGCGCGGCGCGGACGTCCGCGACCTGGAGCCAGAGCCGCAGCTCGGGCGAGGGCGGCGCGGTCGCCCGCCCGGACAGCTCCAGGAAGCCGCCGCCGAGGAAGTACACCGTGCCCCGCTCCGTGCCCGTGCCGAACTCCCGGTACACGGCGAGGCCCAGGGTCTCGCCGTAGAACCGGCGGGAGCGCTCCGGGTCGGCCGGGCGGAGCAGGATCCTGCTGCTCAGTACGTGCATGGGCGGCAGCGTACGGGCAGCTCGGCGCGACGGCCGCGTACAGCCACCATGTACGGCCGACGAACATCTTTACGACACTCGGTGCGCGCCCTAACCTCGCGCCCCATGACCTCTCCTGGCACACGTCTTCGCAGAGCGGCGGCCGCTTCGGCCACGGCCTGTCTGCTGGCCGCCGGCCTGGTGGGCGCGGGTCCGGCCGCCGCCGGATCCACCGGCCCATCCGAGTTCGCCGCGGCCGCCACCGTCGTCCCGATCCAGACCACCGGCCCGGCCGACAATCGGTTCAACCTGGTGCTCATGGGCGACGGTTACACCGCCGCCGAGACGGCCGACTTCCGCGCCGACGTCGACAAGCACCTCAACGTGCTGTGGAGCATCGAGCCCTTCGCCTCGTACCGGCCCTACATCAACGTGTGGGCGGTCGAGGTCGCCTCGCCCGAGTCCGGCGTCGACTGCGACCCGGGCCTGGACGCGCCGCGCCGCGACACCGCGCTCGGCATGGCCTTCTGGGGCGGCTGCAACCCGTCGAGCGTGCAGCGGCTGCTCACCGTGGACGGTCGGCTCGCGGGCCGGCTCGCCGACCTCGTCCCCGGCGCGACCCCGGCGAACCGGCAGATCGTCGCCCTCGCCAACAGCGACACCTACGGCGGCGCGGGCGGCAGTTACGCCACCGCCTCGGGCGGGAACGCCCTGTCGGCGCTGATCACCCCGCACGAGATCGGCCACTCGCTCGGCGGGCTCCAGGACGAGTACGACTACTACGCGCGCGGCGTGCCGGGCGGCGCGTACGAGGGGACGGAACCGGACTCCGCGCACCACACGCTGCTCACCGAGCGGCAGATGACGGAGCAGCGCGCCAAGTGGTGGCGCTGGCTGGGCGAGGAGAGCGAGTCCGGCGGGGTCGTCGGCCGGCACGAGGGCGGGATGTACAGCACCGGGGGCGTCTGGCGGCCCAGCCGGCACTCGCTGATGAAGACCCTCGGGTACGCCTTCGACCAGGTGGAGCGGGAGGTGATGGTACGGGCGATCTCCGCGAAGGTGAACCTCGTCCAGGACCACACGCCCAACGCCGCCCCGGTCGGCGCGGACCGGACGGTCTGGGTGGACACCCTGCACCCGGCGGGCGGCGAACTCGCCGTCGTCTGGCGGCTGGACGGCCGTCCGCTCACCACCGGGAACGCCCGCACCCTCGACCTGCGCCGCCTCGACCTCGCCCCCGGCGCGCACACCCTGACCGCCACGGTGACGGACCCGACGCCGTTCGTCCGCGACCCGGCGATCCGGTCCTCCGCCGCGCTGACCCGCACGGTGAGCTGGACGGTGGACCCGGCGCTGACGACCGAACCGCAGTCCGTCACGCCCGCGTTCACCGGACACACGCCCACCGGGAGCCCGGTCGGCGCACGGACCGTGGTGCACGCCGACACCACCCATCCGCAGGACCGCACGCTGCCGGTGCGGTGGCGGCTGAACGGCCGGGACGTGGGCAACCCGGGCAACGACCGTGATCTGGACCTGCGTTCGCTGCGGCTCGCCCCGGGCACGCATACGCTGACCGCCCGAATCCCGGGCACGGCCGCCCGGTTGACGTGGACGGTGGACGCCCGGCCGGCGACGGCCGCGTACGAGCTGTCGAAGCCGCTGCGCACGGTCCAGCGCCCCGGCCGGCCCGTCGAGTACGTCTACGACGGTCCGTTCACGATGCGGCTGACCGCGCAGGACGACCGCGAGGGCCATGTCGTCACCCAGTTCCGGGTGGACGGCGACGGCTGGTACACGTACTACGGCTGGCCGACCGACGCCGACGCGCCGTTCCGCTTCACCCCGTCGGGCACGGAGGTGGACGGGCTGGTGTACGGGAAGCTGGGCCGAAGCCGCGCGGTGCCGTGGGACGACGCGACGCCGGACTACGGCACGCACCGGATCGAGTACCGCACGATCGACGCGGCCGGGAACACCGGGGCGGCGAGGAGCTTCCTCGTCACCTTGACGCCCCCGGCGTCGGGTCGCTGACCCCGTCCAGGGGAAGCCGGGCCCGTGAGCCTAGAGCTTGCGGGCCACCCCGGCCCAGCCGGGGATCGGGTCGTCGCCGGCGACCGGGACGGGCTCGCCCAGCTCCGGGTGCCAGTCCGCGGTGAGGGTGACGCCCGGCTCGACGAACTCGAGGCCGTCGAAGAAGCGGGCGAGCTCGTCGCGGGAGCGCGGCCGCAGCGTCAGCCCCCGCGCCTTGTACATGCCGACGGCCTTCGCCGCGCCCTCCGGGTCGAAGTCGCCGGTGACGTGGGACAGGACGAGGTAGCTGCCCGAGGGCAGCTTCTCGACCAGCTTGGCCACCAGCTCGGAGGCCCCGTCCTCGTCGCCGACGAAGTGCAGCAGGGCGAGCATCGAGAGCGCGATCGGCTTCTCGAAGTCAAGGACCTTTCCGGCCCGTTCGAGGATCTCCTCGGGCTCGCGGGCGTCCGCCTGGATGTACTCGGTCGCCCCCTCGGGCGTGGAGCGCAGCAGCGCGGCCGCGTGGGCGAGCACGATCGGGTCGTTGTCGCAGTAGACGATCCGCGACTCGGGCGCGACCCCCTGCGCGATCTGGTGCAGGTTGGGCTCGGTCGGGATGCCGGTGCCGATGTCGAGGAACTGGCGCACGCCGTTGGTGCTCAGCCAGCGGATGGCGCGGTGCATGAACGCCCGGTTGACGCGGGCCATGTCACGGCCGCGCGCGTCGACGGTCAGCAGCTGCCGGGCCATCTCCTCGTCGACCGGGTAGTTGTCCTTGCCGCCGAGGAACCAGTCGTACATCCGCGCGGGATGCGGCTTGCTGGTGTCGATGCGTACTGCGGCGGGGTCCTGCCCGGTCATCGGCGCTCCATGGGTCGTCGGTGCGGAACTGCGGAATTCCGGAACCTCGGAACTACGGCTGCCGGAAGTCCACTTGATCAGTATGCGACGTGAGGAAGGTGGGGGAAGAGTCAGGTGAGCAGGAAGTCGGCCTGACCGGATTTGGCCCCCTGGATGAAGGCGGCCATCTCTCCGTGCGTGTAGATGAGGGCGGGGCCGTCGGGGTCTGCGGACTGTCGCACGGCGATCCTGCCGTCGGCCAGCTTCATGGCCTCGAAGCAGTTCCCCCCGTTCCCGCCGCTCCAGGGCTTGTGCCAGCCTTCGGCACCGAGCTCGGCGGCGGGCATGCCGTTGTATATGCGAATCATTCACAGCTCCTTGCGGAGACTCCGGAGAATCTCCTTCGTGCGTTGTGCAGTCGCGGCCTGGGCCGCCATGCGGTCCATGACCTCGAGATGTGAGGCCACCTCGGGACGCGCGTCGAGGTAGACGGCGCCCGTCAGGTACTCGCTGTAGACCATGTCCGGCAGCTCCGGCATGGCGAAGCGGAAGAGGACGAACGGTCCGTAGGTGCCGGGATGGTGGCCGGACGCGAACTCCGCGATCTGCAGGGTGACGTTCGGCAGCTCGCACGCTTCGAGCAGCCGGTCGAGCTGGGCGCGCATCACTTCCGGGCCGTCCCCGACCGGCCGGCGGAGCACCGTCTCGTCCATGACCACCCAGAACTTGGGGGCGTCGGTCCTGGTCAGCAGGGCCTGACGCTCCATGCGCAGGGCGACGTGGCGTTCGATGTCCTCGGCCCGGCTGGCGCCGACGGCTCCGCTGCGCATCACACCGCGCGCGTAGTCCTCGGTCTGCAGCAGTCCGGGAACGAAGTGGGGTTCGTACGCCCGGATGAGGGCGGCCGCCCCCTCCAGGCTGACGTACATGGAGAACCAGCCGGGCAGCACGTCGTGGAAGCGCTGCCACCAGCCGGGCTGGTTGGCCTCCTCGGCGAGCAGGACGAAGCCGTCGGCCTCCTCGTCGGTCACCCCGTACGCCTTGAGCAGCATCTGCACGTACGGGATCTTCAGCGCGACCTCGGCCGTCTCCATCCGGCGGACGGTGGCGGGGGCGACCCTCAGGATCGCGGCCGCCTCCTCGCGCTTGAGGCCCGCGCGTTCGCGCAGGTCCTGCAGGCGCTTGCCGAGTACGACCTGTCCCACCGTGGGGGCGGACCGCGGCTCGCTCACTCTCAGACCTCCCCGACGCGCTGGTTCCCGACGAGTGTGCCACGGGACTCGGCCAGAGAGAACACCGCACTCTGTAATTTTCAGAGTGCCCCTTGCCAAGTGTCCGAGTCGGGAGCAGAGTATTCCGGTGAACCAGTTCACGCGGCTGCCACGCCACGCCCGGGTCGGGGCGGGGCTCGGCACTGCTTCCCCACTGTTAGGAACCGGTCGTGGCCTCTGGTAACGCGCTCACCCCGAGACTCATGGACCCCCGGCCCATGGACCCGCGGCCCCTGACCGACGATCGCCCCACCCATCCGCGCGTCCGGCGGTTCTCCTTCGAGCTTCCCGCCCTCACCTCCTCGGTGGCCCGGGCCCGGCTGCTCGCCCACGAACGGCTGACGCTCTGGGGCTGCGGTGAGGACGTCCGCGACACGGTGGCGCTGGTCGTCTCCGAACTGGTCACCAACGCCGTCGTGCACACCGGCAGCGCCCGCGTGGTCTGCGAACTCCGCGAGGGCCACGACCGGTTGCGGATATCGGTGCACGACGAGGGCGGCCCGGCGGGCCCCCGTATGCGGATCTGCGGCGAGGAGGAACGCGGCCGCGGACTGATCCTGGTGGACGCGGTGTGCAGCGCGTGGGGCGCCGACTCGACCGGCCACGGGACGGCGCGTGTCGTATGGGCGGAGCTGGCCCACGGCACGGAGCTGCCGTGCTGAGGTCGATGGCCACACTGTTCGGACCGCTGGGGCCGCTCGGGCGGCGCGCCGGACCCCCCGCCCGGATTCCGTCGGCGCGCACCTCCGCGCAGGACGGCATCGCGGCGATCGCGGTCGGCTCGCAGGGCGAGGTCAGGCTCGTACCGCCCCCCGGCTTCCGCACCCACCTGGGCTGCGACGCGGTGGGCGTCCCGGCCCGGCACGGCTTCCGGGTGCTGTCCCGGCTGCCGGCGAAGGGCTGCGTGTACGCGGACCGCGACTGGTGGTGGTGGCTGGTCCCCGAGGGCTCCGACCTGGAGCTGACCTGGCCGCTGCCGGCCTGCTACGCGCCCGGCGCGGTGATCCCGGACCGCGGCCCGCGGCTGATCCACCGCCCGGACGGCACCTCGCCGTACACGGGGCCGATCCCCCTGTACCTGCTGGCCTGCCAGCTCACCGGCACCGCCCCGAACTGGGCGCCGGCCGCCGGCCGGGGACGCTGCGTGATCGACTGAACGCGCTCCCCGCGGACCCCCGCTCGATTACTGTGACGGCATGGGCAGCCTGCTGGCAGTGAGCGACCTGCACGTCGCACATCCGGACAACCGGGCGATCGTCGAGGCGATGAAGCCGACCGCGGACGACGACTGGCTGATCGTGGCGGGCGACGTGGGCGAGCTGCTCGAGGACGTCGAGCGCACCCTGGCCCTGCTCGCCGACCGCTTCCACACGGTCGTGTGGACCCCCGGCAACCACGAGCTGTGGACCCACCCCCGTGACCCGGTCACCCTGCGCGGCGAGGCCCGCTACCGCCGCCTTGTCGAGACCTGCCGCGCCCTGGGCGTCCACACGCCGGAGGACCCGTACCCCGTCTGGCGCCACCCGGACGGCCGCCCGGTGACGGTGGCCCCCCTCTTCACCCTCTACGACTACACCTGGCGCCCGGCCGGCGCCGAGACGAAGGAGCAGTCGCTGGCCGTGGCGAAGGCGGCGGGCATCGTCTGCACGGACGAGCACGTCCTGCACCCGGACCCGTGGGAGTCGCGCGAGGCGTGGTGCGCCGAAAGGATCCGCTACACGGAACAGCGCCTGCAGCACCTTGAACTGACGGACGATCAAACTCTGGTCCTGGTCAACCACTACCCCTTGGTGCGCGACCCCACGTCCGTCCTCTGGCACCCGGAGTTCGCCCAGTGGTGCGGCACCGAGCGCACGGCGGACTGGCACGTCCGCCACCCGGTGGAGCTGATGGTCTACGGCCACCTGCACATCCCCCGCACCACGCACCACGACGGCGTCCGCTTCGAGGAGGTCTCGGTGGGCTACCCGAGAGAATGGCGCAAGCGAACCGAACAGGGCCCGTGGCCCCGCCAGGTCCTCCCGAAGGCAGACTGACCCCATGTTCACCCCCGATGGCCCCAGCTTCCGCGAACTCACCGTCCAGGCAATGTCGTCGGTGGAACACGGCTACGACCTCCTGGCCCCGAAGTTCGACGCCACCCCGTTCCGCACGTCGACCCGCCTGCTGACGGCCACGACACAAGCCCTGCGCCCCTTGGGCCCGTTCACCACGGGCCTGGACGTCTGCTGCGGCACGGGCGCGGGCTTGGAGGTCCTGGAGTCGCTCTGCACGGAGCGGGTGGCGGGCGTCGACTTCAGCACCGGCATGCTGTCCGCGGCGAGGGAGGCCCACCCCGAAGCGACCCTGATCCGCGCGGACGCCCTGTCCCTCCCCTTCGCACCCTCCTTCGACCTGGCGATCAGCCTGGGCGCCTTCGGCCACTTCCTCCCCGAGGACCGCCCCCGCATCTTCACGCAGATCCACGCGAGCCTCCGGCCCGGCGGCCTTCTCGCCTTCCCCCAGCCGGCCCCACCCCGCGTGGGCTCCCGCGCGTACTGGACGCTGTGGGCCTTCGACGCGGTGATGCGGGTGAGGAACGCGCTCTGGCGCCCGAGCTTCGTCATGTACTACCGCACCTGGCCCTTGGCGGACGTCCTGCACGACCTCCAGGACGCCGGCTTCGAGGTGACCCTGCACCCGATGGAGTCCCTGGGCCGCCGGGAAGACGGCAGCCCGGCCTGCCGGCTGGTGGCGGCGCGGAGGACGTGAGGCCGGCGGATCCGTGTCCGCCTCCCCCGGCGGGGAGGCGGACACGCCGGATCACAGCTGCGCTGTGGCGAAGCCGGCGAGGAGGACGGCGACGCCGCCGATCTCGCCGGTGGCCAGGACGTACATCATGCGGTTCGTGCTCTTCGGTGCGTTGCGCATCTGGTTGACGGTGTTCTTCTTGAAGCCGAGCCAGGTGTACTTGCCGATCGCCCCGGCGAACAGGCCGACGACCAGCGCGGCCGCGCCCAGGTTCACGGCGGCCGGCCAGGCGGAGAACTGGACGAGCCCCGCGATGACCGCCGTCGCGAAGGTGTACATCAGGGCCGCCTGGTGGGCGACGTCGATGTACCGGTGGGCCCGGCCGTCCGGCGATGCCGCCATGGCCCGCCATTTCCACACGCCGAGCAGCATCGCGGCGAGGAGGATGACCCCGGCGGAGAAGAGGACCAGTGCGGCGTCCTTGTGCATCGTCATCCCTTCAGCCAGGTGAGGAACTGGCTCCACAGGCCGGTGTGTTCGGCCCTGGGGGCGGTCCGGGGCGGCTCGGGGGCCGCCTGCGGGGCGGGCATGGGCCGCCGCGCGGGCTGGGCCCTGACCGGGGCGAATCGGACGGGGAGTGCGGCCAGCGCCCGGTTGAACGGCCCGGGCCGCCAGGCCAGGCTGCTCTCCGGTACGGCGAGTTCGACGTCGGGGATCTGGTTCAGGAAGTTCTCGATGGCGGTGACGGTGATCTGCCGGGCGGGGTCCTTCGAGGGGCAGGCGTGCAGCCCGGCGCTCCAACCGAGGTGGGAACGGTTGCCGGGCGTCTGGCGTGCCGGCGTCAGTTCCGGGCCCGTGTTGGCGGCGGCGAAACTGACCAGCACCAGATCGCCCTGCCGGAACTGCCGGCCGGCGAACTGCACGTCGGCGACCGGGAAGTGCGCCGCGAAGTTCTGGATGGGCGGGTTCTCCCACAGCGTCTCGTTGATGGCCTCGTCGATCAGGACGTTCATACGGGCGCGCCGGTCATGGGTGAGCAGGCGGTGCAGAGTGTTGCCCATGAGGTTGCGCAGCGGTTCGTTGCCCGCCACGAACAGCACGCAGAGCTCGTTGACCAGCTCGCCGTCCGTCAGCGCCGCCGGGTGTCCAAGGAGCCATGAGGTGACGTCGTCGCCCGGTGCGGCCCGCTTGAGCGCGATCAGTTCGCCGACGGCCCCGTGCAGCACCTCGATCGCCTTGCCGGCCTCCACACCGTCGAACATCCCGGTGATGCCGTACACGATGCGGTCGCCGATGTCCGGAGGGCAGCCGAAGAGCTCGTTGAACACGAGCAGGGGGAGCTGCCCGGCGTAGTCGCCGAGCAGATCGGCGGAGCCGCGGGTGCTGAACCGGGCGATGAGGTAGTCCGAGATCTGTTCGGTGATCCGCGTCAGCCGGCCCGGATCGACGCGGGCCATGCTGTCGGTGATCGCCTGGCGCAGTCTCAGGTGCTCCTCGCCGTCGGCGAAGACGCAGTGGGGCTGGTATCCCAGCACCGGCAGGACCGGGCTGTCGAGAGGGACGCGGCCTTCGTTGAGCTCGCGCCAGCGGCGGGAGTCCCTGCTGAATCCGGGTCCGGAGTTCTGCAGCAGGCGTCGTGCCGTCGCGTAGTCGGTGACGAGCGTCGCCTCCACGCCTGGGGCGAGCTCCACGGGTGCGGTGGGCCCGTAGTGGCGCAGGTACGCGTAGTACGCCTGCGGGTCGGCCGCGAACTCCGGCCCGTACAGCGGCACCCTGCCGCCGCTGTCGTGGGCCGGGCAGCCGGGCGGCGGTAAGGGGCCGGCGGGCTGATGACTCATGTCGACTCCTCGAAACACGGGAACAGCGGTTCGGAGTCGGATCATATGAGTGCAGTGATCGTCAGGGGCGAGAAGCGCCGGAAAAGCAGAAAACCCCTGATCAACAGGGGTTTTCATCTGGTGTCCGAGGGGGGACTTGAACCCCCACGCCCGATAAAGGGCACTAGCACCTCAAGCTAGCGCGTCTGCCATTCCGCCACCCGGACTAGGTGTTTCGTCGCCTTTTCGGGGTGTTCCCCCGCGGCGACATGGACAACTCTACCAGGGGTTCGAGGCGGGTTTCACCAGCGTTTTCCGTGGTCAGTGGGGGGTCGGGAGGCGGATTGTCGGGGTGTGGGCGATCTTGAGGCCGGTGGTGGACGAGGAGTGACGCGGCGGGTGCGTGCGGTAGCGGGAGGGGTGAGGGGGACTTAGCCTGCGCCGGTGAGCTACCTGTCCGAGTACCGCAGGCCCCGGGCGCTGTCCCCGCTGCGGGAGCATCTGCGGGACACCTTCTGGTTCGCGCCGATCGCCGCCATGGCCGCGGTGTT
Source organism: Streptomyces sp. NPDC048604 (assembly GCF_043199435.1). NCBI lineage: Bacteria > Bacillati > Actinomycetota > Actinomycetes > Kitasatosporales > Streptomycetaceae > Streptomyces > Streptomyces sp. NPDC048604. The sequence goes on from NZ_JBICVX010000013.1 coordinate 100,136, forward strand.
CCTGCTGTGGTGGGGCTGTGCCGAGCTGGACGAGGCGATCATCGCGTCGCTGAAGGACTCCCGGGAGCACGAGGCCGTCCGTGAGCTGATGGGGATCGCCGAGGACGCGAAGACCATCGTCACCACCGTCAGCTCCGCCATGCTGACGTTCATCGGCGTCGTCTTCTCCATCTCGCTGGTCGCCCTGCAGATGGCGATCGGGCAGCTCAGTCCCCGGATCGTGCGGATCTTCATCCGGAGCCGGATCACCAAGGCGACCTTCTCCGTCTTCCTCGCCACGTTTCTGCTGTCGCTGCTCGTGCTCACCTCGTACGACGCCGCCGCCGATCCGCGGCTCGTGTCGACCGTGCCGCTCGTCCAGTCGCTGCTGACGCTGGTCATGGTGCTGCTGAGCCTGCTGCTGTTCGTGGCGTACGTGAACTCCACGCTGCGCCTGATGCGTGTGGCGCACGTGGTCGACCGGATCGCCACCGAGTCGTTCCGGGTGCTGGACAAGACGCCGCGGTCCGAGGCCGGGGTCGCCGAGGGTCTCGGGGAGCCCGCCGAGTACGTGATGCACCGCGGCCGCGCCGGCGTCGTACGGGACGTCGACGTCGCCCTGCTCGTGCGTGCCGCGCGCCGGTACGGCGTCGTGCTGCGGCTCGTGCCCCGGATCGGGGACTTCGTGGTGCCCGGCACGCCCCTGCTCGCCGTGCACGGCGGGCGGCTGCGCCGCCGCCTGAGGTCCACCGTGTACGTCGGCGTCGAGCGGACCTTCCACCAGGACCTCGGTTTCGGCCTGCGGCAGCTCGCCGACATCGGGCTGCGGGCCCTCTCCCCCGCCGTCAACGACCCGACCACCGCCGTGCAGTGTCTGGACCGGATCGTCCAGTTCCTCGCCGCCGTCGCCCGGCGGCCGCTGGGCACCGTCGGGCACCTCGACCACGAGGGCGTCGCCCGGCTCGTCCAGGACGTGCCGGGCTTCACCGACCTCGTCGACCTCGGCTTCACCGAGCTGCGCGGCTGCGCCCCCGGCAACCCGCAGATCTCGCGGCGCATGCTCGCAGGCCTGGACGACCTCCTGACGCTCGCCCCCGAGGAGCGGCGGGAACCGCTGCTGCGGCACCGCGCGCTCCTGGTCGCGATCGTCGAGCGGACGACCCTGGAGCCCGCCGACCGGGCCTTCGCCCTGGAGGCGGACCGTCAGGGGATCGGCTGAGCGGGTGCGGGTCGACCGCACCGAGGTGGGTCGGTCGACCGGACCGGCGTGGGTCAGGGGACGCGGACGACCTGGCCCGCGTACGAGAGGTTGCCGCCGAAGGCGAAGAGGAGCGCCGGGGCGCCCGACGGGATCTCGCCGCGTTCGACCAGCTTGGACAGCGCCATCGGGACGGAGGCGGCGGACGTGTTGCCGGACTCGGTGACGTCGCGGGCGACGACCGCGTTGACCGCGCCGATCTTCTGCGCGACGGGCTCGATGATCCGCAGGTTGGCCTGGTGGAGCACGACCGCGGCGAGGTCCTCCGGCGTCAGCCCGGCCTTCTCGCAGACCTGCCGGGCGATCGGCGGGAGCTGGGTGGTGGCCCAGCGGTAGACCGTCTGGCCCTCCTGGGCGAAGCGCGGCGGGGTGCCCTCGATGCGGACCGCGTGGCCCATCTCCGGGACCGAGCCCCACAGCACCGGGCCGATCGCGGGCGTCTCCTCGGTGCCGTCGGTCGCCTCGACGACGACCGCGCCCGCACCGTCGCCGACCAGGACGCAGGTGGTGCGGTCGGTCCAGTCGGTGACCTCGGTCATCTTGTCCGCGCCGATGACCAGGGCGCGGCGCGCCGAACCGGCCCGTACGGCGTGGTCGGCGGTGGCCAGCGCGTGCGTGAACCCAGCGCAGACCACGTTGAGGTCGAGCGTCGCCGGCGCGGACATGCCGAGCCGGGCGGCGACGCGGGCGGCGGTGTTCGGCGAGCGGTCGATGGCCGTGGATGTGGCCACAAGCACGAGGTCGACGTCCGCCGGAGCGAGGCCGGCGGCGGCCAGCGCCTTGGCGCCGGCGTGCGCGGCGAGCTCGTCGACCGGCTCGTCGGGGCCTGCGACGTGCCGGGTGCGGATGCCGACCCGGCTGGTGATCCACTCGTCGCTGGTGTCGACCAGCGCGGCCAGGTCGGCGTTGGTGAGCACCTTGGCGGGCTGGTAGTGGCCGAGCCCGGCGATGCGAGAGCCGGTCATGCCCGGGACCCCCTTGACGTTCGGCGTGCAGGAAACTCCCAGTGTTGTCAGCGACTGATCGGTAACCGGTGAGGTAAACCACCAAGATTCACCCGAGCGGGTTGGGAGACCGCCACAACGGCCGCTCCACGTCAGGGCCGACCGCGCGGGTGCAGGACAATGGTGACGTCGAGTCTTCGCAGGATCGGGTGTGGGCATGGGACGGGTCACCGAACGCCACCGCGTCGTACGGATCCGGGGAGGGGTGGACGTGGGCGCCCGCGCCGACACCCTCGTCTCGGAGGAGCCGCTGGAGATCCGGCTGAACGGCCGGCCGCTGGCGATCACCATGCGCACCCCGGGCGACGACTTCGCGCTCGCCGCGGGGTTCCTGGTCAGCGAGGGGGTGCTCGCGGCCGCGTCGGACGTGCGGAACATCGTGTACTGCGCCGGTGCGAAGGACGACGGCACGAACACGTACAACGTGGTGGACGTGCAGCTCGCGCCCGGCGTCGAGGTCCCCGACATCACGCTCGAACGGAACGTCTACACGACCTCGTCGTGCGGGCTCTGCGGCAAGGCCAGCCTCGACGCGGTGCGGACGACGGCCCGGTTCGCGATCGCCGACGAGCCGCCGCTGCGGCTCACGCCCGCGCTGCTCGCCGCGCTCCCGGACCGGCTGCGCGCCGCGCAGAAGGTGTTCGACCGGACCGGCGGTCTGCACGCGGCGGCGCTGTTCTCGGAGGACGGCGAACTGCTGGACGTACGGGAGGACGTGGGCCGGCACAACGCCGTGGACAAGCTGGTCGGCCGGGCCGTGCAGGCGGGGCTGCTGCCGCTGCGGCGGGCGGTGCTGCTTGTGTCCGGGCGGGCCTCGTTCGAGCTGGCGCAGAAGGCCGTGATGGCCGGCATCCCGGTCCTCGCGGCGGTGTCCGCGCCGTCCTCCCTGGCGGTGGAGCTGGCCGCGGAGACCGGACTGACGCTGGTCGGGTTCCTGCGGGGGGACGACATGAACGTGTACGCGGGGGCGCATCGCATCGCCCTGGAGCAGGCCCGGACCGAGGCGGGCAAGGCCTGAGCCGTCAGGGTTTCGGCGGGTCGACCATCTGGAGTTCCAGGGTTGCCGGGGGCTTCGCGATGCCGGGGCCGCCGGCCTCGGTCCAGGCGAGTATGTCGTCCAGGGCGTCGTCGTCGAACGTGAAGCCGATCCACGCGGCCCGGCCGCCCCGCCGGCGGCCCTCCGTCGAGGGCTGGACGACGACGATGTTGGCCTGCGCGCAGGGGCCGAGGCAGTCGCTGGTGCGGACGACGAGCCGGCCTCCGGACGCGGCGGCCGCGGCGCGCAGCCGGGCGAGCTGGCCGGCGTGATCGGTGCCCGGGTTCTTGCGCGGGTCGCCGCAGCAGCAGCCGCGGCAGACGACCAGGCTGCAGGGGCGGGGACCGAAGGCGCGTATCGCGGGCATGGCAGTACCGTAGCGGTCCGGATGATCACCATGATCACCAGTGCCCGGCAGTGGCGCGATCGCCGCGACCGCCCGTCAGCGGCCGGGCGCCACCTGGCGGGCCGCGGCCGCCGCCTCCGGCCGCGGTTCCTCCTGCGGGTCGTGGGCGCGGCGTTTGGCCAGGACGGCGCAGACCATCAGCTGCATCTGGTGGAAGAGCATCAGCGGCAGGACGGCCAGCGAGGCCTGCGCGCCGAACAGGACGCTCGCCATGGGCAGCCCCGCCGCGAGGCTCTTCTTCGAGCCGGCGAACTGGATCGCGATGCGGTCCGCCCGGGCGAAGCCGAGGCGCTTGGCGCCGTACCAGGTCAGTGTCAGCATCACCGCGAGCAGCACCGCCTCGACGGCGAGCAGCAGCGCCAGGCGGGCCGGGGTGACCTGCGACCAGATGCCCTGCACCATGCCCTGGCTGAACGCCGTGTAGACGACGAGCAGGATCGAGCCCCGGTCGACGTACCCGAGGACCTTCTTGTGCCTCAGCAGGAACCCGCCGATCCAGCGGCGCAGTGCCTGCCCGGCGAGGAACGGGACCAGCAGCTGGAAGACGATCTTCAGGAGGGAGTCGGCGGAGAAGCCGCCCGCGCTGCCGCCGAGCAGCGCCGCCGCCAGCAGCGGGGTGAGCACGATGCCGGCGAGGGAGGAGAAGGAGCCCGCGCAGATCGCGGCGGGCACGTTGCCGCGGGCGATCGAGGTGAAGGCGATCGACGACTGGATGGTCGACGGCACCAGGCACAGGAAGAGCAGTCCGCTGTACAGGGGCGGGGTGAGCACGGCCGGGACCAGCCCCTTCGCCGCCAGCCCGAGCAGCGGGAACACCGCGAAGGTGCAGATCAGGACGGTGAGGTGGAGCCGCCAGTGGCGCAGGCCGTCCAGTGCCTCGCGGGTGGAGAGCCGCGCCCCGTACAGGAAGAACAGCAGCGCGATCGCGGCGGTCGAGGCCCCGCCGACGACGTCCGCGGCCGTGCCCGACGCGGGCAGCAGCGCCGCGAGTCCCACCGTGCCGAGCAGCGCGAGGATGTACGGGTCGATCGGCAGCCGGGACGGCAGCAGGGTGGTGCGGCGGCTCATGGGGGGCTTGCTCTCGATCGCTGGTGGGTCGGGTTCCGCTTCCGCGGTGCTCCCATCCTGCGTCAGTGCCCGCCGATCGGGAAACCCGCACAGCACGCTGACTGTCATCACGGAACGCGATGGCCGCGTTAGCCTGGCGGTGTGTACGAGACCTCCCAGCTCCGCACCTTCCTCGCGGTGGCGCAGACCTTGAGCTTCACGCAGGCCGCGCGCCGGCTCGGGCTGCGGCAGTCGACGGTGAGCCAGCATGTGCGGCGCCTCGAGGAGGCGACGGGGCGGCCGCTGTTCACGCGGGACACGCACAGCGTGGAGCTGACCGAGGACGGCCAGGCCATGCTCGGCTTCGCCGGAACGATCCTGCAGGCGCAGGAGCGCGCCGCCGCGTTCTTCGCCGGGACCCGGCTGCGGGGGCGGCTGCGGTTCGGGGCGTCGGAGGACTTCGTGCTGACCCGGCTGCCGGAGATCCTGGAGTCGTTCCGGCGGGCGCACCCGGAGGTCGACCTGGAGCTGACGGTCGAGCTGTCGGGAATCCTGAACGCACGGCTGGAGGCAGGGCGGCTCGATCTGATCCTGGCGAAGCGGCGGGCCGAGGACACGACGCACGGCGAGCTGGTCTGGCAGGACGCGCTGATCTGGATCGGTGCGCCCCGGCTGCGGCTCGACCCGGACCGGCCGGTGCCGCTGATCGTCTTCCCGCCGCCGGGGATCACCCGGGCCCGTGCTCTGGAGGCGCTGGAGGCGCAGGGCCGGCCGTGGCGGATCGCCTGTACGAGCAGCAGCCTGAGCGCGAACGTGGCGGCGGCACGGGCGGGCCTCGGCGTGATGGCCCACACCCGCGGCCTGATGCCGCCGGGCCTGGAGCCGGTGCCGGCGCGCGCGGGGCTGCCGGAGCTCGGCGGCGTGGACTTCGTCCTGCGCAAGGGGCGGCGCGGCGGGGCCGCACAGGAGGCGGCGGACGCACTGGCCACGGCCATCCTCGCGGGCGGCGACCGGCTGCAGCGCCCGCGCTGAGCGGCGGACTGCCGGGCCGGCGCTGAGCGGCGGTCTGCGGGGACGGCGCCCGCCGCCGGTGGACGCCCCGGAGGGCCCGCTCGCAGGCCGTCGCGTGTCAGGCAGGTACGGATTCTGTGGAGATTCACCTCCCCGCGACGTACCAACCGGTCGGCAACCGCCCCCGAACGCCCGTTCCTTGGTCGCTTTTCCGGCGCTGACCTGTGCTGATGCGGGATGTCCGGACTTGGTGAAGGCTCTCCCGCACGGCTTCCCCGTGGGGTACCGTCACCCGCGCCGTGCGGGGCGTGACCAGACGCTCCGGGGAGCAGGGCGAGGAGCAGCTCATTGCGCGAGTTCACGGTGCCGCCGGTCGAGGCGGCGCCTCAGGTCGGCGGTCTGGCGGACGCCGTCTTCGATCACGCCTCGGCGACGCCCGACAAGGTGGTCCTGGGCCGCAAGGACGCGTCGGGCGTGTGGCGGGACGTGACCGCGGCGCAGTTCCGCGACGAGGTCCTGAGCCTGGCCAAGGGCCTGATCGCGCAGGGCGTGCGGTTCGGCGACCGGGTCGCCCTGATGTCCCGTACCCGGTACGAGTGGACGCTGTTCGACTTCGCGCTGTGGGCGCTGGGCGCCCAGTCCGTGCCGGTGTACCCGACGTCGTCCGCCGAGCAGGTGCTGTGGATGCTGCACGACGCCGAGGTCACGGCGTGCGTGGTGGAGCACGAGGACCACGCGATGACCATCGGCTCGGTGGTGGACCGGCTGCCCCGGCTGCAGCGGCTGTGGCAGATCAACGCGGGCGCGGTCGAGGAGCTGACGGCCTCGGGCACGGAGATCGACGACGAGGTCGTGCACCGGCACCGGCGCGCGGTGACACCGGAGTCGACCGCCACGATCATCTACACCTCGGGCACGACGGGCCGCCCCAAGGGCTGCGTGATCACCCATTCCAACTTCATGTTCGAGTCGGACATGCTGACCGGCCGCTGGGAGCCGGTGTTCCATTCGAAGCCGGGTGACGAGGCGTCGACGCTGCTGTTCCTGCCCCTGGCGCACGTCTTCGGGCGCATGGTGGAGGTCGCGGCGATCCGCAGCGGGGTGAAGCTGGGGCACCAGCCGGTACTCCAGGCGTCCGCGCTGCTGCCGGACCTGGCGGCCTTCCGGCCGTCGTTCATCCTGGCGGTGCCGTACATCTTCGAGAAGGTCTTCCACGCGGCGCGGCGCAAGGCGGAGGCGGCCGGAAAGGCCGGCCCCTTCGACAAGGCCGCGGAAGTGGCGGTGAAGTACGCGGAGGCCCTGGAGCACAAGGCGTTCGGGCTCGGGCCGGGCCCGTCGGCGACGCTGCGGATGCAGCACCAGTTCTTCGACAAGGTGGTCTACGGGAAGGTCCGCGAGGCGATGGGCGGCCGGGTGCGGCACGCGATGTCCGGCGGTTCGGGCATGGAGCGGCGGCTCGGGCTCTTCTTCGAGGGCGCCGGCGTGACGATCTTCGAGGGGTACGGGCTGACCGAGTCGTCGGCCGCGGCGACCGCGAACCCGCCGGAGCGCACCAAGTACGGCACGGTGGGCATGCCCGTGCCGGGGACGACGGTGCACATCGCCGAGGACGGCGAGGTGTGGCTGCGCGGCGCCCACGTGTTCTCCGGGTACCTGAACAATCCGCAGGCCACGCAGCAGGTGATGAACGACGGCTGGCTGGCCACCGGGGACCTGGGGGCGCTGGACGTGGAGGGCTACCTGACGATCACCGGGCGGAAGAAGGAGATCCTGGTGACCTCGGGCGGCAAGAGCGTGTCGCCCGCGGGCCTGGAGGAGCGGGTGCGCTCGCATCCGCTGGTGGCGCAGTGCATCGTGGTCGGCAACGACCGGCCGTACATCGCCGCCCTGATCACGATCGACCCGGAGGCCGTGGAGCACTGGCTCTCGATCCAGGGGCGGACCCCGCTGACGCCCGGGGAGCTGGTGCGCGACCCCGCCCTGGAGACGGAGATCCGGCGGGCCGTGGTGGCGGCCAACACGCTGGTCTCGCAGGCCGAGTCGATCCGCACCTTCCGGATCCTGGCGCAGCCGTTCACCGAGGAGCACGGTCTGCTCACGCCGTCGCTGAAGCTGAAGCGGAAGGCGATCGAGCAGGCGTACGCGGTGGAGGTCGACGCACTGTACGGGTGAGCGGAGGGCGGTGACGGACCGCCCCGCGCACACCCTCCCGGCACACGGCAGGCGCCTGACGTATCGTCAATTGACGCTGCATCAGTTATTGACGGTTCATCAGGTCGGTCACAGAATGCGGTCACCCGACGGAGGGACGACCGACGTGTTGCGACCGATCCGCACCCTCGCCGCCGCGGCGGCGGCGCTGCTCCTGGCCACCGCCTGCAACTCCGCCTCCACCGGCGGGACTTCCCAGAAGCCCGGCGACTCCGTACGCGGAGTCACCGCCGACACGGTCAAGGTCGGCGGCATCGTCTCCATGACCACCGCGAGCGGCTACTCCAAGAAGGACACCGACCTCGGGGCGCGCGCCCGCTACGAACGGGCCAACGCGGAGGGCGGGATCAACGGACGGAGAATCGAGTACCTGGGCGCCGAGGACGACGGCCAGGACCCGGCGCGGAACCTGGCCGCGGCCCGCAAACTCGTCCAGCAGGACCAGGTGTTCGCGGTCGCGCCGATGAGCTCGGTCACCTTCTCCGGCGCGGACTTCCTGAACGCGCAGAAGGTGCCCACGATCGGCTGGGGCACGCTCCCGTCGTTCTGCGGACCCAAGCACATCTACGGATTCAACGGCTGCCTCGTCCCGATGCCGGGCGGCACCCTCAACCAGACCTGGCCGGAGGGCCTGGCCACCGTACTGGGCGGCGCCCGGGGCAAGTCGGTCGCGCTGCTCGCCAACGACAACGACGCGGGCACGTTCGGCATCCGCACGTTCGCCCAGGGGTTCAAGGCGGCCGGCTTCCAGGTCTCGTACGCGAAGGCCGCCGTGCCCGCGACCTCGCTGCCGAGCGACTGGTCGGCGTACACCAAGGAGATCCTGCGCTCGGCGAACGGCGGGGCGCCGGACGTGGTGATCTCGGTGATGCAGACCCCGTACAACATCGGCCTGTTCACGGCGCTGAAGCGGGCCGGGTACAAGGGCGTGCTGTCCGACCCGACGGACTACGACCCGGGGCTGCTCGCCAAGGACGCGACCCGGCAGGCGCTGGACGGGGTGCACGTGCTGCTGCAGTTCCAGCCGTTCGAGGCGGACACGCCGGCGATGCGCCGGTTCAAGGCGGACATCAGGAAGGCAGCCGGCGGCAAGGACGTACCGCTCAACATGCACATGATGACCGGGTACATGAGCGCCGACCTGTTCCTGTCGATCGCCGCGAAGGCCGGCAAGGACCTCACCGTCGAGTCCTTCCAGAAGGCCGCCGCGGCCTTCTCCGACACCGGGACGCTGGTCGGCGACCGGGCCGAGCCGCGCGGGCAGAAGGAGAGCTTCGGCTGCGGGGCGCTGGTGCGGCTGAAGAACGGGCGGTACGAGATCGCCGTGCCGTTCAAGTGCTACGCGCCGATCCCCTTCGGGTAGGGGCCGGGACACATGGGCGACCTGCTGGGCTTCATGCTGAGCGGGCTGGTCTCGGGCGCGCTGTACGCGCTGCTCGCGACCGGGCTCGTACTCTCGTACTCGGCCTCCGGGCTGTTCAACTTCGCGCACGGCGCGACCGCGTACCTGTGCGCGCTGGCCTTCTACGAGCTGCACTCCGGCTTCGGCTGGCCGCCCGTGCCGACGGCACTGCTGCTGGTGTTCGTGGTCGCGCCCGGCATCGGCTGGGGCCTCGACCGGCTGATGTTCCGCAGGCTGGCGAAGGTCGGCGAGACCGCGCAGATCGTCGCCACGATCGGTCTGCTCGTCGCGATGCCGGCCGCCGGGCTCGGTCTGGTCGAGCTGCTCGAACGGGCGGGCGCGCCGGTGAAGCCGGCGGAGAACCAGTTCGGGCTGCCGGGAGTCGGGCCGAGCCCGGCGGTGTCCTGGCAGCCGCTGGACGGGGTCGGCGTGGACTCCGACCAGCTGATCACCTGGGTGGCGACCGGCGTCGCGGCGGCCGGGCTGTGGCTGCTGCTGCGGCACACCCGGCTGGGGCTGCGGCTGCGGGCCTCGGTCGACGACCGGGCGCTGGTGGAACTGCGCGGGATCGACGCGGACCGGCTGTCGTCGGTGGCGTGGATGCTGTCGTCGGCGCTCGCGGGCCTCGCGGGCGTGCTGGCCACGCCGCTGCTCGGGCTCTCGGCGCACGACTACACGCTGTTCCTGTTCGTCTCGGCGACGGCCGCCGTGCTCGGGCGGTTCGCGTCCGTGCCGCTGGCGTTCGCCGGCGGGCTCGGGCTCGGGGTGCTGCAGAACCTGGTGGCGGGGTACGCCTCGTTCGCGGAGTCGCTCACCGGCTTCCGTACCGCGGTGCCGTTCCTGATCCTGTTCGGCGGGCTGCTCGTACTGGCCCGGCGGCAGCGGGCGGCGGGGACGGCCGCGGTGGACCCGCCGCCGGTCGACTACCTGGAGGGCCGGTCGTGGGCGCGGCGGTGGGGGGTGTGGGCGGCGGCCGGCGTGCTGCTGGCGCTCGCCTTCTACACCGTGACCACCCCCTTCTGGAGCGGGATCCTCGCCCAGGGGTTGGCGATCGGCCTGGTGTTCATGTCGTTCACGGTGGTGACCGGGCTGGGCGCGATGGTCTCGCTGGCGCAGGCCACGTTCGTGACGGGCGCGGCGCTGGTGGCGGGGCTGCTGATGAGCCGCGGGGTGCCGTTCGCGGCGGCGGCGCTGATCGGTACGGGCGCGGCGGCGCTGCTGGGCGCGGTGGTGGCGCTGCCGGCGCTGCGGCTGGGCGGCCGGTCGCTGGCGCTGGCCACGCTGGCGCTGGCGTTCCTGGCGGACCAGGTGCTGTTCCAGTTCCGGTGGCTGCGGAACGGCGACACGGGGTGGGAGGTGCCGCGGCCCGTGCTCGGTCCGCTGGACCTGAGCGACGACCGGGCGTACGGGGTGGCGCTGGTCGTGCTGTGCGGCGCGGTGGTCTGGGGGCTGACCCGACTGCGGGAGTCGCCATGGGGCCGGGCGATGCTGGCCGTCCGCTCGGCGCCGGCGGCCGCGGCGGCGTCCGGGGTGTCGGTGGTCCGGACGAAGCTGCTGCTGTTCACGGTGTCGGCGGGGCTGGCGGGGTTCGGGGGCGTGCTGTACGCCTCGTACAACACGCGGATCACCGCGACGGACTTCACGGCGATGACGGGTCTGGTGTGGTTGGCGGTCGTGGTCGCGGCGGGGGTGCGGCGGCCGCAGTTCGCGGTGGTGGCGGGCCTGGTGTACGCCCTGGTCCCGCATCTGCTGAGCCAGTACGTGACGGAGTCCGCGCACCTGCCGGTGATCCTCTTCGGCCTGGCGGGCCTCGCGCTCGCGAACGACCCGGACGGCTACTGCGCGGCGCTGCCGACGCGCCTGCACGCGCGACGGCGGGCGGGGGCGGGGGCGGTCGCCGCTGCGGGTGCGGGTGCGGTGGCGGGTGCGGGTGCGGAGGAGCCGGGTCCGCTGCCGTCGCCGGACGCCGACGTGCCGGGCCCGCTGCCCGCACCGGGCGCCGACGTGCCCGGTCCCCCGCCCGCGCTCGAGTTGCGGGGTGTCTGGGCCGGGTACGGCGGGGCGCACGTGGTGCAGGGGGTGAATCTGGTGGTGCGGCGCGGGGAGATCGTCGTACTGCTGGGGGCCAACGGGGCCGGGAAGTCGTCCGTGTGCCGGGTCGCCGCCGGGGCGCTGACCGCCGCGCGCGGCGAGGTGCGCGTGCTCGGGCGGGCGGCCGGCGGCGACTCCGTCGTGGAGCGCGCCCGTCGGGGGGTGCTGCTCGCGCCCGAGGGGCGCGGGATCTTCGCCGGACTGTCCATCGAGGAGAACCTCGCGCTGCAGCTGCCCGACGCCGAGGACCGAGACGCGGTGTACACGCGCTTCCCCGCGCTCGCCGCGCGACGGGCCGTCGCCGCCGGGGCGCTGTCCGGGGGCGAACAGCAGCTGCTGGCGCTCGCGCCGCTGCTGCAGCGGCCGCCCGCGGTGCTCGTCGCCGACGAGCCGTCGCTCGGGCTCGCCCCACGGGTCGTCGAGGAGGTTCACCGCCTGCTCACCGAACTCCGGGACGCCGGCAGCGCGTTGCTGCTCGTCGAGGAGAAGGCCGCCGAGGTGCTCGGCATCGCGGACACCGTCGCGTATCTGGCTCGGGGCCGCGTCGCCTGGTGCGGCCCCCGCGCGGAGGTGGACCCCGAGCGGCTCACCGAGGCCTATCTGGGATGGAGGGCCGGCGTATGAGCGGGGCCGTGCTGGCGGCGTCGGGGATCGGTGTGCGGTTCGGCGGGGTGCGCGCGCTGCACGAGGTGTCGGTGGCTGTCCGCCCGGGCGAGATCTGCGGGCTGATCGGGCCCAACGGGGCCGGGAAGACCACGCTGTTCGACGTGCTGTCGGGGATCCGGCGGCCCGATGCCGGCCGGGTACGGCTGTCCGGCGCCGACGTCACCGCGCGCTCGCCCGTCTGGCGGGCCCGGCACGGGATGCGTCGCACGTTCCAACGGCAGCAGCTCTTCGGGCAGTTGACGCTCGCCGACAACCTGGTCGTCGCCCAGGAGGGCGGCCGGTGGCGGCGCGGCGGCTCCGCGCGCTCACGGGCGCGGGCCGCCGAGGTCCTCGCCGCCTGCGGGCTGGACGGGCTCGCGGGGGCGTACCCCGGCACGCTCCCCGTCGGGCTCGCCCGGACCGCCGAGCTGGCCCGCGCCCTGGCCGAGCCCCCGCGCGTCCTGCTTCTGGACGAACCCGCGTCCGGGATGACCGCGCAGGAGCGGCGACGCCTGGCCGCCGTCGTACGGCGGCTGGCCGCGGAGGAGGGCTGCGGGGTGCTGCTCGTCGAGCACGACGTCGGCTTCGTCATGGACCTCTGCTCCCGCGTCGTCGTCCTCGACCTGGGCGAGGTCCTCGCGGAGGGCTCCCCGGCGCAGGTGCGGGCCGATCCCGCGGTCCGCGACGCGTACCTCGGGACCACGGAGAGCGGTACGACGGAATGCACTCCGCCGGATCCTCGTTGAGAGGAAGTACCACGTGAAGTACCGCTTGAAGTACCTCTCGACGACTCGACGACCGTAAGGATCCACCGCTCGTGAGCAACTCCGCCAACGCCAGCAAGGTCCCCGCACTCACGCTCAACAACGGCGTGCAGATGCCGCAGCTCGGCTTCGGCGTCTGGCAGGTGCCGGACGACGAGGCCACCCGGGCCGTCAGCACCGCCCTGGAGGCCGGCTACCGCTCGATCGACACCGCGGCGATCTACGAGAACGAGACCGGCACCGGCCGGGCCCTCGCCGACTCGGGCATCGCGCGCGACGAGCTGTTCGTCACCACCAAGCTGTGGAACAGCGAGCAGGGCTACGACTCCACGATGCGCGCCTTCGACGCCTCCCTCGACCGGCTCGGCCTGGACCACGTGGACCTGTACCTGATCCACTGGCCGGTCCCGGCGAAGGACGCGTACGTCGACACGTACCGCGCCTTCGAGAAGATCCTGGCCGACGGCCGGGCCCGCGCGATCGGCGTTTCGAACTTCCTGCCCGAGCACCTGGAGCGGCTGATCGCCGAGACCTCCGTCGTCCCGGCCGTGAACCAGATCGAGCTGCACCCGCAGCTCCAGCAGCGCGCCTCCCGCGAGACGCACGCCAAGCACGGCATCGCCACCGAGGCCTGGTCGCCGCTGGGCCAGGGCAGGGGGCTGCTCGAGGTCCCGGCGATCGTCGCGATCGCCCAGAAGCACGGCCGCACCCCGGCGCAGGTCGTCCTGCGCTGGCACCTGCAGACCGGCAACGTCGTCATCCCGAAGTCGGTGACGCCGTCCCGCATCCGGGAGAACATCGACGTCTTCGGCTTCGAACTGGACCCGGAGGACCTGGCCGCCCTCACCGCCCTCGACGAGAACCGCCGCCTGGGCCCGAACCCGGCCGAGTTCAACATCGCCTGAGGCCCGCCCGCCCCCGGGGAGGGCTTCCCCGGGGCCGCCTCCTAGCCCTTGCGGGCGGTGTGGACCGTGCGGGCGATCAGTTGGAAGAGGTCGGGGCGCCGGTGCAGGGAGCCGGGGTCCTGGGGGTCGAGGAGTCGGGCGAGGGTTTCGCGGTCGTCGGGGGCGAGGCGCTCGTCGACGGACTGGCGGATCCGCTCGAACTGGAAGACGACCTGCTCCCGCACCACCGGCGGCACGGGTGCGGGGATGTCGCTGAGGAAGGAGCGGGTGCCGGCCGGGACGAGGCCGGTGCTCGCGAGGAGCGCGCGCCAGTCGTCGACCTCCGCCTTGGCCCCGGGCAGCGCGGCCCGCATCTCGCCGAACCACTCGGCGGTGAGCGCGTCGAGCCGGGCCTCCAGGCCGGGGCGGCCGAAGCCGATCTCGCGGGGCAGCCGGCGGGCCGGCAGTCCGCCCTCGACGAGGACGAGGAGGCCGCCGGGGCGCAGCAGTCCGGCGAGGGTCTGCAGGGCCGCGCGCTGGTCGCCGAGGTGGTGCAGCGACTCGGCCGCCCAGATCACGTCGGCCTCGCCCAACTTGTCGAACTCCTCGGGGAGTTCGGCGTGCAGGGTGGTGACGCGGCCGCCCAGACCGCGGGCCTCGGCGCGGGCGCTCGCCCGGGCGAGCAGCTCCGGGGCGCCGTCGACGGCGACGGCCTCGGCTCCGGGGAACGCCTCGGCGAGCAGGCAGGTGAGGACGCCGGGGCCGCTGCCGACGTCCAGGACGCGGCGGACGCCGGAGACGGGCACGAGGGTGCCGAGCCAGGCCGCCGCCTCGGCGTAGGCGGAGCCCTGGACCTCGGCCTGCCGCTCCAGGAGCGGGGCCATTTCGGACCAGTCGATGTCGGTGTGGTCGTGGTGATGGCCGTGGTTCCCGTGCTGCCCGTGGTTGCCGTGCTGCGCGGGGCCGTGGGCGTGGGTGTCGCCGTGGTCGTGAGTCATGGGACGAGGGTGCGCGGGCTCGTACGGGAACGCGAGAAAAGTTGCCGTTCCGGCAAGGCGTTCCCCGAGGCGTTCCCCACCGGACGTCAGTCCCCTCTCCGGTACTCCTGCGGGCTGAGTCCCCTGACCCGCTTGAACGAGGCGCTCAGCGCGAACGCGCCGCTGTAGCCGACCTGCCGGGCCACCGACTCGATCGTGGCGTCCGTCTCGCGCAGCAGGTCCGCGGCGAGCGCCAGCCGCCAGCCGGTCAGGTACGTCATCGGCGGCTCCCCCACAAGTTCGGTGAACCGGCGGGCGAGCCCGGCCCGCGACACGCCCGCCTTCGCGGCCAGCGTGGCGACCGTCCACGGGTGGGCGGGGTCGTTCTGCAGCAGCCGCAGCGCCCGGCCGACGACCGGGTCGCCCATGGCCCGGTACCACGCGGGCGCCTCGGCGCCGGGGCGGGCGAACCAGGCCCGCAGCACGGCGATGAGCAGCAGGTCGAGCAGGCGGTCGAGGACCACGCTCTGGCCGGGCTCGTCGCGGGAGATCTCCTCGTCGAGGTACGGCATCAGCGGGCAGTTCCACTCCTCGGCGGGCAGGTGGACGAAGGCCGGCAGCGCGTCCAGCAGCCGTCGGCCCACCTCGCCGTCCATCCGGTACGTGCCGACGAGCACGGTCGTCTCCCCGTCTGCGGCGTTGCCCCAGGTCCGCACGCCGAGGTGCATCGTCTCGGACAGCGGCTCCCCGGTGAGGGTGGTGCAGACGCCGCCGGGGCCGATCACCGCTCGCGGCGGGGCGTCGGGCCCGTCGGCGACCGTGTACGGCTCCGGGCCGCGGGCGACGGCCAGGTCGCCGGGGCGCAGCCGTACGGGCTCGCCCGCGTCGGGGACGATCCAGGCCTCGCCCTCGGTGACGCTCATCAGGCAGATCGGGGAGCGGTCCTCGATCCGCACGGACCAGGGCGGCTCCATGACCATGCGCAGCAGGAAGGCCCCTCTGGCCCGCGGTCCGTCGAGAAGTCCGGCGAGTGCGTCCATGGGTCCCGACGGTAGACGGGCCGGGGCGTAGACGCACGCGTATGCGCCTGAGCGCGTGCGGCATGGGAAAGTCCGGCTCCGGACGGGAGTCTTGAGCCATGACGACGCACACGAACCAGACGCAGCAGTACCCTTCCCGGCCGACGACGGTGCTGGTCACCGGCGCGACGGGCAAGACCGGCCGCCGGGTCGCGGCGGCCCTCGCGGAGCGCGGCCTCACCATCCGCGCCGGCTCCCGGACCGGCACCACCCGTTTCGACTGGGAGGACCCCGGCACCTGGGCCGAGGCGCTGCACGGCGCGGACGCCGCGTATGTCAACTACTACCCGGACCTTGCCGCGCCGGGCGCGGAGGAGGCGATGCGGACCTTCGGCGAGCTGGCCGCGGCCCACGGGGTGCGGCGGCTGACGCTGCTCTCGGGGCGGGGCGAGCCGGAGGCGGTCCGGGCGGAGCGGGCGCTGGGCGCGGCCGGCGTCGAACTCGCCGTGGTGCGGGCCTCGTTCTTCGCGCAGAACTTCGACGAGGGCGCCATCGCGGCGGGTGTCGAGGCGGGCGCGATCGCGTTCCCGGCGGGCGGGACGGCGGAGCCGCTCATCGACGCGGACGATCTCGCGGAGGTGATCGTGGAGACCCTGACGGCGGACGGGCACGCGGGAGCGGTGCACGAGGTGACGGGTCCGCGGCTGCTCACCTTCGCCGAGGTCGCCGACGAGATCTCGAAGGCGTCGGGCCGGCAGGTGGTCTACGTGCCGATGGCCGAGGCCGAGTACGCGGGCATGCTGCAGGAGTTCGGCCTTCTGGAGGCCGAAGCCCGGTGGCTGGCGGGGCTGTTCACGATGCTGCTCGACGGGCACAACGCCTCGGTCACGGACGGCGTGCGGCGCGTCCTGGGCCGCGAGCCCCGGGACTTCACGGAGTTCGCCCGCCGGGCGTGGGGCGGCGAGAACGCCTGAAGGCGACCAGCCGGTACTCGGGGTCGGGGCGCCGGCCGTCCGGGTCCGGCAGGGCGAGGAGTCCGGCGGCGAGCGCGGCGGTCAGGTCCGGGCCGCCGTCGAACCAGGAGGCGAAGTAGCCGGCCCGCAGCTTCTCGGCCGCGCCCCGGGGGCTGTTGCCCTGGCCGTGGCCGGTGAAGCCGGTCGCGCCGGCGTCGGTGAGGCCGTGCGCGGCGGCGTATCCGCCGATCCGGTCGGCGCGGTCGAAGGCCGCGGTGAACGAGCGGTGCGGGCGCAGGACGGCGTCGACGTCGCTGCCGACGTCGTGGGCGGCGTCCTTGTCGACGGTGGTGAGGAACACGCCGCCGGGGCGCAGCACGCGGGCCGCCTCCGCGACGACCTCGGCCGCGAAGGGCACCAGATGCAGCAGCCACACCGCGCTGACCGCGTCCACGGACGCGTCCGGCAGCGGCAGGCGGCGCGCGTCAGCACGGAACGCCCGGCCGGGCAGCCGCCCGGCGGCCCGGGCGACCATGCCGGGAGCGGCGTCGGCCCCGTACACCCGCAGTCCGGGGCGGGCGAGCCGTTCGGTGACGAGCCCGGTGCCGCACGCCACGTCGAGCAGGGACCGTGCCCCGGGCGGAACGAGCCGCAGCACGGCGTCGGCCGCGGCGGCGGCCCTGGGGACGCCGCCACGGGTCCGGTCGTAGTGCGCGGCCTCGGTGTCGTAGTCGAGCAGGGTGTCGCCCATCGCACCGATGGTACGGGGCGCGGGTACGGGCGGTCGGGTCGCGCGGGTACGGGCGGTCGGGTCGCGCGGGTGCGGGCGGTCAGCTCGCGCCGTGGCCCGGGGCGATCTCCTCGACGCGGACGGCCAGCGCGAAGTCCTTCTCCGTGACGGCGCCGCCCGCGTCGTGGCTGTTCACCGAGACGGAGACGGTGTTGTAACCGAGCGTCAGATCCGAGTGGTGGTTCAGTTCCTGCTGGATCTGGGCCACATGGACGACCAGGGCGGTGGCGGCGAAGTGGTCGCCGAGGCGGTAGCGGCGCTCGATCCGGTCACCGGCTCCGGTCAGCGACCAGCCGGGGAGCTCCCGCAGCCGGTCCTCGATATCCTTCTGCGACAGCGGCTCAGTGGGCATGCGCGGATTCCCTCCGGTTCGTGGCCGACAGCGGTGACGATACGGTCTCGGGCCCCGCTCCCCAGGTCAACACATGCGCGTCGCCCGATCGGCCGAGCGGGTGGGATACCTTCGAGGCATGACAACTGTCGTGTCCGGCACGGGAGTAGGGCGACTGCTGCGCGAGTGGCGCGAGCGGCGGCGGCTGAGCCAGTTGGAGCTGGCGCTTCGGAGCGGGTCCTCGTCTCGGCACATCTCCTTTGTCGAAACCGGCCGGTCCCGGCCGAGCGAGGAGATGATCCTGCGGCTCGCCGAGCACCTGGACGTGCCGGTGCGGGACCGCAACGCGCTGCTGCTCGCGGCGGGGTACGCGCCGAAGTACGCGGAGTCGACGTTCGACGACCCCCAGCTGGCGACCCTGCGCGAGGGCATCGAGAACCTGCTGCGGGGCTACGACCCGTACCCGGCGCTCGTGGTGGACGGCGCGTACACGGTGGTGGCGGCGAACGAGGCCCTCGGGGTGCTGCTCGGCGGCCTGCCGGAGCACCTGCTGACGCCTCCGCTGAACGCGATGCGGATCACCCTGCACCCGGAGGGCCTGGCCCCGCGGATCCGGAACCTGAGGGAGTGGCGGGGCCATCTGCTGGCGCAGATGGAGCGTCAGATCGGCCTGGCCCGCTCGGAGGCGCTACGCGCGCTGTACGAGGAGGTCGCCGCCTATCCGCTGCCGGAGGGCGGCGACCCGGAGGACCGGGAGGACCCGGAGCCGTACCCGTACTTCGCGCTGCCGCTGCGGATCGAGCACGACGGGCACGTGCTGTCGTTCGTGTCGTCGATCTCGACGTTCAACACCCCGATGGACGTGACCGTCTCCGAGCTGGCGATCGAGACGCTGCTGCCGGCCGACCCGGCGACGGTCGCGTATCTCCAGGGACTGGCCGCGGCTAGGCGGTCCTAGCCGCGCGGAGCGCGGCCCACTGGAGGGCGGCGAAGCCGGCGACCGTCGCGGCCTGCGTCGGGATCCACAGCAGGCCGGCGGTGGTCGGCTCCAGCCAGCCGGCGAGGGCGAGCAGGCTGCCCAGCGTCCACAGGATGTTGCAGTCCACGACGGCCTTCACACCGCGGGCCGGCGGCTGCGGACGGGCGGCGAGCAGGCCGACGCCGATCGCGTACGCGGTGAGGAAGAGACCGAGGTCGAACAGCATCCCCGCGTCGAGGCCGAGCAGGTCCCCGAGGGCGTCGGAGGCGAGGAGGTAGGCGAGTCCGTTGCCGGCGGTGACGACGGCGTCGAGGGCCAGGAAACGGCGCAGCGCGGACTGGGGCCGGGTGGTGCGGGAGATGCCGGCGATCAGAGCCTGGGACATGACGGATCAGCCTCCTCGGAGGTGTGTGTGCTGGTGAGGACCGGCGCCCGGGCGGAGTGCGCCGCCCGGGTCCCGGTGCCTTCACGATGCCGGGTCCGCGGGCGGGGGTCGATTACCCCGGAGGTAATGGGGGCGTACGCCGGAGGCGGCGCGGGGGCATGGGTATGCTGCCGCGCGGGTCGCGTCCGGAGGGGGAACGCCGTGGGGTGGGGCAGGCAGGGTTCGCGCATGGTGGCGACCGCGGACGACCACAGGGTCACGCCCGCGGAGCTGTTCTTGGATCTCGTCTTCGTGTACGCGATCACTCAGGTCACCGCGCTCATGGCGGCCGCGCCGTCGCCGACCCGGGTGGTCGGGGCGATGGTGGTGCTGGCGCTGCTGTGGTGGTGCTGGTGCTGCTTCGCGTGGCTCGGGAACGTCGTACGGGCCGACTCCGGCGCGCTGTTCGCGGTGCTCGTCGCGGTGATGGCGGTGGTCTTCATCGTGTCGCTCGCGGTGCCGGACGTGTTCGCGGACGCCCCCGGCGGGCTGCCCGCGCCGCTGCTGTTCGTGCTCTGCTACGCCGCCGTGCGGATCCTGCACCTCGTCTCGTACTGGATCTCCGGCCGGGGCGACCCGGCGCTGCGGGCGACGCTGCGGCGCACGGCGCTGGCCTCGGTGCTGCCGCCGCTGGTGCCGCTGCTGGTCGGCGCGACGCTGACCGACGGCACCGCCCAACTGCTGCTGTGGCTGCTTGCGGTGCTGATCGACTACGCGGGGATCTATGTCACCGGCTCGTCCGGCTGGCGGGTCAACTCCCCCGGGCACTTCGCCGAACGGCACGGTCTGATCGTGATCATCGCGCTCGGCGAGTCGATCGTGGCGATGGGCGTCGGGGTGTCCGGCTTCCCGCTGACCGTGGCGGTCCTCGGCGCGTCGGCGGCCGGGCTGCTGCTGGCGGCGGGGCTGTGGCGGCTGTACTTCCGGCGGCTCGGCGAGGCCGCCGAGCACCGGCTCTCGGCGCTGGACGGCGACGACCGCACCCGGTTCGCCCGGGACGCGTACACCTTCCTTCATCTGCCGCTGGTCGCCGGGGTGGTGCTGACCGCGCTCGGCATGAAGAAGGTGCTCCACCAGGTCGCCGACACCGGGCACTACGGGCTCGCCGAGCCGCTGCACGGCGTCGTCGCCTGGTCGCTGACCGGCGGCGTCGGGGTGTATCTGCTGGGCGCGGCGGCGCTCGCGCACCGCACCTCCGGCCGGCCCTCGCCCGCGCTGCTCGCGGGCGGCGCGCTCTGTCTGGTGGCGGGCGCGGCGGTGGCGCTGGTCCCGGCGCTGGTGGCGCTGGTGCTGCTGGCCTGCGCGGTGGCGACGGCGGTGGCCGTGGACGGCCGGGCCGCGGCGCGCCGGGAGCGGGCCGCACACCCGGGCGACGCGGAGCCGGCCGCCGCCGAGTAGCGGGTCAGTCCGCCGTCGCGGCGGCCTTCTTGCGGGCGGACAGCACGGCGTACACGAGCACGCCCGCGAACAGGAACAGCACGCCCTGGTACACCGCCGCGTACCCGGCGCCGGCGGCCAGCCACATCGAGAAGCCGAAGGCGAGCACGGCGAGGGCGGCGTCGCGGACAAGTCAGCCGCTTTTGTCCGGTCCGGCCGGGCCGTCCACCGGAAGAAATTCTTCCGCTACGCCTCCGGGCCGCGAATCCTCCACCGGCACCTGCGGCCCCGAGCTCTCCCGCAGCCAGCCGCGCAGCACCTCGTGCACCTGCTCCGCGCCCGCCAGTCCGGCCGGCGGCTCGGGCAGGGAGAGCGGGGAGAGCAGGAAGGGCCGGGACTGCTCGCCGCCGAGCCCGCCGTGCGAGCCGATCTGCTCCTCGAAGGCGTGGACCGTGCCGGCGGCCGGGTCGTACATCGAGTTGACCATGATGTCCGCGACGTGCGGGAAGCCGTCCGTACGGCGCACCGCGTCCGCCGCGCCCGGCCCGAAGCCGGCCAGCGGCCCCGCGTCGTCCTTCAGCTCCGCGACCGGCGTCTCCAGGCCGTCCCCGGCCAGTACCACCGAGCCGTGCTCCTCGCTCGCGACCAGCAGGAAACCGATCCCGGGATGGTTCGCGAGGGTGCGCAGCAGGGCCGGGTGGCGCAGCTCGATCTGCTCCCGCGTCATCCGGCCCGGCACCTCCGGGAAGGAGACCAGGCCGAGGTTGCCGGAGGCCAGCACGATCGGCTCGGCGGGCCGGCCGCGCAGTTGGCGCGCCGCCTCCGCCTCCTCCGCGCGCGCGTCCACCGGCCGGTGCAGCACGCTCAGCAGCGCGTCCCGGGCCGCGTCCCGCGCCTCTGCACCTCCCCCGGACTCCGTCTGGGGGTGCCCCCAGGGCGTGCGCCGCACCCGGCGCGGCACCGGCAGCCCGCAGCCCGCCCGGACCAGATCCTTCAGGGTCAGCCCGTACGCGCCCTCGAAGGTGGGCCCGGGGCTCTGCCCGTGGTCGGACAGGAGCACGATCCGGTACGGCCGGGGGGCGTGCTCGGCGACCTTGGCGATCAGCGCGACCACCCGGTCGACGCGGTGCAGGACCTGGTCGGTGTCCCGGCCGTGCGGGCCGGAGTGGTGGGCCACCTCGTCGTAGCCGACGAGGTCGGCGTACACGGCGGTGCGGCCGGCCAGCAGGTCGCCCATGACCGCGGCGACCACCACGTCCCGCTCGACGACGGTGGCGAAGGCGCGAACGAAGGGGTAGAGCCCGCCGCGCGGGACCCGCGGGGTCTCCTTGCGCAGCCGCGCCCGGATCGACTGGGTCAACTCCCGCAGCACCTCGGCCACGAACGAGCCGGCGGTGCGGACGGCGTTGGCGGGGTCGGAGAAGTACGCGAAGTAGCCGGAGCGGGAGCGGTTGGCCCGGCCGCGCCGGGCGGCCATCGACAGGACGAGGGCGAGCTGGTCGGCGCCGCCGCTGAACAGGTTGCCCCGGGAGGCGCCGTCGAGGGTCAGCAGTCCGCCGTCGCCGGTGCGCTCGACGGCGCGGCGCTGGAGCTCGACCGCGCTCGCCGGACGGTTGCTGACCATGAGCCGGCCGGTGTCCTTCTCGTACCAGCGGAAGGCGGGCACGTCCTCGTTGGAGCCGTGCAGGATCCCGAGCTGGCTGGCACCGGTCTGGCTGGACCAGTCGGTGCGCCAGGGGGTGAGCCGGTGGGTGGTGTCGAGCCAGGCGGCGACGGTGGGCATCAGTCCGTCGCGGACGGCGTCGCGCAGGACTCGGTGGCCCACCCCGTCGAGTTGCAGGAAGAGGGTGCCGGGCTCGGGCTGCGGGCCACCGGTGACGGGCCGCGGCCGTCTGCGTTCGGCGAGCCGGTAGAGCCGGCGCCGGTAGGCGTCGTCGTCGCGCACGGCCAGCGCGGTGGCGGTCGCCGAGGCGACCGCGGACATCACGGCGGCGACCACGACGGCGGTCTCCGGTGCGGCGGCGCCGCGGTCGTCGGGGATCAGCCAGAGGGCGATCAGCAGCAGCGAGCCGTTGAGGAAGAACACCAACAGGCCGAGGACCAGGGCCGGTACGAGCAGCAGCGCCCGCACGACCACCGGCCACACCAGCGCGCTCAGCAGACCGAACACGCCCGCGCCGGTGGCGGCGGTGAGGGCGGTGCGGGTCAGGCTCTCGCCGTCGTCGGAGCGGAGCTGGAAGTCGGGCAGCAGCCCGGCCAGGGCCAGCAGGGTCAGCGTCGAGACCGCCCACACCACGAGTACCCGCAGCAGGGCGCCGCCCATGCTCCGCCAGCGGCCGATGAACCGCCCGCGCACCTTCCCCACACCCACGCCAGGTTCGCCTTTCACCCGTTACCTGACTCAAGCGTGGCACAACACCCGCTCGGGTGAAGTCGGGCGAATCACACCCCGGCCGACGGGCTCAGCAGCCGTCGTAGCCGGCGGTGGGCATCGAGAGCCTGCGGTGCACGTCGGCCTTTCCGGCCGCGTCGTACGAGGGCTCGTCGAGCCCCGCCGTCTCCAGCCGCACCCCGCGCCGCTCGCACTCGGCGAAGAAGCCGGAGACCGAGGTCAACGCCCGTGCGAGCACCCGCTCGTTGGGGGCCACGAACAGGTCGACGTCACCGGACTCGACGTCGTCCCACAGGGCGCAGTGGTCGGGGCTGAGCCCGTAGAAGAGCAGCTGTCTCGTCACCACGTAGCCCTTGTCGCCGGCCCATCGCGCGCACATCGCGTGCTGGCTGCGCGTGTCCACCAGGAAGGGGTCGCTGTCGAGCTCCTCGAGCGGGGTGAGGCTGGCGATCGCCGCCACCCGAACGTCGTCCATGGACCGACCCTACTCCGATCCGGCCCGCGCGAGGAGGCGCGCTCAGGGCGGTGAGGAGTATCCGCAGGTGTGGCAGATCCTCCAGCCGTCCTGGGTGACGGCCAGCACGCCCCCGCAGCGCGGGCACTGCGCCGAGTGCCGGACGGTCCCGATGCTGCTCGTGGTCCACACAGCGGCTCCCATCCCCTTGCTCCTCGATGGCTACCCGCCGCGCCGCGCGCGGACTCCCCCTCGTGATCGCTTCTCCCCCGCCGCCGGCTCCGGACATTTAGGCTCGTACGGGAGGACTTGGGCCGGCCGGGTTCGGTTCCGTGAGAAGGGCGGGCGACGGTGGAGATCACCTGGTGGGGTCATGCGACCTGCACGGTGGAGGACTCCGGGGTCCGGTTCCTGACCGACCCGCTGTTCGTGCGGCGCCTCGCCCATCTGCGGCGGCGGCGCGGGGAGCTCCCGCCGCCGCAGGCCGCGGTCGCCGAGGCGGTACTGGTCTCGCATCTGCACTCCGACCATCTGCATCTGCCCTCGCTGGCCCGGCTCGCGCCGGGGACGCTGCTGGTCGTGCCGCGCGGCGCGGCTCGCTCCGTGCCCGCGCTGCGCAGGCTGGACGGGCTGCGGCTGACCGAGGTCGAGCCGGGCGACGAGGTGCGGGTCGAGGGCCTGACCGTACGGGCCGTGCCGGCGCTGCACGACGGGCGCCGGCTGCCGGTGGGACCGCACCGCTCCCCCGCGCTCGGGTACGTGGTGGAGGGCGAGGCGCGGACGTACTTCGCCGGGGACACCGGGCTGTTCGACGGGATGGCGGAGGCGGTGGGCCCGGTGGACGTGGCGCTGCTGCCGGTGGGCGGCTGGGGGCCGTACCTCGGGCACGGGCATCTGGACGCGCGGCGGGCCGCGCAGGCGCTGGCGGCGCTGGGGCCGGCGGCCGCGGTCCCGGTGCACTACGGCACGTACTGGCCGATCGGGATGGACGCGGTGCGTCCGCACGAGTTCCACGCGCCCGGGGACGAGTTCGTCCGGCACGCGGCGCGGCTCGCGCCGAAGGTGACGGTGCACCGACTGGGGCACGGCGAGCGGGTACGGCCGGAGGTCGCCCGGTGATCGAGCGGATCGCGGCGGCCGGGCGGAACCCGGCGGTGGAGCGGATCGCCGTGGTGTTCGGGGACCTGCCGCCGGAGTCGACGCAGCAGGCGGTCGGCTATCCGACGCTGTTCCTGCTGGTGTCGCTGGGGGCACTGGTGCCGGTGGTGCCGACGGGGGCGATCGTGAGCTCGGCGGCGGTGGTGGCCTTCCACCAGACCGCGCCACTGTCGCTGCTGTTCGTGTTCCTGGTCTCGGCGGGCGCGGCACTGCTCGGGGACGTGGCGCTGTACTGGCTGGGGCAGCGCGGGGTGCGCTCGCGCAACGGCTCGCGCTGGCTGGTGGCGCTGCGCGCCCGGGCGGCTCCCGAGCGGCTGGCCTGGGCGCAGGAGCGGCTGCGGTCGCACCAGGTGTCCGTACTGGTGCTGTCGCGGCTGGTGCCGGCGGGGCGGATCCCGGTGATGCTGGCCTGTCTGCTGGCGGGGATGCCGCTGCGCCGGTTCGTGCGGGGCGATCTGCCGGCGTGTCTGGCGTGGGCGGCGACGTACGGGCTGATCGGGATCGTGGGCGGCTCGTTGTTCGACGAGCCGTGGCAGGGCGTGGTGGCGGCGGTCGCGCTGACGATGCTGATCAGCGCGGCGCCGGCGGGGTGGCGACGGCTACGGCGGGGCTCAGGGGGCTCCGGAGGCTCGGGGGACTCCGGGGACTCTGGGGACTCCGGCGGCTCACGGGACCAGCACGCGTGAGCCGCCGACCGGCAGGTCCCAGAGGCGGTCGGGGGCGAGGCCGGCCGCCGTCCAGGCGGCACGGAGCCGGGTGACCGGTTCGAGGACGGGCTCGGCGGAGAGCACGAACGTCGCCCAGTGCATGGGAGCCATCCGCAGGGCCCCGAGGTCCTGGAAGCCGCGCACGGCCTCCTCGGGGTCGGTGTGCACGTCGCGGAGCCACCAGCGCGGGGCGTACGCGCCGATAGGCAGCAGCGCGAGCTCGATGCCGGGGTGGCGGCGGCCGATCTCGGCGAACCAGTGGCCGTAGCCGGTGTCCCCGGCGAAGTGGACGCTGCGGGCGTGCCGGTCGGTGAGCACCCAGCCGCCCCACAGCGAGCGGCAGGTGTCGAGCAGGGTGCGCCTGGACCAGTGGTGGGCGGGGACGAACGCGAAGCGGACGCCGCCGAGTTCGGCGGCCTCCCACCAGTCGAGCTCGGTGATCCGGGTGAACCGGCGGCGGCGGAACCAGCGGGCGAGACCGGCCGGGACGAAGACGGGGGTGTGCCGGGGCAGGCGCCGGAGCGTGGGGGCGTCGAGGTGGTCGAAGTGGTTGTGGCTGACCACGACCGCGTCGACCGGGGGCAGGTCCTCCCAGCGCACCCCGACCGGCGTGATCCGGGCGGGGGTGCCGAGGATCCGACGGGACCAGACGGGGTCGGTGAGCACGGTCAGTCCGCCGATCCGCACCACCCAGCTGGCGTGCCCGGCCCAGGTGACGGCGAGCGTGTCGGGCCCGGCGAGGGGCAGCGGCCCCGGGGCGAAGGGCAGCTCCGGAATGTCACGCAGCCCCTCGGGCCCGGGCCGCACGGCCCCCTCACGGGCGAACCGCGCCAGGGCGCGAACCCCGGGCAGCGGCGCGGTGAGCCGGTCGACGAAGGAACGGGGCCAGTCGGTGCGGGTACGGCCGACGGGGTGCAGGACGGCTGGGGCGGGTGGTGAGACGGGTGCGGACGGGACGACCGAGGTGGACGGGTCGGGGTGGCCGGGGGCGAACGGGGTGGCGTGATCGGTCAGGGCGTCGGGGGGTGCCGGTGCGGCAGCGGTGTGGGGGATGCGGTTCGTCTGTGGCGGCTGCTGCGTCCGCTCCGTCTGTTCCGTCATCTGCGTGCTCCGTTTCGGCGCTGCGGCACTGTCGGGAGGGGCCGGGGTCAGCGGAGTTCTTCGAGTACGGCCGCGAAGGCGCGCAACGCCTCCGCCACATGGGGCAGTTCGAGCGGTTCGGCGGACCGGAGGGCCGCGGCGCGTTCCTCGAGGGTCGCGCCGATCAGCGGCCCGGTGTCGAACCGGACGCGCAGCGCCCCCAGTTCGTCGCCGAACCGGTGGCCGCCGGGGACGGCGAAGCCGAGCCGGCCGCTCAGGTGGTCCTCCAGGTCCATGGAGTCGCTGACCCCGCGGGCGGCGAGCCCGGCCCGCAGCGGGCCGAGGTCGGCGTACAGATGCCGTCCGGCCTGCGGGGGCCGGGCGATCGCGCCGGAGGCGAGTACGGCGCGGTGGACGGCGGAGGCGACGCGGGCGTGCAGGGCGGCGCCGGCCGCCGCGTGGGCGGCGACGTCGGCGGGCTCGTCGAGGGCGTGCGCGGCGGCGTGCGCGACGGGCGCCGCGACGTGCGCGCCGAGGGCGGTGAGCACGTCGAGGGCGCGGGCCCGGCGCGCCGGGCTGTCGGCGGCGGGCGGGAAGCGGGCGACCGCGCACGGCCAGGCCGCGGGCGCGAGCGCGCCGGAGAGGTCGGTGAGGACGGTGACGTCCTCGGGGCACATCTCGGCGGGGCTGAGCAGCACCGTGTCGCCCGGCCGGTGCAGCGTGTCGCGCCAGGTCTCGTCGCTGATGAGGTGCAGGCCTTCGGCCACGGCGGCCTCGCAGGCCTCGCGGACGAGTTCGGGCGGGGCGACGGTGGCGGTCGGGTCGTCGGCGACGGAGAGCAGCAGCACGGCGGGCCGGCCGCCTTCGGCGCGGACCCGCCGGACGGTCTCCAGGAGCGCGTACGGGTCGGGCACGCCGCCGCATTCGGCGGGGGTGGGCACGTGGTAAGCGGGCCGCCCCAGGAGCCGGGCGTGCGGGGTCCACCAGGCGGGGCAGGGCCGGGGCATCAGGACGTCGCCCTCGTGGGCGGCCAGCAGGGCGAAGAGGAGGGGCTGCGCGCCTGGTGCGGCGAGTACGTCCTCGGCGTGCGTGTGCAGTCCGCGCCGCCACCAGTAGCCGCAGGCGGCCTCGCGCAGGACGGGCCCGCCGCCGGACGGCTCGGCCGGCGCCCGGCCGGCGGCCGCCGCGAGCACTCCGGCGAGCGACTCGGGCACGGGCAGGCCGGACTCCGGGGCGAGCGGTCCGTAGCGCACCGGTCCGCGCCCTTCCGACGCCGCCTGACGCATGGCGTGACCTCCCGAGCGACGCTGCGTGACGTGGTCCCACGCCCCTTTATACGGAGGTATCGCCTGTTTCGCCGCCGGAGCGGCGGAAGGGGGAGCCACGGGAGGGGTCGCCTGCGACGCGGAGGCGGCGTCCGGCCCGTGGGACTCCATCGGAAAGTCATCCACATCGCGAGATGGACATCTCACGATCCGGCCGGACCCCGCTACGGTGATCACACCGCTTCACGAGCCTCAACGAGAGGAAGTACGGCCATGACGCATGCCTCCCCGTCGAAGGAAACCGCCGTCTACACCCACGGGCACCACGAGTCGGTGCTGCGCTCGCACGCCTGGCGCACCGCCGCCAATTCGGCCGCGTATCTGCTGCCCGAACTGACGCCGGGGCTGGACGTCCTGGACGTGGGCTGCGGACCCGGCACCATCACCGCCGACCTGGCGGCGCTGGTCGCCCCCGGCCGGGTGACCGCGGTGGACGCCGCGCCGGACGTCCTGGCGAAGGCGGCCGCGGTGGCCGCCGAACGCGGCCTGGGCAACGTCGAGTTCGCCGTCGCGGACGTCCACGCGCTGGACTTCCCCGACGACTCCTTCGACGTGGTCCACGCCCACCAGGTGCTGCAGCACGTGGGCGACCCGGTTCAGGCGCTGCGGGAGATGCGCCGGGTGTGCCGGCCCGGCGGCGTGGTCGCGGCCCGGGACAGCGACTACGGCGTGTTCGCCTGGTACCCCGAACTGCCCCTGCTGGACGAGTGGTCGCGGCTGTACCGGAAGGTGGCCCGGCACAACGGCGGCGAACCGGACGCCGGGCGGCGGCTGTTGTCCTGGGCGCGGGCGGCCGGCTTCACCGAGATCACCGCCACGGCCGGGAACTGGTGCTTCGCCACCGAGGAGGAGCGGGCCTGGTGGAGCGGTCTGTGGGCGGACCGCACGGTGGCGTCGGTGTACGCCGAGCTGGCGGTGTCGAGCGGTCACACCACGGCCGAGCGGCTGGCGGCGATCTCCGAGGGCTGGCGGGAGTGGGGGCGCTCGGAGGACGCCTGGTTCATGGTCCCGCACGGCGAGATCCTGTGCCGGGTGTCGTCGTCCGAGAACTCCAACTAGGCTCGTCCGTATGGAGATTCTGGGTACCACACTGCGCATCTGTGTCGATGACCTCGAACCCGCCATCGCGTTCTACGAACGGCTCACCGGCGCCCCCGCGCAGCGCTTCGAGCGCGGCGGCGTGTCGGTCGCGGCCGTGAGCTGCTTCCTGCTGATGAGCGGTCCCGAGGCGGAGCTGGAGGTGCTGCGGAAGGTGGCCGCGACGGTCTCCGTCGAGGACGTGGACAAGGCGCACGCCACGCTGACCGAGGCCGGCGCCCGCATCGTCGCCGGCCCGGTGGCCACCCCGGTGGGCCGCAATCTGATCGCGGTCCACCCGGACGGCTCGGTCTTCGAGTACGTGGACCGCCGCACGACCGCCTGACGCCGCCCCGTCACCGGCCCGCCCGCCACGGAAAACACGGTGCCCGGCGGGCGGCGGCTTCGTAGGGTGGGGCCTTCGTGCCCGAACGACGTGAGGACGCAGGAATGAGCACGCAGCACACCTACCGGGTGATCGTGCGTGGCAGGTGGGACGCCCTGTCGCAGGAGAGCCGGACCCGGCTCCTCGCGGAGGCGGACGACCACGGTCTGTCGGCGCTGCGCTTCACGGAGGAGGGCACGCTCGCGTACGACCGGGCGCTGCAGCACTTCTCGTACCGCGTCGTGGTCCGTTCCGACGCGGAGGACGGCGAGGAGATGGCCGCGGCCCTCGCGGAGGACCGGGTGGAGAGCGCGCTGGGCGAACTGGGCCACGGCTACCGGGAGCTGAGGTCCACGGTGACCGATCTCGACACGATGAAGATCAACCGCAAGCGCTGATCACCCCGGGGAGCCGGGGGCCGTCGTCTCCGCGGTGATCGCCCAGCGTTCGTGGTCGCGCCATGCACCGTCGATGAAGAGCATCGCGGGCGAGTAGCCCTCCAGCCGGAAGCCGGCCCGCATGACGAGGGCGCGGGAAGCCGCGTTCCCCGGCTGGATGTTCGCCTCGAGGCGGTGCAGGCCGAGGGGGCCGAAGGCGTGCCGGACCACGAGCCCGAGCCCCTCGCCGAGCAGCCCGCGGCCGGCCGCGTGGGCGAAGGCCCCGTAGCCGAGCGCGCCGCTGAGGAAGGCGCCGCGGACGATGTTGTTGATGTTCACGAAGCCGGCGATCCGTCCCGCCGCGGCGCGCTCGCAGACCAGCAAGCCGAGCCGCGCGGGATCCTCGCCGAGGGTGCGCCGGTACGTCGCGTACGCCTCGGCCGTCTCCGGCGGGAACAGCCAGGGCCGGTGCAGGGCGCGGCTTTCGCGGACGGCCGCGGTGAACTCCTCGGCGTCGGCGGCGGAGTAGGGGCGCAGGGCGACCCGCTCCCCGACGACGGCGTACCCGTCATGATCATCGGACATGGGCCCAGGCTACGGCCCGGGCGGGCGGCCGGCGGGCTTTCAGCGGCGGGCATTCAGCGGCGGGACTCCAGGACCCGGGACGGGCACTGCTCGGTGCGCTTCACGACGCCGAGGGTGACGCTGCGGTTCGTGCCGCCGCTCGCGCCGGGCGCGGGGTACTGGGTGCAGACCGTCCAGCGCGGGGGCCACAGGACGCGCCGGTCGCCGCCGCTCGCGTCGTGGACGTGCACGCGGGTGCGGTGGTCGAGGGCGGCGAAGGCGCGCAGCAGGCTGCGTCCGGTGAAGTCCGGCAGCGGCTGCGGCGGTGTACGGGTCCCGGCCTCCTCGTCCTCGTCCGCCGGGTCGGCCGAGCCGGCCAGGACCACCGCGAGGGCGACGACGGTGACCGCGCAGACCGCCGCCACGCGCCTCACCGCTTCCTCCTGCGGGTCGCGCCGTACCAGCCGCAGACGGCGCCGAGCAGGGCGGTGCCGAGCAGCGCCAGGTACAGGGGCATGGTGACCACCGGGATCAGCAGCCGGATCTTCACGCGGGTGGTGTTCTCGAAGATGAGGATCAGCGTGAGGACGACGAGGACCGCGATCGCGATCCGGCCCGAGGTGACGCCACCGCCGCGTCCCGCGTCCGATGTCTCCTTGGGACCCATGGGCCGCCTCTCGTCCGTCCTGCACCGTGTGCACCGACTGCACCGCCGCCCCCGTGGGACCAGGATGGAGGGATCCGGTCGGCACGGGGGCGGTGGGCGGGGCCGTACGGGTGAAACCGTGCGGTCCGGTCGGGGGGTACGGGCCCGTCAGTGGTGGACGAGCACCCGCTGCGGCTCCTCGGCGATGCCGGCCTCGGCCGGGTCGGGCCGCTTGATGAGGAACGCGCTGACGACGCCGAGGCCGAGCAGCGCCAGGGCCGTGTACATCGCGTTCTGGTAGCCGGCCGTGGTGGGGCCGCCCGCGTCGCTGCCCGCGGTGATCATCGCGGAGGCGAGGGCGATGCCGAGCGACGCGCCGATGCCGAAGCAGGCGCCGTTCAGTCCGGAGAGCGAACCCGGCTTGTCCTTCGGGGCGCTGGTGACGGCGAGACCGTTGAGGCCGGTGAGCATGAAGCCGCCGTACGTGACGCCGAGCGCGGCCAGCGCGGCGATCAGGATCCACTCGTGCTGCAGGAAGACGGTGGCGACGAGGAAGAGCGCGAAGTTGGCGACCGCGCCGGCGACCACGATCCTGCGCCAGCCGATCTTCGGGCCGAAGCGGCCGGTCAGCGGGGCGGAGATCACGCCGATGAGCTGGATCGGGGTGAGGAAGAGGACCGCGGCGGTGACCGCCGACAGGCCGAGACCGACCCGGGCGTCCTGCGAGAACAGCGGGATGGTCAGCGCGATCGCGCCGAACGCGCCGCCGAGGGTGCAGATGGTGGTGAGCAGCAGCGGCCAGGCGCGGCGGGAGGCGAGCACCTCGATGTCGATGACGGGGTCCGCGGCGCTCTTCTGCGAGACGACGAAGAAGACCAGCGAGGCGGCGCCGCCGAGCAGGAAGCCGAGGGTGAGGGCGGAGGTCCAGCCCCAGGCGGCGCCCTGGGCGAGGCCGACGAGGATTCCGGTGAGGCCGAGGGCGAGGGCGGTGATGCCGCGGGTGTCGAAGCGGCCGCCGGTGGTGGCGGGCAGGGTGTCGGGGACGTGCTTGCGGACGAGGAGCAGGCCCACGACGGCGATCACGGTGGAGCAGACGAAGATCCCGCGGAAGCCGATGGTGTCGGCGATCTGGCCGCCGGCGATGGCGTCGACGCCGGCGAGGCCGCCGTTGACGGCGGTGATGATGCCCGCGGCCTTGCCGAAGCCTGCCGGGGTGAGCAGCTGGTTCAGGGTGAGGAAGGCGAGGGTGAACATCGCCGCGGAGACGCCCTGGAGGACGCGGCCCGCGATGAAGACCTCGATGTTCGGGGCGAAGACGCAGAGCAGGTTGCCGAGGATCAGCACGCCCGCGCACAGCAGCATCATCGGCTTGCGGCCGCGCAGGTCGCCGAGCCGGGCGAGGGTGACCTGTCCGATCGCGGCCATCAGGAAGAACAGCGTCTGGGAGAGGCCCGCGGCGGCGGGGCTGGTCTCCAGGCGCTCGATGACGTCCGGCAGGGCGGGGCTCAGCATCGTGGCGTTGATCTGGTAGCCGAGTACGGCCAGGACCAGCGCCAGGAGCATGGGCCCGCGGCCCGCGAGATCTGATCGGGTGGACATGTCGGGGCCCCTTTGCCTCGTCCAGGTCGGTGTCGCAGCACTACGGCAGCAGCACTACGGCAGCACGCGTGCGCCACTTGTCAGACAAGTGGCGTGGGCACAGCCTCCGATCTACGCGCGTAACTCGTCAACCCCTCCCCCGTGTGATCTGCACCCCGCGTTCACTGCCGCGTTGCCGGGCCGCTTCCCCGCGGCGTAACTTGCCGACAAGTCGGCAGAGGAGGGTCAGTGGCAGTCAGTGCAGGAGCGCCCGGGACCGGGAACGGCACCGTGCAGCGGCGGCCGGTCGTGGTGCTCTACGAGCGGATCGCCGACGCGATCAACGACGGCACGTACCCGCCCGGCTCGACCCTGCCCTCCGAGCCGCGGCTCGCCGCCGAGCTGGGCGTCAGCCGCCCGGCGCTGCGCGAGGCGCTGCTGCTGCTCCAGGAGGACGGGCTGCTCACGGTGCGCCGCGGGGTCGGCCGGACTGTCAACGACCGGCCGCCGCGGCGCGGTTTCGAGCACGTCCAGCCGCTGGAGGAGCTGATCGGCGCGGGCGCGCCGCTGCGCGTGCGGGCCCTGCTGCGGGCGGTCGAGGAGCCGACCGACTTCACCACCCAGCACCTGCTCGCGCCGGCCCGCGCGGAGCTGCGCTTCTGGGAGTCGCTGCTGACCGGCGAGGGCATCGCGGCGGCGCTGAGCCAGGAGTGGGCGGCCGCCGACGACGTACTGGACCGGGCACACCCGGCCTTCGCGCAGGCACTGCGCACGACGGCCGCGCCGGAGCGGACCTCGATGCTGGCGGTGCTCGCCGCCGCCTCGCGGGACGTTCGGCTGAGCGCGCACAGCAGCGTCACGGCGACGCTCCTCGGACAGCGGCGCGGCGAGCAGCTGTCCCGCCCCGCGGACACGCCGGCGGTGCTGGTCACGCAGGTGGTGCGGGTGGACGAGGTCCCGGTCCTTGCGGCCAAGCACATGCTCCCGACGGGCGCCCCGGCGCTGCCGGTCCTGCAGTCGAACTGAACGGGGCGGGGGCGGCGGCGCGGCCCGCCCCGCGGGCTGTCAGCGCCGTCTCGGCACCCCGGTTCCGCCGGGGAGTACACTTCCCCGCCATGCACTTGTCTGACAACTCTGCCGCCACCTCCGCCACCGCCCCCGTGGCCGACTGGATCCGCCGCGCGCCCAAGGCCGTGCTGCACGACCACCTGGACGGCGGGCTCCGCGCCGCCACCATCGTCGAGCTGGCCCGGGCCTGCGGCTACACCGCACTGCCCACCGAGGACCCGGCCGAGCTGGCGGTCTGGTTCCGGGACGCCGCCGACTCCGGTTCCCTGGAGCGGTACCTGGAGACCTTCGCCCACACCTGCGCGGTGATGCAGACCCGCGAGGCGCTGGAGCGGATCGCGGCCGAGTGCGCCGAGGACCTGGCGGCCGACGGCGTGGTGTACGCCGAGATCCGGTACGCCCCCGAGCAGCACCTGGAGGGCGGGCTGACCCTCGACGAGGTCGTGGAGGCCGTCAACGCCGGCTTCCGCGAGGGCGAGCGCCGTGCGGGCGGCCGGATCACCGTCCGCACCCTGCTCACCGGCATGCGGCACACCGACCGCTCGCTGGAGATCGCGCAGTTGACGGTCGCGCACCGGGACAACGGCGTGGCGGGCTTCGACATAGCCGGCGGCGAGATCGGCAACCCGCCGGCCCGCCACCTGCCCGCCTTCCAGCACCTGAAGCGGGAGAACTGCCACTACACCATCCACGCGGGCGAGGCCGTCGGCGCGGAGTCGGTGCACGAGGCGGTGCAGATCTGCGGCGCCGAGCGGATCGGCCACGGCGTGCGGATCACGGACGACATCGCCGAGGACGGCACGCTGGGCCGCCTGGCCGCGTACGTCCGCGACAACCGGATCGCCCTGGAGGTCTGCCCGACCTCCAACCTCCAGACGGGCGCGGCGAAGGACTACGCCTCGCACCCGATCGACGAGCTGCGCCGGCTCGGCTTCACGATCACCCTGAACACGGACAACCGGCTGGTCTCCGGGACCACCATGAGCGAGGAGTTCCAGCACATGGCGGACGCCTTCGGCTACGGCCCGGAGGTCTTCGAGGAGTTCACGGTCGCCGCCCTGGAGGCCGCCTTCCTGCCGCTGCCGGAGCGGCAGCGCCTGATCGACGAGGTCGTCCGCCCGGGGTACGCGGCCCTCGCCTCGCGCTAGCACGCGGCGCGCGAGCACAAGGCACGAAGAAGCCCGGTCCGGTGCGCCGATGCGCCCGGACCGGGCTTCCCGCCGTACGCCGACGGCCGTACGGCAGCGGCCGTACGCCGGCGCGAGCGGGCTACGCGGGCACGAGCGAGCGGCGGGCGATCGCCGCGTCGAGACGGGCCGCGACGATCCCGCGCACGTCCGGCCACTCCTCTTCGAGGATCGAGTAGAAGGCGGTGCTGCGCACGGCCCCGTCGAGCCCGCGCGAATGGGCTCGGCGCACGCCCTCGCAGGTGGCCCCGAGCCGCTCGATCGCGGCCCGCGAGCGCAGGTTCCGCGCGTCGGCCCGCATCGAGATCCGCCGTACGCCCCACACCTCGAAGGCATGGCTCAGCATCAGCAGCTTGGCCTCGGTGTTGGAGCCGATGCCCTGCGCGCGCGGGCAGAGCCAGGTGTTCCCGATCTCGGCGGCGTCCGGCACCGCCGTGGCCGGATCGCCGTACGGGACGCCGGGCAGCGACGGCCAGACCGGCGGCCCCTGCCAGTAGTCGAGTTCCAGGAACCTCGTCGAGCCGATCACCCGCTCGTCGGCGGTGCTGACGACGGCGAAGGGAAGCATGCGCCCGGCGCTCTGTTCGGCCAGGGCGCGCTCGATATAGCTCAGGGCCGTATCGAGGCTGTGCGGGACGGGTGTGAACGAGTACGTCGCACGGTCCTCCGCGCCGACGGCGGCCAGTGCGGCGGCGTGGTGCGGGGCGAGGGGCTCGAGCCGCACGAGGCGGCCGCTGAGCACAACGGGTACGGGCACGGGGCCTTCGGTCCTTCTACGAGGGGGGAACTGCCCCGCGCCGGCAGCACGGCGCGAAGGCGGAGGCACAGTCTCCGGCCCGAGGCCCTCGAAATGGGAAAAGGACAGGTAACGAGATGAGGACGGTCCGGTGAATCCGAACCGTCCGCCGTTCCCTCGCTCAGCGCAGTGCTCCGCTCACCACCGGTAGTTCCAGGGTGCCCGTGTCCTCGGGGGCGCTGGTGACGGTGACGGGCTTGACGCCTCGGTTGCCCGAGTAGGCGCTGTCACTGGCCGCGATCACGAACTGCAGCCGGTGGCCGGTCTCGTAGCGGTGCACGATGCCGGGCAGCTCGACCGTGAACGGGCGGGTGACGTCGGGTACGCGCGCCGGTGCGACCAAGCGGTTGACCAGGGTCTTCGTGCCGTCGGGGGCCACGTCGTAGACCTTGGCGAAGAGCACCAGCTTGTCGGCGGCGTCGCCGGAGTCCTGGACCCGCTCGGTCTTCGGCGAGCTGACCTTCAGGGTGGCCTTCGGCGCGCCGACGAGGTCGACGGGCGCGGTGAGCGGCGCGCTCGTCCAGTCGAGGTACGTGCCCTTGATGTCGTACGGCTTCGGGTCCGGCAGTCCTATTGTCCCGGCGAGCGAGGACTCCGAATGACTGGTCGGGACCAGCCAGTTGGCGTAGTGACGGGAGCCGCGGGCGACCTTGGCGCGGTTGTCGACGAGTTTGCCGTCGCCGGAGAGGTAGAGCTTCTGGCTGAGCGCGGGGACGGACGAGGCGGTGCCGTATCCGGGCCGCCAGTCCCGGTAGTAGGCGAACGCGGGGCCGGTGTCGGTGTTCTGATGCTTCTTCAGGTAGCGGTCGAACCAGGCGAGGATGCGCCGGCCGACGTACGAGTCCTCCAGGTTTCCCTGGCCCAGGTTCAGTTCGCCGGAGGCCGGGTCGGTGAGTCCGCCGCTGTGTCCCCAGGACTGGTAGACGAGCTTGGCCGGGACGCCCTGGCGGCGCAGCTGCCGGTAGGTGTCCCGGGCCTCGTTCAGGTTGAACAGGCTGTCGGACTGCCCCTGCACGATCAGCGTCGGCGCCTTGACGCGGTCGAGGTACGAGACGGGCGAGACGCTGTGCGCGAAGTCGAGCATCGCGCGGGTCTCGGCCTCGGGGTAGCGGCCGGAGTTCAGCAGCCGGACGGTGTCGCAGGCGTCGCTGACGAAGTGCAGACAGCGCAGCGAGTTGATCCGGGACGGGTCGAGGGACGGGGCGAGGAGCGGCTGGCCCTCCCCGATCAGGTAGAAGCCGTTCGCCCACTGCCACTTGAAGACGCCGGGGGTGTTCCGGTCGGCGCTGTTGGGGGCGAGCGAGTAGGCGAGGTCGTTCCAGGTGATGAGCGGGACGAGGGCGTCGAGCCGGGGGTCCACGGAGGCGGTGGCGAGCTGGACGGCGCCGCCGTACGAGCCGCCGATCATGCCGACGCGGGGGTCGCCCGCGCCGTCGCGGAGCACGTAGTCGACGCGGGTGCCGTCGTCGGCTGCGCGGGTCCCGCCGAGGAAGTCGAGGAGCCGGGCGGCCGCCTGGCCGTCGATGCGCGGATCGTCGAGCGAGACCAGGCAGCCGGACTTTCCGAAGCCGAGGCCGGAGTAGACCAGGGCGACGTAGCCACGGGCCGCGAAGGCCTTGCCGGTGGCGGCGGTCGAGCCGTCGGTCTTGCTGCCGCCGAAGCCGTTGGTGGTGAGTACTGCCGGGGCCGGGTGGGCGGCGTCCGCGCCGGCGGGCCGGTACAGGTCGGCGTCGACGGCGCAGGTCCGGTCGCCGGCCCGGACGGTGAACGTCAGGGGCGTCACCGTGTACGCACCGCCGCCGGGCTCGGCGGCGTTCGCGGGCCCGGCGAGCGCGAGCGGCCCGGCCAGCGCGGCCGCGGCGGCGAGTGCGAGGGCTCTGCGGGTTCGGGGCACGGCACGGGACACGGGTACCTCCACACGGACGACACGGATCACTCGCCGGCCGACGTACCGACCGGTAGGCGGCGCGCGGCCCATGGTGTGACACGTGTCAGATCACCGTCAACGCATCGGACAGCCGCAGCTGACGGAGATTCAGTGAAGGACTCGGGGACTGAAGGACCCAGGGACTGAAGGAGTCAGTCCAGCGCCGGGGCGTCGAAGGTCAGGGTGCACGCCTCCGCGTCGAAGACCGCGGCCGCGCCCAGCGGGATCGTCAGGGTGCTCGGGCAGTGCCCGAAGCCGTACTCCTCGACCACGGGGACGCCGAGGCTCCCGAAGAGGTCCTCGAACAGGGCGTGGAGTCCGTCGTACGGGCCGCACTCCTCCCACGAGCCGAGCAGGACGCCGGCGACGCCCTGAAGGAGTCCCGCGCGCAGGAGTTGGGTGAGCATGCGGTCGAGGCGGTACGCCTCCTCCCCCACGTCCTCCAGGAGCAGCAGCCCGCCGCGGCCCGCGGGCCGGGAGTCCGCGGTGCCGAGGCCCGCGGCGAGCAGGCAGGCGCAGCCGCCGAAGGTGACGCCGTGGGACCGGCCGGGGACGAGGGTGCGGGCGGTCTTGAGCGCGGGCACGGTACGGACCGACTCGGGCTCGAGGAGCGTGGCCCGCAGGTGCTCCCGCGTGGGCGCGTCGTCGAGGAAGGTCGCCGCCGCGACCATCGGCCCGTGCAGGGTGGCGAGTCCGGCGCGGAGCGCGAACGCCTCGTGGAGCGCGGTGACATCGCTGTACCCGACGAAGACCTTGGGCCCGGCCGCGCGTATCGCCGTCCAGTCGAGGAGGTCGACCATGCGCTGCGCCCCATAGCCACCGCGCGCGCAGAGCACCGCGGCGACCGACGGGTCGCACCACGCCTCCTGGAGGTCCCGGGCGCGCGCCCGGTCCGTACCGGCGAGGTAGTCGTGGCGCGGATGGGCGTCCAGGACGTGCGGGGCGACGACCGGCTCCAGGCCCCAACCGCGCAGGATCGCCAGGCCGCGGGCGAGCCGCTCCTCGGGGATCGGGCCGCTGGGCGCGACGACGGCGACCCGGTCGCCGGAGCGCAGCCGCCGGGGCCGGGTCAGCGGGGCGAGCTCCGGCGCAGCGGTCACGGCTTCAGCTCCAGTCCCGGCACGTCCGGCCGCTCGACCCCGAAGACCTGTGCGTACAGGGAGAGTTCGGCCTCCAGTGCCCGCACCATGGTGTCCGCACGGCGGAATCCGTGACCCTCACCCGGGAAGGCGAGATACGCGTGCGGGACGCCCCGGCCGGCGATCCGGGCCAGGAAGCGCTCGCTCTGCGCGGGCGGGCAGATCACGTCGTCGAGCCCCTGCAGCAGCACGAACGGCGCCCGGATCCGCTCCACCCCGGACCCCGGCGAGCGCTCCTGGTAGCGGGCGGGCACCTCGTCGTACGGGCCGATCAGCGCGTCCAGGTAGCGGGACTCGAAGTCGTGGGTGCCGCCGGCGGCCCAGCCCTCCAGGTCGATGACCGGATAGATGATCGTGCCGCAGGCGTACACGTCTGTGGCGACCAGGGACGCCGCGGTGGTCCAGCCGCCCGCGCTGCCGCCCCGGATCGCGAGGCGCGCCGGGTCGGCGGTGCCCTCGGCGGCCAGCGCCTCCGCGACGGCGGCGCAGTCCTCGACGTCGACCACGCCCCACTGCTCGCGCAGCCGTTCGCGGTAGGCGCGTCCGTAGCCGGTGGAGCCGCCGTAGTTGACCTCGGCGACGCCGATGCCGCGCGAGGTGAAGTAGGCGATGTCCAGGTCGAGTACGAGCGGCGCGTGGCCGGTGGGCCCGCCGTGCGCCCAGATCACGTACGGCGGCAGCTCGTCGGCCGGGGCGATCCGGTCGGGGTTGTGCGGCGGGTAGACGTGGGCGTGGACCTCGCGGTTGTCGGGTCCGGTGAAGGTGCGGATCTGCGGCTCGGGGTAGTACACCGGGTCGACCGGGTCGTCGTGCGCCCGGCCGACCACGAGGGCCCGGCCGGTGCAGGTGTCGAGCTCCACGATCTCGTAGGCGCTGCGCGGGCTGGCCGCGACGCCGACGACGCGCGTGCCGTGCACGGCGAGGTACGCGTCCCATTCGGTCCACGGCCCGGCGGCGTCGACGAGTTCGCCGGACTCGGGGTCGAGGATGCCGAGCGCGGTGGCACCCTTGCCGTGGACGGCGGCGATCAGTCCGTTGTCCAGCGGGCGGAACCAGCTGAGGCCGAGCCGCCACAGCGGGCCGCCGAACTCCTCCTCGCGGGGACAGAGCGGCACCGGCGGCTCGTCCGGGCGGGCCGGGTCGTGGCGGTGCAGGTTCCACCAGCCGCTGCGGTCGCTTACGTACAGCAGGCGTCCGTCCGGGGCCCATTCGACCTGCGGGATCGACTCCTCGGGTCCGCCGAGGACCTGGCGTATGCCGTGCAGGGCGCCGTCCTCGCCGACGTCGGCGAGCATCACCTCGGTGCCGTCCCAGGGCATCCGCGGATGGTCCCAGCCGATCCACGCGGCGCGGCGGCCGTCCGGGGAGAGCCGAGGGCCGGTGACGAACCGGTGCCGCTCGACGGCGAGTTCGCGTACGGCGGCGCGGTCGTCGGCGGCCGAGCCGTCGAGGGGGACGGCCACCACGACGCGGCGCAGATCGCTCGGCCCGCCGCCGGTGAACTCCTCCAGGACGCACCAGACTTCGCCGCGGTCCAGATGGACCACCGGGTCGGCCCAGCGCCGTCCGCCGCCGACCGAGGAGACCGGTGTGAGCGGGCGCGGCGGGGCGTCGCCGTCCGGCTCGTGGGCGTACAGGCGCTGGTCGGGGAAGTGGCTGAAGACGATCAGCGGACCGCCGGCGGGGCGGGCGGCGCCGGCCCAGGGCCGGCCGCCGTACTCGATGACGCGGCTGCGCACGTTCCACGGCGCGGGCAGCACGGACTCCTCCGTGCCGTCCGCCCGGCGCCGCACGAGCGCGCGGCGGCCGCCCTCCTCGGGGCGGGGCGCGGTCCACCACAGTTCGTCGCCGACCGCGTCCAGGTACTCGGGCCGGCCGTCGTGCGCGGCGGTGAGACGGGCGTCGATCGGAGACGGCCAGGTGCCGTAGGCCGCCGTGGGTACCATCGCAACTCCCCTGGTGCGTGTGGTGCGTTACTGACTGACTGTGCCCGGTCAGGCGGACCGCAGATACCGGTCGAGCACCCGGACGCCGAAGCGCAGCGCCTCGACCGGCACCCGCTCGTCGACCCCGTGGAACATGGCCCCGTAGTCGAGGTCGGCGGGCAGCTTCAGAGGGGAGAAACCGTAGCCGGTGATGCCCAGTCGGGAGAACTGCTTCGCATCGGTGCCCCCGGCCATGCTGAACGGGACGACGTGTCCGTCCGGGTCGAAGTGCTCCAGGGCGGCGCGGAGTGCGGCGTACGTCGGGGAGTCGACGGGGGCTTCGAGCGAGGGCTCGCGGTGGTGGAACCGCCAGTCGACGTGCGGACCGGTGAGTTCGTCCATGGTGGCGGCGAACTCCTCCTCGCCTCCGGGCAGGGTGCGCCCGTCGACGTGGGCGGTGGCGCTGCCGGGGATGACGTTCACCTTGTAACCGGAACTGAGCATGGTGGGGTTGGCGCTGTTGCGCAGGACGGGGGCGACGAGGGCGGCCGCGCGGCCCAGCTTGTCGAGCAGGGGCAGGGGGTCGAACCCGGGGTCCTCGACGTCGACGTCGAGCCCGTACACGGCGGCGAGTTCGGTGAGGCAGGCGCGGGTGGTGGCGGTGAGCCGTACCGGCCAGCGGTGCTCACCGATGCGGGCGACGGCCCGGGCGAGCCGGGTGACCGCGTTCTCGTCGTTGATCTTCGAGCCGTGTCCGGCGCGGCCGCGGGCGGTCAACTCCAGCCAGGCGGTGCCGCGTTCACCGGCCCCGATGGGATAGAGGGTGATGCCGGGCTCGGGGTGGAACGAGAAGGCGCCCGACTCGCTGATGCCCTCCGTGCACCCCTCGAACAGTCCGGCATGCCGGTCGACGAGGAAGGCGGAGCCGTCGACGGCGCTGTCCTCCTCGTCGGCGGTGTAGGCGACGACGATGTCGCGGCGGGGGCGGACGCCCTGGCGGGCCCAGGAGCGGACGACGGAGAGCACCATCGCGTCCATGTTCTTCATGTCGACGGCCCCGCGGCCCCAGACGACGCCGTCGCGGACCTCGCCGGAGAACGGGTGCACGGTCCAGTCGGCGGCCTCGGCGGGCACGACGTCGAGATGACCGTGGACGAGCAGCGCGGGGGCGGTGGGGTCGGTGCCGGGGATGCGGGCGACGACGTTGCTGCGCCCGGGGGTCCGTTCGAGCAGGACCGGGTCGAGGCCTGCGTCGGCGAGCCGTTCGGCGGCGTACTCGGCGGCGGGCCGCTCGCGGCAGTCGCCGCCGCCGCGGTTGCTGGTGTCGATGCGGATGAGCTCGGACGTGAACGTCACGACCTCGTCGAGCGCCCGG
Source organism: Streptomyces sp. NPDC048604 (assembly GCF_043199435.1). Lineage (NCBI taxonomy): Bacteria > Bacillati > Actinomycetota > Actinomycetes > Kitasatosporales > Streptomycetaceae > Streptomyces > Streptomyces sp. NPDC048604. The sequence continues at coordinate 141,884 of NZ_JBICVX010000013.1, forward strand.
GCGTCGACACCCTGCGCCCCCTGCTCCCCGGTGGTCCCCCCACCGGTCGTGCTCTCACCCATACTGCTCCTCCACGGCCGAGGAGGCGATCGTGGTGACCGCCTTGAACGTGCGAATACCCTCGTACATGGTCGCGCTGGTGTACGCGACACGACGCTCGCCGGAGCGCGCCACGCCGGGAACCACCGTCGCGGCGGCGGCCAGATGCTCGGCGTCGAACTCGACCTCGACGGTGTGCGGCCCCTGCGCGAGCGGTTCGTGGCGCACGGCCAGGCCGGCGGCGGCCTTGGCGGCGGCACGGATGTCGGCGGCGGTACGGGCGGGGGTGCGGCATACGGCGGCGTACCGCGAGACGTGGTCCTTGACGGCCACCTTGTGCGCCTCGGGCGCATAGCCGAGCGCGTCCTCGCAGGTCAGGTCGTCGCCGGTCACGAGCACCACGGGCACCCCGTACTCGGCGACCACCTGCGCGTTGAGCAGCCCCTCGCTGGCGCGGACGCCGTCGAGCCAGACGCCGGTGATGGAGTTGGCGAGATAGGTGTGCGCGAGGACGCCCTCGGCGCCGGCCCCGGTGTGGTACCCGACGAAGGCGATCCCGTCCACGTCGCCGTGCTGCACGCCCTCGACCATGGACAGCGACTTGTGCCGCCCGGTCAGCATCTCGACCCGCTCGTCGAGCCGCTCCAGGAGCAGGTTCCGCATGCTCCAGTGCGCCTCGTTGACGAGCACCTCGTCGGCCCCGCCGTCGAAGAACCCGAGCACCGCCGCGTTCACGTCCGACGTGAACATCCCCCGGCAACGCTCCCACTGCGGCGTCCCCGGCAGCACGTCGGCCGGCCAGGTGACCCCGGTGGCCCCTTCCATGTCGGCACTGATCAGGATCTTCATGCCCCTCCTGTTCCCCGACCGCGCCACCCGGACACCGGCATCCTGATCGATCGACCGCCGCTTGTCACCTACGCGTGCCGCTGCTCGGCGTCGAGCAGCTCGGCCAGCGGTACCCCCGCCCGTTCGGCCGCGGTCCGGGCGGAGCGGAGCTGGGCGGGGGTGCGGGGGCGGGGCCTGGGCTCCCGGGTGCAGCCGCAGGTGCTGCGGCCCTCGTAGCGGAGGCCTTCGGCCAGTACGGCGGCGACGACCGACCAGGCGCGGGCGTCGCGCCGGGGCGGCGCGGCGAAGTCATGGCCGGCGCAGGCCAGGGGCCGGGAGCAGTTCGGGCAGGGGTGCGTCGCACCGGGCTCCGGCGGGTGCCGTTTGAAGCTGACGCGGCACGTCACGCAGGCGTAGTGCAGTTTGTAGGGGGCTTCGGCGTAGACACACACGGCTCGACCGTAGCCGTCCCCCAATGCGGATGACAGCGGATTCGCGGGCGGGGAGCATGTCGGCGTGAACACGTTCAGGTTCGAGGGGCCCGCGCTCGGCGGGGAGCGGGTGCGGCTGGAGCCGCTGGAGCGACGGCATGTGCCTGCGTTGGCTGGTGCTGTCGCGGAGTCGAGAGAGTCGTACGCGTACACCTGGGTGCCGCGCACGGACGAGGTGGGCGCGTACGTCGACACGCAGCTCGGGCGGGCCGCGGACCGGGAGCTCGTGCCCTTCGCGCAGGTCGACCGGGTCACCGGGCTCGCCGTCGGCGTGACCTCGTTCTGCAGTCCGCGGTACCGGGGCGGGACCGGCGCGCTGCTCGCCGTCGAACTCGGGTACACCTGGCTCGCCGCGTCCGCGCAGGGCACCGGGATCAACGCCGAGGCCAAGTACCTGCTGTTCCGGCATGCCTTCGAGACCTGGGACGTCGCGCGGGTCGATCTGATGACCGACGCGCGCAACTCCCGTTCCCGGGCCGCCGTCGAGGCCACCGGCGCCCGGCTCGAAGGGGTGCTGCGGAACTGGGCGCTCTCCTGGGTGGAGGGGGAGGAGGGGCGGCTGCGGGATTCCGCCGTCTACTCCGTGGTCGCCGAGGAGTGGCCCGAGGTCCGGGACCGGCTGGAGCAGCGGCTCGCCCGGTACCGGGAGCGGGCCTGACCGCGCTCAGTCCTCGTGGCCCAGTTGCAGGTCCCGTTCCGTCCGGCCGCCGCTCGCCACCTGGAGGACCGTCGCGACCGGCGGGTAGCCCGCGGCGATGACCGTGTACTCGCCCGAGGACAGGTCCACGAAGCGGAATGTGCCGTCCGGGCCGGTCGTCAGCGTGTCGACGACGTTGCCGGCCGCGTCGAGCAGCGTCACCCGTGCCTCCTGCACCGGACCGCCGCCGCCCGCCCTGACCGTGCCGCGCAGCACCGCCCCGCCGGCCAGTTCGATGTCCTGGCGGGTCTCCCGGGCCGCCTGGACGCTCACCGGCAGCGCGGCGGGCCGGAACGCGGGGGCGCTCGCGGCCAGGGTGTACTCCCCCGCCACCAGCTCCGACATCACGTAGCCGCCCTCCCGGCCGCTCCGCGTCGAGGCCACCACGTCGCCGCGCACGTCCGTGAGCGTCACCGCCGCGTCCCGCACCGGCGCGCCGTCCGCCGTCAGGACCGCGCCGGCGAGCCGGCCGGCGCCGCCGAGGACCACGTCCAGTTCGACCGGCCGGTCGCCGACGGTCACCGACACCGCCTGCGGCTGGTGTCCGCCGGCCGCGGCGATCAGGACGTACGAGCCGGGGCCGGGGACGCTCAGCGCGTACCGTCCGTCGTCCTCGCTCGCGCCCCGCCCGAGCTGGCGGCCCTGGACGTCGATGAGGGTGAGCGCGGCCCGCGGCACGCAGGAGCCGTCGGGGTGCTGGACGGCGCCGCAGACGGGGACCCCGGCGGGGTGCGGGGCGGCCGAGTTCCTCGCTCGCGGGACGGTGGCGGCTTGGGGAGTGTGGTGGGACACCAGCGGTTTCTCCTTGAGGAAGAAGGCCAGCAGGAGGCCGAGGACGAGGACGGGAACCAGGTAGAGGAAGATGCGCGGCATGGCCTCGGCGTACGCATGGACGTACGCGTCGCGCAGTACGGGCGGCAGCGCGTGCACGGTCTGCGGGGTGATCGACTCCGCCTCGGGCAGCCGTGCCCCGGCCGGAAGCCCGGCGGACACCCCGTCCGCGAGCCGGTCCGCCAGCGCGCTGTCGAGCCGGTGGGCGAACAGGGTGCCGAACACGGCCGCGCCGACGCTGCCGCCGATCTGCCGGAAGTAGTTGTGGGCGCTGGTCGCCGCGCCGAGGTCGGCCGGCGGCACGGAGTTCTGCACGGCGAGGATCAGTACGGGCATGACCAGGCCGATGCCGATGCCGAGCACCGCCTGCCAGACGCTGTGGTCCAGGCGTGGCGTGCCGACGTCCATCCGGGACAGCAGCCACATGCCGACGACGGAGATCGCGCCGCCGAGGATCGGGTAGATCTTGTAGTGCCCTGTGCGGCTGATGAGTTGGCCCGATACGACGGACGCGACCACGATGCCGCCCATCAGCGGCAGCATCAGCAGGCCCGACTCGGTGGCCGTGGCGCCTTCGACCATCTGCAGGAACGTGGGCAGATAGCTCGCGGCGCCGAACAGCGCCACGCCGACCACCGCGCCGACCAGGCTGGTGAGGGTGAACACGGAGTCGCGGAACAGCCGCAGCGGCAGGATCGGTGCGGGCGCGTGGTGCTCGACGACCAGCAGGAGCAGGGTCGTTCCGGCCGCCCCGGCGGCCAGTCCGAGGATCACCCGCGAGTTCCACGCGTACTCCGTGCCGCCCCAACTGGTCAGCAGCACCAGGCAGGTGGAGGCGGCGGCGAGCAGGACGGCGCCGAGCACGTCGAGCCGGGCGCGGACCCGGGGCCGGGGCAGCTTGAGCACGAGCGCGACGACGCAGAGGGTGATCAGGCCGAAGGGGACGTTGAACCAGAAGCACCAGCGCCAGGAGGCGTGGTCGGTGAAGAAGCCGCCGAGCAGCGGTCCGGCCACCGAGGCCAGTCCGAACGCCGCGCCGATGAGGCCCATGAACCGGCCGCGTTCCCGCGCCGGCACGATGTCCGCGATGATCGCCTGGACGCCGATCATCAGCCCGCCGGCGCCGGCGCCCTGGACGGCGCGGAAGGCGATGAGCTGGTCCATCGTGCGGGACCAGCCGGCCAGGGCCGAGCCGATCACGAAGACGACGATGGCGAACTGGAAGACGCCCTTGCGGCCGAAGAGATCGCCGAGTTTGCCGTAGACGGGCAGACCGACGGTGGCGGTGAGGAGATAGGCGGTGATCGCCCAGGACATCCGGTCCAGGCCCTGGAGTTCGCCGACGATCTTCGGCAGGGCGGTGGCGACGATCATCTGCTCCAGCGCGGCGAGCAGCAGTGCGAGCATGAGGCCGACGAAGACCAGCCGGACGCGGCGCGGGCCGAGTTCGTACGCGGCGGTGTCGGCGTCGCCCGGCGGATCGGCCGGTCCGGCCGGTTCCGCCGTCTCCTCGGGGTCGTCGGCCGCGGCCTCCCCCTTCACCAGCGTGATGCCGCCCACCTGCCGCTCCCCTCGTCGTCGTCCGCGACGTCATTCTTCGCATCGGGTGCGAAGCGGGAGCAAGCCGGACGGGACGGGAGATCAGGGGCGCCCGAGGGACCGAAGGGCCGGGCGTGGGGGCGCAGTTGGCGCGCTCATCAGCGGCTTTCCGCGCCCCGGCGCACTGGGGGGCGCACCGGGGGCGCTCCCGGTCGGGGGGCGAGAACCACCCGAACCGGTGAGCACCGCGCCGTGACGTTCGAAAACGCGCGGGTTACTTCTGGACCTCGGCGGCCAGCTTCTCGAGGACCGCGTCGTAGATCCGGGCGAGGCCCTTGGGCGCGAAGGTCCGCTCGAAGAAGCCGCCGATGCCGCCGGCGCCGTTCCAGACCGTGGTGACGACGGCCTTGGAGGCGCCCTCGCCGGCCGGGGTGACGGTCCAGGTGGTGACCATGGAGGAGTTGCGGTCCTTCTCGATCAGCTGCCCGTCGGTGGGCTCGGTGACCTCGAGGAGGCAGTCGCGGACGCGCTTGCTGGTGGCCTGGAGCTTCCAGTGGACGAGGGTGCCCTCGCCGTCGCCGCCCTCGCGGACCTCGTACTCGCTGAAGTGCTCGGGGAGCAGCTTCGCGCGGGTGTTCCGGTAGTCGGCCAGCGCGTCGAACACCGTCTCCGCGTCCGCCGCGATGATCCGTTCCGTCGTGGCCTCGACCTGCGCCATTCCACTTCCTCCAGCTTCCGGGGGGCTCGGGGGTACAGGGGCCATCCCATCACCTGTGCCTCGCCGCGCGAAATCGGGGTTGCGGCGATCAAGGGAACATGTGTTCTATTCTCGGATTCGTGCCGACGCAGTACTACCGAGGAGGCGTCCATGCGCTGGGACCATCTGGGCGAGGAGCCCGCCGCGACCGCCGAGCCCGCCCTGTTCGGCACGTCCGCGGTCCGCACCCGCACGTTCGACACCCCGGAGTTCCGCGGGATCACGTTCCACGAGGTACGCGCCAGGTCGATCCTGAACCGGGTGCCGGGCGCCTCCCGGATGCCGTTCGAATGGACGGTCAATCCGTACCGGGGCTGCACGCACGCCTGCGTGTACTGCTTCGCCCGCAAGACCCACAGCTATCTCGACCTCGACACCGGTCTCGGTTTCGACAGCCAGATCGTGGTGAAGGTCAACGCCCCCGAGCTGCTCCGCCGCCAGCTCGCCTCCCGCCGCTGGCAGGGGGCGCACATCGCGATGGGCACCAACGTGGACTGCTACCAGCGCGCCGAGGGCCGTTACCGGCTGATGCCGGGGATCCTCGCGGCGCTGCGCGACCACGCCAACCCGTTCTCGATCCTCACCAAGGGCACGCTGATCCTGCGCGACCTGGACCTGCTCGTACAGGCGGCCGAGGTGACCGAGGTCGGCATCTCGGTCTCCGTCGGGTTCACCGACCGAAACCTGTGGCGCACGGTCGAGCCGGGCACCCCCTCGCCGCAGAGCCGCCTCGACGTGGTGCGCACCCTGGCCGAGCACGGCATCGGCTGCGGCGTGCTCATGGCCCCGGTGATCCCGTTCCTCGGCGACCACCCCGAGCAGCTGCGCGAGACGGTCCGGGCGATCGCGGAGGCCGGCGCCACGTCGGTGACCCCGCTCGTGCTGCATCTGCGGCCCGGGGCGCGCGAGTGGTTCATGGCCTGGCTGCGCGAGCACCACCCGCGGCTGGTGGGGCGGTACGAGCGGATGTACGCGGACGGGGCGTACGCGCCGACCTGGTACCAGCGCCGGATCACCCGTCAGGTGCACGAGCTGGCCGACGGGTTCGGGATCGGACCGGCGCATCGGGGCGCGGCCCGGCGCATACCCGAGCCGGACGCGCCGGCGCTCACGGGCCCGACCCAGCTCACCCTGCTCTGATCACCCTCCTCTGATTGGGTCAACTCTCGGCGGAAGAGGTCCTTCCGTCCGGCCCCCGGGGCACGGACGCCGTATGAACCCACGCGCAGGAGTGCTGTTCGCCGCGGGGGCGCTGCTGGCCGGGACGGTCACCGCCCTGCCCGCGTCCGCGTCGCCGGCACCACGACCCCCCACGACCCCGGCGGACCGCTCGGCCGGGGCCCCCGAGGCCGGGCCGACGACCCGTCCCGCCGCCCCGCTGATCTGGAAGAGCTGCGGCTCCAAGCGGTACCCCCGCCTGGAGTGCGGCACGCTCAAGGTGCCGCTGGACCACGACGACCCCAAGAGCCGGACGATCTCGCTCGCGCTCTCCCGCGTCCCGCACACCGCAAGGACGTCCCAGGGCCCGCTCCTGGTCAACCCCGGCGGTCCGGGCGGCAGCGGACTGAGCATGGCCGGCTTCGTGGCCGCCTCGCTGCCGCCGAAGCTGGCCGCGCAGTACGACGTGATCGGCTTCGACCCACGCGGCGTCGGCCGCAGCGAGCCCGCCCTGAACTGCCGGCCCGGCCACTTCGAGCCGGTGCGCCACGACTCCGTGCCCCGCGACGCCGCCACCGAGAGCGCCGGCGTGGAACGGGCCCGCGCGTTCGCGGCGGCGTGCGGCGCCAAGTACGGGGACCTGCTGCGGCACATCGACACGGTGAGCGCGGCGCGGGACCTCGACGCGATCCGCCGGGCGCTCGGCGCGGAGCGGGTCAACTACTTCGGCTACTCGTACGGCACGTACCTCGGCGCGGTCTACGCCAAGCTGTACCCGGAGCGGGTGCGCCGGTTCGTGCTCGACTCGATGGTCGACCCCGAGGGCGTCTGGTACCGGGACAACCTGGCGCAGGACTTCGCCTTCGACACCCGGCACAAGGCCTTCATGGCGTGGGTGGCCGAGCACGACACGGCGTACGGGCTCGGCGCCGACCCGGCCGCCGTGGAGGCCGCCTGGTACCGGATGCGCGACGAGCTGCGCACCGCCCCGGCCGGGGACAAGGTCGGCCCCGCCGAGCTGGAGGACACCTATCTGCCGGGCGGCTACTACAACGGGTACTGGCCGCAGCTGGCCGAGGCGTTCGCCGCGTACGTCAAGGAGGAGGACACCGCGCTGCTGATCGCCGCGTACGAGGACCTCGGCGCCTCCGACGCCTCCTCCGACAACGGCTACTCGGTCTACGCCGCCGTGCAGTGCCGCGACGCGGCCTGGCCGCGCGACTGGCGGGTGTGGCGCGCGGACAACTGGGTGGCGCAGCTGAAGGCCCCCTTCTCCACCTGGAACAACGCCTGGTACAACGCGCCCTGCGCGTTCTGGCCGGTGGAGCCGCGCACTCCGGTCGACGTGACCAACGACAAGGTCCCGCCGATGCTGCTGTTCCAGGCGACGGACGACGCGGCCACCCCTTACGAGGGCGGCGTGAGCCTGCACCGCGCGGTGGGCGGCTCCCGGCTGGTCGTCGAGGAGGGCGGCGGGAACCACGCGGTGACGCTGGGCGGGAACGCCTGCCTGGACGCGCACCTGGTGCGCTACCTGGAGTCCGGCACGGTGCCGCGGGCGGCGGCCGGGACGGGCGAGGCCGACGCGGCCTGCGCGGCGGCTCCGGCCCCGAAGCCGGCGGCGAAGAAGACCGCGACGTCCCGTGCGGTCCCGGCTCCGGCCCCGGCCCCGGCGACGGAGACGGAGACGGCGACGGGCGGCGCGGCCCTGCACCGGCTGCTCGGCCACCGAGGCTGACATCGGGGCCGGCGGCGGGCCCGAGCCGGGCCGGCGCCGGCGTTGTCAGCGGCGTCGGCGATCATGGCGGGCATGACCACGCACCTCACCCATGTGCCCGCCCCCGCCGGGGTCGCTCCGAGCCCGCAGTACAGCCATGTCGTGTGGGGCACCGGCCGGTTCCTCGCGATATCCGGCCAGTGCTCCCTCGACGCCTCGGGCGCGGTGGTGGGCGCCGGCGACCCTGCGGCGCAGGCCCGTCAGGTCTTCGCGAACCTGCGACTGTGTCTCGCCGCGGCAGGGGCCGGGTTCGGGGACGTGGTGAAGCTGACGTACTTCGTCACGGACGTGGCGCATCTGCCCGCCGTGCGGGCCGCCCGGGACGAGGCCTTCGGCGCGGCCCCGCTGCCGGCGAGCTCCGCGGTACAGGTGTCGGCGCTGGTCCGGCCGGAACTGCTCATCGAGATCGAGGCCTTCGCGCTGGTGGAGTCCGGGGAGCCCGACGAGGCGGCTCAGACCGCCTAGACCGGCAGTCTGGCGAGTGCCGTCCGTGCCGCCGCGCCGAGCCGGGGGTGCGGGACGGCTGCCTGGAGGACCGGCCGGGCGCGCCGATCGCCCAGCGCGCCCAGGCCCTCGGCGCAGGCGACGCCGACCCGCCAGTGCGGGTCGTCGGCCGTCAGCCGCCGTTCCAGGACGGTGATCAGGGCGGGCACGGACTCGGGCGCGCACAGCGCGGCGAGCAGACGGACAGGCAGCAGCGCGTAGGCGACGCGGAGTTCGTTGGTGGCGAGGGCGGCGGCGGCCCGCGCGGTGCGCGGGTCGCCGAGCCGGGTCAGGGCGTAGGCGGCGGAGACGCAGCGTTCGGGGTCGCGGTGGTTGAGCAGCAGCACCAGGGCCTCGAAGGCGCGGGCGTCGCCGGCGAGTCCGAGCCGGAACGAGGCGAGCTCCCGGGCCCAGAGCGGCTGTCCGGGTGCGGTCAGGACGCGCGCGAACTCCCTTTCGTCCCGGGTCGCGGCGAGTTCCTCGAAATCCGCGCGGACGCCTTCCGGCGCCTCCTGGATCTCCTCCCGCAATCGATCGATCATCGATAGGAATTCCGGATCCCGAGCGATATCCATGGCGTTCAGCCTATCCGCGATCCAGATCACATTTTCCGTACTCCGCAGGGCTGGCGCGCTCGTTACCCGCCGGTTAATCTCAAGTGAGCGGGTCACCCCCCGCACCTCCACAACGGCCTGGTGACGCAGCCGTTGGGATTCGAGTTTGTCGGTTCGGCAGTTTTCGACGTGGCTCCGGGACAGAGTCCGTCGCTCTTTTCACACACGTTCTCCGCGCTTCTCGCGGCTTTCTCGCGACCGCGCCCCCCGTGTGTTCCCGAGCGTTCGTGCGCTCCCGTGTTCGCCGCCCTCAGTCGTCACTCTTCACCTCCTGGAGTCCCCTGATGGACACCCCTCTCTCCACCATCGCCGTCGTCGGCCTCGGCACCATGGGCACCGGCATCGCCGACGTGCTCGCCCGGGCCGGCCGCGAGGTCATCGGCATCGACGTCAGCGAGGCCGCCGCCACCCGCGCCACCGCCGCCCTCGAGGCCTCCACCGCGCGCGCCGTGGAGCGCGAGCGCATCACGGAGGAGGAGCGGCGCACCGTCCTGGCCCGCTTCCGCACCTTCACCGACCTCCAGGCCGCCGCCGAGGCCGACCTCGTCATCGAGGTCGTGCCCGAGTCGTACGAGGCCAAGCAGGAGGTGTTCCGGGCGCTGGACGGCATCGTCCGCCCCGACACGATCATCGCCACCGGCACCAACGCCCTGTCCGTGACCCGGCTCGCCGCCGAGTCGCAGCACCCGGAGCGGGTCCTCGGCCTGCACTTCTTCACCCCGGTCCAGGCGATGAAGCTGGTCGAGGTGGTCTCCTCGGTGCTCACCGCCCCGCAGGCCGTCGACGCCGTCACCTCGCTCGCGCTCGACCTCGGCAAGGAGCCCGTCGCGGTCGGCGACCGCCCCGGCTTCGTCGCCGACGGTCTGCTGTTCGGCTACCTCAACCAGGCCGCCGCGATGTACGAGGCCAAGTACGCCTCCCGCGAGGACATCGACGCCGCGATGAAGCTGGGCTGCGGTCTGCCCATGGGCCCGCTGGAGCTGCTCGACCTGATCGGCATCGACACGGCCCGCACGGTTCTGGAGGCGATGTACGTCTCGTCGAACGACCGGCTGCACGCCCCCGCGCCGATCCTGAAGCAGCTCAGCGAGGCGGGCCTGACGGGCCGCAAGTCCGGCCGCGGCTTCTACACGTACGAGGCCGCCGGCTCCGCCGCCAGGGTCCGCGACGCGCTGACCCCGCCGGAGGCCGCGGCCGGCGGCGGCGGGCGCGAGATCCGCTCCGTCGGCGTCGCCGGCTCGGGCACGATGGCCTCCGGCATCGCCGAGGTCTTCGCCAAGGCCGGGTACGACGTCGTGCTCGCCGCCCGCTCGGACGAGAAGGCCGAGACCGCCAAGGCCCGGATCGCCAAGTCGCTGGCCCGCTCCGTGGACAAGGGCCGGATGACGCCCGAGGCGCGCGACGAGACGCTGGCCCGGATCACGCCGGCCGGCTCCCTGGACGCCTTCGCCGAGGTCGACCTGGCGCTCGAGGCGGTCGCCGAGGACCTGGCCGTCAAGCAGCAGCTGTTCGCCACCCTGGACAAGGTCTGCAAGCCGGGCGCGGTGCTCGCCACCACGACCTCCTCGCTTCCGGTCGTCGCCTGCGCCCGCGCCACCTCGCGCCCGCAGGACGTCATCGGCATGCACTTCTTCAACCCGGCCCCGGCGATGAAGCTGGTGGAGATCGTCCGCACGGTGCTCACCGCCGACGACGTCCACGCCACGGTCCGCGAGGTCACCACGAAGATCCGCAAGCACCCGGTGGACTGCGGCGACCGGGCCGGCTTCATCGTGAACGCGCTGCTCTTCCCGTACCTGAACAACGCGATCAAGATGGTCGAGGAGCACTACGCCACGCTGGACGACATCGACGCCGCGATGAAGCTGGGCGGCGGCTACCCGATGGGCCCGTTCGAACTGCTCGACGTGGTCGGCCTGGACGTCTCGCTGGCGATCGAGCAGGTGCTGCACCGCGAGTTCCGCGACCCGGGCCTGGCGCCGGCCCCGCTCCTGGAGCACCTGGTGGCCGCCGGCTGCCTGGGCCGCAAGACGGGGCGCGGCTTCCGCGAATATGCCCGCCGCTGATCCGTACACGGGGTGGGGCGGGCTGCTGGAGCCCACCGGCGGCCCGCCCCCGCAGGCGCACTCCCCCGCGCCGATGCAGTACGTTCAGGACATGTCCAAGGCCGCCAAGACACCCCGTGCCACCGCTCAGCCCGACGCTCCGGAGAGCGCCGCGGGCAGCCGCGCCGCCGCCCAGCGGCTCAAGATGCGCCGCGAGCTCGCGACCGCGGCCATGGAGCTGTTCGCGACCAAGGGCTACGAGGCGACCACGGTCGACGAGATCGCGGCCGCGGCCGGTGTCGCCCGCCGGACCTTCTTCCGGCACTTCCGCTCCAAGGAAGAGGCGATCTTCCCGGACCACGACGACACCCTGGTGCGGGCGGAGGCGGTGCTGAACGCCGCGCCGCCGCACGAGCACCCGCTGGACACCGTCTGCCGGGGCATCAAGGAAGTCATGAAGATGTACGCGGGGTCCCCGGCGGTCTCCGTGGAGCGCTACCGGCTGACCCGCGAGGTGCCCACCCTGCGCGAGCGGGAGATCGCCTCGGTGGCCCGTTACGAGCGGCTGTTCACCCGGTATCTGCTGGGCCACTTCGACGAGCGCGACCACCACGACGGCAACGACGACCCGCTGCTCGCCGAGGTGGCCGCCTCCGCGGTGGTCACGGCGCACAACCACGTGCTGCGGCGCTGGCTGCGGGCGGGCGGCCAGGGCGACGTGGAGGCCCAGCTGGACCACGCCTTCGCGATCGTGCGGGAGACCTTCGGCACGGGCATAGGGGCGCGGCCCGCGACGGCCGCCCCGACGGCTCCGGCGGAGCCGGAGCAGCCCGCCGCCACCGCCTCCGCGGAGGGCGGGGTGCTCGTCGCCGTGGCGCGGACCGACGCCCCGCTGGACGAGGTCATGCGGACCATCCGGCAGGCGCTGGCGGACGGCTGAGCCACCCCGAAACGATCGATCAAACCGACGGCCGCCCCTCCCTGGGGCGGCCGTTTCCGCTGGTGAGGGGCATTTCTGATCGATCATCGCTCATGCGTGACGGGTGGATTGCATCTGAGTGAAATTGTTGGCACGCAGTGCCTTGCCAGGTGACACGCGGTGCCATACGTTGAGTGTGTCCGGGCGGCCGGCGCGCAGAGATCACCTCGTGCGCCGGCTGTCCCCGCAAGCAACTCGCGCGCCCGGACGCCTGCGTCACAGGCACCCTTTGCGCCCCACACCGGCGCAGCCACCGCACCACCCGCCGAACCGACGGCACACCTCCACAGCAGTACCCCTCATCCTCGCCCCGAGGGGGACCTCCCTCATCGGCCCCCCTCGCACTCGCACCGCCGGAGGCACACCGTGAAGGACATCCTGGACGCGATCCAGTCGCAGGACTCCACGTCCGCGGACTTCGCCAACATCAAGCTGCCCGAGTCCTACCGTGCCGTGACCGTGCACAAGGACGAGCAGGAGATGTTCGCCGGGCTCGCCAGCCGTGACAAGGACCCGCGCAAGTCGCTGCACCTCGACGACGTCCCGCTGCCCGAGCTCGGTCCGGGCGAGGCCCTCGTCGCCGTCATGGCCAGCTCCGTGAACTACAACTCGGTCTGGACCTCGATCTTCGAGCCGGTCTCGACCTTCGGCTTCCTGGAGCGCTACGGCCGGCTCAGCGAGCTCAGCAAGCGCCACGACCTGCCGTACCACGTCATCGGCTCCGACCTCGCGGGCGTCGTGCTGCGCACCGGCCCCGGCGTGAACTCGTGGAAGCCCGGCGACGAGGTCGTCGCGCACTGCCTCTCGGTCGAGCTGGAGTCCTCGGACGGCCACAACGACACGATGCTCGACCCCGAGCAGCGCATCTGGGGCTTCGAGACCAACTTCGGCGGCCTGGCGGAGATCGCGCTCGTCAAGTCCAACCAGCTGATGCCGAAGCCCGACCACCTGAGCTGGGAGGAGGCGGCGTCCCCGGGCCTCGTCAACTCCACCGCGTACCGCCAGCTGGTCTCCCGCAACGGTGCCGGCATGAAGCAGGGCGACAACGTCCTGATCTGGGGCGCCTCCGGCGGCCTCGGCTCGTACGCCACCCAGTTCGCGCTGGCCGGCGGCGCCAACCCGATCTGTGTCGTCTCCTCCCCGGAGAAGGCCGACATCTGCCGCGCCATGGGCGCCGAGGCGGTCATCGACCGCAACGCCGAGGGCTACAAGTTCTGGAAGGACGAGCACACCCAGGACCCGAAGGAGTGGAAGCGCTTCGGCAAGCGCATCCGCGAGCTCACCGGCGGCGAGGACATCGACATCGTCTTCGAGCACCCGGGCCGCGAGACCTTCGGCGCCTCGGTCTACGTCACCCGCAAGGGCGGCACCATCACCACCTGCGCCTCCACCTCGGGCTACATGCACGAGTACGACAACCGCTACCTGTGGATGTCGCTCAAGCGCATCATCGGCTCGCACTTCGCCAACTACCGCGAGGCGTGGGAGGCCAACCGCCTGATCGCCAAGGGCAAGATCCACCCGACGCTGTCGAAGGTCTACTCCCTGGAGGACACCGGCCAGGCCGCGTACGACGTGCACCGCAACCTCCACCAGGGCAAGGTCGGCGTGCTCGCGCTCGCCCCCGAGGAGGGCCTGGGCGTGCGCAACGAGGAGCTGCGCGCCAAGCACATCGACGCGATCAACCGCTTCCGGAACATCTGACGGACCCGTCCGAAAGGCGACAGCACTGCCATGACAGAGCGTCAGAAGGACCGGCCGTGGCTCATGCGGACGTACGCCGGCCACTCCACGGCCGAGGCGTCCAACGAGCTGTACCGGCGCAACCTGGCGAAGGGCCAGACCGGTCTCTCGGTCGCCTTCGACCTGCCGACGCAGACCGGCTACGACCCCGACCACATCCTCGCCCGCGGCGAGGTCGGCCGGGTCGGGGTTCCGGTCTCGCACCTCGGTGACATGCGCCGTCTGTTCCAGGACATCCCCCTGGAACAGATGAACACCTCGATGACCATCAACGCCACCGCCATGTGGCTGCTGGCGCTCTACCAGGTCGTCGCCGAGGAGCAGGGTGCGGACATCACCAAGCTCCAGGGCACCACGCAGAACGACATCGTGAAGGAGTACCTGTCGCGCGGGACGCACGTCTTCCCGCCCGGCCCGTCGCTCCGCCTCACGACGGACATGATCGCGTACACGGTCAACAACATCCCGAAGTGGAACCCGATCAACATCTGCAGCTACCACCTGCAGGAGGCGGGGGCCACTCCGGTCCAGGAGATCTCGTACGCGATGTCCACCGCGATCGCGGTGCTGGACGCCGTGCGCGACTCGGGCCAGGTGCCCGAGGAGCGCTTCGGCGAAGTGGTCGCCCGTATCTCGTTCTTCGTGAACGCGGGCGTCCGCTTCATCGAGGAGATGTGCAAGATGCGCGCCTTCGGCCGCATCTGGGACAAGGTCACCCGCGAGCGCTACGGCATCGAGAACGACAAGCAGCGCCGGTTCCGCTACGGCGTCCAGGTCAACTCGCTCGGCCTGACCGAGGCGCAGCCGGAGAACAACGTCCAGCGCATCGTCCTGGAGATGCTGGCCGTCACCCTCTCCAAGGACGCCCGCGCCCGCGCCGTGCAGCTCCCGGCCTGGAACGAGGCCCTCGGCCTGCCCCGGCCCTGGGACCAGCAGTGGTCGCTGCGCATCCAGCAGGTGCTCGCCCACGAGTCCGACCTGCTGGAGTACGAGGACATCTTCGCCGGCTCGCACGTCATCGAGGCCAAGGTGGACGCCCTGGTCGAGGAGTGCCTGGCCGAGATCGACCGGATCCAGGAGATGGGCGGCGCGATGGCCGCCGTCGAGTCCGGCTACCTGAAGTCCCAGCTGGTCTCCTCGCACGCCGAGCGGCGGGCCCGGATCGAGGCCGGCGACGACAAGATCGTCGGCGTCAACATCTTCCAGACCACCGAGGAGAACCCGCTCACCGCGGACCTCGACACCGCGATCATGACGGTCGACCCGGCCGTCGAGGCCCGGGTCGTCGGCTCGATGAAGGACTGGCGCGACAGCCGCTACCAGCCGCCGTTCAACCACCCGCGCCCGTGCAAGGCGCTGGAGAAGCTGAAGGAGGCGGCGCAGGGCACCGGGAACCTCATGGAGGCCACCCTGGAGTGCGCCCGCGCCGGTGTCACCACCGGCGAGTGGGCCGGGGCGCTGCGCGAGGTCTTCGGCGAGTTCCGGGCCCCCACCGGCGTCTCCTCCGCCCCGGTCGCCGTCACGGCCGAGGAGGGCACCCCGATGGCCCTCGTCCGCGAGAAGGTCGCCCGCACCGCCGACGAGCTGGGCGCCGGACGCCTGCGGCTCCTGGTCGGCAAGCCGGGCCTGGACGGCCACTCCAACGGCGCCGAGCAGATCGCGGTGCGCGCCCGTGACGCCGGCTTCGAGGTGGTCTACCAGGGCATCCGGCTCACCCCGGAGCAGATCGTCAACGCCGCGCTCGCGGAGGACGTGCACTGCGTGGGCCTGTCGATCCTCTCCGGCTCGCACGCCGCGCTGGTGCCGGACGTCCTCGACCGCCTCCGGGAGGCCGGCGCGCCCGACATCCCGGTCATCGTCGGCGGGATCATCCCGAACGCCGACGCCGCAGAACTGAAGCGTGCGGGTGTCGCCGCCGTCTTCACACCGAAGGACTTCGGTATCACCGAGATCATCGGCCGTATCGTCGACGAGATCCGGAGAGCGAACAAGCTCCGCCCCCTAGAAGTGACTGCAAGCTCGGAGGTCCCCGCATGACCAGCCCCGTGAACCGGCTCCGCCCCCGCCGCTCGTGCCTTGCGGTGCCCGGCTCCAACCCGCGCTTCCTGGAGAAGGCCCAGGGTCTCGCCGCCGACCAGGTCTTCCTCGACCTGGAGGACGCCTGCGCGCCGCTGGCCAAGCCGGAGGCCCGGCACACCATCGTCAAGTTCCTCAACGAGGGCGACTGGACCGGCAAGACCCGCGTGGTCCGCGTCAACGACTGGACGACCCACTGGACGTACCGCGACGTCGTCACCGTCGTCGAGGGCGCCGGCCAGAACCTCGACTGCATCATGCTGCCGAAGGTCCAGGACGCCCAGCAGATCGTCGCCCTCGACCTGCTGCTGACGCAGATCGAGAAGACCATGGGCTTCGAGGTCGGCAAGATCGGCATCGAGGCGCAGATCGAGAACGCCCAGGGTCTGGTCAACGTCAACGCGATCGCCCAGGCCTCGCAGCGCGTCGAGACGATCATCTTCGGCCCGGCCGACTTCATGGCCTCCATCAACATGAAGTCGCTGGTCGTCGGCGAGCAGCCGCCCGGCTACCCGGCGGACGCGTACCACCACATCCTGATGAGCATCCTGATGGCCGCCCGCGCCAACAACCTGCAGGCCATCGACGGCCCGTACCTGCAGATCCGCAACCCCGAGGGCTACAAGGCCGTCGCCCAGCGCGCCGCCGCCCTCGGCTTCGACGGCAAGTGGGTGCTGCACCCGGACCAGGTCGCCGCCGCGAACGAGATCTTCTCGCCCTCGCAGGAGGACTTCGACCACGCCGAGCTGATCCTGGACGCGTACGACTACTACACGTCCGAGGCCGGCGGCAAGAAGGGCTCCGCGATGCTCGGCGACGAGATGATCGACGAGGCCTCCCGCAAGATGGCCCTGGTCATCTCCGGCAAGGGCCGCGCCGCCGGCATGCAGCGCACCAGCAAGTTCGAGATCCCGGAGGCCTGAGAACCATGCAGTTCGGCCGCACCTACGAAGAGTTCGAAGTCGGCGCCGTCTACAAGCACTGGCCCGGGAAGACGGTCACCGAGTACGACGACCACCTCTTCTGTCTGCTGACGATGAACCACCATCCGCTGCACATGGATGTGAACTACGCCGAGAACACGACGGACTTCAAGAAGAACGTCGTCGTCGGCAACTACATCTACTCGCTGCTGCTGGGCATGTCCGTGCCGGACGTCTCCGGCAAGGCGATCGCCAACCTGGAGATCGAGTCGCTGCGCCACGTCGCGCCGACCTTCCACGGCGACACGATCTACGGCGAGACGACCGTCCTCGACAAGACGCCTTCGAAGTCCAAGAGCGACCGCGGCATCGTCTACGTCGAGACCAAGGGCTACAAGCAGGACGGCACGCTCGTCTGCGTGTTCCGCCGCAAGGTCATGGTCCCGACGGCCGAGTACATCGAGGCGCGCGGCGGCGAGCAGGCCGGCCGCCCCGAGCTGAAGGAACAGGGGAAGTAGTCATGGCGCGACTCGCCCAGACCCACGGTCTGACCGACGTCCAGCAGGAGATCCTCGCCACGGTCCGGGACTTCGTCGACAAGGAGATCATCCCGGTCGCGACGGAGCTGGAGCACCGCGACGAGTACCCGCAGCAGATCGTCGACGGGCTCAAGGAGCTCGGCGTCTTCGGTCTGATGATCCCCGAGGAGTACGGGGGTCTGGGTGAGTCGCTGCTCACCTACGCGCTGTGCGTGGAGGAGATCGCGCGCGGCTGGATGTCGGTCTCCGGCATCATCAACACGCACTTCATCGTGGCGTACATGCTGAAGCAGCACGGCACCCAGGAGCAGAAGGAGTACTTCCTTCCGCGGATGGCGGCCGGCGAGACGCGTGGCGCGTTCTCGATGTCGGAGCCGGCTCTCGGCTCCGATGTGTCGGCCATCACGTCCAAGGCGGTCAAGGACGGCGACGAGTACGTCCTGAACGGCCAGAAAATGTGGCTGACCAACGGCGGCACGTCCAACCTGGTCGCCGTTCTCGTCCGGAGTGACGAAGGACACCCGGAGGGCACCGCGCCCCACAAGTCGATGACGACCTTCCTCGTCGAGAAGGAGCCGGGCTTCGGAGAGGTCCGCCCGGGCCTCACCATCCCCGGCAAGATCGACAAGATGGGTTACAAGGGCGTCGACACCACCGAACTCATCATGGACGGACTGCGCATTCCGGCCAATCGGGTCCTCGGCGGGACCACCGGCCGAGGGTTTTACCAAATGATGGACGGTGTCGAGGTCGGCCGCGTGAACGTCGCGGCCCGTGGTTGCGGCGTCGCGCAGCGTGCCTTCGAACTGGGCGTCCAGTATGCCCAGCAGCGTCACACTTTCGGCAAGCCGATCGCCCAGCACCAGGCGATCCAGTTCAAGCTGGCCGAAATGGCTACCAAGGTCGAGGCTGCTCATGCCATGATGGTGAACGCAGCACGCAAAAAGGACTCCGGGGAACGAAACGACCTCGAGGCAGGGATGGCGAAGTACCTCGCCTCCGAATACTGCAAGGAAGTCGTGGAGGACGCGTTCCGCATCCATGGCGGATACGGGTTCTCGAAGGAGTACGAGATCGAGCGTCTCTACCGTGAGGCGCCGATGCTGCTGATCGGCGAAGGTACCGCCGAGATCCAGAAAATGATCATTGGACGTCGACTCCTCGAGGAGTACCGGTTCCAGGGTTGATTGTCGGGTTTGAGTCGATTCGGCCGCGAAGAAGATCACACCCTGTCATCCTCTTCCGGCCGTCGACTCGGTTTCTGGCTTTCCCAGTTGCGCCCCGCAACCGATAACATCGACGGAAAGCCGCCGTCCCCCGAAATGCCCGCGCGGCACCATCCGCTACGAAGGTCATCCATGCCCCACAGCCAAACCTCTGCACCTCGCGACAGCCACCTCGGCGTACGCATCGCACGCGGAGCATCGCCGTGGCTTCTGCCGACCGTCGCCACCGCGGCGCTCAGCCTCGCGCGTTCGCGCAGGTCCAAGCGTGCCGCGGCCCTGGCCGTGCCCACCACCGCGCTGGCGGCGGGCATGCTGTGGTTCTTCCGGGACCCCGAGCGCGAGATCGCTCAGGGCCGGGTCATCTCCCCCGCCGACGGCGTGGTGCAGAGCATCATGCCGTGGAAGGACGGCCGGACCCGGGTCGCCATCTTCATGAGCCCTCTGAACGTCCACGTCAACCGCGCGCCGCTGGCCGGCACGGTGACGTCCGTGGAGCACATCCCCGGCGGGTTCGTCCCGGCGTTCAACAAGGAGAGCGAGAACAACGAGCGCGTCGTCTGGCACTTCGACACCGAGCTCGGCGACATCGAGATGGTGCAGATCGCCGGCGCCGTCGCCCGGCGCATCGTGCCCTACATCCCGCAGGGCACCAAGGTCGAGCAGGGCGAGCGCATCGGTCTGATCCGCTTCGGTTCGCGCGTGGACATCTACCTTCCGGAGGGTGTCGATGTCGCCGTCGAGGTCGGTCAGAAGACGACCGCGGGGGTGACTCGCATTGACCGTGATTGATCCCGAGACCCAGGCGACCTGGGTCAAGGAAGCCGAGGCGGAGGCCGAGGAAGAGGAGATGCCGCTGTCGCTGAGGCTGTCCATAGCGGACGCCCTCACGCTCGGCAACGCCACCTGCGGTTTCATGGCGGTGTACTTCACCACCACCGGCATCCTCATCCCGCACCTCACGGGCAGCAACGAGACCGGCATGGCGCGCAACAGCGCCGCCACCGCGGTGATCCTCATGCTGTGCGCGGCGATCTTCGACCTGTTCGACGGCATCGTGGCGCGCAAGCTGCGCTCGTCCCCGATGGGCGCCGAGCTCGACAACCTGTCGGACCTGATCAGCTTCGGTCTGGCCCCGGCCTACTTCGTGCTCGTGTACGGGATGGTCGCGGTCTCGGACCCCGCTCAGCAGAAGGTCTCGGCGGTGGCCGCGGTCGTGGTGCTCCTCGCCGTGGTGCTGAGACTGGCGCGGTTCTCCTGCGTGACGATGAAGGACGGCATGTTCCAGGGCATGCCGAGCCCCTTCGGCGCGCTGACCGTCGTCTCGATCGTGCTCCTCGAGCTGCCCTTCATCCCGACGCTGCTCGCGATCATCGGCGTGGCGTGGCTGATGGTGAGCCGGGTCGAGTACCCGAAGCCGCGGGGCATCCTCGCGGTGGCGATGCTCAGCTGGATCGTCGGTGCGATGGGCCTCCTCGCGGCCTGGGCGTTCGACGCCCCCGGCGGGGCGCTGCTGCTCCAGACCGGCTGTGCGCTGCAGGTGGTCCTCGGCGCGGTGATCCCGCTCTTCGCCACGGCCCGGCGGGTGAACACCATCCGGGACAACCGCCGCGAGAACCGGGAGGCCCGCGAGGCCGCCCAGGCCCAGGCGCAGTAGGCACCACAGAACGGCAAGCGGAAGGGCCCGGAGGCGATCGCCTCCGGGCCCTTCCCGTATGTCCGGGCACAGACTCCCGCCGGGCGGACGTGCGCCCCGGACGTCAGCCGGACTCAGACACCGCGGAGACGCTCGAACCGTGGGATGCGGGTAAGGTCGCAGGCCACCTCGACGGTCGTCGGCCCCTCGACCTCGGTACCGTCGTCGGCTCGCCACCGTCCCGCCGGCAGTACGACGCTCCGTACGGTGACACCACGCTGCACCACGGGCGCGACGATGAGGTCGGGGCCGAGGAAGAACTGGTCGGTGACGTCGTCCGCGCCCTCGGCTTGGTAGGCCATGGGCCGCACGACTGGTTCTCCGGTGCCGGCCGCCTCGTCCACCAGATCCAGCAGCCGGGGCATGAGGGACTGGCGCACGGCGACGGCCTCCCGGACCGCGGCCAGGTGTTCGTCGTCCAGGACGCGACCCGGCGAGAGGGAGAACTGCATCATGGGGCTGAGGGCGGCCACCTGCGCGTAGCGGACGAAGAACTCCTGATCGGCGGAGGCACCCTCGACGCTCATGGCCTTGATCTCGCCGCCGCCGATCATGTCCGGGCAGGTGAACGAGTAGCCGAGCATGCTCTGGGCGAGCATCTCGGGAACCAAGGACTCGATACCGGCCGTTCCCCATAGCGGCGCCTTGTCCTGAAGTCGCTGTGCGAGCGGCCGGCCGCCCATGCGCCAGCTGGCGCGGTACTCGTTGAACGGGTAGCGAAGACCCACCCGGGACCAGGCCTCGCAGTGGTCGACCGGCTCGGCGGGCCGGAACGTCATGTCGTCCGCGCGGTAGTCGCCCGCGTCGCCGCCGTCGAACTTGAAGCCGTCCACTCCCGTTGCGGCCCTCAGGGCGTCCAGGCGCCCCGTCATCCAGTCGACCGCCGCCGGATTGGTCAGATCCAGCAACGCGCTCAGCCCGTTCCACCAGCGCCGGACTGCCGTCTCGCCGTCGCGGTCACGGAGGAGCAGACCTCGTCCTTCCAGCTCACGGAAGGCCGCGGAGTCGGGACTGACGAAGGGGATGACCCAAAGCATCACCGAGAAGCCCCAGGAGTGGAGCCGCCGGACCATCTCTGCCGGGTCGGGGAAGCGCCCGCGATCGAAGTGCCAGGTGCCGTAGTCGGGCGACCACGAATCATCGATCATCAGGACACCGGGCGGCATGCCTTGCTCCAGGAGACCGGCGGCGAACCCGAGCACCGACTCCTGCGTGGGCGTGTACGGGCACTCGATCCAAGTGTTGTACTGCGGGGCCGTGAAGAGCTCCCGCGCCGGGGCCCGGCCTGACGGCGGGAAGAATTCCCGTGACGCCGCCAGATACGCCTCGCGCAGGGTCCTGCCGCAGCGGCCGGCCCTCACCTCGCGGCCCGACACCCGCAGCAGGCCGCTCTCGAAGGTGAACGCGAACGGCCTGTGCGACCCCACTACTCGGCCCCTGGTCGACAGCAGCAGGGGACTGCCCTGGTTGGTCGGACTGCCGAGGTCACGGGCGAACGCCGCGTCCCCGAACGGCATCAGCAGGCCGTCGGAAGCGGTACCGCCCCACCATCTCTCGCCCTCTTCGAGGGTCAGTTCCACCTGATCGGCCGGCTGTTCCCAGAGGGAGTCCGCCGGCGCGGAGGACTCGGGGCGGAAGACCATCTTCATCACTTCCTTCACAGAAAGAGGGCATGGCGAAGTAGCGCTGGACAGGGTCGCGCGATACGTATCGACAGTACTCGCGAAGACCTTGGCGCACCAGCCGCGCGCTCGTAGGGCGGGGACGACAACAGCTGCCGGGGCTAGGGGGTGTCTGACAATTCCCCGCGGAACAAGGAGCGGCGTCCGGTGCGTGCGATCGCAAGGCGCCGGAGAGGCCTCGGATGGGGTCTCCTTTGCTCGAACGGAGCTGAGAGCTTGGGGAAGGAGCTACTAGGCCTTTTCGGCAACGCGGCGAGCGTGCGTGCCGGACGTCGCGACGCCGCGGGGAATTGTCAGACACCCCCTAGGGGGTCGACTACCGTACGCGACATGGAACAGGACGAAGGGCAGCCGTCGGAACAGCGCAGCGGCAGGGCCCCTACCAGCAAGGACGTTGCCGCGCTGGCCGGTGTTGCGCAGAGCACGGTGTCCGCGGTGATGAGCGGCAAGCGCTCGGTGTCTCCGGAGACCCGTCGGAGGGTCGAGACGGCGATGCGGGAACTCCGCTACCAGCCCAACGCCGGCGCCAGGACACTGCGCACGTCGAAGACGAACGTCATCGCTCTGGTGGTCCGCCTCGGCGCCGAGATCGACGCCGCCGAATCCGTCCCCTACATCGACACGGTGATCGAGCAGGCCCGGCGCCACGATTACGACGTTCTCGTCAGCACCCAGCGGGAGGGGCCGGGCGGCCTCACGCGGCTGGCCGGCCGGTCACTCTGCGACGCCTTCGTGCTGATGGACGTCCAGCAGGACGACGACCGCATCGACGCCGCCCACGACCTGAGACTTCCCGTCGTCCTGGTCGGACGCCCCGAGGACCCCAGGGGGCTGGACGTCCTCGACTTCGACACCCGGCGCTCCGCCGAGTTGCTGGTCGACGAACTCGCGCTCACCGGCCACCGGCACATCGCCATGCTCGGGGAACTCGCCGGGGAACGCGAGCAGTTCACGTTCGTCCGGGACTTCTACGACGGGGCCCGCGAGCGCGCCGCCGCCCACGGGATCGACCTGACCGTGGTTCCTCGGCACAGCGAGGGATGGGAGGGGGTCGTCGCCTGCGCCGACCGTCTCCTCGCCCACGCCGGTGACCGCCTCGGCTTGGTGACCCGGGCTCCGCAGGTCACGGAATGGCTGGTCAGGATCCTCCATGACCGTCAGCTGGTCCTCGGCCGCGACCTGTCGCTGGCCGCCTTGTGCACCGACGAGACCGCCCTGTCCTTCCGCCGGCCGATCACCAACGTGTCGCCGCGGCCGCGCACCGTCTCCACCCGGGCGATGAGTCTGCTCCTGGAGCGCCTCGACGGCGTCGGCGGCCCGGCGCGGCTTGAGCTGGTGGAACCCCTCGGACTCATGCGCCGGGCGACGACGACGCTGTTCGACGCTCCCCGCTGATCGCGCCGCCATGACAGCGATACGTATCGCTGTCATGGCGGTCAGGTTTCAGGGCTTCGCATCGGGTCGTTTCGCCCGGATGGCGGACCGCCGGTGCCTACGCTGGCGGTATGAAGATCTTCGTCGCGGGCGCCACGGGCGCCGTGGGCCGGATGCTCGTACCGCTGCTCCTTGAGGCCGGGCACGAGGTCGTGGGGGCCTCGCGGACCCGGGAGGGGGCGGACCTTGTACGGGCGCAGGGCGCCGTGGGCGTCCGCGTCGACGCGCTGGACGCGGACGGGCTGAAGGCGGCCGTCTCGGCCGCCGCGCCGGACGCGGTGGTGCACCAGCTCACCGATCTGTCGGCCGCGGACGGCGCGGCGAACAACCGGCTGCGCCAGGAGGGCACCCGGAACCTGGTGGACGCGGCGAAGGCGGCCGGCGTGGAGCGGCTGGTCGCCCAGTCGATCTCCTGGACGTACGCCCCCGGCGCCGGCCCCGCCGACGAGTCCGTGCCGCTCGACGGCACGGAGGAGCTGCCCCGGGCCCGGATCGTCGCCGGTGCCCGCGCCCTCGAGGAGCAGGCCGCCGAACTGCCCGGGGCGGTGGTGCTGCGGTACGGGATCCTGTACGGCCCCGGAACCTGGTACGCGCCCGGGGGCGCGGTCGCGGCGGCGCTGGGCGGCGAGCCGGAGGCCCGGTTCCTGGGCAGCCTGCGGGCCGACGGCTCGGTCGGCTCGTTCGTGCATGTCGCGGACGCGGCCCGGGCGGCCCTGGAGGCCCTGGACTGGCCGGCGGGCGCGTACAACGTGGTCGACGACGAGCCGGCCGCCGGCCGGGACTGGCTGCCCGTCCTGGCGGCGGCGCTCGGCGTGCCCGCGCCTGCCCCCGCCGACGGCGCGGCGCCCTGGGACCGCGGGGCCTCGAACGCGAAGGCGCGCGCCCTGGGCTGGCGGCCGGCGTACGCCTCCTGGCGCACCGGCTTCGCCGCCCAGGGCGCCTGAGGGTCAGCCCGTCTTCGGCGTGAAGCCCTTCGCCGCCTCGGAGACCGAGGGCTCACGCACCGTCCGCATCCCGCCGGGCACGGACTTGTCCGGCTGGAGGATGGCGCTCTCCTTGGAGGAGGGCGCCTTCGGGTCGGTGAAGTCGTGCGTCATGCCGAAGCCCGCGTCGTGGCCGGTGATCGTCAGGAGCGCCTTGTCGACGCCCTCGCGGGTGAGGTCCTTCGCCTCGCAGGCCTTCTTCAGTGCCTCGCCGAAGACGGTCACGGCGGTCCAGCCGGCGACGACGCCGTTGTCGAGGCTGTCCTTCGGGTATGCGGCCCGGTAGTCCGCGACGAGCTTCTTGGCGACCGCGGTGTCCGCGCCGATCGGCAGGCTCGGCGAGGCGACCCAGTACATCTGCTCCAGGGCCGGTCCGGCCGGGGTGCCGAGCAGCTGGGGCGAGAACGCCGAGTTGTTGCCGATGACCGGTACCCGCAGCCCGGTCGCCGCGGCCACGCCGACCAGGGAGGCGGCCTGCCGGGGGCCCGCGCTGATCACGATGCCCTTGACCCCGGCCTGCTTGAGCGCCGCGACCTGCGCCGACATGTCGCTGTCGGTGGGCTTGATCTTCTGCTCGACGATCGTGAGCCCGGCCTGGGCCGCGGCGTGCTTCGAGCCGGTCAGGGCGTTCTCGCCGTAGTCGCCCTCGAAGTACACGTGCCCGAGCTTGTCGCCCTTCTTCAGCCCCTTCTCGGCGACCAGGAAGTCGACCGCGTTGATCGTCTCCACGTCGTACGTCGAGCCGAGCACCCGGATGTACGGGCTGCCGAGCAGCGAGGCGGACCAGGCCTGCGGCAGCACGAGCACCTTGTCCTGGCCGTCGATGCGCTGCTTGGCCGCGGCGACGAACGGCGAGCCGATGAACTGGGCGTAGCCGACCACCTTCGGCTCCAGCTCGGTGTAGGCGGCGAGCGCCTTCTGCGGGTCGTAGCCGTGGTCGCGGACGGTCAGCTCCAGCGTGCGGCCGCAGATCCCGCCGGCCGCGTTGGCCTGCTTCACGTACAGCTGCTGGGCCTGCGTGATGCTCTTGCCGAGGGTGGCGTACACCCCCGTCATGTCGGTGAGCGCGCCGATCGAGATGGTCGAGTCGGTGACGCCCTCGCCCGCCTTGACCCCGCCCTTTCCGGCCGTCTCGGCGTCGCCGGACTTCGCCTTGGAGCTGCAGCCTGCCGCGGTGAGCGCGACCAGGGCGGCGAGTGCTGCGGCCAGGCCCCGCACGGCCCGTCGTCGGTGGTTCATCGTTCCTCCCCTGAGGATCCTGAGGGTGCTGAGAGTGCTGAGGCTTGTTGCCGGGTGCGCCGGGCGGCGAGCCGGACCAGGCCGCCGGGCAGGAAGAGCACCACCGCGACGACGGCGGCGCCGTAGAGGAAGCGGGCGGCCTCCCCCGGTGCGATCCCGCCCGTCCCGGGGGCGGAGACCAGAGGGAGGGCGTCGCTGTACCGGTTGAGGAGCTGCGGCAGCAAGGAGACGAAGACGCCCCCGACCACCGCTCCGGCGACCGAGCCGAGACCGCCGATGACGATCATGGCCAGGTATTCGAGCGAGAGCAGCATGCCGAAGTACTCCGGCACGGTCCGCTGGAAGACCAGCGCTAGCAGCACTCCGGCGAGCCCCGCGTACATCGACGACAGGACGAACACGGCGCCGCGGTAGCGGGCGACGGGGATGCCCATGACCCCGGCGGCGATCTTGTGGTCGCGGATCGCGTTCATGGCGCGGCCGGGACGGCCGCGGAGCACCCCGCGGGCGAACAGCGCGCCGCCGAGCAGCAGCGCGAGGCCGAGGTACCAGAGCTTCTCGGCGGACCCGAACGGCACCTGGGCGACGAGGAGTTCGGCGTCGTCGAAGGTCAGTCCGAACAGGTCGAGCGGGGGCACGGCCCGGCCGTTGAAGCCGCCGGTGAGGTCGTGCGCGTTGAAGAGGACGTGCTGGCCGATGAAGATCAGCGCGAGGGTGGCGATGCCGAGGTACGCGCCCTGGAGCCGGCCCGCGATCGGGCTGAACACCCCGCCGGCGAGGCCGGCGAGGACGACGGCGAGCACGGCGGCGAGCCAGCCGGGCAGACCGAGCCCGGCGAGCCCGTCGCTCCCGTCGCCGGCGAAGGCGCAGTAGCCGTACGCGCCGACGGCGAGGAAGAAGGCGTGGCCCATGGAGAGCTGGCCGGTGGCGCCGGTCAGCAGGTTGATGCCGATGGCGCCGAGCGCGGCGGCCATGGCGAACAGCCCGGCCTGGAGCCAGAAGCGGTCGAGGTAGAAGGGGAGGGCGAGCAGGACGAGCCCGGCGGCGGCCCAGGCCCAGACGCGGGGCCGGGCGAGCACGGCGGGGACGGTGCTCACGGAGGCGGTCTCAGACACGGGCGAGCTCCTTCGCGCCGAAGAGTCCGGCCGGGCGGATCAGCAGCACCGCGACCATGACGAGGTACGGGGCGAGGTCGCCGATGCCGCGGCCGAGGAAGGTCAGATCGCCCTGGTAGCCGGTGGCGAGGGACTCGGTGATCCCGACGAGCAGTCCGCCGACGAGGGCGCCGGTGGTGGAGTCGAGGCCGCCAAGGATCGCGGCGGGGAAGGCCTTCATCGCGGCGAGCGAGGTGGAGCGCTCCAGGCCGGGGGTGGGGAAGACGGTGAGGAACAGCGCGGCGACGGCGGCGAGGCCGCCCGCCACGGCCCACGCGCCGAGCGAGACCCGGCCCAGGCGGATGCCCATCAGGGCGGCGGTCTCCTGGTTCTCGGCTGCGGCCCGCATCGCGACGCCCCAGGAGGTGTGCCGGAAGGCCAGCAGGAAGGCGGTGATCAGCAGGGCGGCGGCGAGGAGGGCGGCGATCCGGGTCTCGGCGATCGAGATCCCGCCGACGGTGACGACGGCGTCGCCCCAGGGGTCGCCGAGGGCGAGGATGTCGGTGCCGATGCGCCGGGTCAGCTCGGTGGCGAGCAGGATGTCGACGCCGATGGTGACGATGGCGAGGACGCTCTGGTCGCGGCCGCGGTAGCGGCGCATCACCAGGAACTCGACGGCCGCGCCGACCAGGGCCGCGCCGCCGATGCCGACGAGCAGCGCCGGCCAGAAGCCGAGCGGTTCGTGGAGCACGGCGATCGTGTAGCCGCCGGCGAGCAGCAGCGAGGCGTGGGCGAAGTTCACGACCTCGGTGGCCCGGAAGATCACCACGAAGCCGAGCGCGATCAGGGCGTAGATGGAGCCCAGGGACACGCCGTTGAGCAGGAATTCGGCGAAGGTGGTCACCCGGCGGCCTCCTCTCCGAGATAGGCGCGGACGACGGCCGGGTCGTTCTGTACGTCGGCGGGGGCGCCGTCGGCGATGCGGCGGCCGAAGTCGAGGACGGTGACGCTGTCGGCGAGCCGCATCACGACCCCCATGTCGTGCTCGACGAGGACGATCGAGATGCCGAGGCTGTCGCGGACGCCGGCGATGACGGCGGCGGTGCGGCGGCGCTCGTCGGCGGTCATGCCGGCGACGGGCTCGTCGAGCAGCAGCAGCTTCGGCTCCATGCAGAGCGCGCGGGCCAGCTCGGCCAGCTTCTGGCGGCCGTACGGCAGCGCGCCGCAGGGCTGGGCGAGCTGCTTCTCCAGACCCACGAACGCGGCGATCTCACGGACCCGTTCGCGGTGCCGGGCCTCCTCGCGGGCGGCGGACGGCAGCCGCAGTCCGGCGGCGAGGAAGCCGGTACGGGTGAGCCGGTGGCGGCCGAGGAGCAGGCTGTCCTCGACGGTGGTGCGGGGCGGCAGCGCGAGGTTCTGGAAGATCCGGGCGACGCCGAGGCCGGCGATCTTGTGCGGGGGCAGTCCGGTGAGTTCGTGCCCGCCGAAGCGTACGGAGCCGGAGGTGGCCCGGTAGACGCCGGAGAGCACGTTGAAGCAGGTGGACTTGCCGGCCCCGTTGGGCCCGATGACGGCGTGCACGGTGCCGGGCCGGACGGTGAAGCCGACGGAGTCGAGGGCGGTGAGCCCGGCGAACCTGACGGTGAGGTCGTGTACTTCGAGGGCGGGGACGTGCGTGGTGGCGGCCGGGGCGCCGGCGGCCGGCGCGGGGGCTTCGTCGGCCGGGTCGGGGGCAGGGGCGGGCGCGTCCGTGTCCGCCGGGTCCCGGCGATCCGCCGGGGGCTTCGCCGGGGCGGAGTCGGTGGGGTCGTGCGTCATCCGGCGGCCTCCTGCCAGCGGGACAGCGTCGGGTGGTGGGCGGCCGCGCCGGCGGCGTCCGCTGCGGCGGTCTCGTCGACGACGCCGAGGTAGCGGCGGCGCACCTCGTCGGAGGCCGCGAGGGCGTCCGCCGGGCCGGACAGGGTGACCTCGCCGACCTCCAGGACGTACGCCCGCGAGGCGAGCCGCAGCGCGAGCGCGGCGTTCTGCTCGACGAGCAGTACCGCCGTGCCCTGGGCGTTGATCTCGCGAACGGTGTCGGCGATCCTGGCGGCCATCAGCGGGGCGAGGCCCAGCGAGGGCTCGTCGAGCAGCAGCAGCTTCGGCGCGGCCATCAGGGCGCGGCCGACGGCCAGCATCTGCTGCTCGCCGCCGGAGAGCAGTCCGGCGGGCTGCCGGGCCCGTTCGGCGAGCACCGGGAACAGTTCGTGCACCCGCTTCAGCGCGGCGGCCCTCGCGGCGCGGTCGCGCGGGCCGCCGAGCGCGCCGGCGCGCAGGTTGTCCTCGACCGTCATCCGGGCGAACACCTGGCGTCCTTCGGGGACTTGGCACAGTCCGGCGGCGACGACGCGGTCCGGCGGCAGCCCGTCGAGGCTGCGGCCGCCAAAGCGCACGCTCCCGGAGACGACGGCTCCGCCGTGGAAGGCGAGCGTGCGCGAGATCGCCCGCAGCAGCGTGGACTTGCCGGCGCCGTTGCCGCCGAGGACGGTGACGACGGCGCCCTCCGGCACCTCGAGCGACACCTGCCGCAGGGCGCGGACCGGCCCGTATCCCGCCGACAGGTCCGCCACTTCGAGGGCGAGTGCGGTACCCCCCATGGTTCCCCTTCCGTGGCCGTGGGACCTCCGTGGCCTGTTGGTGGCGCTCACCCCAGCAGGGCCGCGGCCGTCCGTCCACGCCCGGCGGCCGAAACGCTGCCGGTGACCAGCGGGAACGGCGCGGTGCTGTGCACGCGCACAACGGCCGGCCGTCGGGGCGTGCCGGCGGCGTGCTTAGCTGGACGCATGATCGATGCGAGGGTTGACGAGTTCCTGGGCTCCGGCGCGGACGCGGTCGAGGCGGCGGTCCGCAAGGCGGCGGCGGACGAGATCATGCCGCGGTTCCGGCAGCTCGGCGCGGACGAGATCGTGACGAAGAACGGGCCGCACGACCTGGTGACGGTCGCCGACCGGGCCGCCGAGGCGCGGCTGACCGAGGCGCTGACCGCGCTGCTGCCCGGTTCGGTGGTGGTCGGCGAGGAGGGCGTGCACGCCGACCCGGCGGTGTACGAGGCGCTGCGCGGCGACGCGCCGGTGTGGATCGTCGACCCGGTGGACGGCACCCGCCAGTTCGTGCACGGCGAGCCCGGCTTCTGCACGCTGGTCGCGCTGGCGCAGGGCGGCCGGATCTACGCCTCGTGGACGTACGCGCCCGCGCTCGGGGAGCTGGCGGTCGCCGTCCGCGGCCGCGGCGCGACGCTCAACGGGCAGCCGCTGCACGCCGGTTCGCCCGTGCCCGGCGCCGTGCTGAGGGTCGCCACCTCGCACCCCGACTACACCACCCCCGAGCAGAAGCAGGCGCTGCTCGGCCTGTACACCGACGGCGTGGCCGCCCGGCCGTGCGGCTCGGCGGGCCTGGAGTACCTGGCCGTGGCCCGCGGCGAGCTCGACGGCACCGCCTTCAACTGGGAGTACGCCTGGGACCACGCGGCCGGTCTGCTGCTGGTCACCGAGGCCGGCGGCACCGATCTGACGCTCGCGGGCGAGCGGTACCGCATCACCGGCGGCAACGCCCTTCCGTTCACGGCGGCCCGTGACGAGGCGACCGCGCGGCGGATCGTCGCACTCCTGGGTGGCCGATAGCCGCCGCCCGCCGGGGGCGGGCAGGGCCGGGAGGCATATCCTGACGGCCCTGGCCGCCGGCTGACGAAGGAGTCCCAAGGTGCCGCCGATGCTCGATGCCGTCGTCGTGGGGGCGGGGCCGAACGGACTGACCGCCGCCGTCGAACTGGCCCGCCGCGGCCGCTCGGTGGCCGTGTTCGAGGCGAGGTCCACGGTCGGCGGCGGGGCGAGGACCGAGGATCTCACCCTCCCCGGCTTCCGGCACGACCCCTGCTCGGCCGTCCACCCGCTGGGGGTCGGCTCCCCCGCGTTCAAGGACCTGCCCCTGGACCGGTACGGGCTGGAGTGGCTGCATCCGCGGCTCCCGATGGCGCACCCGTGGGACGACGGCACGGCCGCCGTGCTGGCGCGCTCCGTCTCCGAGACCGCCGCCTCCTTCGGACCGCGCGACGCCGGCACGTACCGCCGCCTGGTGGCCCCGTACCTCGGCAAGTGGGACACTCTGGCACGGGACTTCATGTCGCTGCCGCTGACCGCGCTGCCCCGCGACCCGGTCACCCTGGCCCGCTTCGGGCTGGACGGTCTGCCGCCGTCGACCTGGCTGATGCGCCGGTTCCGGGACGACAAGGCCCGCGCGCTGTTCGCCGGGCTCGTCGGCCATGTCATCGCCCCGCTCGACGGCCTCGCCACCTCGGCGGTCGGGCTGGTGTTCGCGCTCGCCGCGCACGCCGTCGGCTGGCCGCTGCCGCGCGGCGGCTCGCAGTCCATCTCCGACGCCCTCGCCGCGTACCTGAAGGACCTCGGCGGGGCCGTGCACACCGACTACGAGGTGAAGCGGCTCGACGATCTGCCGCCGGCCCGCGCGTACGTCTTCGACACCTCTCCCACCGCCCTGGCCCGGATCGCGGGATTCGGCGGGCTGTTCGACGGCTACCGGTACGGCGCCTCCGTCTTCAAGCTCGACTACGCGCTCGACGGCCCCGTCCCGTGGACCGCGGAGGAGGCGCGGCACGCCGGCACCGTCCAGATCGGCCCCGGCAGCCGCGACATCGGCCTCGCGCTGCGGCAGGCGTCCTCCGGGACCGCGCCGCGCAGCCCGTTCCTCATCACCGCCCAGCCCAGCCTCGTCGACCCCGGCCGGGCCCCGGAGGGCAAGCACGTCTTCTGGGCGTACGGCCACGTGCCGCAGAACTGGGAGGGCGATCTGACCGAGGCGATGGAGCGGCAGATCGAGCGCTTCGCGCCCGGTTTCCGCGACCGGATCCTGGCCCGTGCCGTCGCCGGCCCGCCGCAGATGGCCGCCCGCAACGCCAACTACGTCGGCGGCGACATCGCCTGCGGCGCCGCCCGCGGCCTGCAGCTGCTGCTGCGGCCCCGGCTCACCCTGTGGCCGTACAGCACCCCGCACCCGGCGGTGTTCCTGTGCTCCTCCGCCACCCCGCCCGGCCCGGGCGTGCACGGCATGTCGGGCCACAACGCGGCGAAGGCGGTCTGGCGGCACCTGCGGGCGACGGGCAGGTAGCCGTCCCGAAATACCCGGGCGGCGGCCCGCCCGGCGGACGATGATGGAGCCATGAGCACCGGACCCGCCCCCGCCGGCCCCGCGATCACCCTCGTCCTCGGCGACATCACCGACCAGCACGTGGACGCCATCGTCAACGCCGCGAACAGCTCGCTGCTGGGCGGCGGCGGGGTCGACGGCGCCATCCACCGCCGCGGCGGCCAGGCGATTTTGGACGACTGCCGCAGACTCCGGGCCTCGCACTACGGCAAGGGCCTGCCCACCGGCCGGGCCGTGGCCACGACCGCCGGCGAGCTCCACGCCGACCACGTGATCCACACCGTCGGCCCGGTCCACAGCAGCAGCGAGGACCGCTCGGAGCTGCTGGCCTCCTGCTACCGCGAGTCGCTGCGCGTGGCCGGGGAGCTGGGCGCCCGCTCGGTCGCCTTCCCGGCCGTCTCGACCGGGATCTACGGCTGGCCGATGGACGACGGCGCGCGTATCGCGGTCCGTACGGTGCGGGAGTCCGCGCCGGCCTCCGTCACCGACGTCCGTTTCGTGCTGTTCGACCGGGCCGCGTACAGGGAGTTCGAAGCCGCCCTGGCAGAGCAAGGGTGATGTCGTTTTTCCGCCAGCCCGGCAGGGCCGGCGTCGCCCATCCTTGAGCCATGCACACCGACACCGAGCGCTGCGTACGGGCCGTCCGCTCGAAGGACGCCCGCTTCGACGGCGTGTTCTTCACCGCCGTCCGCACCACCGGCATCTACTGCCGCCCCAGCTGCCCGGTCGTGCCGCCCAAGGCCGAGAACATGGAGTTCCACCCCAGCGCCGCCGCCTGCCAGCGCGCCGGGTTCCGGGCCTGCAAGCGCTGCCGGCCCGACACCAGCCCCGGCTCGCCCGCCTGGAACGCCCGCGCCGACGCCGTCGCCCGGGCGATGCGGCTGATCCAGGACGGCGTCGTGGACCGCGAAGGCGTACCGGGACTGGCCGCACGCCTCGGCTACTCGGCCCGGCAGATCGAACGCCAGCTGCTCGCCGAGCTGGGCGCCGGGCCGCTCGCCCTGGCCCGCACCCAGCGGGCGCAGACCGCGCGGCTGCTGATCGAGACCACGCCGCTGCCGATGGCGGAGATCGCCTTCGCGGCCGGGTTCTCGTCCATCCGCACGTTCAACGACACGGTCCGCGAGGTCTTCGCCCTGACGCCCGGCGAACTGCGCGCCCGGGCCGGGCGCGGCCCCGCCGCCGGCCCTCCCGCGCCCGGCGTGATCACGCTGCGGCTGCCGTTCCGCGCCCCGCTCGCCCCGTCCAACCTGTTCGGCCACCTCGCGGCCACCGCCGTCCCCGGCGTGGAGGAGTGGCGGGACGGCGCGTACCGGCGGACGCTGAGCCTGCCGTACGGGCACGGCATCGTCGCCCTCGCCCCCAGGCCGGACCACATCGCCTGCCGGCTCTCGCTCACCGACCCCCGCGACCTCACCGTCGCCATCAGCCGCTGCCGCCGGCTCCTCGACCTGGACGCCGACCCGGTCGCCGTCGACGAACGGCTGCGCGCCGATCCGCTGCTCGCGCCGTTGGTGGACCAGGAGCCGGGGCGGCGGGTGCCGCGGACGGTGGACGCGGCCGAGTTCGCCGTCCGGGCGGTGCTGGGCCAGCAGGTCTCCACCGCGGCCGCCCGCACCCACGCGGGCCGGCTGGTCGCCGCGTACGGCACACCGGTCGACGACCCGGAGGGCGGCCTGACGCACCTGTTCCCGGGGCCGGAGGCGCTGGCCGGGCTCGACCCCGAGACGCTCGCCCTGCCCCGCTCCCGGCGCACCACACTGCTCACGCTCGTCGGCGCGCTCGCGGACGGCTCCCTGCGGCTGGACGTGGACAGCGACTGGGAGGAGGCCCGCGCCCGGCTCGCCGCGCTGCCCGGCTTCGGTCCCTGGACCACGGAGGTCGTCGCGATGCGGGCGCTCGGCGACCCCGACGCGTTTCTGCCCGGCGACCTCGGCGTCCGGCGCGCCGCGCAGGGTCTGGGCCTGCCCGCCACCCCCGCCGCGCTCACCGCCCGTGCCGCGCAGTGGCGGCCGTGGCGCGCGTACGCGGTCCAGTACCTCTGGGCCACGGACAGTCATCCGATCAACCACCTCCCCCGGTAAGGAAGTCACCCCGCCATGCCGACCGTGCAGCACTGGGTCGTCGACAGTCCCTACGACCCGCTGACCCTCGTCGCCGTCGACGGCGTCCTCAGCCGTATCCACATGACCGACCAGCGGCACCGCCCCGCGGAGGAGACCTTCGGGGAACGGGACGAGCGCCCGTTCGGCGAGGCGATGAGCCAGCTGGAGGCCTACTTCGCGGGCGAACTGAAGCAATTCGACCTGCCGTTGCACCTGGTCGGAACCGAATTCCAGCGCCGGGTATGGGAGTTGCTTCGCGCCATCCCGTACGGCGAGACCCGCACGTACGGCGAACTCGCCGCGGAACTCGGCAACCCCGGCGCGTGCCGCGCGGTGGGCCTCGCCAACGGGAAGAACCCGGTCGGCATCGTGGTCCCCTGCCACCGGGTGGTGGGCGCGGGCGGATCGCTGACCGGGTACGGCGGCGGACTGGACAGGAAGAAGCGCCTGCTGGCCTTCGAAGCCGGCGACGCACTGTTCTGACTCTTAACGGAGTCGCTCCAGCAGGGCGGGAAGCGCCGTCCCGATCGGCTCCCGCAGGATCTCGTCGGCGAGTTCGTCGTACGGGGTGGGCTCGGCGTTCACGATGATCAGCCGGGCCCCGTGCTCGGCCGCGATCCCCGCGAGGGAGGCGGCCGGCTGGACCTGGAGGCTCGTGCCGACGGCGATGAACACCTCGGTCGCCTTGGCGACCGACATCGCCTCGCCGAGCACGACGGGGTCGAGCCGCTGCCCGAACATGACCGTCGCGGACTTCAGGATGCCCCCGCAGGCACGGCACTTCGGATCGTCCTCGCCCGCCTTGACCCGTTCCAGGGCATCGTCCATGGAGGAGCGGGCGTGACAGCCCGTGCACACCACGGACCGGGCGGAGCCGTGCAGTTCGAGAACCTTGCGGTCCGGCATCCCGGCGATCTGGTGCAGCCCGTCGACGTTCTGCGTGATCACCCGGAGCGCGTGCCCGCTCTTCTCGAACGCGGCGACGGCGCGGTGCGCGGCGTTCGGCCGCGCCTTCAGCACGGGCCCGTCGAGCCGCACCCGCCACGCACGCCGGCGGATCTCCGGATCCCCCATGTAGTGCTCGTACGTGGCGAGCTTCTCGGCCTCCGGATCACGCGTCCACACCCCGTTGGGCCCCCGGTAGTCGGGGATCCCGGAATCCGTCGAGATACCGGCACCACTGAGAATCGCGACCATGGTCATACGGCGAGCGTAGGCGTGCGGGCGGGAGCGCGGCGAACGGATATCTCACCCCGTGTGGGCAGCGTGGCCGTTTTCCAGTTCGGACGGGCCCGCTCCTGCGGAGAGGGCGTCCAGGGCCGCCAGGACGCGGGGGCCGAGGGAGTCCGGGAGGTGGGCGGGCACCTCCTCGCGGGGGATGAGCTTCCAGGACAGGAGCTCCTCCTCCTGGAGGCGGATCGCCGCCAGCCGCTCCTCCGTCAGCACCCCGCCGTCGTACACGTACGCCACCAGCGGCGGACGGTCACGTCCGGGACTGCTGTGCACCCAGTCGACCGCGAGCAGCGCGCCCGGCTCCACGTCCAGGCCGATCTCCTCCGCCGTCTCCCGGCGGGCGGCCTGCCGGGGCGTCTCGCCCGTGTCGGACTCGATGGTGCCGCCGGGCAGCGTCCAGCCGTCCCGGTAGTTCGGCTCGACGATCAGGACGCGGCCCCGTTCGTCGCGGAACAGGACCGCCGCCCCGGCCAGGACCTTCGGGAGGCTCGCGATGTACTCGGCGTAATCGGTCGTCGTCATGCTGTCAGCGTAGCCAGCCGGAGCGTGCGCTCGGCCAGTTCGCTGATGCGTACTCCGTCGAAGCCGAACACCGCGCTGCGCACCCGGTCCCGCAGCGGCTCCGACCATTGCGGCGGGATCGCCCGCGCGCCGCACATCACCCCGGCGACCGAGCCGGCCGTCGCGCCGTTGGAGTCGGTGTCGAGGCCGCCGCGGACGGTGAGCGTGATCGTGCGGGTGAAGTCGCCCTCCCCGTACAGCAGTCCGGCCGTGAGCACCGCCGCGTTCGGGACGGTGTGGATCCAGCCGAGGTGGTTCGTCTCGGCGGCGAGTTCGGTGAGCGCGTCCGCCCATGCCACGTCCGCCTCGTACAGGCCGATCACATGCCGGACCGTCCGCGCGAGCCGGCTGCTCGCCGGGATCCGTTCCAGCGAGGTCTCCAGGGCGTCTCGCGGCCGCTGTGTGGTGAACGCGGCGGCGATCAGCGCCGCCGCCCACATCGCGCCGTACACCCCGTTGCCGGTGTGCGACAGGACGGCGTCGCGGCGGGCCAGGGAGGCGGCCCGGCGGGGGTCGCCGGGCGAGGTCCAGCCGTACACGTCCGCCCTGATCAGCGCCCCGATCCACTCCTGGTGCGGATTGTCGTACGTGGCGGTCAGCGGCGGCTTCAGCCCGTTGGCGAGGTTGCGGTAGGCGGTCCGCTCGGCGGTGAAGGTCTGCAGGTAGGGCAGCCGCAGCAGCCAGTGCTCGCCGACCTGCTCGGTGGTGAAGGCGAAGCCGCGGGTCTCCAGGAGGTGCAGCCCCAGGATGGAGTAGTCGACGTCGTCGTCTCGGCAGCTGCCGTTGATCCGGCCGCGGACGCACTGCGGCCACTCGGGGCGCAGCTCGAAGCCGTCCGCGCCGGCGGCGGGCGGCGGCGGCAGGTAGTCGGTGAGCGGCAGGGCGCCGGTGAGCCGCAGGTAGCGGTCGATCCGCTCGGGCGTCCAGTGGTCGCCGCGTTCCACCGGCTTGCCGAGCATGTTTCCGGCGATCCGCCCGGTCCAGCCGCCGAGGATCCGGTCGGCGAGTTCGCTGTGCGGTAGGCCCATGCCTCCCGTGTACCCGCTGGGGGCGGTACGCCCCGGGATAGTAGGGAATATCCCCTTATCAGGGGGTGGCATGCCCTCTGGGGGTCCGGATAGGGTCGGGCACGGCGCGACTGCCTGTTCGAAAGCAAGGGATGCAAGGTGACGGACGGAGCAGTAACTCAGGTCGCGGACTCGCGGGCACGTGTGCTCGTGGCGGCCGACAAGTTCAAGGGTTCGCTCACGGCCGTGCAGGTCGCGGAGCGGGTCACAGCAGGACTGCGACGGGTCGTCCCGGAGCTCGAAGTGGAGACGCTGCCCGTCGCCGACGGCGGCGACGGCACGGTCGCGGCGGCGGTGGCGGCCGGGTTCGAACGGCACGAGCTGACCGTGACCGGTCCGCTCGGCGAGCCGGTCACGGCGGCGTTCGCGCTGCGCGACGGCACCGCGGTCGTGGAGATGGCGGAGGCGTCCGGCCTCCAGCTGCTGCCGTCCGGCGTGTTCGCGCCGCTGACGGCGACGACGTACGGCTCGGGCGAGCTGCTCGCGGCCGCCCTGGACGCGGGCGCGCGGACGATCGTGTTCGGCGTCGGCGGCAGCGCGACCACGGACGGCGGCGCCGGCATGCTCGCCGCGCTGGGCGCGCGGTTCCTGGACGCGGCGGGCGAGCCGGTCGGCCCCGGCGGCGCGGCGCTCGCGCAGCTCGCCTCCGCGGACCTGTCGGGCCTGGACCCGCGCTTCCGGGACGTCGACCTGATCCTCGCCAGCGACGTCGACAACCCGCTGACCGGCCCGAAGGGCGCGCCGGCGGTGTACGGCCCGCAGAAGGGCGCCTCGCCGGAGGACGTGGAGACCCTGGACGCGGCGCTGGCGCATTTCGCGACAGTGCTGGAGCAGGCGATCGGCCCGAAGGCGGCGGAGTGCGCGGTCGCGCCCGGCGCGGGCGGTGCGGGCGGCATCGGGTACGGGGCCCTGGTGGGCCTCGACGCGAGTTTCCGGCCCGGCATCGAGCTGATGCTGGAGGTGCTGGGCTTCGCCCCGGCGCTGGAGCGCGCCACGCTGGTGATCACCGGCGAGGGCTCCCTGGACGAGCAGACCCTGCACGGCAAGGCTCCCGCGGGCGTCGCGGCGGCGGCGCGGGCGGCCGGCAAGGAGGTCGTCGCGGTCTGCGGCCGTCTCCTCCTCGCCCCTGCGGCCCTCGGCGCGGCCGGCATCCGCCGCGCGTACCCGCTGACGGCCCTGGAGCCGGACCCGGCGAAGTCCATGCCGAACGCGGGCCCGCTCCTGGAGGAGACGGCGGCGCAGATCGCCCGCGACTTCCTGAGCTGAGTCCCGTACTCCTCGTACTCCACGTAGTCCTCCGGCACCCGGTCCCGCGACGAGCGGACCGGGTGCCGTCGTATGCGGGGCCGAGCGCCGATCTGTGTGGGGCCCCGGTCCCGAAAAACCGTTGTCGCCCTCGCCCCCGCGCTCCCTACACTCGCAGCGCGCCCCGGCGGACCTTCCGGCGGCGCTCCAGGACCGACCGCTGACATGAGGAGAGGGGGAAGCGACATGCGCCGCCGTACGAGCGCCGTCTCCGCCTCCCCCGTCCCCGCCCCTGCCCGGTCGCCGTTCCGGTACGACGTGATCCTGGCCTCTCCCTCCTCCCGGCGGCGGCTGCGCGCCCGCCGGCGGAATCCCGTGACGCACCCCTGACGTCGCTGCCGACGTCTTTCGCCGTTCGTCCGGGTCATCGCGCTGCCTTTTCCCGATCACGTACGAAAGGCCCTGGGCCATGCGCACGCAGCTTCCTCTCTCCCGTATCCGCAACATCGGCGTCCTCGCGCACGTGGACGCCGGCAAGACGACGCTCACCGAACGGTTCCTGTACCTGACCGGCGCCACGCACAAGCGCGGCGAGGTCCATGACGGGACGACGGTCACCGACTTCGACCCGCAGGAGCGGGACCGCGGGATCACGATCTTCGCGGCGGCCGTGAGCTGCGACTGGGACGGTCACCGGATCAACCTGATCGACACGCCGGGCCATGTCGACTTCACCGACGAGGTCGAGCGCGCGCTGCGGGTCCTCGACGGGGCCGTCGCCGTGTTCGACGCGGTGGCGGGCGTCGAGCCGCAGAGCGAGACGGTGTGGCGGCAGGCCGACCGGCACGGCGTGCCGCGGATCGCGTTCGTCAACAAGATGGACCGGGCGGGCGCGGACCTCGACCGGGCGGTGGCCTCGATCCGGGACCGTCTGGGCGCGGTGCCGCTCGTGGTCCAGATGCCGATCGGCCGCGAGGACGGTTTCACCGGGGTCGTCGACCTGCTGCGGATGCGGGCGCTGGTCTGGGGCGCGGACGAGGTCCGGGCCGAGGGTCCGGTGCCGGCGGAGCTGCGCGAGGAGGCGGCGCGCCGTCGGCGGCTCCTGGAGGAGACGGTGGCGGAGCTGCATCCGGGCGCGCTGGAGGAGTACTGCGCCGGCGGCGAGCTCGGCGAGCGCACGCTCGCGGACGCGCTGCGGGACGTGACGGCGGGCGGCGAGGGCGTGGTCGTGCTGTGCGGCTCGGCGTACCGGAACCGTGGTGTCGAGCCGCTGCTCGACGCGGTGGCGGCGTACCTTCCGGCGCCGGCGGACGAGGCGGACGAGCCGTTCGCGGGGCTGGTGTTCAAGGTGCAGTCGACGGCGACCGGCCGGCTGACGTTCCTGCGGGTGTACTCGGGCACGGTCCGGAAGGGGGACGTGGTGCTGGACGCGACGGCGGGACGTACGGAGCGGATCGCGCGGATCCTGCGGGTGCAGGCGGACCGGAACACGGAGGTGGATCGGGCCGGGGCCGGCGACATCGTCGCCGTCGTCGGACCGAAGACGGCCCGTGCCGGGTCGACGCTCTGCGACCCGGCCGCGCCGCGGCAGTTCGAGCCGCCGCGGTCGGCGGCGCCGGTGGTGTCGGTGGCCGTCGAGGCGCGCCGGAGCCTCGACACCGAGCGGCTGGCGACGGCGCTGGGCCGCCTGGTGGAGGAGGACCCGTCGCTGGTGGTGCGGTCGGATCCGGAGACGGGTCAGACGGTGCTGTCGGGGCTTGGCGAGCTTCATCTGGAGGTCGCGACGGAGCAGTTGCGGCGGGTGCACGGGCTGGAGGTGACGGTGGGCAGGCCGCAGGTGGCGTACCGGGAGACTGTGGTGCGCGGGGTGACCGGCTTCGCGTACAAGCACGTCAAACAGGACGGCGGGGCGGGGCAGTTCGCCCAGGTGGTGATCGATGTGGCGCCGCTGGAGGGCGAGTTCGCGTTCGCGTCGACGGTGACCGGCGGGCGGGTGCCGCAGGAGTACGTCCGTGCGGTGGAGGCGGGCTGCCGTGACGCGCTGGCGGAGGGTCCGCTGGGCGGCCACCCCGTGACCGGGGTGCGGGTGACGCTGACGGACGGGGCGACGCATGTGAAGGACTCCTCGGAGCTGGCGTTCCGCACGGCGGCCCGGTTCGCGGTGCGCGACGCGCTGCGCGCCGCGGAACTGACGCTGCTCGAACCGGTGGCGGAGGTGACGGTCACGGCGCCGGACGCGTCGGTGGGCGCGGTCCTGGGCGACCTGGCGTCGCGGCGGGCCCGTATCTCGGGCACGACGGCCGAGTCGGGCACGACGGGTACGACGGCGCTGACGGCCACGGTCCCGCTGGCCGAACTGTTCGGCTATGCCACCCGTCTGCGTACCCGGACGCAGGGTCGTGGCACGTTCACGACCCGCCCGTCGGGCTACGCGCCGGTGAGCGGCGGCTGACCGGACCGGGGGCCGGCCTCCACACGGGGGCCGGCCCTCGTCCTCGAGACGGGGCCGGCCTCGGGCCGACGACCTGGGACGCTTCCTTCACACCTTGACGGAAGCATGGTCCAGACCTATGGTCTCGGCTCAACGCGTCTGTTCGTCAAGGCGCTTCACGTTCTCCCCCACGCGAACGGAAGGCCCCCCACACATGCGCAGAACAGGACTGCTCGCGGCCGTGGCCGCCCTTGTCGCCGGTGTCCTCGTCTGGCCGTCCGCCCCCGGCGCCGACGCCGCTCCCGCCACGTTCACCCACCCCGGAGTCACCGTCTCCCGGGGTCAACTGGACTTCGCCCGCTCCAAGGTGCTCGTCGGCGCCCAGCCCTGGAAGGGCGCGTACGACCAGATGATGGCGAGCCGGTACGCCGACCCGAACCGCACCCCGAAGCCCCGTGCCGTCGTCGAGTGCGGCTCGTACTCGAACCCCAACCTCGGCTGCACGGACGAGCGCGAGGACGCGATCGCCGCGTACACCAACGCCCTCGCCTGGTACGTCACGCGGGACGCGCGCTACGCGCAGAAGTCCATCCAGCTGATGGACGCCTGGTCCGCGGTCATCACGGACCACACCAACAGCAACGCCCCGCTCCAGACCGGCTGGGCCGGCTCCTCCTGGCCCAGGGCCGCCGAGATCATCAAGCACACGTACACGGGCGGCTGGCCGAACTCCGGCCGGTTCGGGGCGATGCTCCGGAACGTCTACCTGCCCGAGATCATCAACGGCTCCCATTCCAACGGCAATTGGGAGCTGTCAATGATGGAGGCCGCCGTCGGCATCTCCGTCTTCCTGGAGGACAGGGCGTCGTACGACAAGGCCATGGCGAAGTTCCGCACCCGCACCGCCGCCTACGTCTACCTCGCCTCCGACGGCGCGCTGCCGAAGACCGTGCCGAGCCAGAACCTCGACACGCGCGAGAAGATCGTCAAGTACTGGCAGGGGCAGTCGACCTTCGTCACCGGCCTGACCCAGGAGACCTGCCGCGACTTCACGCACACCGGCTACGGCATCTCCGCCATCGCCCACGTCGCCGAGACCAGCCGGATCCAGGGCCAGGACCTGTACGGCACGGACGTCGGCGAACGGCTGCGGCACGCGCTCGGGTTCCAGGCGAAGTACGAGCTGGGCACGGCCCCGCCGAGCTGGCTGTGCGGCGGCTCCCTGCACAAGGGGCTCGGCCCCGTCACCGAGGTCGGCTACAACGCGCTGCACAACCGCCTCGGTCACGCGATGTCCAACACCGAGACGCTGACCGCGCGCAACCGCCCGGCCGGCAGCAACAACCTCTTCGTCGCCTGGGAGACCCTCACCCACGGCGACAACCCCTCCTGACGGAGCGGTCAGACCTCCCCGTCCGTCCGCGCCGGCGTCTCGCCGGCGTGGGCGGCCCTGGCCTCGGCGACGGTACGGGCGAGGTGCGGGCCCAGGTCCTCCAGGGTGGCGGGCTCCGCGCCCCCGGGCAGGGCTCCGGCCGCGTAGGGCATGACGCGGGCGAGCAGCTCGCGCAGCTCTCGGCGGGCCGTCACGCACTGGTCGTCGCGGGCGTGGCTGGGGACCACGACCCGTACCCACGGGCACGCGCCCGCGTCCAGGTCGGCGAGGCGGCGGCGCCAGGCGGGGTCGCCGAGGAGCCACGGGTCGAGCAGCAGGACCACCGGGTCCGGGGGCGGCGCGTCCCGCGTCAGCCAGCTCTCGGACTCCTCCCAGGAGCCCACCGTCGCCTCCAGGTTGAGCGAGCGCACCAGGGACGCCGCGACCTGGCCGACGGGGCGACGCGACTCCGGGTGGTACGGGTTCCAGCTCAGCGCGTCCGCGCCGTACGGGTCCGGCGTACGACCCGGCGGGAGCTCGCGCCCGGACGGCGCGGCGACGACCACCCGTACCCGGTCGGACCGGGCGCCGAAGCCGCCGAAGGCGCTGGGAGAGGTGAGGTAGTCGACCGGGGAGCCGGGCGGCAGCTCGCTCTCCTGCGCCACCGTGACGATGCGCTTGGCGAGTTGGTAGACCGCGCGTTCGTACTCCTCGACGTAGGCGCGCAGTTTGATCAGCGAGTACAGCCCCTCGCTCGCGTAGAGGTCGCCGAACTCACGGCCCGGTGCGCCCAGTCGGCGGGCCACGGCGGGCATCGAGTCGTTCGGGACCGGCACCCACAGGGCCGGGACCACGGCGTGGACCGTGTGGTCGCGCTTGGCCTGCTCGTAGATCGTGCGCTGGTCGAAGGCGTACCACTCGCGGCCGCAGGTCTCGCTGGCGAAGTAGCGCGGCGAGTAGAGCGGGACGAAGACCCGGCAGGTCGCGAGCACCTCGCCGAGCCGTTCGGTCCATGTCTCACCGGGGCGGATGTCGCGGTCCATGAAGCCGGCCTGCACCCCGGCGGGCAGGTCGGTCATGGCCATGACGTGGCTGCTCAGGTCGGCGAAGAGCCGCTCGACCCAGAGGTCGGGGTTCGTGCCGTCGCCGTACCGGGCCGCGCGTGCGTAGCTGAGGAAGAAGTACGGCGGCGGGGCGTCCTCGCGTGGGCGTACGAGGCCCGCCGCCGGGCGCAGCGGGCGCGTCCGCGCCTCCTCCGAAGGCCGTTCCCCGCCCCGCAGCACCTCCTGCGCGCGCGTCCACGCGGCGAGCGTCTCCGCGGACTCCGCCGGCTCCGTCGTCACGTCCGCGATCGGGGGCCCCTGGTCCGGGGCGATGGCCTTGTCGCCCTCCGGCGACGGGGTGACCGCGGCGAAGCGGGAGCGGGCGTCCGGGTTCGCGTCGACGAAGCGGGTGATCGCGTCGCGGACCCGGCGGGCGTCCCGGGCGCCGAGGCGGTGCGCCAGGCGTTCGCGGACGCCGGCGTGGAAGCGCAGCACGGGACCGCTGCTCTCCTCCTCGCCCTGGTCGACGGAGACCAGCCCGCCGACCACCACCTCCGCGAGGTCCGCGGGCGTGGCCTCGGGGACCAGCTCCTGGCGGACCAGGTGCAGCAGCGCGACGCTCAGCTCGGCGTACGCGGAGCAGAGCGCGGCCAGGCGGACGGCTGTCGTGGAGGCGCGGTGCAGGAACGACTCGACCAGTTTCTCGCCGTCCAGTTCGGCGTCCTCCAGGACGCCCGGCCGCTCCATCAGCCCCGGCTGCGGCACCAGGACCGCCGCGCAGCCCTCCGGCGCGCCGCGCATCAGCGTGCGGGCCCAGCGGTCCACGGAGCGGGGGGTGAGCGAGACGACGGGCACCGGCACCCAGGGGTCGCGAGTGCTCTCGGCCGCGTACAGGAG
This sequence comes from Streptomyces sp. NPDC048604, assembly GCF_043199435.1. Classification (NCBI taxonomy): domain Bacteria; kingdom Bacillati; phylum Actinomycetota; class Actinomycetes; order Kitasatosporales; family Streptomycetaceae; genus Streptomyces; species Streptomyces sp. NPDC048604. Next base: position 185,907 of record NZ_JBICVX010000013.1, read on the forward strand.
CTCTTCGAGCAGCGGCGGTTCGGTGTACGGGAGGCGGGCGTTGGCCGCGCCGGGCCGCGGCGGCGGGGCGGTGCGCACGGCCGGCAGGTCGAGGCCGGAGTGCCTCCAGATCGCCGGCGGCAGCGGGTTGACGAGGACGGTCGGCACCGCGCGGGCCCAGCGGTGGATGCGGTCCCACAGCCGGCTGTCGCCGGTCGCGGTGGCGACGCAGTCGGAGATCACGAGGACGAGGCGCCGGGACTGCGGTTGCGGTAACGCGGGTGCAGCAGCGGGGAGTTCGGGAGCGGGCTCCGGCTCGGGCTCGGGCTCCCAGGTGTTGATCTCCTGGACCCGCAGGGTGCGGAAGACTCCGGTGCTGGCGAGCAGCCGGAGCAGTTCGCCGGTGGTGTCGGCCCAGACGGCCATGGTGGGCGAGCGGTCGAGGACGACGGTCAGGTCGAACCAGCGCTCGGGCGTCGGGCCGAAGACGGGCAGCAGTTCGCCGCTGCGGGCGAAGTCGGCGACGGTGCCGGCGATGTCGAGCTGTTCCCGCCGCCCCTTGCGCCAGGGGCGGCGCAACGGGCGCAGGGCGGTGGCGAGTTCGCGGGCGCGGGGCAGCGCGGCGGCGCGCGGCAGGGAGACCTTGCGCCCGGCGAGCCCGCGGCCCGCGGGCGCGGCCGCGGGCTCGTAGACGGGCTGCCGGGAGTGGTCCCGGCCGGGCCGGGCGGCGTCCCGCGGGTCGACCGCGGGCCGTTCGCCGCCGGTCCCGGTCCGGGCCTCGGGGCGGGCGTCCTCCTCCGGCCCGTCGCCGCCCGACTGCGCCGCCAGCCACAGCAGTTCGGCCAGGGACACGCCGTCGAGGCCCCGCCCCAGCGCGTGGACGGCGCCGACGACGGAGTCCAGGCGCTCCGCCCCGGGCCTCCCGTCAGGCACCGGAGAGGTCCTTCATCAGCAGGGCGATGAGACGGTCGCGTTCGCCCCGGCCGCGAACCTTCGCCGCGCCCTGGGCGTCCCCGTGCAGGAGGTGCAGGGTGCCCAGGAGCTGGTCCACGGCGACGCTCTCGCCCGCCGCCACACGTCGTACGAAGTCGTTCACGAGGTCCGCCTCGGGGCCGGATTCGGATATCTCCAACTGAAGATGCCCGCGCACCACTTCGCGTATCAGGGCGGCCGTGGGTTTCGGCATCGTGTAGCGCACGCAACGGCGCAGAAAGGGCGCGGGGAGCTCCTGTTCGCCGTTGCTGGTCATGACGATGAACGGGAACTCGGTGCACTGGACGTGGCCGCGCTCCACCCGGTACCGGTCCGCGCTGTCCCACATCCGCAGTTCCGCCACGTCCTGGCCCTCGCGCAGCAGTTCGGGGATGCGGAACTCGCCGCGCTCCAGGACCTCCAGGAGGTCGCCGGGCAGGTCGAGGTCGGACTTGTCGATCTCGTCGACGAGCAGGGCGCGCGGCCGCTCCGAGGGCAGCAGGGCGGTGCCGAGCGGGCCGAGGCCGATGAAGGCCGCGATGTCGTCGCCGTCGCCGGTGTCGGCCCCGGCGCGGGCCTTCTCCTGCTGGAGCCGGTGCGCGTGGATGCGGCCGAGGGCGTCGTAGCGGTAGAGCGCCTCGGCGAGCGTGGATCGGGAGGTGATGTGCCAGCGCAGTACGGGTCCGAGGGCCAGCTCGGCGGCCACCTGCTCGACGACCGTGGACTTGCCGGAGCCGGGCGTGCCGGTGATCAGCAGCGGCCGTCTCAGCGCGAGGGCCGCGTTGACGGCCTCGATCAGACCGTCCGGCGGCCGGAACACCTCGGCGGCGGGGCGGCTGGGGAAGGTGCGCCAGGGCGGCGGGTCGGGCAGCCGGGTGTCGGGCCGGCTCGTTCCGTCGCCCCGGTAGTACGCGTTCCAGGTCATGACATCCCTTCGGGAGCGGTGTCGGAGGCACGGGCGGGCGGCGGCCCGTTCCGGAATGCCCCGCAGAAGCGGAGCCAGTCCGGGTCGTCCCAGACGGCCCGGAGGTCGGCGAGGTCGTCGTCGGCCTCCCGGTCGGCCCAGCGGTCCCGGTAGGCGTACGCGAGCGCGGCGGGCATGGCCCACCATTTGCGGTCGAGGCAGCGGTGGCGGTCCTCGGCGCAGCCGGGGTCGGCTCCGGCCGGGTCGTGCGGCCAGAGCAGGACGGGGGTGTAGTGCAGCAGCAGGTCGAGCAGACGCGCGTCGGCGCCGGGGTGGTGGAGCAGGCCGAGGCCGCGCCGGTAGCGGCCGGTGCGGAGTTTGGCGCGCAGTTCCTGCGCCTCGGCGACGTCGTCGCGGCCGAGCCAGTCGACGGGGGCGCGGCGGTCCTCGCCGAGCGGGTGGGAGAGCACGTCCCAGCTGCCGCGGACGACCCGCTCGATGCTGCGCAGCGCCGCGTCGGGGGTGAGCCGGCGGCTCCAGTGGAGTCTCACCTCGTAGCGGATACCCAGAAGTGCGGCGACTCCTGCCTCTTCGGGCCGCCAGTCCAGGAGCAGTCCGGCGGGCAGGGCGATGTCGACGCGCACCAGCGGCAGTCCGAGCGCGGCGCCGTGGTCCTCGGCCCAGGCGGCGGCGTCCTCGACGGCGAGTTCGGCGCCGGCCCGGTCGGCGCTGGGGCAGGCGAAGCGCTCGTGGTGGAGGAGTTCGCCGTCGCGCAGCAGCCAGGCGTCCAGCTCCTCGGGCCAGTCGTCGGCGAGGGCGGCGTGCAGGCTGACGACGAGGGCGAGCCGCTGGTCGTCGACGCGCCGGGCGGCGTACGCGAGCGCGGCGTTGAGTTCGGCGACGGCTCCGCCGCGGGCGCCCCAGGCGTGCAGTTCGGGCGCTTCGGGCGGGCGGCCGCAGACGCGGCCGAGCAGGGCGACGAACTTCGTCAGGCCGGGCCGCCAGTCGTCGTCGGCGGAGGGGTGGTTGAAGACCAGTTCGTCGACGATGTCGACGTCGGTGCGGAGCCGGTCGCCGGACGGCAGCCGGCCCTCGGCGGCGAGCAGGGTGTGCAGGGCGTGCCGCATGCGCGCGGTGGTGAGGTCGGCGCCGAGCCAGCCGCGCAGGAACACGACGGTGCGCACCGCGACGGCGAGCGAGTCGAGTACGGCGAGGGCGTGGCCGCGGGCGGGTGAGGCGGGGTGGGCGAGGACGTCCTCGCGGACGGCGGCGAGGTCGGCCCCGTCGCCGGTCGCGTCGGGAGCGGGCAGCAGCGGGTCGACGGCGCGAAGGGCGGCGGCGAGTTCGTCGAGGGCGAGCCGGCCGCACAGCCCGCCGGGGGCGCGCCGCTCGCGGGCGTTGCGGGCGATCCAGACGGGTGCGCGGGCGGCGCCGTCGGCGTCGTAGTCGAGGCCGGTGACGTCCTGGCCGGGCAGGGCGCCCTTGAGCGCGCGGACGGCGTCGGCGACGCCGAACTCCCGCTCGGCGTCCGGTAGTCCCCGGACGATCAGGTCGGTGAGGCCGCGCGTGAAGGACAGTCCGGTGGCGGGCTGGGTGACGGCGGAGGCCATCAGCAGGGCGAGCCGGGTACGTCCGTTGCGGGTGCCGCCGGTCAGCTCGTGGACGGGGGGCGGTGCGCCGCCGGCGTGACAGGTGTCGACGAGGGCGAGCACGCCGGGTACGCCGGGGTCGTCGGCGGCGTCCGTCAGGAGGTCCCCGACGGCTACGGAGCCGTTGCGGACGTCCTCGACGGACTCCTCCGTCATCAGGTACAGGCTGCTGCTGCGGCCGGGCACGAAGCCGTGGCCGAGGAGGGCGAGGACGAGGACGGCGCGGTGGCGGGCGGCGTGGCGCACGGCGTCGGAGACGGCGGCGCGCACGTCGGCGCTGGTGATGCCGTAGCCGGCGAGCAGCGCGGAGCGGCCGTCGGGCAGTCCGGGGGCGCAGCCGCCGAGGGCGGGGTCGGTGAGCACCTCGTACAGTCCGGCGGCGGCCGGTTCGAGGAGGTCGAGGCGCTCCATCTGCCGGCACTGCGGGGCGATCACGAGGAGGTGGCGGGGGGTGTCGGGGCGGCCGGGCGGGCGGCCGCCGCGCGGGCGGACCGTCATCCGCGGCCCGGGTGCGCGGCGAGCGCCTCGGCCACGGGTCCGGCGACGGCGGCCTGGGCCAGGTACTTGGTGGCGGTGTGCACCCACAGGCCGTCGGAGTCGATGCGGTCGCTGACCGGCCGGACGCCGGACGCGCCGGGTGCGAGGTCGCGTTCGAGGTGGGGGCGTACGGCGATGACGTCGTCGCGGTCCCAGAAGTTGAGCCAGCGGGCGGTGCCGTCGGGGACGGCGGGCGGCTGGGGCCGCAGCCGGGGCAGGACGACGCCGCGCATGGCGAGGGGCGAGCCGAGGGTGACGAACAGCGGGACGTCGGCGTCCCGTTCGTGCAGGGTCTCCAGGGCGACGACGGTGCCGAGGGAGTGCGCGACGACGACGGCGGGGCCGTCGCCGAGGGCCGCGGCGACGCGGGCCCGGATCCGGGCGTCGAGGGTGGCACCGCCGGCGTCGGGCTCGGCGCGGGCCAGGTAGCGGGCCACCTGCCCTAAATGACGGACCATCAGCTTCGGGGTGAGCCACTCCCCCGCGCCGTCCCAGGGGCGCAGCGAGAGCAGGGTGGTGACCACGTTGAGGGCACGGCGCGCCAGGTCCCCCGCGCCCTGCTGCTGTCCGGCCGGCGCCGCCTCGGTACGGGCGTGGGCGAGGATCCGCAGCCCCTCCCGGTCGTCGTCCTCCTCCGCCAACGCGAAGGCCTCGTCGACGAGTTCGCCGACCAGGGCGGCCAGCAGCCCGGCCTCGGCGGTGGCGTCGTCGCCGCCCTGCGCCTGCGGGCGGCCGAAGAGATCGGCGTACGAGACGAAGGCGGCGTGCGCGGCGGGCGCGGCCTCCAGCGACGCGGCGAGCGCGGAGTGCCCGGCGGCCCGCATGCCGGCGGCGAGCGCGCCGGCCCAGTGGGCCAGCTCGGCGGCCGGGTCCCGCGGCCCGCCGATTCCGTGCACGAACACCAGCCGTGGAGCCATCCCCCGCCTCCCCCGCATCAGGACTGTCCCTCCGGCAGGTTAACCGCCGGGGACGGCCCCCGTCACGACTCCGCGAAGGCTGCCGGACGCTTCTCGAACCACCGCAGGTCGTCCTCGAGTTGGGCGGCGAGCGAGACGAGCAGCGGCTCGCTGCCGGCCGGGCCGAGGAGCTGGGCGCCGATCGGGAGCCCGTCGGCCGTGAAGCCGGCCGGGACGTTGACGCCGGGCCAGCCGAGGACGTTCCAGGGCCAGGCGTACGGGCAGGCCGAGGCCATGCTCAGGTCGGTGCGCCAGCCGGGCAGATCGTCGAAGGCCCCGATCCGGGGCGGCGGCACGGCGGTGGTCGGGGCGAGGACGACGTCGTACGTGTCGAAGATCGCGCCGATCCTGCGGTGCTGGCGGGCCTCCCGGCCGCGGGCGGCGCGCAGCGCCCGGCCGCCGAGCAGCCGGCCGGAGCGGGCGGTCTCCCGGGTGCGCGGGTCGAGCAGCCCCGGCTCGGGGTGCCGGCCGGCGTACTCGGCGACGCCGGCGGCAGCCCGGGGCAGGAAGCTCAGGCCGATCAGCCCGTACCGGGGCCGGGCCTCCTCGACGGTGTGGCCGAGCCGGGCGAGCGTGTCGCCGAGGTCGGCGACGGCCCGCCGGACGCCGGGGTGCAGCGGGGTGGGGGTGGCGGTGAAGGGCGGCCGCCAGGCGAGCGCGATCCGCAGCCGGCCGGGTTCGCGGCGGGCCGCGGCGGAGGCGTCCACGGGGGTGGGCTGGAAGCGCTCGCTGGCGTGGGAGCCGGCGACGGCGTCGAGCAGCAGGGCGGCGTCGGCGACGGTGCGGGCGAGCGGGCCGTTGACGGTGAGGCCGTGGAAGCAGTCGTTGTACGGGTGGACGGAGACCCGGCCGCGCTGGGGCTTGATCCCGACGAGGTGGGTCCAGGACGCGGGGATGCGGATGGAGCCCGCGCCGTCGGAGCCGAGGGCGGCGGGCACGAGCCCGGCGGCGACGGCCGCGGCCGAGCCGCCGGAGGAGCCGCCGGGCGTGTGGTCCGGGTTCCACGGGTTGCGGGTGGCGCCGAAGGCATGGCCCTCGGTGAACGGCCACTGGCCGAGCTCGCAGGAGTTCGTCTTGCCGACGATCACCGCGCCGGCCGCGCGCAGCCGCCGTACCGCCTCGCCGTCCTGTTCCACGGCGGGGAGGTCTCCGGCACAGCCGAAGGCGGTGGGCAGACCGGCGACGTCGGTGTCGTCCTTGACGGCCATCGGCACGCCGAGCAGCGGCAGCACCTCGCCCCGGGCGAGCCGCCGGTCGGCCTCCGCGGCCTCTTCGAGCGCGGCCTCCGGGCGGGTGACGCGGAAGGCGTTGAGGGTGGGCTGGGCGGCCTCGATGCGGTCCAGGGCGGACTGCACGAGGGCGGCCGAGGTGACCGTCCCGTCCGCCAACTGCCGGGCCATTTCGGCCAGTCCGGTGTGTTCGACCGCGGTCACGGCAGCCCCCCCCTCGTCATGTCGGCTGCCGGAACCCTACTGGAGCGTAACCTTGCTGTCAGCCCCTGTCCGCGGTGGGCGGGAACGGGGCTTCAGGGCGGAAACGGGCCTTCAGGACGGGAACGGGCCCGGAAACGAGGTCCGGTCAGCCGCGCCGCGGACGCCGTCCCGCCATGAGCGCGGTGTACAGCAGCAGCGAGGCCGTGAGGCCCACGGCCCAGCCGTAGTCGGCGAGCGGCTTCAGGAACGGGATCAGGCCGTCCGCGGGGAACAGACCCTTGCCGGGGGCCGAGTGGGAGCCGCCGACGGCGAGGACGCCGCCGACCGTGAAGGCGAGGACGGCCGCCGGGTTCCAGCCCGCCGCGTACCAGTAGCGGCCGCCCGGGCGGTACAGGTCGGCGAGGTCGAGGACCGTGCGCCGCACCAGCCAGTAGTCCGCGATGAGGATGCCGGCGACCGTACCGAGCAGTCCGCCGACCAGGCCCAGCCAGGTGAAGATGTACAGCTCGGGCGTCTCGGTCAGCTTCCACGGCATGATCAGCACGCCCACGACGCCCGTGATCAGCGCCCCGGTACGGAAGTTGACGAGGCGTGGGGCGAGGTTGGCGAGGTCGTACGCGGGCGAGACCACGTTGGCCGCGAGGTTCACCGAGATCGTCGCGACGAGCACGGTCACCAGCGCGAACAGCAGCCCGAAGACGTTGTCGGTCTTCGCGGCCAGCGCCACCGGGTCCCAGACCGGCGCGCCGTACACCGCCTGCGAGCCGGAGGTGACGAGCACCGAGAGCAGCGCGAACAGCGTCATGGTCGTGGGCAACCCGAGGCTCTGGCCGAGGACTTGGGAGCGCTGCCCGGCGCCGAAGCGGGTGAAGTCGGGGATGTTGAGCGAGAGCGTCGACCAGAACGCGATCATGCCCATGAGGGAGGGGAAGAAGACCGGCCAGAACTCCGCGCCCCAGCCCAGCTTCGACGGCTGGTCGAGCAGCGGGCCGAAGCCGCCGGCCTTGACCGCGATCCAGATCAGGAGCACCAGCGCGCCGACGATGACGAACGGCGCGGCCCAGTTCTCGAAGCGGCGCAGCGCCTCCATCCCCCGGTAGATGATGGCGAGTTCGAGCGCCCAGAAGAGTACGAAGCAGAGCCACAGCGTCCACGGCTGGCCGCCGATCTCGCCCGCCTCCGCCCAGCCGCCGAAGATCTTGCCGAGCAGCACGAAGATGCCCTGGCCGCCGATCCAGGTCTGGATGCCGAACCAGGCGCAGGCCACGCCGGCCCGGATCAGCGCGGGCAGGTTCGCGCCGCGCAGCCCGAACGAGGCGCGGGCGAGGACCGGGAAGGGGATGCCGTACTTGGGGCCGGCGTGCCCGGTCAGCAGCATCGGCAGCAGCACGATGACGTTGGCGAGCGCGATGGTGAACACGGCTTGTTTCCAGTCCATGCCGAGGGCGACGAGGCCGGAGGCGAGCAGCCAGGACGGGATGTTGTGGGCCATGCCGACCCAGAGCGCGGCGAAGTTGTAGGTGGTCCAGCGGCGCCGGGCGACGGGGACGGGGAGCAGGTCGTCGTTGACGAAACGGCTGTCGGCGAGGACCTCGTCGGGCGCGAGTTCGACCCGCCCGTCGGTCGTGCCGGTTCTGTCGGAGGGAGTGGTCGCGGTCATCGGCGGAACCCTTCGTTCGGGAGGGGAACGAGGCGGAACGAGGCCGTGCGGAGTGCGGGGGGTCCGACGAATGTACGCGCGTAGCGCGCCCGGCACCATGGGTTGATACGATCCCGAATCGCCATCAGGTTCGACAGATCTCCCGGACGGGAGCGCCTTCACGGGGAGGTCTCCCATGGACAGCCCGGATCCCGCGGGGCGACGGCCCGCGCGCGAGGGCGCCGGCCGCCCCGCCACCGTGCAGCGCCGCAGGCTGGAACGCGAGAAGGCCATCCTCGACGCCGCCGAGAAACTGCTCGCCGAACAGGGCTACGAGGCCGCCACGCTCAAGGGCATCGGCGAGCGGGCCGGCATCCCGACCGCGTCGGTCTACCACTACTACGCCGACCGCCACGAGGTCGACGCCGAGCTCGTCCGGCGCCACCTCCGCGCCCTGGACGAGCTCGTCGAGACGGCGCTGAACGACCCCGGGGTGGACACCCTGCAGGACGTCATCGACGCCGTGGTCGAGCCGCAGCTCGCGTACCACCGCCGGCACCAGAGCTTCGTCGTCCTCTGGTACGCGGGCGCCGGCCCGGCGCTCACCGAGCTCGCGCGCGCCCACAGGACGGCGCAGGCCGAGCAGCTCTGGCGCCTCCTGCTGACCCGCGAACTCGTCCTGCCCGACACTCCCCTGCACGCCGTCGAGGTCGCCTTCGAGGCCGGCGACCGCCTCTTCGACGTCGCCTTCCGACGCTCGCCCGGCGGCGACGCGACCACGATCAGGGAGGCCCGACGGCTGGTCACCGCCTACCTGGAGACCTACGCCACGCAATGACCCCGCCACGGGTCGTGACGGCCGGCGCCGTCACCGTCACGGGACCGCCGCACCGGCCCCGGCAGGGGCTGAACGGCCCTGGCGGGCGGCGGCCGGTCGGGGGACAGTGGGAGAAGAGGGGCGGTCCCCCGCCCGGACTCCCGGCAGCGAGACCCGGAGGGCGGACGGCGCCCCCCGACGGTCCGCCCATCGGTGTGCCCGGCCGTGCACCCACAGACAGGACGAACGATGTCCACCACCGCTCCGACCCGACCGCTCGTGACCGCGCTGGTCGCCGACGCCGTCACCGCCCCGTCGATGCACAACGCCCAGCCGTGGAGATTCGTGCACCGGACGGGCACGGACACCGTCGAGCTCCACGGCGATCCCACGCGCGAACTGCCCCGTGAGGACCCCGACCACCGCGCCCTCCACCTCGGCTGCGGCGCCGCCCTGTTCGGCCTGCGGGTCGCCGCCGCGCACCGGGGCCTGCGCACGGAGACCCGGCTGCTGCCCGATCCCGAAGACCCCTGGCACCTTGCCGACGTGCGGCTCCTCGCCGGGGAGGACGAGGAACTGGCCGGGCTCTGGCCCGCACTGCGGGAGCGGCACACGAGCCGCTTCCCGTTCTCCGAGGAGCGCATCCCCTCCGAGCTCCTCGACGCGCTCGCGGCCGCCGCTCTCCTGGAGGGCTGTCGGCTGGTCGTGCCGGGCGACTGGCACGCCGACACCGTGATGGAGCTCGTCCGCGAGTCCGAGCTGTTCGAGGCGGCGGACGAGGCCGTCCGCGCGGAGATCGCCGCCTGGACGCGTACGGGCGCCGCCGACGAGGGCCCGCAGACCGAGGGGATCCCCGCGTACGCCTTCGGCCCGCGCCAGTACGACGTCACCTCCCCGGTCCGGGACTTCGACGCGCAGCGCCGCGACGCCGGCCGCGGCTCGGTGCGCTTCGAGCAGCGGCCCCAGCTGGCCCTGCTCGGCACGGGCGAGGACACCCCGGCGGACTGGCTGCGGGCCGGCCAGGCGCTGCAGCGGGTCCTGCTCCAGGCCACCCTCGACGGCCTCTCCACATCGCTGATGTCCCAGCCGCTGGAGTGGCCCGAGCTCCGTTCCCAGACGCGGGACCCGGGTTCCGCCATGGGCCACGTTCACATGGTGCTCCGCCTGGGGTACGGACCACGGGGCGGGGCCACGCCCCGCCGTCCGGTCTCCGAGGTGCTCGCCTTCGAGTGACGGGGTGCGGGTCAGCCGCCGAGGGCGGGGATGATGTCGGAGCCGTAGGCGTCGATGGTGGCCTCCTTCGCGTCGTGCATGTCGTAGACGGCGAACTGGTCGACGCCGAGGTCGCGGAGGTGCCGCAGCTTCTCGAGGTGGGCCTCCGCCGGGCCGAGGAGGCAGAAGCGGTCGACGATCTCGTCGGGGACGAACTCGGTGTCGGGGTTTCCGGCGCGGCCGTGGTGGCTGTAGTCGTAGCCGTGCCGGTCCTTGATGTACGCGGTGAGCGCGTCGGGCACCATGCCGGAGTGCTCGCCGTACCGGGCGACCAGGTCGGCGACGTGGTTGCCGACCATGCCGCCGAACCAGCGGCACTGGTCCCGGGCGTGTGCCAGGGCCTCGGGCGAGTCGTCCTCGGTCACGTACGCGGGGGCCGCGACGCAGATGGTGAGCGCGTCCGGGTCGCGGCCGGCGTCCGTGGCGGCCTGTCGTACGGCCTTGACCATCCACTCGGTGAGGAACGGGTCGGCGAGCTGGAGGATGAAGCCGTCGGCCTTCTGCCCGGCCAGCGCGAGGGCCTTGGGCCCGTACGCGGCCATCCACACCGGCAGCCTGCCGTCCCGGACCCACGGGAGCCGGATCGGGTTGCCGTCCACCTCCGCCTCGCGTCCCTCGGCGAGGTCCCGGATGACGCCGATGGCCTCGCCGAGCCGGGCCAGGGTGTTGGGCTTGCGCCCGGCGACGCGCATGGCGGAGTCGCCGCGGCCGATGCCGCAGACGGTGCGGTTGCCGTACATCTCGTTCAGGGTGGCGAAGGTGGAGGCCGTCACCTCCCACGTACGGGTGCCGGGGTTGGTCACCATCGGGCCGACGTGGAGCTTCGTGGTGTGCTCCAGGATCCGGCTGTAGATGACGAAGGGCTCCTGCCACAGGACGGCGGAGTCGAAGGTCCAGCCGTAGCGGAAGCCGTTGCGCTCCGCGCGCCGCATCAGCCCGACGACCTGCGAGGCGGGCGGGTCGGTCTGCAGGACGAGTCCGAAGTCCACGACGGGACCTCCTGGTTCGGTTCGGTACAACTCGGCTCGGTACAGGGTCAGTTCAGGTACTGACAGGTGGCGCGCGGGGTGAAGACGCCGTGACCGGCGCGGCCCTTGTACGCGCGCTGCTCGATGACGGGCTCGCCCCGGGAGAGGACGGTCTCGACCTGGCCGGTGACGGTCCTCCCCTCGTACGCCGAGTAGTCGACGTTCATGTGATGGGTCTCGGCCGACAGGGTCTGCGTGGCGTGCGGGTCGTAGATGACGATGTCGGCGTCCGCGCCGGGCGCGATCGTGCCCTTCTTCGGGTACAGGCCGAACATCCGCGCCGGGGTGGCGCAGGCGATCTCGATCCAGCGGCGACGGGAGATGTGCCCGTCGACTACGGCCTGGTGGAGCAGGTCCATGCGGTTCTCGACGCCCGGCAGGCCGTTGGGGATCTTCGAGAAGTCGCCCCGGCCCAGCTCCTTCTGGCCGACGAAGCAGAAGGGGCAGTGGTCGGTGGAGACGACCTGGAGGTCGTTGGTCCGCAGGCCCCGCCACAGGGCCGCCTGGTGCTCCCTGGGCCGCAGCGGCGTGGAGCACACGTACTTGGCGCCCTCGAAGTCCGGCTCCGCGAGGTTGTCCGTCGACAGGAACAGGTACTGCGGGCAGGTCTCCCCGAAGACCGGCAGCCCCTTGTCGCGGGCGGTGGCCAGTTCGGCCACGGCCTCCTCCGCCGACACGTGCACCACGTACAGCGGCGCACCGGCGACCCGCGCCAGCTGGATGGCGCGGTGGGTGGCCTCGGCCTCCAGCAGCGCCTTGCGGACCTCGCCGTGGTACCGGGGGTCGGTCTCGCCGCGGGCCAGGGCCTGTTCGACGAGGACGTCGATGGCGATGCCGTTCTCCGCGTGCATCATGATCAGCCCGCCGTTGGCGGCGGAGCGCTGCATGGCGCGCAGGATCTGCCCGTCGTCGCTGTAGAAGACGCCGGGGTAGGCCATGAACAGCTTGAAGGAGCTGATGCCTTCGGCGACGAGGTGGTCCATCTCCTTGAGGGTGGTCTCGTTGACGTCGGAGAGGATCATGTGGAAGCCGTAGTCGATCGCGCAGTTGGCGTCGGCCTTGGCGTACCAGGCGTCGAGGCCCTCGCGCAGCGAGTGGCCTACGGTCTGGACGGCGAAGTCCACGATGGTGGTGGTGCCGCCCCAGGCGGCGGCGCGGGTGCCGGTCTCGAAGGTGTCGGAGGCGAAGGTGCCGCCGAACGGCAGTTCCATGTGGGTGTGGGCGTCGACGCCGCCCGGGATGACGTACCGGTCGGTGGCGTCGATGATCCGGCCGGCCGTCCAGCCGGCGGCGACGTCGGAGCCGTGGGCGGCGAGGGCGGCGATGCGGCCGTCCTCGACGAGGACGTCGGCGTGGACCTCGTCCGCGGCGGTGATGACGAGACCGCCGCGGATCAGCGTACGGGTGGTCATGGGTCAGGCCCCCTCGTCCTGGACGGAGCGCAGCGCCTCTTCGAGGATGCCCGCGCCTTCCTCGGCCTCGCCGACGGTGAGCGAGAGCGGCGGGGCGATGCGCAGCGCGGTGGTGTGGTGGCCGCCGCCCTTGCCGAGCAGCAGTCCGCGTTCACGGGCGGCCTCCAGGACGGCGGAGGCGACGTCCGGATCCGGTTCGTCGGTGCCGGGGCGGACCATTTCGAGGCCGATCATCAGGCCGCGGCCGCGGACCTCGCGGACGAACTCGACTCCCGCGACGGCGGAGCGCAGCCGTTCGATGAGCAGTCCGCCGACGCGGCGGGCGTTGCCCTGGAGGTCGTTGTCCTGGAGGTGGGCGAGATTGGCGAGGCCGGCGGCCATGGTGATCGGCGAACCGCCGAAGGTGGAGATGGAGTTGGCGTCGAGACTGTTCATGATCTCGGCGCGGGCGACGACTCCGCCGATCGCCATGCCGTTGCCGATGCCCTTGGCGAAGGTGAGCATGTCGGGTGGTCCGGCCTGGCCGTGGGCCTGCCAGCCCCAGAAGTGGTCGCCGGTGCGGCCCCAGCCGGTCTGCACCTCGTCGGAGATCCACAGGATGCCGTGCCGGTCGAGGACCCGGCGGAAGGCGGCGTAGAGGCCGTCGGGCGGGGAGGTGAAGCCGCCGACGCCCTGGATCGGCTCGGCGATCAGGGCGGCGGGCGCGCGGGTGTGGCCGAGCAGGTCCTCCAGGTCGGCGACGCAGGCGTCGACGAACCGCTCGTCGGTGTACTGGGCGTAGGGCCCGCGGGTGCGGACGCCGCCGTGCACGTACAGGGTCTGGAGCGGGGAGAGGCCGGTCGGGGACCAGGCGCGGTTGCCGGTGATGCCGACGGTGGAGAAGGAACGCCCGTGGTAGCTGTTGCGCATCGCCAGGATCTGGTTCGAGCGGCGGTACGCGGTGGCCAGGAGCAGGGCGGTGTCGTTGGCCTCGGTCCCGGAGGTGGTGAAGAAGACCCGGGCGTCGGGGATGCCGGACAGGGCCGCGATCCGCTCGGCGAGCTCCACCATGGGTCGGTTGAGGTAGAGCGTGGAGGAGTGGATGATCCGTCCGGCCTGCTCGGCGACGGCCTTGGTGACCTCGGGCAGCGCGTGGGCGGTCATGGTGGTGAGGATGCCGCCGAAGAAGTCCAGGTAGCGGTTTCCGTCGGCGTCCCAGACGTGCCGGCCCTCGCCGTGGGTGAGCTCGATGGGGTCGCGGTAGTACAGCGCGAGCCAGTCGGGCGCGACGGCGCGGTGCCGCTCGTACAGACTGCTCACGGCTGCACCAGCCCGTCGTAGGCGTCGGGGCGGCGGTCGCGGTAGAACGCCCACTGCCGGCGGACCTCTTCGATGAGGTCGAAGTCCAGATCGCGGACGAGGAGTTCCTCCTCCTTGTCGGAGGCGGCCTCGCCGACGGTCTGCCCGCGGGGGTCGACGAAGTACGAGGTGCCGTAGAAGTCGTTGTCGCCGTACTCCTCCTGGCCGACGCGGTTGATCGCGGCGACGAAGTACTCGTTGGCGACGGCGGCGGCGGGCTGTTCCAGCTGCCAGAGGTAGGCGGAAAGGCCGCGCGAGGTGGCCGACGGGTTGTACACCAACTGGGCTCCGCCGAGGCCGAGTTGACGCCAGCCCTCGGGGAAGTGGCGGTCGTAGCAGATGTACACGCCGACCTTGCCGACGGCGGTGTCGAAGACCGGCCAGCCGGCGTTCCCCGGGCGGAAGTAGTACTTCTCCCAGAAGCCCTTGACCTGCGGGATGTGATGCTTGCGGTACTTGCCGAGGTAGGTGCCGTCGGCGTCGATCACGGCGGCGGTGTTGTAGTAGAAACCGGCGCTCTCGACCTCGAAGACGGGGACGACGATCACCATCCCGGTCTCCCGGGCGAGCGCCTGCATCCGGACCACGGTCGGGCCGTCGGGGACGGGCTCGGCCCACTTGTAGTGCTCGGGATCCTGGACCTGGCAGAAGTAGGGGGCGTTGAACACCTCCTGGAATCCGATCACCTTCGCGCCCTGGCGGGCGGCCTCGCGGGCGTGTTCCTCGTGCTTGGCGATCATGGATTCGGTGTCGCCGGTCCAGGTCGCCTGGACGAGCGCGGCGCGTACGACGTGGGACATGAGCTGCTCCTTCGGCGCGGCGTCAGAGAGCCTCTACGCCCGTAGACAACGGGCGTAGGAGGAGAACGTAAGCCCCGTCACACCCCGGAGCAAGACCACCGCCGGGAAGCGGCGGAGTCGATCATGTTTCATACCCGAGTGGTCCACGTCCGACACCTACCGACACGTACTGATAGGTACCGAACGCCGTCGGTCCGGTCGGCCGCGGCCCCGCGCCGCCGGCTCGGACCTCCGACTCGGACCGCCGGCTCAGACCGTCGGGAGGCCGGCCGCGCGCAGGGCGTGGAGCAGGGCCGGCTCGTGGGCCGGGGCCGCGGCGCGGACGGCGGCGAGGAGCAGGGGGACGAGGTGGGCGGGGTGCGCGAGGGCGAACCCGGCGGCCTCCTCGGGCGAACGGGTCCGGACCAGCGCGGCGAGCAGGGTACGGGTCTCCTTAGCACGCCCGGCGGCCTCCAGGGCCGCCACGGCCTCGGCCAGCTCGGCGACGGGCCGCGCGACGCCCTGGCGCAGCAGCTGCTCGCAGTCCTCGGCCAGGCCGGAGTCGGCGAGCGCGCCCACGACGGCGGCGTACGGCTGCGGCGGCAGCGAGGCGGCCTCCCAGAGCAGCGTGGTCCAGTCGGCGGCGAGCCCGGCGCGGTGCAGTTCGCGGGCGAGCGCGGGCAGCCAGCCGGGCGGGCCGGCGAGCGCCTCGCAGAGCAGCGCGTGCGCCTCGCCGCTGCGGCCCTGGGACCGCAGCCGCTGGAGCGCGTACACGGCGTTCCCGGCGGCCCGCGCGGCCCCGGCTTCGTCGACGGGCGCGGCGCTCGTGGGCGGAGGCGAGGACGTCGCCGACGAAGCATCCGGCGCTCCCCCGAAGCGCGCCCCGCGCGGCGGCGCGGCCTGGGCGGCGGGCAGCACGGGCGCGGCGGTCGTCCCGCCCTCGTCCTCGCCCTCCTCCAGCCAGGCGTACCTCGCGCCCCGCGGCCTGCGCCGGCCGGGCTCGGCCGGCGGCGGGGACGGCGGGAGCGAGGGCGGCAGGGACGGCGGCGGCGGAAGCGGGGGCTCAGCCACGACCGCCAGGCGGGCGCTCAGTTCCGCGACGCGGGCGGCGGCGCGGGCCCCGTCGTCGCGGGCCCAGGACAGCTCCGCCGACAGCCCGGCGGCCTCGGCGGGCGGGGCGGTGTGCAGCCGGACGGCGAGGTCCTGGGCGCGCGCCTCCGCGGCCCGGCGCTCCCCGTCCATCAGGGTCCGCCGGTCCCGCAGCGCCTCGGCCCCGCCGGGCCGGCGGTCGTACGCGGCCGCGGCCGCCGCGTGCAGGGACCGGGCGTGCCCGACGGCCTCCGGGGGCTGCCCGAGGTCCCGCAGCAGCGATTCGACGACGTCCCAGGGCAGGATCTCGACCCCGTCGAGACAGGCCCGCAGCCCTTCGGGGTCGCGCGCGGCGAACACCCCGTACCACCCGGCGTCCGGGGTCGAGCGCGCCTCGACGTCGCGCAGGAAGCGCACGAACGCGCCGATCTCCACCGTCTGTTGATGCACCGTCATGACACCGTCCGCCCGTCGACTGGAATCCGCCGGTCCGGGTGGCATTGGACCTCAGTCGTGTTACGGGACGGCTACGGAGTGTTTTCGTGTCGGCGCGCAGAAGCTCACAGCCCCGGAAACACGCGGGTTTCAGAACCTCACGGCGATGCCGGTGTGCGGGCGCTTGCCGAGCCGGGCGATCGTGGCGGGCCAGTCGACGAACCAGTACTGCCAGGTGTACTTGCGCGCGAGCAGCTTCCGTACGCCCTTGAGGCCCGCGGCGTCGAGCAGCCGTCCGGTGCCCTCCAGCGTCAGGGCCCCCTCGGCGATCCCCCCGCGCACGTCGCAGGGGGTGACCAGGACCCTCGGATCACGCCGGAGGCGCTTGACCTTCCAGGAGTCGGATCTGGTCCAGACGTACAGCTCCTCCCCGTCGACGGCGAACCACACGGGCGTGGCCACCGGCGAACCGTCCTTGCGGAACGTGGTGAGGCTGACGTAGCGGGCCCGCCGCAGCTCCTCCGGCAGCCGCAGCGCGTTCACGCGAGCTCCAGCGAGGCCAGGACGGCGAGCTCGTCCAGGGACAGTTCGAGGGCGCCCGCCAGCGCCGCCACCGTGAAGAAGGCGGGGGTCGGGGCCCGGCCGGTCTCGATCTTGCGGAGGGTCTCGGCCGACAGGCCGGCCGCGGCCGCGATCTCGACCATCGAGCGGTCGCCGCGGGCGGCGCGGAGGAGGGCGCCGAGGCGTTCGCCGCGCTCGCGCTCTTCGGGGGTGAGGGGTGTGCGCACCATGCGGACCATTCTAATACCGGTATAGTAATTGGCATGATCGAGATCAAGACGGATGCGTCGCTGCGGGCGATGCGGGAGGCGGGCCGGGTCGTCGCCCGTGCGCTGGCGGCCGTGCGGAAGCAGGCGGCGCCCGGCGTGACGCCGCGCGAACTGGACCTGACGGCACGGGCCGTACTGGCGGAGGCGGGCGCAGGCTCGCCGTTCCTGGACTACCGGCCGAGCTGGGCGCCGGTGCCGTTCCCGGCGGTGCTGTGCGTGTCGGTGAACGACGCGATCGTGCACGGCATCCCGGACGGGCGGCCGCTGGCCGACGGCGACCTGGTCAGCGTGGACTGCGGGGCGCTCCTGGCCGGCTGGGCCGGCGACGCGGCCACGAGCTTCACGGTCGGCCGGCCCCGGCCCGAGGACACCCGGCTGGTCGACACGGCGCACGAGGCCCTGGAGGCGGGCATCGCGGCGGCGCGGGTCGGCAACCGCATCGGCGACATCGCGCACGCGATCGGCCGGGTCTGCCGCGCCGCGGGCTACGGCGTCCCGGACGGCTTCGGCGGCCACGGCGTGGGCCGCACCATGCACGAGGACCCGGGCGTCCCCAACGAGGGACGCCCGGGCCGTGGCGTGCGCCTGCGGCACGGCATGGTCCTGGCGCTCGAACCGATGCTCGTCGCCGGCGGCACGGACGACTACTTCACCGACCGCGACGGCTGGACCATCCGCACCCTGGACGGCAGCCGCGCCGCCCACACCGAGCACACCGTCGCCGTCACCGACGACGGTCCGCGCATCCTCACCGCCCTGTAGGCGGGCCCGGCCCTGTACGCGGGCCCGCCCCCGGACGGGCCCTACCCCGCCGGGCGGACGACCATCGCCGAACCGCCGCCGCGGCGCACCGTCTCCGCGGCCGCGAGCCAGCGGCCGTCCGGCAGGCGCTGCACCCCGGTCGCGGCACCGATCTCCGGGTTCTGCCGGAACCCGTGCCCGCGCGCCTCCAGTTCGGCGCGCAACGGGCTGTTCCACAGGGCCGGTTCGAGCTCGGTGGTGGCCTGGTTGCGCTGGCTGGCGCGCGGCGCGGCGATGGCGTCGACCAGCGGCAGCCCGCGGTCGACGACGCCGGTCAGCGTCTGCAGCACCGTCGTGATGATGGTCGCGCCGCCCGGCGAGCCGAGCGCGAGCACGGGCCGGTCATGGGCGTCGAGCACGATCGTCGGCGACATGGACGAGCGCGGCCGCTTGCCCGGCCCGGGCAGGTTCGGGTCGTGGACCGCCGGGTTCGCCGGGGCGAAGGAGAAGTCGGTCAGCTCGTTGTTGAGCAGGAAGCCCCGCCCGGGCACGGTGATCCCGCTGCCGCCGGTCGACTCGATGGTCAGCGTGTAGGCGACGACGTTGCCCCACTTGTCGGCCGTCGTGAGGTGCGTGGTGTTCTCGCCCTCGTACGTGGTGGGGGCCGCCGCCCCCGTCGTCGCGCAGGGCGCAGGGTTCCGCGGGTCGCCCGGCGCGAGCGGGCTGGTGAGCGCGACGTCGTCACGGATCAGGCAGGCCCGGGAGTCGGCGTACCGCTGCGACAGCAGCTCCCGCACCGGCACGTCCTCGAACGCCGGGTCGCCGACCCACCGCCCGCGGTCCGCGAACGCGATCCGGCTGGCCTCGACGAACCTGTGCAGGTAGTCCGCCTGCGTGGCCTTCGCGAGGTCGGCGCCCTCCAGGATGTTCAGCGCCTCGCCGACGGTGGTGCCGCCGGAGGACACCGGACCCATGCCGTACACGTCGAGTCCCCGGTACTCGGCCTTCGTCGGCCGCCGCCGCTCGGTCGCGTACCGCGCGAGGTCCCGCTCGGTCAGGTCGCCGGAGCGGACCTTGCGCGTGGCCCCCTCCCGCACCGGCGGCTGCCGCACCGTGTCCACGAGGTCGCGGGCCAGCGGGCCGCGGTAGAGCGCGCCGACGCCCTCGCTGCGGAGCGTCCGGTACGTCCGGGCGAGGTCGGGGTTCTTGAACACCGAGCCGACGAGGGGCAGTTGGCCGCCGGGCAGGAACAGCTCGGAGGAGGCCGGGAAGTCCCGGAAGCGCGCCTCGTTGGCGGCGGTCTGCGCGCGGAAGGTCGCGTCGACGGTGAAGCCGTCCCGGGCGAGCAGCTCCGCCGGTTCGAGCAGCCGGGACAGCGGCTTGCTGCCCCAGGCGTCCAGGGCGGTCTTCCAGGTGGCCGGGGTGCCGGGAGCGCCCACGCTCCGGCCGCTGGTCATGGCCTCCTCGAACGGGATCGGTGCGCCGTTCTCCAGGAAGAGCGAGGAGTCGGCGGAGGCGGGCGCGGTCTCGCGCCCGTCGACCGTGTGCACCCTGCGCGTCTTCGCGTCGTAGTACACGAGGAAGCCGCCGCCCCCGATGCCCGCGGAGTACGGCTCGGTGACGCCGAGCGCCGCGGCCACCGCGACCGCCGCGTCCACGGCGTTGCCGCCCTTGCGCAGCACCTCGATGCCGGCCGCCGAGGCGTCCGCGTCCACACTGGCGACCGCTCCCCCGTACCCGGCGGCGACGGGGACCTTCGCCGGGGCCGCGGGGCCCGTCGGCGGCGCGGCCGCGCCGACCGACAGGACCGTGCCGACGGCGGCGAGTACCGAGACATACCGTGCTGTGGAGCGACGCATCCGTACCTCCAGTCAACAACCGTCCGCGCAGCGTAACTTCCCCCGAGGCCGCCGTCAGGACCGCGATGTCGTGCGCCTCGTACGCGCCCCGTCCGGGCCCTCGAACACACGCGCGTTCCCCCGCTAGCATCGCCACCCATGAACGAAGACCTGCGCAATGTCGTGCTCGGCGTGCTGGCCACCGGGGTCAGCGGCACCTTGGGCTGGCTGGTCCGCAGCCATCTCTGGCGTCGCAAACTCCGCCGCAAACAGGCCTTCTTCGGGCTGCCGCACGGCTCGGACTGCATGCTCGTGGTGAACCGCGAGGCGGGCAGGGAGGGAGCGGTGCACCGTGTCGACGTGTTCGCACTGCTGGAGCTGTCCGCGCTCATCAAGGACTGCGGAGCGCACGCCCAGATCGTTCAGCACGACCTCGCCCATCAGGGCTTCGGCGACCGCACCGAGTTCTGCCTGGGCGGTCCGGGGTCCAACCAGCGCATGGCCGCGCATCTGGCCTCGCTGCTGCCGGGTGTGCGCGTGAACGCCGAGCGGGAACCTCGCGAGGAGCGCAGCAGGTTCGACATCGGGACCGAGCAGTACCCCATGGAAGCGGGATCGGTCGAGTACGTGATCCTGGCCCGGCTGACCGCAGGGGAGGGCGGCCGTCCGGTGTTCCTGTTCTGCGGACAGCGGGCGATCGACAACCAGGCGGCGACCCGGTACCTGGCCCGGCACCACGAGAAGCTGGCCCGCAAGCACGGCGCGAACGGCTCGTTCGTACTGCTCCTGAAGGTCGTCAACTCGGAGGCGTACGGCCCCGACGTCGTCGAGCTGGTCGCCGACGTCACCCGCGAGGCGCGGACGGCTCCAGTCGCAGTGGCAGCGACTTGATCCCGTTGATGAAGTTGGAGACCAGCCGCCGGGGCGCCCCCGCGGGCACGAGCCCGGGGAGCGCCGCGCGCGTCTCCTCGTAGAGCACCCGCAGTTGGAGCCGGGCGAAGTGCGCGCCGAGGCAGACGTGCGGGCCGTCGCCGAAGGAGACGTGCGGGTTGGGCGTGCGGCCGAGGTCGAGCCGGTGCGGGTCCGCGAAGGCGCGCTCGTCGTAGTTGGCGGAGGCGTGGAAGACGACGACCTTCTGCCCGGCGGCGACGGCCACGCCCCCGAGCCGGGTGTCGCGGTGCGCGGTGCGGCGGAAGGACAGGACGGGCGGGTGCCAGCGGAGCAGCTCCTCCACGGCGGTGTCCATGCCCACCCGGCCGTCCCACAACCGCCGTTGTTCTTCCGGGTGTTCGGCGAGGGCGAGCAGGCCGCCGGGGGCGGCGCTGCGGACGGTGTCGTTGCCGGCGACCGTCAGCAGGAAGAAGAACATCTCCAGCTCGGCGTCCTGGAGCGGGGACTGCGCGAGCACGGTCATGATGTCGTCGGCCGGGTGCGCGCGCTTGTGGGCGGCGAGCTCCTGCGCGTACGCGAACATCTCGGCCAGCATCGCGGGTGACCGCGGGTTGACCGGACGGCCCTCGGCGTCGAGGACCGGGGGCTCGTCGGGGTCCTGGTAGGCGATGACCCGCTCGGTCCAGGTGTGCAGCAGTCCGCGGTCGCTGGCCGGGACGCCGAGCAGGTCGGTGAGGTTGAGCAGCGCGTAGTCGTCGGTGACGGCCCGCACGAGGTCGACCTCGGGGCCGGACGCGCGGGCCGCCGCGAGGAGTTCCCCGGCCCGGCTCCGCGCCGTCGCCTCGAAGCGTTCGATCCGGCCGCGCGTGAAGGCGCGACTGACGAGCCGGCGCAACCGGCCGTGATCATTGGGGTCTCCCCTGCTCGAACGAAGTCGAGAGCTTGGGGAAGGGTCCTGATTGAGCATCATGCGGCGGATGAACGGCAGATCGGCCGGGTCGGGGTCGCGGATCTGGGTCGCCCCGAGGTGCGAGGAGTACGCGTCGGCGTCCTTGAGGACGCGCACGACGTCGGCGTGCCGGGTCACGGCGAGGAACCCGGGCCCGGCGGGCCAGCCGAGGACCTCGTACTCCTCCTGGCGGGCGACCGGCCAACGGTCGCGCAGGGCGCGGAACCGGTCGTGCGGGATCCCGGCGGCGTAGATCCGCGGGTCGAATACGTCGGGCAGGGGCTCGCTGGTGTTCTCCACGTCCCGCTCCGCCTCGGCGACAAGGGTGAAAGCATGTCCATCATGACAGGTCAGCGGCGTTTTTCGTAGGACGGAACGCACAGTTCGGGAGCCTTGTCCGGTCCGCCCGCCGACTCCCAGAATCTCCCTCGTGCATCACTCGGAGGACAGGGGGAACATGGGAAAGATCGACCACGAAGCGGTGCTGCGGGCACGGGTGTTCTTGCTGGGGTCCGGCGGGCAGGACCCGCTCGAAGTGCTCCACGCGCACCGGGTTCTGGCTGAGGTGAGCCCGAAGGCGTATCTGCCGAAGCTCGTCGAGTCGCTCGTCTCCATGTGGTTCCGTACCGACCCACAGGTGGCCGCGGCGTTCGCCGCCGAAGCGGTGGAGGCCGCCCGAAGGATCGATTACGACGACGAGGTGCGGGAGCGGTGGCTGTTCCGCGCCCTCAACGCCCACCAGAAGGCCCTGTTCGACCTCGGCCGCCGCGAGGAAGGGCGTGCGGCAGCCGAGGAGTTGGCACGGATCGGGGACGGCAGGCGGCTGGGGATCGCCTTGGCCGAGGAGGGACGGTTCCGGGAGGCCGCGGAACTCGAGGAGACGGCGGTCCGCGACGGAATGCCGGTGGTCCGTTCCACGAACATGCTCGCCTGGGCGGCGAACCTGGACGCCGCCGGCCTGCACGAGAAGGCGCTGGGCGTCTTCGGCGAACTGGTGGACGAGACCCGGCGCGAGACCGCCGAGCAGCACTCGGCGCCGGCCGTCCTCGTCTGTGAGCTGGTGCATCTCTCGCGGATGTGCGAGTCCGCCGGGCGACGGGCGGAAGCCGTGGCGGCCCGACGGGAGGCCCTGAAGGTCCTGGAGGAGCAGGCGACCACGGACGAGCCGAAGGGCTGGGGCGAACTCCAGGACCGGTGGGCCACTCTCTTCCTCCTGTGGGGGCGGGCGGACGAACCCGCCCCGACCGCGACGGCGCCGCTGCCGCCCTTCGGCCGCACCTTCGGGTGGTGGTCACGCGACGCCCACGACGCCTACCTCGACGCCCTTCCACGGCTGGAGGAGGAAGCGGCGCTGCTGCGCGAGTCGGGTCGGCTGCCCGAACTCGTGGACATCCGGCGCAGGATCAGCTGCCGCCTGGTGCGCCGCGACGCATTCAGCGGGTTCGTGGAGCAGCTGCGGCCGCACTTCGACGAGGGCGTGGCCCTGTCCCGCCGCCTCACCGGCGATCCCGGGCGGCTCGCCCGGGCCCTGACCGACAGGTCGATGTTCCGTCTCGCCGCCGGCGCCCGCGAGGCCGCCCGCGCCGATCTCGCCGAGGCCGACGCTCTGCTCGACGCCCGGTAGCCCCCGCCGGAGCGGGGGGGGTGGGCCGCCTTTCCGCCAATCGTTACCCACGCGTAACTTACCGATCAGTTACCTCCGGTAAGCCTTCGCCCTTACCGTCGGGTCACTTCACTGTTCCCCACCCCAGTGAGGAGTGACCCGTGCGCCGCACACCCCTGTCCCTCGCCGTCTCGGCGGCCCTCGTCGCCGGGACGGCCCTCGGGCTCGCCCCCACCGCCCACGCGGACTCCGCCCCCTCCGTCCGCTTCGTCGACATCGCCGGGGACGGCGGCACCGTACTCAAGGCCAATGTCGTCACCCCGGCGGGCGCCCACTCCGGCGCCCGCTACCCGGTGATCGTGCTCCCCACCAGCTGGGCCATGCCCCAGATCGAGTACCTCGCCCAGGCGCGGAAGCTCGCCGACTCCGGCTACGTCGTGGTCGGTTACAACTCGCGCGGCTTCTGGCAGTCCGGCGGCGAGATCGAGACCGCCGGACCGAAGGACATCGCGGACGCCTCCCTGGTCATCGACTGGGCCCTGGCGAACACGCCCGCCGACCCCGCGAAGGTGGGCATGGCCGGCGTCTCGTACGGGGCGGGGATCAGCCTGCTCACGGCCGCGCACGACAAGCGGGTCAGGGCCGTCGCCGCCCTCAGCGGCTGGGCCGACCTCATCGACTCCATCTACAGCGGCCGCACCCAGCACCTCCAGGCCGCCGCCCTGCTCGGCGGCGCGGGCTACCTCACCGGCCGACCCGGCCCCGAACTCCGGCAGACCCTCGAGGACTTCCTCTCGTCCGACCTCGACAAGGAGGACGAGATGATCGCCTGGGGCCGCAAGCGCTCCGCGGCCACCCATATCGACGCGATCAACGCCAACCGCCCCGCCGTCATGCTGGCCAACGCCTGGGGCGACAGCATCTTCCCGCCCAACCAGTTCGCGAGCTTCTACGAGAAGCTGACCGGCCCCAAGCGCCTGGAGTTCCGGCCCGGCGACCACGCCACCGCCGAGGCCACCGGCCTACTCGGACTGCCCAACGACACCTGGACCAGCGCCCACCGCTGGTTCGACCACCACCTCAAGGGCGTCGACAACGGCATCGACCGCGAGCAGCCCGTCCGACTGAAGCCGCGCTCCGACGCCGGGTACGAGGGCTACCCGGACTGGAAGTCCGTCCACGCGAACCAGCGGAAGTTCGCCCTCGGCGACTCCGAACACCTTTGGGCGAACGTCGACTCGGGCGCCAACGGCGGCGTGATCATGCTCTCCAACCTGCTCGACCAGTTCTTCCAGGCCCCGCCGACCGCCTCGATCCCGCTGCTCCCCCGCTCCTTCGCGGCGGTGTGGCAGTCGGAGCGGTCCGACGCCGCCCAGCGGGTCCGCGGCACCGCGCGGCTGCACACCACGGTCACCCCGACCAAGGAGAGCGGCACCTTCGTGGCGTACCTGTACGACGTGGGCCCGCTCGGCATCGGCAAGCTGGTCACCCACGCCCCGTACACCTTCCACGGCAGGACCCCGGGCGCGGCGTTCTCCGTGGACCTCGACCTGTTCTCCACCGCGTACGACGTGCCGGCCGGGCACCGGCTCGCGCTGGTCGTGGACACCGTCGACGCGCTCTACATCGAGCACAACCCGGCCGGCGCGCAGCTGACCTTCTCCTCCCCGCGGTCCGACCCGTCGTACGTGTCGGTCCCGCTGCGGGAGCAGTGATCACCGGCTGGCGCCGGACGGGCCGGGCTCCTCACTGATGCTTGGGCGTAGCGAAGGCCCGGTGCCACGGCGGGTGACCGGTCCGGGGAGGTCGTACAGGGCGGTGGCGGCGGTCAGTTCGATCAACGGATCGACGGCCATACGCTGCCCCACCCCCTATCCCGCGTTTTCGCGTGTTCCACGCTGTCGAGTCAGCGCAAACTATCCACAGCACAACGGGACTTAAGGGGCGACACGCATAAAAGGGGCATAAGCCGTATTTACTGCAATGGAGTGGTGCGCGGGCGGGAGGACGGGAGGGCTCCGGGGGCTCAGCCCTCGGCGGCCTCCGCGTACCGCTGCGACAGCTCCGGCGAGCCGGTCATCGCCCAGTCCAGGCCCGCGTCCACCACGTCGATCTCCCGCCCCGAGGCGAGCCGCACCACCGGCCGCCCGCCCGGCCACACGCCCCAGGCCGCGCCCGGCACGGTCCGCACGATCACCGTGCCGAGGTACAGACCGGCGTCGTTGCCGATCCAGGGCAGCTCCTCCGGATCGTCGCGCCAGCGCGGCGGCAGCTGGTCCATCAGCTCCAGGGAGCGCGGCGAGTCGTCGAGTTCCACCCCGGCCTGGGCCACGCGGGCCCGCAGGAGCTCGCACTCGGCGAAGAGTTCCGCGACCCCGTCGGGATCGCGGGCGAATGCGGAGGCGAGCGAGTCGTCCCGCTCCTCTCCGTGCCGTCGGCGCCAGGCGTCAAGGAAGGGGATCCGCATCGTTCCAGCCTCGCACCCGGGGGCCGCGCGCACCACAGGGCGCGCGGGCCCCGGCCCGAGCGGAACGATCAAGCTCGGCTCAGACCTCGAGGTCGACGACGACCGGGGCGTGGTCGGAGGCACCCTTGCCCTTGCGCTCCTCGCGGTCGACGTAGCCGTCCTTCACCGCGTCCGCGAAGGCCCGGTTGCCGTACACCAGGTCGATGCGCATGCCCCGGTTCTTGGGGAAGCAGAGCTGGCGGTAGTCCCAGTACGTGAACGGGTGGTCGTACTTGAGCGGGCGCGGGACCACGTCGTTCAGCCCCGCCTCGCGCAGTCCGGCGAGCGCGGCCCGCTCGGGCTCGGTGACATGCGTGGCACCCTCGAACTGGGCGATGTCCCAGACGTCGTCGTCGGTCGGGGCGATGTTGTAGTCGCCCAGCACCGCGAAGGGACGGTCGCCCGCCGCGTCCTCGGCGACCGCGGCCTTCAGCGCCTCCAGCCAGCGGAGCTTGTACGCGTAGTGGTCGTGGGCGACCTCGCGGCCGTTCGGCACGTACACCGACCAGACCCGCACCGGGCCGCAGGTCGCGGAGATAGCCCTCGGCTCCTGCACGCCCTCGTACTCCGGTCCGCCGGGCAGGCCGGTGACGACGTCCTCGAAGCCCACCTTGGACAGCAGCGCGACGCCGTTCCACCGGCCGGTGGCGTTGACCACCGACTCGTAGCCGAGCTCGCGCAGCTCGTCGGCGGGGAACTGCTCGGCGGTGCACTTGGTCTCCTGGATGCACAGCACGTCCGTGCCGGAGCTCTCCAGCCAGGCGAGCAGCCGGGGCAGACGGGCGGTGATCGAGTTGACGTTCCAGGTGGCGATGCGCATGGGCGCAAGCCTAACCGCGGGGTGTGACAGTCAGGCGGCAGTCACAGCTCACAGCTCGGCGGACTCCCCCGGCGCCAGCCGCCCGTGCTCGGCCCCGCCGAGCGCGCCGATCTGGTTGTCGTAGATCGGCCGGGCGAGATCGGTGAGCAGGGCGTCGTGCACGTCGAAGGCGCGGCGCGGCTTCAGCTCCCGTACGTAGTCGATGACCTCGGAGATCTTGCTCCAGGGGGCCATCACCGGCAGCAGCAGCGTGTCCACCGGGTGCTCGGGAACGGTCAGCGCGTCGCCGGGGTGGAAGACCGCGCCGTCGACGAGGTAGCCGACGTTGGTGATCCGCGGGATGTCCGGGTGGATCACCGCGTGCAGCTCGCCGTGCACCTGCACGTCGAAGCCGGCCGCGGCGAACGTGTCGCCGTGGCCGACGGTGTGCACCCGGCCCGGGAAGGCCGCCGCGATCTTGTCGGCGACGCTGCGCAGCGTCCAGATCTCGGCGGCCGGATTCGCCTCCAGGGCGGCCCGCAGCCGGCCCTCGTGGAAGTGGTCCGGGTGCTCGTGGGTGACCAGGACGACGTCCGCGCCGACCCCGGCGTCCTCCTCGCTGAAGACGCCGGGGTCGATGACGAGCGTCCGCCCGTCCTTCTCCAGACGGACGCAGGCGTGCGACTTCTTCGTCAGCTTCACGGGACTCCACCTCACGGCGACGCGGTCGGGCCTCGGTCAAGATCGGCCCACAGCCTACGCCCGGGGCGTGGTCTCCTCCCGGACGACGTCCTTCATGACGCGCAGGGCCGCGTTGGCGGCGGGCAGCCCGCAGTAGACCGCGGTGTGGATCAGGATCTCCTTCAGCTCCTCGGGCGTCAGGCCGTTGCGCAGCGCGGCCCGGGTGTGTCCGGCGAGTTCGTCGAGGTGGCCGCCGGCGATCAGGGCGGTGAGGGTGACGGTGCTGCGGGTGCGGCGGTCCAGGCCCTCGCGGGACCACACCTCGCCCCAGGCGTAGCGGGTCACCAGGTCCTGGAAGTCGGCGGCGAAGGCGGCGCCTTCGTCGAGGACCCGGTCGACTTGCGCGTCGCCCAGCACCTCGCGGCGCAGCTTGAGCCCGGTGTCGTACGGGTCCGGGCGCACCGGCCCGGAGGCGTCGGCGGCGGCCGGGACGGCGGGCGCGGTCTCTCCGGGGGCGGCCGGCGCGGCGACCGGGACGGCGGGCGCCGGCGCGGGGACGGGCACGGGCACGGGGGCGAGGGTGTCGAGGGACATGCCGGCGAAGTGCTGGACCAGCAGGTCGGTGACGGCGGCGGGCTGTTCGACCGGGGCCAGGTGGGAGGCGCCGGGCACCACGGCGAGCCGGGCGTCGGCGATCCCGGCGACCAGGGTGCGGGCCTCCGCGGGGCCGGTGACCTGGTCGTCGGAGCCGACGAGCACGAGCGCGGGGACGCCGACACGGCCGAGGGCCTCGCGGACGTCGAAGGCCGCGAGGGCCTCGCAGGCGGCGATGTAACACGCGGTGTCTGTGGTGCGCACCATCTGCACGGCCCATTCGACGATGGCCGGCTGGGCCCCGGCGAAGCCGGGCGTGAACCACTGCTCGGGCGCGGACCGGGCCATCGGGTCGAGACCGTGGGTCCGCACGATCACGCCGCGCTGCCGGAACTCGTCGGCGGTGCCGAACCGGGGCGAGGCGGAGACCAGGGCCAGCGAGGCGACCCGGTGCGGGGCGCGCAGCGCGAGGTCGAGGCCGATGGCGCCGCCGATGGAGCAGCCCGCGTAGCCGAAGCGCTGGACGCCCAGCTCGTCCAGGGTGGCCAGCAGCCCGTCGCCGAGCTCG
The DNA here is from genome assembly GCF_043199435.1 of Streptomyces sp. NPDC048604. NCBI lineage: Bacteria > Bacillati > Actinomycetota > Actinomycetes > Kitasatosporales > Streptomycetaceae > Streptomyces > Streptomyces sp. NPDC048604. The sequence goes on from NZ_JBICVX010000013.1 coordinate 214,146, forward strand.
GCGACGGAGGAGGCGGGGACGGCGGGCGCGCCGCCGTGCCCGGGGAGGTCGAACCGGACGATCCGCCACTGTCCGGAGAGCTCGGGGATCTGCCGGTCCCACATGTGCCAGGTGGTGCCGAGGGAGGGCCCGAGCACGAGGACGGGGGCGTCCTCGGGGCCCTCGATGCGGTACTGCAGGGACTGCGGGCCGGACTGGGGGGCGTCGGTGGCGGGCCCGGCGTCAGGGGCCGGAACGTGCATGGCGTCGGGGGCGGGCCCGGCGTCCGCGGCCGGTACGTGCATGGCGTCGGCGGCCGGCGCGATTACCGCGTCCGGCGCCGGCAGGGACTCGGGTGCGTGCACCGCCTCCGGGGCGTACAGGGCTTCGGGAGCGTGCACGGCGTCCGGGGCGTACAGGGCTTCGGGGGCCTGGGCGAAGCCGGGTGCGTGGGCCGTGTCGGGTACGAACACGGCGCCGGTCGCCTGCGCGGCGGCCGCCGGCGGCGGGGCGCCGGGGGCCTGGGGGGCTGTGGGCTGCTCGGGCGTGGCCGGGTCGGGCGTAGGGGGCGTCTGCGTCGTCTCACTCACTCGCTCCAATGTAGTGAGCGGAATGGGTGCGTCCGGCCATGGGGTCGGCCCGCGGCGTGCGGGCGGAGTGCGGGACGGAGTGCGCCGACAAGAAGCGGGCGGGCGATCGGTCTAGCGTGGAAGCGACACCCCGACAGCGATGACAGACGTCCCGCCCGGCCGGTGGCGGCACCGGAGGGGCGGGCGATCGGCAGGTGAGGTCCATGACCAGTGCGGCCGGCCCGACGGGCGCCTCAGCCCGCGAACACGACGTGATCGTCATCGGCGCCCGGTGTGCGGGCTCCCCGACCGCCATGCTTCTGGCCCGCCTCGGGCACAAGGTCCTTCTCGTCGACCGGGCGACGTTCCCGAGCGACACGATCTCCACCCACCTGATCCATCCGCCCGGCCTGGCCGCGCTCGACCGCTGGGGGCTGCTGGACCGGGTGATCGCGACGGGGTGTCCCCCCGTCGGCACCTACGCCTTCGACCTCGGGCACTTCGTGATCGCCGGGTCCCCCGCCGGCGACGGGTTCGACGTGTCCTACGCCCCGCGCCGCACGGTCCTGGACAAGATCCTGCTCGACGCCGCCGCGGAGTCGGGAGCCGAGGTGCGGGAGGGCTTCACCGTCGAGGAGATCCTCGTCGACGGCGGCACGGTGACCGGGCTCAAGGGGCACGGCAAGGACGGCGGGACGGTGACCGAACACGCCCGCTTCGTCGTCGGCGCCGACGGGCTGCACTCGTCCGTCGCCCGGGCGGTGGGCGCCGCGGCCTATGCCGAGAAGCCGAAGATCAACGCGTACTACTACGCGTACTGGGCGGGGCTGCCCCTGCACGGGACGTACGAGGCGTACGACCGCGGGGACCGGGCCTTCGCCGCCTGGGAGACCAACGACGGCCTCACCCTGGTGATCGCCGGCTGGCCCATGAGCGATTTCGAGGCCAACCGCGACGACATCGAGGGCAACGTCCACGCCGCCCTGGCCCGTGCGCCGTCGTTCGCCGAGCGGGTCGCGCGGGGCTCCCGGACCGGGCGCTTCGTCGGTACCGCCATCCCGAACCACTTCCGCACGCCCTACGGCCCCGGCTGGGTCCTCGTGGGGGACGCCGGATACCTCAAGGACCCCATCACCGCCCAGGGCATCCAGGACGCCTTCGGCGACGCGGAGCGGTGGACGCGGGTGCTCGACGACGTGCTGGCCGGCCGCCGGTCCCTGGACGAGGCCGGGCGGGCCGCCCAGGAGGAACGGGACGCCAAGGCCATGGGCATCTACGAGTTCACGGCCCAGTTCGCGACGCTGGAACCGCCGCCCCCGGAGATGCAGCAGCTGCTGCTGGCCGTCTCCGAGAGCCGCTCGGCGCAGGACGAGTTCGCGCGCGTGACGGCGGGAGTGACGCCTCCGGAGGAGTTCTTCGGGCACATGCAGGAGCGGATGGAGCAGCAGCGGACGCCGCGCGCCGCATGACCGCCCGCGTGCGTCCCCCGCGGGTCAGGGCGCGGTGGTCGAGACGACGTACACGCGGGGCGCCGCCGGGTCCGTCAGGTCGATGGTGATGTCCTGGTCGGGCCGGGGGTCCGGGCGCTCCACGTAGGTGCTGGTCCAGTCGTGGCCGTCGACGAAGTCCCAGCCGGCGATGGCGGCGTCGCGGTCGCTGATGCCGACCTCGCCGTCGCGCAGGTCGGAGCGGCTGGAGCCGATCGTCTGCAGGAACTCGTCGAGCCGGCCGCCGGTGGTCGTGAACTGCACGTACAGCCGGCTGGACTTCCAGTTGCTGGTCTCGTAGTAGGCGACGTCCACGGCCCCGGTGGGGATCGGGACCTCGAAGATGCGGCGCTTCATCTGGGACGGCCAGCTGTCCCGCAGCCCGTCCGAGGAGGACTCGCGCTCCTTGTCGCGGCCGCTGTCCCGGCTCTGCTCGGCGGAGATCACCAGGTAGCCGGCCGGGACGCCGATGAGCAGCACGATGACGAGCGCGGTGAGGAAGCGCCGGCGCAGCATGCGCCAGCGGCCCTCCGGGGGCCGGGGCTCCTCGTCGCGCGGCGCGGACTGGGGCGGGACGGTCATGGTCATGCGGGGGGTTCCTGGGTGGGGCGGGAGGGGCGGCCGTTGCCGTTGCGCAGGGCCTGGGCGTAGCGCTCGTACCGTTCGTGCCGCTCGACGCGGCGGCGGTTGGCGCGCCGGAAGCGGCGGGCCACGAGCCGGGCGAGGTCGGCGGCGCCGACCATACCGGCATCGGGGCCGAGCTCGGCCTTGGCGATCCGGGCCTCGGGGCGGTAGCCGCGGCCGGTGAGGTGGCGGCGGAAGGCCTCCCGGGCGGGGCCGATGAGCAGGTCGTCGGCGGCGCTGACGCCGCCGCCGATGACGAAGCAGGACGGGTCGAGCGCGGCGGCGAGGTTGGCGATGCCGACGCCGAGCCACTGGCCGATGTCCTGGAGCAGTTCGACGCACATGGCGTCGCCCTCGCGGGCCAGCTCGGTGATCAGCGGGCCGGTGATGTCGGGCACGTTGCCCTTGACCCGCTCGATGATGCCGTGCGCGACCGGGGAGTCGGCGGCGGCCAGTTCGCGGGCCTCGCGGACCAGGGCGTTGCCGGAGCTGTACTGCTCCCAGCAGCCGCGGTTGCCGCAGGGGCAGCGGTGGCCGCCGGGCACGACCTGCATGTGGCCGAACTCTCCGGCGACGCCGTACTTGCCGCGCTTGACCCGGCCGTCCTCCAGGATCGCGCCGCCGATGCCGGTGCCGAGCGTGATCATGACGAGGTGGTCCTCGCCGCGGCCGGCGCCGAAGCGCCATTCGGCCCAGGCGGCGGTGTTGGCGTCGTTGTCGACCATGACGGGGACGGCGAGCCGGTCCTGGAGGGCGTCCCGCAGGGGCTCGTTGCGCCAGGCCAGGTGGGGGGCGAACAGCACCCGGGCGCGGTCGGCGTCGACCCAGCCGGCCGCGCCGATGCCGACGGCGTGCACGTCGTGCCGGTCGGAGAGGTCGAGGACGAGTTCGGTGATGGTGTCCTCGACGACCTTGGCGCTCTTCGACTTGTCGGGCGTCTCGGTCTTGATCTTCTCGAGGATCTCGCCGTCCGCGTCGACGACCCCGGCCATCACCTTGGTGCCGCCGATGTCGATGCCCACGGTGGGTACGCGGGGTGCGCTGAGGTGCGAGCGCCGCTCACGGGTGCCGATGGTCCGCAGGACGCCGGCTCGTGCGGCGCCGCGGAGAGCGGGGTCGCGGTACGTACTCATCGGTTCGATTCTGCCAGGTGCGGTGTCAAGGGGTTATGAGGACGCGGAGCGCTCCAGTTCGTGGCGGAGGTCGTCCAGCTCGCTGCCGCCGGCCATCTGGCGGGTCAGCTCGTCCAGGGTGACGGAGTCGCGGGTGTGGTTCGCGACCATCGCGCCCCGCTTGAGCAGCACGAACCGGTCGCCGACGAGATGGGCGTGGTGCGGGTTGTGGGTGATCAGGACCACTCCGAGCCCGGCGTCGCGGGCCGCGGCCACGTACTTCAGGACGACGCCGGACTGCTTGACGCCGAGCGCGGCCGTGGGCTCGTCGAGGACGAGGACCTTGGCGCCGAAGTGGACGGCGCGGGCGATGGCGACGCACTGCCGCTCGCCGCCGGACAGGGTGCCGATGGGCTGGTCGACGTCGCGCAGGTCGATGCCCATGCGCAGCAGCTCGGCGCGGGTGGTCGCCCGCATCTGCTCGACGTCGAGCCGTTTGAAGGGGCCCTTGCCCTTGGTGGGCTCGGAGCCGAGGAAGAAGTTCCGCCAGACGGGCATCAGCGGGACGACGGCGAGGTCCTGGTAGACGGTGGCGATGCCGCGGTCGAGGGCCTCGCGCGGGTTGGCCAGGGAGACCTCCTCGCCCTCGATCCGGAAGGCGCCGGCGTCGTGCCGGTGCAGTCCGGCGACGATCTTGATGAGGGTGGACTTGCCGGCGCCGTTGTCGCCGAGGACGCAGGTGACGTCCGCGGCGTTCACCTCCAGGGAGACCCCTTCGAGGGCGCGGATGTTGCCGTAGTACTTGCTGACGCCGTCGAGCTCGACGAGCGGCGGCGTGGTCGTGTGCTCCGCCGTGGTCACTTGGTGGCCTCCACCCTCTTGCGGATCCAGGCGTTCAGCAGGGTCGCGAGGAGCAGCATCGCGCCGAGGAAGAACGTGAACCAGTCGGGGTTCCACTCCGCGTACACGATGCCCTTGCTGGTCATGCCGAAGATGAGCGCGCCGACGGCGGAGCCGATCGCGGAGCCGTAGCCGCCGGTGATCAGACAGCCGCCGATGACCGCGGCGATGATGTAGATCAGCTCGTTGCCGACGCCCTCGCCGGACTGCACGACGTCGAACGAGAAGAGCAGGTGCTGGCCGGAGATCCAGGCGCAGAACGCGACGCCCAGATAGAGGCCGATCCTGGTCCGGCTGACGGGCACGCCGACCGCGCGGGCGGCGTCCGCGCCGCCGCCGACGGCGAAGATCCAGTTGCCGAAGCGGGTGCGCAGCAGGATCCAGGTGGCGACGGCGACCAGGCCGAGCCACCACAGGACGGTCACCTTGAGGTCGACGCCGCCGACCGTCAGCGTGGAGGCGAACACGGCCTTGGCGGAGGGGAAACCCTCCATGTCGGCGATGGTCTTGGTGGAGACGGTGCCGGTGATCAGCTTGGTGAGGCCGAGGTTCAGGCCGGTCAGCATCAGGAAGGCGCCGAGCGTGATGATGAAGCTGGGCAGCCTGGTGCGGGTCAGCACGAAGCCGTTGAACGCGCCGACGCCGAGGGTGACGAGGAGCGAGACGCCGACGCCGACCCAGACGTTCGCGGTCATCTGGTAGCTGAACATCGAGGAGACCAGCGCGGAGCTGGTGACCAGGACGCCGGCGGAGAGGTCGAACTCGCCGCCGATCATCAGCAGCGCCACGGGCACGGCCATGATCCCGAGCGTGGAGGCCGCGTACAGGACGGTTCCGAGGCTGGAGGGGCGCAGGAAGCCGTCGGCGACCACGGCGAAGAAGACGAAGACGGCGAGCGCGCCGACCAGCGAGCCGAGTTCCGGGCGGGCGAGCAGCTTCTTCAGCGGCGAGGTGCGCAGCAGCCATTCGTCGACGTGGTCCAGCTCGTCGGCGGGGGCCGTGGCGTTCATCGGGTGCCCCGCTCGGTGTAGTCGAGCAGGGCCGCGGCGTCGTCCTTGCCGACGATCTGGGGGCCGGTGAGCACGGGCCTGCCGCCGCCGAGGACGTCGGCGTTGTAGCGGTACAGCCAGAGCAGGTCGACGGCCTCGTAGCCCTGGAGGTAGGGCTGCTGGTCGACGGCGAAGCCGAGGGTGCCGGACTGCAGGCCGGTGGCGACCTTGGGGTTGAGGTCGAAGGTGTCGATCTCGGCCTTGCTGCCGGCGGTCTTCTTCGCCTGGACGGCGGCGTCGGCGAAGGGCGCGCCGAGGGTGACGACGGCGTCGAGGGCCGGGTCGGCCTGGAGCTTGGCCTCGATGGACGCCTGGACGTCGGGCATGTTGGTGCCGTCGACGTACAGGTTCTGCAGCTCGCCGCCGAAGGTCTTCTTCACGCCGGCGCAGCGCTGCTCGTGACCGACGTTGCCCTGCTCGTGCAGGACGCACAGGGCCTTCTTCTTCGAGCGCCGGTCGAGTTCCTCGCCGACGGCCTCGCCGGCGACGGTCTCGTCCTGGCCGATGTGGGTGAGCGCGCCGTAGGCCCGGGAGACCTCGGAGCCGGAGTTCACGGTGATCACGGGGATGCCGGCCTTGACCGCGCGGTGGACGGCCTCCTTCATGGCGTCCGGCTTGGCGAGGGTGACGATCAGTCCGTCGACCTTCTTGGCGACGTACGAGTCGATCAGCTGGGCCTGCTGCTGGGCCTCGTCGCTGTGCGCGTACAGGAAGTTGATGTTGTCCTTGACCGCGGCCTGCTTGGCCCCGCTCTGGACGATGTCCCAGAAGGTGTCTCCGTCGCCGGAGTGGGTGACCATGGCGAAGGTCCAGCGGGGCGTGTTCACTGCGGCCCGGCCCTGGGCGGCGGCGGCCTTGCGGGCGTCCTCGGCCCGCTTGCCGCCGGTGCTGCTGCAGGCCGTCAGTCCGGCGGCGAGCACCGTCGCCGCCACTATCGCGCCGATGGCGCGTGTCCCTGTACGTGCCCCTGTCCCGGCCTTGGTCACGACGCCGCGCCTCCTGGTGTCCCGCTGTCCTGCCTGTCCTGATGAGCCCACTGAGTATCGGTCATGCCGTTCCGGTTCTACGACTTTGACGTGGACTCGTCAATGCATTTGTCAGAACATTCTGACGGGAACCTACGGCCGGACCAGCAGCTGGAAGTCGAAGGAGTAGCGGGAGGCCCGGTACACGTGCGAGCCGAACTCCACCGCGCGGCCGGTGTCGTCGAAGGTGGTGCGCTCCATGGTGAGCAGCGGCGCCCCCGGCTGCTCGCCGAGCAGCTCGGCCTCGGCCGGCGTGGCGGCGCGCGCCCCGACGGTCTGCCGCGCGCTGTGCAGGGTGATGCCGGCGCCGCGCATCAGCCGGTACAGGCCGGTGGCCTGCAGCGTCTCACCATCGAGGTCGAGCAGACCGGCCGGCAGGTGGTTGCGCAGCCGGGCCATGGGCTCGTCGTGCGCGCTGCGCAGCCGCTCGACGTACCGGACGTCGCTGCCCTCGGGCACGCCGAGCGCGGCGGCGACCCGGGCGGTGGCGGGCTCGATCCGGTTGGCGAGGACGAAGGTGGCGGGGCGCTGGCCGGCCGCCTCCAGGTCGTCGTAGAGGCTGGTCAGCTCCAGCGGGCGCCTGACGTGACTGTGGACCACCTGGGTGCCCACGCCGCGCCGGCGCACCAGCAGGCCCTTGTCGACCAGGGCCTGGATGGCCTGGCGGACGGTGGGGCGGGACAGGCCGAGCCGGGCGGCCAGGTCGATCTCGTTGCCGAGCAGACTGCCGGGGGTCAGCACGCCCGTCTCGATCGCCGCCTCCAGCTGCTGGGAGAGCTGGAAGTACAGGGGAACGGGGCTCGTGCGGTCCACCGAGAGGTGGAGCGGCTGCGAGCGCGGCGGGGACGGGTGCTTGGACACGGCAGGAGCGTAGTCCGCGGACATCATGACGGGAAGTCGTGAAGTCCGATTGTCCGGACAAACTCTTGACAGTCGGGCCGGGCGCCCGCACCTTGGGGCCATGCGCATCGGACTCATCGGGACGGGACGGATCGGAGCCTTCCACGCGGGTGTGCTCGCCCGGCATCCGGAGGTCGAGTCGCTGGTCGTCGCCGACGCGGTGGCCGTCCGGGCCGCCGAGGTCGCCGGTGCCCTCGGCGCTCAGGCCGCACCGGACGTCGAGGCGCTGTTCGCGCACGCCCTGGACGCGGTGGTCATCGCCTCGGCCACCGCCTCCCACGCCGAGCTGATCGTCCGCGCGGCCGGGGCGGGCCTGCCGGTCTTCTGCGAGAAGCCGATCGCCCTCGACCTGCCCGGCACCCGGGCCGCGCTGCGCGCCGCCGAGGAGGCCGGCGTGGAGCTCCAGCTCGGCTTCATGCGCCGCTTCGACGCCGGCTACCGCGCCGCCCGCGAGGCGGTGCGCTCCGGCCGCCTGGGCCGGCTGCACACCGTACGGGCGGTCACCTCCGACCCCGCCCCGCCGCCCGCCGCGTACCTGCCGCTCTCCGGCGGGCTGTACCGGGACTGTCTGGTGCACGACTTCGACATCCTGCGCTGGGTCACCGGCCGCGAGGTCGTCGAGGTGTACGCGACCGGCTCCGACGCCGGGCCCTCGATGTTCCGCGAGGCCGGCGACGTGGACACCGCGGCCGCCGTGCTCACCCTGGACGACGGCACGCTCGCCACCGCCACGGCGACCCGCTGCAACGGCGCCGGCTACGACGTACGGATGGAACTCGCCGGCGAGCGCGACCAGATCGCGGTGGGCCTGGACGCCCGCACCCCGCTGGCCTCGGTCGAGCCGCAGGGCCCGCAGCCCGCCGAGAAGCCGTGGCCCGGCTTCCTGGAGCGCTTCGCCCCCGCGTACGAGGCCGAACTGGCCGCCTTCGTGCGCCTGGTGCGCGGCGAGACGGCCAACCCGTGCGACGGCCGCGAGGCACTGGAGGCCCTGCGCATCGCGGAGGCCTGCGAACGCTCGCGGCGCGAGCGTCGCCCGGTGGCACTGGACGAGAGCGACGCGGCGGGCTGAGGGCCCGCGCGGCTCAGGGTGCGTGGTCGCCGGTCACCATCGCACCGGAAGGCGACGCACGCCGCGCATGAGGAGTCCGGGCAACCACTCCCACGCCGGAGCGTCCGGGTCGAGTTCGAGCCGGGGGAACCGGTCCAGAAGCGTCCGGATCGCGATCCGCGCCTCCAGGCGGGCCAGCGGCGCGCCCAGGCAGTAGTGGATGCCGTGCCCGAAGGCGAGGTGCCCGCGCGCGTCGCGACGGAGGTCGAACCGGTCCGGGTCCGGGAAGCGCCCGGGGTCGCGGCCGGGCGAGGCGAGCGAGACCAGCACCGGCTGGTACGCGGGGATCTCCGTCCCGCCGAGGGTCACGCTCTCCCGGCTGAACCGGTACGTGGCCGTCTCCACCGGGCCCTCCCAGCGCAGCGCCTCCTCGATCGCCCCGTCGAGCAGCTCCGGCTCGGCCCGGACGGCGGCGAGCTGCTCCGGATGGGTCAGGAGCGCCCGTACCGTGGTGCCGATGAGGTTCACGGTGGTCTCGTGGCCGGCAATCAGCAACAGATAGGCCAGGCCCCGCAGTTCGGGCAGGGAGAGCCGGTCGCCGTCCTCGGCGCGGGCGCGGACCAGCGCCGACAGCAGGTCGTCCGCGGGCGCGGACGCCCGCTTGTCCTCGACGAGTGCGTCGAGATAGGCGGCCAGGCCCTCGATCGCCTCCAGCTCCGCCCCCGCGCCGCTCGGCGTGACGACCTCGTTGGACCAGCGGCGGAAGGTGTCGCGGTCGGCGGCCGGGACTCCGAGGAGTTCGCAGATGACGATGATGGGCAGCGGGAAGGCCAGGGCGTCGACCAGGTCGGCGCGCCCGGCGGGGGCCATCGCGTCGACGAGTTCCTCGGTGAGGCTCTGCACCCGCGGGCGCAGCCCCTCGACCCGCCGCGCGGTGAACTCCCCCGCGACCAGCTTGCGCAGCCGGGTGTGGTCGGGCGGGTCGAGGACCAGCAGATTGGGACCGATGAGCTCCTCGTCGAGCATGGTCAGGCCCAGCACGGACGGCGACTTGGACAGCCGCGGGTCGTTGAGTGCGGCCCGCGCCTCCTCGTGGCCCACGACCAGCCAGACCTCGGTCCCGTCGGTCATGCGCACACGGTGGACGGGACCGGCCTCGCGCATTTTCGCGTAGTACGGATAGGGATTCGCGGTGAAGTCCGCGCCGCACTCCCCCAGATCGATGACGGACATCGTCCGAGCCTAGACGCCGTCGCCCTCACCGGACAGGCCGGCGTCGTGGACCAGGAGGGCGATCTGGACACGGTTGTTGAGGCCCAACTTGGCCAGGATCCGCGAGACATGGGTCTTCACGGTCGGCACGCTCATGTAAAGGGCGGCGGCGATCTCGGCGTTGGACCCGCCGCGGCCCACGGCCAGCGCCACCTCCCGTTCCCGGTCCGCGAGTTCGGCGATCCGCTGCGCTGCGGCGGTGCGGCGGGCCCGCTCCGGGTCGGGCCGGCCCGCCGGATCCGGCCCGCCGGCCACATGGCTCATCAGCTGGCGGGTGACCGCCGGGGAGAGGACCGGGTCACCGGCCGCGACCCGGCGCACGGCGGCGACGATCTCGGCGGGCGCGGTGTCCTTGAGGACGAAGCCGGCGGCGCCGGCCCGCAGCGCGCGCAGCACCTGCTCGTCGGCGTGGAAGGTGGTGAGCACGACGACCTCGGGGGCGCCGGGGTCGGCGCGCAGCCGCTCGGTGGCGGTGAGCCCGTCCAGGTGCGGCATCCGGATGTCCATCAGGACGACGTCGGGGACGAGCCGGTCGACGAGCTCGGGGACCTCGCGGCCGTCGGCGCCCTCGCCGACGATCTCGATGTCCTCGGCGCCGCCGAGCATGAAGGTGAGACCCGCGCGGACCAGCGGGTCGTCGTCGACGATGAGCAGCCGGATGGTCATGCGGGCCACGGTAGCCAGGCGTGCAGGGCGAAGCCGCCGCCGGGGGCGGGTCCGTGCGACATCCGGCCACCGGCGAGCATGGCCCGCTCGGTGAGCCCGATCAGGCCCTGGCCGGAGCCGGGGACGGGCGGGACGGGCCCGTCGGGGGCCGGGTTGGCGACGTCGACGGTGAGCCCGTCGCCGCGCCGGCCGCGGACGGTGACGGTGACCTCGGCGCCGGGGGCGTGCTTGCGGGCGTTGGTCAGGCCCTCCTGGGCGATGCGGTAGACGGTGCGGCCGGTGGCGACGGGCACGGCGCCGGGGTCGGCCAGATCGGAGTCGAGGACCACCTTCATACCGGCCTGCCGGGACTCCTCGACCAGCGCGCCGAGGGTCTCCAGGGTGGGCTGCGGCCGGTTCTCCTCCCCCGTCGCGGTGGTCTCGCCCGGCGCGCGGAGCACGCCGATGATCTCGCGGAGGTCCTGCAGGGCCTCGTGGGCGCTGTCCCGGATGACGCCGGCGGCGCGGGCGACCTGCGCGGGCGGGGCGTCGGGCCGGAATTCCAGCGCCCCGGCGTGCACGCTGAGCAGGGTGAGCCGGTGGGCCAGCACGTCGTGCATCTCGCGGGCGATCGCCTCGCGGGCCAGCCGCTGCGCCTGCTCGGCGCGCAGCTCGGCCTCGGCCTCGGCGCGCCGGGCCCGCTCGCGCAGCGCCTCGACGAGCCTGCGCCGGGAGCGTACGAGCATGCCCCAGGCGGTGACCAGCAGGATCAGCACGAAGCCGATGCCGATGGACAGCAGGGTGCCCGTCTCGGGGTCGGGCCGGACGAAGACCTGCGCCACTGAGGCGGCGGCGGCGAGCGCCCCGATCCAGGCGACCTCGCGGAACGGCCTGCGCACGGCGAGGCTGAACAGGCTCGCCAGCATGGCTCCGCCGGCGACCGGCGCGACGACGCTGACGAGCGACAGCGCCACGGCGAGCCCGGCCGGCCAGCGCCGGCGCAGCCACAGGGCGCAGACGGCCGCGGCGCCCAGGAGCTGGTCGGCGAGGATCACGGCCTCGCTGTTGTACTTGGCGCTGGTCTCGGACGCGAGCAGCCCGACGAAGGCGGCGAGCAGGAACAGGGTGGTGTCGACGACCCAGTCCCGCACGGTCCGCCGCGGCCGCGCGGCCCCCTCGGCCGGGGGCTCGGCCATGGCCGAGGGAAGCAGCCAGGCGAGGCGGTCCGTACGTGTCATACGGTCCAACGTACGCAGGCGGGGGCGGCGGGGCGGGTCGTGGCGGCCGTACGGATACCAAAGTCGCGCGCCCGGCTACTTCGGTCGCGGCCCGGTGTCCCCTCGGCCGACGCGGCGGGCGCGCGGCGCGGATCATGCTCGGCGCATGAAGAAGATTCTGGAGACCACGGGCTTCCTGATCACGGTGTTCGGCGTCTGCGGCGTGATCCGCGAGCTGACCGACGACTGGTTCCGCTTCATGGGGATCACCCGGCATCTGACGGACCACATCTGGTTCCTGGAGGACCGCGCCCTGTTCGCGAACATCGTCTTCGCGGTCCTCGGCCTGGTCCTGATGATCGTCTCGGACCGGGTGCGCAAGAGCTGAGGGGGGCCGCCCGGGACCGGGGCTAAGCCGCGTCCTCGCGTTCGGCGGCGCGGCGGCCCCAGGCGGTGCCGGCGAGGACGAGGGCCGCGCCGGCGAGGCCGATCGCGCCGGGGCGGTCGCCGGCCAGGGCGATGCCGGCGGCCGCGGCCCACAGGGGTTCGGTGCCGAGGAGCAGGCTGACGCGGGACGGGGAGGTGCGGCGGACGGCCCACATCTGCACGAAGAAGGCGAAGAGCGTGCAGAAGACGGAGAGGAACAGCAGTCCGGCCCATTCGCGCGGGCCGAAGCCGAGGGCGACCTTCCAGGGCGAGTCGCCGGTGCCGGGGAGGGCGGCGAGGAGGGCGAAGACGGCGACCGCGCCGCCGAGCTGGACGGTGGTCAGGGAGAGGGAGTCGGCGCTCTGCACCGCCTTGATCCGGGACATCGCCAGGACGTGGACGGTGCGGGCGACGGCGGCCAGCAGCATCAGCAGGTCGCCGGCGGACGGGGCGGTGAAGCCGCCGCCCTGGGTCAGCAGCACCACTCCGGCGACGGAGAGCGCGGCGGCGGCCAGGAAGGCGCGGGGCGGCCTCGTACGCGTGACGGCGGCCTCGGCGAGCGGGGTGAGGATCATCGTCAGGCTGATGATCAGGCCCGCGTTGGTGGCGGAGGTGTGGACGACGCCGTACGTCTCCAGGAGGAAGATCCCGGCGAGGATCAGGCCGAGGACGGCGGCGCCGCGCCACTGGGCGGCGCTCAGCGCGCGCAGCCGGCGCCACCCGGCCGCGACCAGGACCGGCAGGACGACCGCGAAGCGCAGCACCAGCACGGCTACGACCGTGTGCGTGGCGGTGATGCCCTTGGCAGCGAGGTAGCTGGCGCCCCAGACCACCGCGACGAGCAGCACCGGAAGGTCGGTGAGCCAGGCGCGGCGGGGTGCGGGCAGGGGGACGGGCGCGGCGATCGAGGACACGGGTGGCCTGCTCCAACTCGGTGGACGGGGTGGAGACTTCGGTGGCTCACACGCGGGCGATCACCGTACCCGGCACAAACCCGTGGTGGCTACACGTTTCGGCGGCTCATGCGTAGGTGCCGTACCGGGGCGGCCGGCGGCTCGGCGGAAGTCATCGGCGCGCGCCGTCCTCGCCGTCCGTTTCCCGCCGGTGCCCGGGCGCCCGTCCGCGTTTCCTTGAACCCGCAACCACTACTGATTCTTTGCGGAGGAACCGGGATGAACGGCAAGAAGGTCCTGATCACGGGCGGCAGCCGGGGCATCGGCGCGGCGGCGGCCCTGCGGCTGGCACGGGAGGGCGCCGACGTCGCGTTCACCTACGTGCGGGACAAGGAGGCGGCCGAGGAGGTCGTCCGGGGCGTCGAGGCGACGGGCCGCCGCGCGCTCGCCCTGCGGGCGGACTCCGCGGACGCCGGCGACGCGGCCGGCGCGATCGACTGGGCGGCGGACGCCCTGGGCGGCCTCGACGTGCTGGTCAACAACGCGGGGATCGGCGTGCTCGGCCCGCTGGAGACACTGACCCTGGCCGACGTGGACCGGGTGCTCGCGGTGAACGTGCGCGGCGTCTTCCTCGCCTCGCAGGCGGCGGCCGCGCGGATGGGCGACGGGGGCCGGATCGTCACGGTCGGCACCTGCATGACGCAGCGGGTGCCCGGACCCGGCGGCGCGCTGTACGCGACGAGCAAGGCGGCGCTGATCGGCCTGACCAAGGCGCTCGCGCGGGAGCTGGGCGGCCGCGGCATCACCGCGAACCTCGTCCACCCGGGGCCGACCGACACCGACATGAACCCGGCGGACGGCCCGTACGCGCAGGGCCAGGCGGCCATGACGGCGCTCGGCCGCTTCGGGCGGGCCGAGGAGGTCGCCGCGATGATCGCGTTCCTCGCGGGCCCGGACGCGGCGTACGTGACGGGCGCCGAGTACGCGGTCGACGGCGGCCACGCCGCCTGACCACGAGGAGAAACACGCCGCCTGACCGCGAGATGAAAGAGGCGCGAGGACGCACCGGTGCTGTCGGGTCGGTGCGTCCTCGCGTGCCGGGCGGGGTGTCGTTACCCGCCCAGTTCCTGGTGGCGGGCGGCCAGCCGCGCCGCGCCGTCCTCGGTCAGGGATCCGAAGAGGCGGAGGCGGGAGATCCCGCCGTCGGGGTAGATGTCGATCCGGACCCGGGAGCCGACCACCGGCGCGTCGAGCACGAAGCGGTGGTTGGTGTCGGGCTGGAGGCGGGTCCGGGGCAGGACCTCGGTCCAGTCCTCGGAGCCCTCGGCGGCCACGGACAGCGCGGCCCAGCCGGCGCTGTTGCCCTTGAGGTACGCCGTGTCGATCTCGACCGCGCGGATCTCGGACTCGGCCACGAGCGCGTAGCGGATCCAGTCGTTGCCCTTGTCGCGGCGGCGGCGGGTCTCCCAGCCGTCGTCCATCTTGCGGGAGCGGCCCGGCTGGATGGTGTTGGTGGCCGGCGAGTAGAAGCGGTCCGAGGCGTCCTCGACCCGGCCGCCGTTCTCCAGGGCCGCGAGGTCGAAGGTGCCGAGCACGGACAGCCACCGCGGGTCCGGGGCGACCTCTCCGTACACGCGCAGGCGGGCGATGCCGCCGTCGGGGTGCTGGTTGACCCGGAGGTGGGTGAAGCGCTGCTCGACGTCGACGGCGAAGCCGTTGGCGGCGTGGCCGCCGACGGCGGTGCGCGGGACGAGGGTCGTCCACTTCACGTCGTCGGCGAGAAGGTCCTCGGGCGACGGGGAGCCGGGTACGGAGGCGGCCTCGACGGAGACGGCCTGCGGGTAGTTGCCGCGGAAGTGGGCGGTGTCGACGACGAGGCCGCGGATCACGCCGGGCGCGCCGAGGCGTACCAGCGCCCAGTCCTGGTCGTCCTCGGTCGGGTGCGGCTGCTCGGCGGAGACGCCGCGGCGGCGGCGGGTCTCCCAGCCGTCCATGATCTTGCCCTTGTGGCCGAAGTGCTCGGGGTCGAACTCGGCGGCCTCGGGCTTGAGCAGGTTCTCGCGCTCGGCGAAGAACTCGTCGTTGGCGGCGATCACACCGGCGCCGAGACGACGGTCGGCGAGGTCGGCGTACTGGGTGAAGGGGAAGTCCGCGGTGCGGTAGTCCGCGTAGGGGTCGCCGCCGCCGTAAGGGCTGGCGTCACCGGTGAAAGAAGGTATGCCGGTCACGGTCAGTTGTTCCTTTCGAGAAGGCGGCCGGTGGGCTCGGAGAGCGAACCGTTGTCGTTGATGCGTTCGCCGCGCAGCCAGGTGGAGGTGACGACGCCGTGGAGGGTTTTGCCGGCGTAGGCGGTGACGCGGTTGCGGTGCTGGAGTTCGGCCGGGTCGACGGTGAACGTGGCGTCGGGGGCCAGGACGGCGAAGTCGGCGTCCCGGCCGGCTTCGATCGCGCCCTTGCGGGTCAGGCCGGCGAGCCGGGCCGGGGCCTCGCTCATCCAGCGGACCACGTCCTCCAGGGTGTGGCCGCGGCGGCGGGCCTCGGTCCAGATCGCGGGCAGGCCGAGCTGGAGGGAGGAGATCCCGCCCCAGGCGGAGGCGAAGTCCGGGGTCTTCAGGTCGGCGGTGGAAGGGGAGTGGTCGGAGACGATGCAGTCGATCGTCCCGTCCGCGAGGCCCTGCCACAGGGCGTCCTGGTTCGACGCCTCACGGATCGGCGGGCAG
Organism: Streptomyces sp. NPDC048604; assembly: GCF_043199435.1. NCBI lineage: Bacteria > Bacillati > Actinomycetota > Actinomycetes > Kitasatosporales > Streptomycetaceae > Streptomyces > Streptomyces sp. NPDC048604. The sequence continues at coordinate 230,012 of NZ_JBICVX010000013.1, forward strand.
CACTTGAACTCGGTCGCCCCGTCCGGGATCTCCTCCGCCGTCAAGGTGAGGAAGTGGGGGCAGGACTCGACGGTGACCTTCACGCCTTCGGCCTTGGCGGCGGCGATCAGGGGCAGGGCGTCGGAGGAGGACAGGTGCAGGACGTGGACGCGGGCGCCGAGGCGGCGGGCCTGGTTGATCAGGTTCTCGATCGCGGTGTTCTCCGCGTCCCGGGGCCGGGAGGCGAGGAAGTCGGCGTACTTGACGCCGTTCTTCTGCGGGGCGGCGGCCAGGTGGTGGGGGTCCTCGGCGTGCACGATCATCAGCCCGCCGAACCCGGCGATCTCCGCCAGCGAGGCGGCGAGCTGGTCCTGGTCGAGCTGCGGGAACTCCTCCACCCCCGAGGGGGACAGGAAGCATTTGAAGCCGTAGACGCCGGCGTCGTGCAGCGGGCGCAGGTCCTTGACGTTGTCGGGCAGCGCACCGCCCCAGAAACCGACGTCGATGTGCGCCTTGGCCCGGGCGACGTCCTGCTTGACGCGCAGGTGGTCGACCGTGGTGGTCGGCGGGAGCGAGTTCAGCGGCATGTCGAGCAGGGTGGTGATGCCGCCGGCGGCGGCCGCGCGGGTCGCGGTCCAGAAGCCTTCCCACTCGGTGCGGCCGGGGTCGTTGACGTGGACGTGGGTGTCGACCAGACCGGGGAGCACGACGTCGTCGCCGACGTCCTCCAGCCGGGCACCGGCCGGAACCTCGGCGTCATGGGGCCACACCGCGGCGATCGTCCCGCCGGACACGGCGACCGACGCCGCACGCATCCCCTCCGGGGTGATGACACGCGACGAACGCAGGACCAGGTTGACGTCCACCCGTACCCCTTCTCACGAAACAGAAATTCAACGAACTGTTGAAGGAGTTTTCACTCCCGACGAGACGGCGTCAAGAGCCCGCCATCCAGCATGACCCCGCAGCCACCCCTCTTGGAGGTTTCCATGAAGTGGAAGAATGATTTCGTACAGTAGAACGTAACCGAGACCGCGGCCGTGTGTCGGGGGGAACGGCCCGGTAGGCTGCTGCCTTGCCCGCCCGCCTCGAAAGGACCGTTGACGTGCCGACGTCCAGCGCCAGCACCACCGACGCCGCCAAACCCGCCGCGAGCGGTGGCGTCCAGTCCCTTGAGCGTGCCTTCGACCTTCTGGAGCGCATGGCCGACGCCGGGGGCGAGGTCGGGCTCAGCGAGCTCTCCGCGAGCAGCGGGCTGCCGCTGCCGACCATCCACCGCCTCATGCGCACCCTGGTCGCCTGCGGCTACGTGCGCCAGCAGCCGAACCGCCGCTACGCCCTCGGCCCCCGGCTGATCCGGCTGGGCGAGTCCGCGTCCCGGCTGCTCGGCACCTGGGCCCGGCCCTACCTGGCCCGGCTCGTCGAGGAGACCGGCGAGACGGCGAACATGGCGCTGCTCGACGGCGACGAGATCGTGTACGTGGCGCAGGTGCCGTCCAAGCACTCGATGCGCATGTTCACCGAGGTCGGCCGGCGCGTGCTGCCGCACTCCACCGGCGTGGGCAAGGCGCTGCTCGCGCACACCCCGGCCGAGGAGGTCCGCGCGCTGCTCGCCCGTACGGGCATGCCGGCCGCGACCGAGAAGACGATCACCACGCCCGAGGGCTTCCTCGAGGCGCTGGAGCTGGTCCGCGAGACCGGTTACGCCGTCGACGACAACGAGCAGGAGATAGGAGTCCGCTGCCTCGCGGTGCCGATCCCGAACTCCCCCACCGCGGCGGCCATCTCCATCTCCGGCCCGGCGGGCCGCGTGACCGAGGCGGCGACGGACAAGATCGTCCCCGTCCTCCAGCAGGTCGCGGAGGAGCTGTCGACGGCCCTCGCGAACACCACGGGCAACGGCGGCGCCTGACACGTACGGACGAATCGGGAAGCGCCGGCCGGGTTCATCCCGGCCGGCGCTTCCCGATTCGTGGGCTTCCCGTTCGTGCGCGCTACTTCATGTCCGCGGGCCGCTCCGCGCCCGCGAAGGGGAAGCGGCGGCGGAAGTCGTCGGCCGCGTCCTCCAGCGTGCAGAAGCTGACGCCCTCGTGCCCGGAGACGTACTCGATGAAGCGCTCCAGCATCAGCAGCACCTGCGGGCGACCGCTGACGTCGGGGTGCAGGGTCACCGGCACGACGGCGTAGTCCAGCTCCCGGTGGACCCAGTCGAACTGGTCGCGCCAGTCGAGCTCCAACTGCCGCGGGCTGATGTAGCCGTGGCTGTTGTGGGCGTGCTTGTTGAACATCATCGGGGGCAGGTCGTCCACGTACCAGTTGCCGCAGAACTCGACGAGGTCCACCTCGTGGCCGTGGACCAGCGGCTTCATCCAGTCCTTGGCGTCCTTGGAGTAGTCGATCTTCGTCCAGCTGTCGCCGACACGGGCGTAGAAGGGCGTGAAGTCGCGGTAGTTCTGGCTGTGGTCGTAGGAGAAGCCGTACTTGTGCAGCAGCGCGGCCGTGTGCGGGGACATCTCCCACCAGGGCGCGACGTAGCCGCGCGGCCTGCGGCCGGTGTACTCCTCGATCAGCTCGACGGAGCGGGCGAGGACGTCCTCCTCCTGCTGCGGGCTCATCGCGATCGGGTTCTCGTGCGAGTAGCCGTGCGCGCCGACCTCGTGACCGGCCTCGACGACCATGCGGGTCTGCTCGGGGAAGGTCTCGATGGAGTGTCCGGGGATGAACCAGCTGGTGCGCAGCCCGTACCGCTCGAAGAGCTTCAGCAGCCGCGGGGTGCCGACCTCGCCGGCGAAGACGCCGCGCTGGATGTCGTTCGGGGAGTCCTCGCCGCCGTAGCTGCCGAGCCAGCCGGCGACGGCGTCGACGTCCACGCCGAGGCAGATCCTGATGTCCTTCGTCATGCGGGGTGCGCCTTTCCGTGGGTGTCCTTGCCGTGGATGTCGTTGCCGTAGGTGTCGAGGAGGTGGTGGACCCGGTCCACGGCCGCGGCGAGGGCGGCGGTGTCGCGCGCGGTCCAGTCGCGTTCGCGCAGGCTGTGCACGGAGATCCAGCCCGTCATGGCGTTGCCGCGGACGACCGGGGAGAGCATCTGGGCGTTGACGCCGTACACGTCGATCAGCGCCTGCGGGGGATGCGGGTCGTCCCTGAAGTGCGGCTGGACCAGCGGGATCCGGTGCTCCTCCAGCCACTCCACGGTGTTGAGCCGGCGCTGGTCGAGCGAGGCGTCGCGGCGGATGGAGCGAACGCCCGCGCCGAGCGCCTCGGCGGCCGTGAGGTCGACGTGCAGTCCGTGGCCTGGCACGTCGAGGCGGAGGGTGGTGCGGTCGGCGCCGGTGGCGTCGAGCAGTTCGCCCAGCACGTCCTGGCAGCGGCCGCGCAGGCTGCCGGAGCGCAGCAGCTCGCCGTGACCGGGCAGGACGGGAGCGGCGCCGGCAAGGTCGAGAGCGCGCCAGAGGGTGGCGGCGACGCTGTCGAACACCGGGACGCCGAGGGCCGGTTCGAGCTCGGCCGCGGCCTCGGCGCCGTACACGTTGGTGCACACGACGGCCACGGCGTGGGCGTCCGGCGCGGCCTGCTCGATCTGCCGGGCGACGTCGGCGTGCGGGATGCGGGCGAAGGACTCGTTGTCGCTGACGCCGGCGGGCTCGGCGAGCGTGCACTCCAGGCCCTCCTCGGCGTACGTGGCGACGATCCGCTCGGCGACGTCCCGGGTGTAGGGGACGGCCAGGCCCAGCCGGGTCACCCCGTACGCGGCGCAGGCGTCGAGGATCGCGAGCGTGGAGGTGGTGGCGGGGACTCCGGTGGCCTCGGTGACGGTGGCGCACAGGGCGCGGTCGCGGTCGACGCCGAGCCAGGAGCCGGAGGTGCCGTTCCAGACGATGACGTCGACCTGCGCGTCGGCCAGCTGACGGGCGGCGGCGAGCATCGGGGCGGGGTCGAACTGGGCGTCGGAGCCCTCGTCGAGCGCGATCCGGGTGACCGGGACACGGGCGAAGTGCGCGGTGGCGAGGCCGTCGCCGTCGTGCAGCAGCCGGTAGGTCACCGGCTCCAGACAGGTGTTGGAGGACGGGGTGAGCATCCCGATGCGGACGGTGTGCTTCTCACTGCTGCTCATCGGACGGCGAGCCTCTTGCTGTAGTCGAGGACGAGGGAGGAGATCGTGAACAGGACGCCGGCGCCGACGAAGTAGAGCAGCGCCCAGGTGTACGAGCCGGTGCCGCCGACGATGTAGCCGACCGCGATCGGGGTGACGATGCCGGCGATGTTGCCGGAGAGGTTCATCGCGCCGCCGACGACGCCGGCGTTGGCGCGGCCGCCGAGGATGGACGGCAGGGACCAGAACAGGCCCGCCCAGCGCAGGAAGAACATCACGAGGGAGAGCAGCACGACGGCGGTGACCGCGTCGGGCACGAGGACCACGCCGAGCAGCCCGGAGACCACCGAGACGCCGGCGACGCCCATCATCGTGCGCATCACCTTGTTGGCGCCCGCACCGGCCGCCTTCCAGCGGTCGGAGAGCCAGCCGCCGAGGAGTTCGCCGACGAAGCCCGCGCCGAAGATGACGAGGGTGGACCAGCCGATGGTCTTGATGTCGAAGCCCTTGGTCTCCGACAGGTAGAGCGGGCCCCAGGTGAGCAGTCCGTAGAAGACGCCGTTGAAGCCCATCCAGCCCAGGCACATCGCCCAGAAGGAGCGGTACTTGAGGTAGGGGCGCAGTCCCGTGCGCTCGTTGACCGGGCCGGCGGCGTCCTCCTCGGCGTGCGCCTGCTCGATGTACGCGGCCTCGGCCTCGTTGACGCCGGGGTGCTCGCGCGGGGTGTTGCGGATGTACCAGCCGGCGTACAGGCCGATGGCGACGGTGAGCACGCCGGCGATGACGAAGCTGATGCGCCAGCTGCCCGTCCAGGCGATCAGCGCGGAGATGATGATGCCGCCGAGCGCGGCGCCGAGCGGCGCGCCGCCGTCGAGCAGCACCGCGCCCCGGCCGCGCTCCTTGGCGGGCAGCCACTGGGCGTTGAGCTTGCCGCCGGCCGGCATGACCGGGGCCTCGACCGCGCCGAGCAGCAGCCGGTAGCCGAGCAGCGAGCCGGCGCCGGTGGCGGCGGCGGTGACGCCCTGGGCGACGCCCCAGCCGACGCAGGCGCCGGAGACCATGCGGCGGGCGCCGAAGCGGTCGGCGAGCCAGCCGCTGGGGATCTGCATCAGCGCGTAGGTCCAGAAGAACGCGCTCAGCACGAAGCCGGTGGTCTCCTTGGAGAGCCCGAGGTCCTCGGTGATGAGCGGCAGCGCGACCGAGACGGAGCCCCGGTCGATGTAGTTGAGTGCGACGACGCCCAGCAGGAGGACGAACATCTTCCAGCGCACCCTGGTGGGACGTGCCCCGGTGTCCGGAGCCTTTCGTCGTGAAGCGGTCGTGCCGACCGCCGGCGTACTACTCATGGCAAGCAGCCCTCGATTCGCAGAGGAGGAGGAGGCCATTCCGCGCGGTTTGGTATACCAAAGAATGAAGGCACTCCCGGAGGTCGTCAAGCGTTTGGTATACCGTGATGACTTCGATATACGGAGGGGCACGTGACAGCGACCAACACGGGGGCCACGGCATCAGGTCCGGCCGGCGGCGCGATGTGGCTGCGCGACCAGGTCTGCGAAGGCCTGCGCGACCGCATCATCACCGGACGGCTCCAGCCGGGCGACCGGCTCATCGAGCGCGATGTGGCCGTGGAGTTCGGGGTCTCGCGGGTGCCCGTGCGCGAGGCCATCCGCATCCTGCTCGGCGAGGGCTTCCTGGAGGCCCTGTCCCCGCGCCGGATCGTCGTCAAGCAGCTCTCCCGGCAGGACGTGGAGAACCTGTTCGACCTGCGGGAGGCGCTCGAGGTGCTCTCGGCGCGGCGCGCGGCCGAGCGCGCCAAGCACGAACAGCTCGACGCACTGCGGCAGTTGCTCGACGAGGCGGGGCAGGCCACCGTCTCCGGCCGGCCCGAGCGCATCTCGCGCGCCAACGCGGCCTTCCACCACCACATCGTGGAGCTGGCCGGCAACGAACTCCTCGCCTCCACCCTGGAGTCGCTCGAGGGCCGGCTGCGCTGGCTGTTCCAGCAGATCGACGACCCCGGCCCGCTCTGGGACGAACACGAGGAGCTGTACCGGGCGATCGCGACGGCCGACGCGGACCGCGCCGCGGCCTGCTCGCTGCGGCACATCCGGCACTACCGGGACGTGGCACTGCGGCTGCTGTTCGGCTGATTCGTATACCAGGAGCCGCCCACCTCATCCTGAGGTGGGCGGCTCCTGGTATACGAGGACGTTTTCCGGCGAGACGGACCTTCCGGCGACTCAGACCGCGGCGGTCCGCTCCGTGAGCCGGCCGTCCTGCACGGCGACGACCCGGTCCGTCCGGTCCAGGTGCGTACGGTCGTGCGTGACCAGCACCGTCGCCGTGCCCCGCTCCTCGGTCAGCGTGGCGAGCAGCCCGACGACCGCCGCGCCCCGCTCGTGGTCCAGCGCGCTGGTCGGCTCGTCCACGAGCAGCACCGAGGGCTCGTTCATGAGGGCGCGCGCGATGTTGATCCGCTGCCGCTGCCCGCCGGAGAGCTGGTGCGGCCGGCGGCCCGCCTGGCCGGCGAGACCGACCGCGTCCAGGAGCGCCAGGGCCCGGTCCCGTACGGCCTTCGGCTTCGCGCCCGACAGATGCGCCATGACCTGGAGTTGCTCCACCGCCGTCAGCGAGGCCAGCAGGTTCGGCTGCTGGAAGACGATGCCGATGCGCTCGCGCCTCAGCGCCGCCCGGCCCGCCGCGTCCAGCGACGCGGTGTCCGTGCCGGCCACCACGACCCGGCCGCGGTCCGGGGTCACCAGCGTCGCGGCCACCGCAAGCAGGCTGGACTTGCCGGAGCCGGACGGGCCGACCACGGCGGTGAGGACGCCGGCCGGCACCTCCAGGCTCACGGAGTCCAGGGCGGTGAGCCGCCCGTCGCCGTCGGGGTAGGTGAGGGTGACGTCGTCAAGCAGCAGGCTCATCGGGCGCTCCCGAGCGCGGTCAGGGGGTCGACGGCGGTGATCCGCCGGATGGAGAGGGCGGCGCCGAGCACACCGAGGACGATCATCACGGCGGCCGGGCCGAGCACGGTGAGCGGTTCGAGGACGAAGGGCACGTTCCCGCCGCTGATCAGCGCACCGAAGGAAACGGCGAGCAGCGTGCCGAGCAGGGTCCCCGCGCTCAGCATCAGCACGGCCTGCCCGAGGGCGTCCTTCAGCAGGTACCGGGTGGAGGCGCCGAGCGCCTTCAGGACGGCCACGTCGCCGCTGCGCTGGATGGTCCACACGGTGAAGAAGGCCCCTATGACCAGTGCGGAGATGGCGAACAGGAAGCCCCGCATCAGCTGCAGCGAGCCGTTCTCCGCCTGGTAGGACCCTATGGCGGTGAGCGCCTCGTCGAGCGTCCGCGCCTCGGTGCCCGCGGCCTCGTCGCCGGCCACGAGGTCCGCGTCCGCGGTGGTGCGCAGCGCGACGACGGTGGCCTGCCGCTGGTCGCCGCCCGGGTTCGCGAGCCGCTGCCAGTCGGCGAGCGAGGTCCACACGACGGGGGTGTGGCTGTACGAGGCGTCCCCGGAGACCGCGGCGACCCACGCCTGGAGCGGCCCGAGGCGTACGGTGTCGCCGGCCGCGACGGCCAGTTCCTCGGCGGCCGACGCGGAGAGCACCACCCGGCCGGGCGCGAGCCGTACACTCTCAGGTGCGAGGCCGGCCCCCGGCTCGGAGCCGAAGGCGGAGACGGCGGCGGTGCGGTCGCCGGCGGCGGCGTTCAGGGGGCGGATGCCGAGCGGGTCGGCAGCGGTCACCCCGGGCCGCCCGGCCCACTGCCGCCACTGCTGCTCGGTGACGGCCGAGTTGGTGAAGGAGACCGACTGGCCGGTCGGCGGCTCGGCGAACGCCAGCCGGTCTGCGGGCAGGCCGGTGATCGCGGAGATGTTCTCCCGCGCGAGCCCGGCGGTCAGCCCCGACAGCAGTCCGACGAGCAGGGTGATCAGTACGACCACCGTCCCCATCAGGGTGAATCGCCCCTTGGCGAATCTCAGGTCTCTCCATGCCACGAACATGGTCACCAGGTTGCTGGCCGGGGACGCCCGCGGGCATCGCGCCACGGATGGCTCCGCAATCAAACTTTCGGTTGAGTCCGGATTGTCGGCTCCCGCCTAGGCTGGTCGCATCATGGATCCCCGTTCGCTCACCCCTGCCCTGCGCGCGCTCCGCGTGTGCCTGCATCTGCTGATGGCCGGCCTGCTGGCGTTGGCCGCGGTGCGGTCGGACGACACGGCTGGGGTGGCCGCGGCGGCGGCCATGGGCGCGGTGTACGCGGCGGGCTCGCTGCTCCCCGTCGTACGGGCGTCGCAGCGGGCGGCCGCGGTGTGGCTGGCGGCGTTGTGCGCGTCGTGGCTGGTGCTGCTGTGGCTGACGCCGGAGGGTCTGTGGCTCGCGTTCCCGCTGTACTTCCTGCAGCTGCACCTGCTGCCGGTGCGCTGGTCGCTGCCGGTGGTGGGGCTGACGGCGGGGGCGGCGATCGGCTCGTACGTCCGGCACGGCTCGGCGCTGAACCCGGGCGTGTTCATCGGGCCGCTGCTCGGGGCGGCGGTCGCGGTGGCGACGGTGCTGGGCTACCAGGCGCTGTACCGGGAGAGCGAACGGCGGCGGCAGATGGTCGAGGAGCTGATCGCGACGCGGGCGGAGCTGGCGGCGGCCGAGCGGCACGCGGGCACGCTGGCGGAGCGGGAGCGGCTGGCCCGGGAGATCCACGACACGCTGGCGCAGGGTCTGTCGTCGATCCAGCTGCTGCTGCGGGCGGCGGAGCGGGCGCTGCCGGAGGGCTCGCCGGCCGCCGGGCACATCGAGCAGGCGCGGCGGGCCGCCCAGGACAACCTGGCGGAGGCGCGGCGGTTCGTCCGGGAGCTGTCGCCGCCGGACCTGGAGCACGGCTCGCTCGCGGGAGCCCTCGAGCGGCTGTGCGAGCCGGGGCAGGCCGGGCCGGGCGGGCCGCGGGTGCGGTTCTCGGTGAGCGGGACGCCGGCGGAGCTGCCGACGCCGTACGAGGTGGCGCTGCTGCGGATTGCTCAGTCGGCGCTTGCGAACACGGTGCGGCACGCGGGCGCGTCACGGGCGGAGATCACGCTGACCTTCATGGACGCCTCGGTGACGCTGGACGTGGTGGACGACGGCAAGGGCTTCGACCCGGCCGCCGTGGCCCCCTCGTCCGAGGGCGGCTTCGGGCTGCCGGCGATGCGGGCGCGGGCGGAGTCGCTGGGCGGGACGTTCACGGTGGAGTCGGGCCCGGGGCAGGGCACGGCGATCGCCGTCGCACTTCCGCTGCCGGTGCGGAGTGCGGGAGGACTGTCATGACGATCCGTCTGCTGCTGGCCGACGACCACCCGGTGGTACGGGCCGGGCTGCGCGCGGTGCTGGACACCGAGCCGGACTTCGAAGTGGTCGCGGAGGCCGCCACGGCGGAGGGCGCGGTCGATCGGGCCGCGGCAGGGGGCGTGGACGTGGTGCTGATGGACCTGCAGTTCGGCGCCGGGATGCACGGCTCGGAGGCGACCGCGGCGATCACGTCCCGTACCGGCGGGCCGCGGGTCCTGGTGCTCACCACGTACGACACCGACGCGGACATCCTGGCGGCGGTGGAGGCCGGCGCGTCCGGCTATCTGCTGAAGGACGCCCCGCCGGAGGAGCTGGCGGCGGCCGTCCGCACGGCGGCGGCCGGCCAGTCGGCGCTCGCGCCGGCGGTGGCGCACCGGCTGATGGACCGGATGCGCACACCGGCGGAGGCGCTGACGAAGCGGGAGCTGGAGGTGCTGCAGCTGGTGGGCGAGGGGCTGTCGAACCTGCAGATCAGCAAGGCGCTGTTCCTGAGCCAGGCGACGGTCAAGTCCCACCTGGTGCACATCTTCGCCAAGCTGGGCGTCGACTCGCGCACGGCGGCGGTGGCGGCGGCGCGCGAGCGACGGCTGATCAGGCGGTGACTCCGCGTCACGCGCGGGGCGGCTCGCCGAAGCGTTCGACGGCGTCGCGGACCGCGGTCAGGGCGCCGGAGAGGGCACTGACCGAGCCGACCGAACCGGCCACAAGCAGCAGCGAGCGGCGCAGCCGCCGTAGCTCCGGCACACCGCCCATGGCCATGGCGTCCATCGCCGCGAGCTCGTCCTCGGCGATCCCCCGGTCGGTGAACTCGACCGGGTAGCCCGCCAGTTCGCGCCGCAGCCGGGACACGGCCGCGCGCAGCGCCGGCACTCTCGGGTCCTCGTCACCACCGGTCACAGGCTTCTGCCCCAAGCTCCGCAACAACGCTCTCCCCCTCGCACATCGTCGTGCCCACTGTGCAGTTCGCACCGAACGGACCCTGCGAACGGTGGTCAAGCGCCGGGGGTCGTGGCCAGTTAACGCCATTTCGCGCCCGGCGCGCCACTCGGGTGACGGAATTCGGCGGGCGATTTCCACGGGTTCATGCGGTATGCAGGTCCCATGGACGCCACCTCACGCCACCCCGTCTCCCCCGGTCCTCACGGTGCCCGCGTCGCGGGGCTGCTGCTCGCGGCCGGGGGCGGCCGGCGCCTCGGCGGCCGGCCGAAAGCGCTGCTGCCGCACCGGGGCCGCCCTCTCGTCGAGCACGCCGTACGCACGCTGCGGGAGGGCGGCTGCGCCGCGGTCCATGTGGTGCTGGGCGCGTCGGCGGAGCTGGTGCGGGAGCGGGCGGAGCTCCCCGGCTGCGTCGTGGTGGACAACCCGGCATGGGAGAGCGGCATGGGCTCCTCGCTCCGCGTCGGCCTGGCGTCGCTCGGCGCGGCGGTCGGCGTGGACGCGGTGCTGGTGAGCCTGGTGGACCAGCCGGGCATCGGCCCGGAGGCGGTGGCCCGCGTCCGTGCGGCGTACCGCTCGCGGTCGAGCCTGGCGGCGGCCTCGTACGAGGGGACGCGCGGCCATCCGGTGCTGTTCGGCGCGGATCGCTGGCCGGCGGTCGCGGCGGGCGCGGTCGGGGACCGCGGGGCCCGGGACTATCTGCGGGCGCACCGGGATGCGATCACCCTCGTGGACTGTTCGGATGTGGCCGAGCCGTACGACATCGACACGGAGGCGGATCTGGCGCACCTTGAGTAAGGGACGTGGCACCGAGCGCCATGTTCTGTCGACCCAAAGAATCTCGATATCAACAAACGATTGAACTTCCACCATAAGGAAACTAGTATCCACTGTTCAGAAGCGCCTGATCGCCCGTGACGGCGCTCCCGGCCGTATCTCGGCGCCTGTGGCACCGCGTGCCACCTGACGACGCCCGGCGGCCGACAAGCACCGCCCGTGTAGTCCGCTGAAGGAAGTGACAGTTCATGTCCGCACCAGCGCCGTCCCCCCTGGCAGTCGTCGAAGCCGTCCCCCTGCCCCGACAGGAGGAGGTGCTGACCGACGCGGCCCTCGCCTTCGTGGCGGAGCTGCACCGCCGGTTCACGCCGCGCCGGGACGAGCTCCTCGCCCGCAGGGCGGAGCGCCGCGCCGAGATCGCCCGTACCTCGACGCTCGGTTTCCTGCCGGAGACCGCCGCGATCCGCGCCGACGACTCCTGGAAGGTCGCCCCCGCTCCGGCGGCGCTGAACGACCGCCGGGTGGAGATCACCGGTCCGACCGACCGCAAGATGACCATCAACGCGCTGAACTCCGGCGCGAAGGTCTGGCTCGCCGACTTCGAGGACGCCTCGGCCCCCACCTGGGAGAACGTGGTCCTCGGCCAGCTCAACCTGATCGACGCGTACAGCCGGAACATCGACTTCACGGACCCGCGCTCGGGCAAGAGCTACGCCCTGAAGCCGGCCGGGGAGCTCGCCACCGTCGTGATGCGGCCGCGCGGCTGGCACCTCGAGGAGCGCCACCTGACCTTCGAGGGCCGCCCGGTCCCCGGCGCCCTGGTCGACTTCGGCCTCTACTTCTTCCACAACGCCCAGCGCCTGATCGACCTCGGCAAGGGCCCGTACTTCTACCTCCCGAAGACGGAGTCGCACCTGGAGGCCCGCCTCTGGAACGACATCTTCGTCTTCGCGCAGGACTACGTCGGCATCCCGCAGGGCACCGTCCGCGCGACCGTCCTGATCGAGACGATCACGGCGGCGTACGAGATGGAGGAGATCCTCTACGAGCTGCGCGACCACGCCGCGGGCCTCAACGCCGGCCGCTGGGACTACCTCTTCTCCATCGTCAAGAACTTCCGTGACGGCGGGGCGAAGTTCGTCCTCCCGGACCGCAACGCGGTCACGATGACGGCCCCGTTCATGCGGGCGTACACCGAACTCCTCGTCCGCACCTGCCACAAGCGCGGCGCGCACGCGATCGGCGGCATGGCCGCCTTCATCCCGTCCCGCAAGGACGCCGAGGTCAACAAGGTCGCCTTCGAGAAGGTCAAGGCCGACAAGGACCGCGAGGCCGGCGACGGCTTCGACGGCTCCTGGGTCGCCCACCCCGACCTCGTCCCGATCGCCATGGCCTCCTTCGACGCGGTCCTCGGCGAGAAGCCGAACCAGAAGGACCGGCTGCGCGAGGACGTCCACGTGGAGGGCCCCGAGCTCATCGACATCGCCTCGCTGGACGCGAAGCCCACGTACGACGGCCTGCGCAACGCCGTCCAGGTCGGCATCCGCTACATCGAGGCGTGGCTCCGTGGCCTCGGCGCGGTCGCGATCTTCAACCTGATGGAGGACGCGGCCACCGCGGAGATCTCCCGCTCGCAGATCTGGCAGTGGATCAACGCGGGCGTCGTCTTCGAGAACGGCGAGCCGGCCACCCCCGAGCTGGCCCGCAAGGTCGCCGCCGAGGAGCTCGCCGCGATCCGCGCCGAGATCGGCGAGGAGGCGTTCGCGGCCGGCAAGTGGCAGCAGGCCCACGACCTCCTGCTGCACGTCTCCCTGGACGCCGACTACGCCGACTTCCTCACCCTCCCCGCGTACGACCAGCTGGTCGGCTGACCCGCACAGCGGCCGAACAGCACCTTCGTACAGCACCTCCCGCACAGACAGCTCCGCCCCCGGTGACGCACAGCACCGGGAGCGGAGCTTTTGCATGTGGCAAGGCGTGGCCCGGACGGATTTTCCGGACCGACCTACCGGTCACCTACGTGACGAAAGCGAAACCTGTCGCTACCTAGCGGTAACAAGCCGGGGCGTGCGAGATTCCGCCATGCCACCGGCCGGCGGCTGTCCCCCACATCACTGCGCACCCGCAGGAGCACAGCCATGCCATTCCCCCGTCATCGCGTCGCCCGTGGCCTGCTGGCCCTCTCGCTGGCGTCAGGCGGCCTGTTCACGGCCGGTGTCTCCCCCTCCGCCGCGAGCCCCGGTTCCGGCCCCACCGCCGTCGTCGCGCTGGGCGACAGCTACATCTCCGGCGAAGCCGGCCGCTGGCAGGGCAACAGCCTGACCAAGACCGGAAACCGCAACGGCACGGACCGCGCCTGGACGGGCACTGCATACGATCCGAGCCGGGTGTACGGCACGACGGCGGCCAACGGCTGCCACCGCTCCGACGGCTCCGAGGTGCGCAGCGCCGGCGCGATCGCGGACGCCCTGATCAACCTGGCGTGCTCGGGCGCCACGACGCAGAACGTCTTCCGCGCCTCCAACGGCGGCGTCTCCTTCAAGGGCGAGGCCCCACAGGCCGACCAGCTGGCGGCGGTCGCGCGCTCGCACGACGTCGAGACGGTCATCCTGTCGATCGGCGGCAACGACCTGGGCTTCGCGGACATCATCCGCAAGTGCGCCACGGACTACATCGTCTGGTACTCGTACTGCCACGACGACCAGCAGCCCGTGGTCGACTCGAAGATCGACGGTGTGATGGCGAGCGTCGGCAAGTCGGTCGACGAGATCCGCGCGGTGATGAGCGCGGCCGGGTACTCCTCCTCCGACTACCGCGTGATCCTCCAGTCGTACCCCTCGCCGATCCCCCGCGGCGCGGACAACCGCTACTCCGAGAGCGGCTGGAGCCGTACGAACACGGGCGGCTGCCCGTTCTGGAACAAGGACTCCGACTGGGCCCGCGACTCCCTGGTCCCCCAGATCTCGAACCGGCTGAGGGCCGTGGCGACGGCGAAGGGCGCGCAGTTCATGGACCTGCGCGACATGTTCCAGGGCCGCGAGGTGTGCGCCAAGGCGTCGCAGCAGGTCAGCTCCACGGTCCCGGCCTCGGCCACGACCAGCGAGTGGGCCCGCTGGATCGACCAGAACGAGACCCAGGGCCCCATCCAGGAGAACATGCACCCCAACCACTACGGCCAGCAGGCCCTCGGCCGCTGCCTCTCCCTCATGAACGCGAAGCCGACCGGTGACTTCAGCTGCCGCAACACGGCGGGGGCGGGGGCGTCGGGGATGTATCTGACCGGGCTGTAGGCGTGCCTCAGCGTGTGACCACCGAGCGCTGCGCCGAGAAGGCGCCCCAGGTGCCGTCGGGGAGTCTGGCCCGGAGCTTGACGGAGTAGCGGGTTCCGGGTGGGTCCTGGACCGTGAAGGTGTAGGTCGCCCGGCCCGCCGGCGGGGTGGCGCCCCAGACGATGGTGGTGGCCAGGCGGCCGTTGAGGTGGAGTTGGTGTTCCTTGATCGGGGCCCCGTCGGCTTTCGGCGGGGCCCAGGTCAGTTTTACGGCGCCTCGTTCCGCCGTGGCCGTGAGGTTCGTGGGGGCCGTCGAGGTGGGGATCCTGCCGCCGGGGGTGGTGAGGTCGAGGGGGGTGCTGTCGGGGGAGCTGTTCTCGGCGGCGTCGCGGGCGCGGACGGTGAAGGTGTAGATGGTGCCGGGGCGGAGGGTCGTGACGGTCGCCCGCGTGGCGGTGCCGGAGACCGTGTGGATGCGGGTGTCGGCCTGGTAGACGTCGTAGGCGGTGACGGCCGTGTCGTCCTTCGCCGGCCGCCAGGCGAGGGTGACCGTGCGGGGGCCGGTGGCCTTGCCGTTGAGGTGTGTGGGGCGGGTGGGGGCGGTGCGGTCCTCGGCTTGGGCGGCGAGGGTGGTGACAGGGACGCTCGCGCTGTGCGGGGAGCGGTTGCCGGCGGCGTCGCGGGCCAGGACGGTGAAGGCGTAGGGGGTGCCCGGGGCCAGGGCTTCGACGTCGGTCATCAGCGTCGTCGCCGGGACCTCTTTGACCTTGCGGCCCTGTTGGTGCACCTCGTACGCGGCGATGCCCCGGTCGTCGGCGGAGGCGCTCCACATGACGTGCACGCTGGTCGCGCTGCCCGACTGCGCGGTGACGCCGCGGGGGGCGGTGGGGGCGCGGGTGTCCGCGTCGGGGGGCGTCGTACAGGCCGCGAGCGAGAGGACGACGGCGGTCAACACCGTTGCGGCGAGCGGGCGTTGCATGGGCATGCCTCCGTCCGTCGGACGTTCCTCGATTTGGTCCAGACCTATATCGCACACCTGCGGGACGCCGGGCAAGGGGGCGTCGCCAGTGCGTTGTCAGTGGGGTGCGCTTCACTGGATTCATCACTCTCCGTAGTCGAATGTGGGGGATTCATGACGGACCGTACGACGTACACGACGCTGACCGGGCTGCGCAGGCGCGGCTGGACGGACACGATGGTGCGCAGCCTGCTGGGCGAGCCGGACGTGCAGGGGCGCAGCCCGAGGCTCTGGTCGCTCGCGCCGGTGCGGCTGTACCTGCTGGCGCGGGTCGAGGCCGTGGAGCGGACGGAGGAGTTCGCGCGCTGCGCCCGGGCGCCCGGGGGCAGCCGGTCCGCGGCGGCCGCCTCAGGTGCGCGGGCCCGCCGGCAGGCCGTGCTGACGGCGATCCGCGCCGAGCCCATCGCCGTACCGCGCCTGCCCCTGGCGGACCTCGAACGGCGTGCGGTGCGTCATCGCCGGCTGCTCGGGGCGCGCGGCGCGGGTGAGATGACGCCGGATCTGCTCGTGTGCTGGCAGGTCAACTATCTGCGGCAGGCCCTGAAGCGCTACGAGGCCCTGCTCGACGGTCTCTTCGGCGACGTCGGCCTCGCGGAGGCGGGGCGGCTGCTCGACCGCCGGCTGTACGAGGCGATCGCCGGGGCCTATCCGGAGCTGGCGGAGGAGTGCCGGCGGCGCGTCGCGGCCGGGGAGTCGGCGGGCGGGTTCGGCCGTGCGCCCGCGCGGGGCGGGGGCGGTGGGGATCAGGGGGTTCCGCAGCGCGGGCCGTGACGCAGGGCGGCCAGGACGCCGCGGCAGGCGGACGGGATCGGGGCGATCAGTTCGGTGGGGTAGCGGGGCCGCAGGGCCCGGGCCGCCTCGCCCAACGGGCCGCCGCCGACGACGACTCGGGTGGCGCCGTCCTGCGTCAGGCTGCGGTGGATCGCTGCCGAGAGCTGTGCGAGGAGGTCGTGCGGGCGGGTCGACAGGTGTTCCTGATCGTCCGTCGTCAGGCGGACGCCGGTGAACTCCGCCGTCAGGCCCAGCTCCGCCACGCGCGCCCCGATCGACCCGGCCAGCCGGGGGGTGGTCGTCGCCACGCCGAAGCGCGCGCCGCCCTCGGCGGCCTCCCTCAGGGACGCCTCCGCCAGGCCCACGACCGGGACGCCTGCCCGGGCACGGAGTTCCGCCAGGCCCGGATCGCCGAAGGCGCCGACGATCAGGGCCGCGCAGTCCCCCGCCGCCACGGCCCGCAGGCCCGCCGTGACGACCTGGGGTGCGGCGGCCGCGAGGGCGACCGGGTCGGTGAGGGTGCGGGGGCCGCGGGGGACGGTCACCCCGCGGACGGGGAGGCCGGACGGGGCCAGTTCGCGGCGGGCCAGCGCGACCATCGTCGCCGTCGTCGCCGCCGAGGTGTTCGGGTTGATCAGCACGACGCCGGCCCCTGCCGCGACAGCGGCGGGGACCGGCTCCGGGGAAGAGGAAGGAGTCCTCATGCTCAATGCGCGTGCGCCGCCTTCGCGGCCGCGGTGCCGGAGATCTCCTCGCCCGGCTCCATGGGCGCGGTGACCTGGTCGTCGTCACGGTTGCTGCCGATGTGGTTGAAGATCAGGTTCAGCAGCACGGCCGCGACACAGCCGGTGGAGATGCCCGAGTCCAGGATGATCTTCGCGGTCTCCGGGAACGCGTGGTAGAACTCCGGCGCCGTGATCGGGATGATGCCGACCGCGAGCGAGACGGCCACGATCAGGACGTTGTTGTCCTTCTCCAGGCCGGCCTTCACCAGCGTCTGGATGCCGCTGGCGGCGACCGAGCCGAACAGGACGATGCCCGCGCCGCCGAGCACCGGCCGCGGCACGACCGAGATCAGCGAGGCCGCCACCGGCGACAGGCCCATCAGGAGCAGGAAGCCGCCGCCGCAGGCGACCACGAACCGGCTGCGGATCTTCGTCATCGCGACCAGGCCGATGTTCTGCGCGAACGCACTGCACATGAAGCCGTTGAACAGCGGGCTGATCGCGGAGCCGAGGGTGTCGGCGCGCAGTCCGGCGGCGATGGTCTTCTCGTCGGCGGGCCGGTCGACGATCTCGCCGAGGGCGAGCATGTCCGCGGTCGACTCGGTCATCGACACGAGCATCACGACGCACATCGAGATGATCGCGGCGAGCGCGAACTGCGGGGCGCCGAAGTGGAACGGGGTCGGGAAGCCGACGATGTCCGCCTCGGTGACCGGGCTGAAGTCGGTGACGCCGAAGGGGACGGCGATGACGGTGCCGATGACCAGGCCGACGAGCACGGCGATCTGCTTCAGGAAGCCGGTGGTGAAGCGGCGCAGCACCAGCACCACCACGAGGGTGATCGCGGCGAGCGTCAGATACGTGGTCGAACCGTAGTCCTCGGCCTTGGGGTTGGGCCCCTGGGCCCAGCCGAAGGCGACGGGCAGCAGCGAGACGCCGATCAGCGTGATCACCGTGCCGGTCACGACCGGCGGGAAGAAGCGGACCAGTTTCGAGAAGTAGGGGGCGGCTATGAAGCCGAGCAGTCCGGCGACGATGATCGCGCCGAAGATGATCGGGAGGGCGTCGGCCTTGTCGTCGGTGGTGTCGACGATCGCCAGCATCGGCGCGACGCCGGCGAAGGTGACGCCGTTGACGAACGGCAGCCGGGCGCCGATCTTCCAGACGCCGAGCGTCTGCAGGAAGGTGGCGAGTCCGGCGGTGAAGAGGCTGGCGCCGGTGAGGAACGTCAGCTCGGTGCCGGACAGGCCCACGGCCGCGCCGACGATGAGCGGCGGGGCCACCACGCCCGCGTACATCGCGGCCACGTGCTGGAGGCCGCTGGTGAGCATCTTCAAAGGGGGCAGGGTCTCGTCGACCGGATGCTTGCTCCGGTCGTCGGGTTCGGCGCTGTCTGCGTAGTGAACCTGGGGCTCAGCGGCCACGGCGGTTCCTCCGGTCGATTAAACGTCGGCGGTGACGAGAGTGTCAGGGAGGGTGGTGCGCATGCAGTGGTGCGCCTCACGGGTGCGGGCTCATGAGGTGTACAGCGGTCCGCGTGACGAGGGGGTGCACACGGAGGGTGGGGCGAGGGGCGGATGTGGGGGGACCGTCCGGGGAGCGCCGTACCACTGGCGGCACGAACGCTCCCCGTCCGGCTGTCGCGATCCCCGCTCGGGACCGCGGCAGACCGGTCGAGGGCCGTCCCCCTCGACCGGACTCTGTCTCCACGACCCGAGGAGGGCCGTGGAAGTCATGGGTACTGCGCGGGCGCGGATCAGGCCTGGGCCGTGATCCGGGCGAGGCGCCGGGCCTCGGCGCGGGCGTCGCGGGCGATCTGCTCCTCGTCCGCGAACAGCAGCCGGCCGTGCTCGACGATCTGCCGGCCGTCGACGAACGAGGCCGTCACCGGGGCCGCCGCGCCGAGCACGAGCGCGGAGACCGGGTCGGCGATCGAGGAGTGGGCGAGGCCGTCGACCTTCCAGAGCACGAAGTCGGCCAGCTTGCCCGGTTCCAGGGACCCGATGCTGTCCGCGCGGCCTAGGACCCGCGCTCCGCCGTAGGTGCCCAGACGCAGCGCCTGGCGGGCGGTGAGCGCGGCCTCGCGGTGCGCGCCGAGCCGGTTGACCAGGAGCGCGTTGCGCAGTTCGGTGTGCAGCTCGCCGGACTCGTTGGACGCGGTGCCGTCGACGCCGAGGCCGACGGGCACGCCGGCCTTCAGCATGTCGGGCACGCGGGCGATCCCGGCGGCCGGGCGGGCGTTGGACGACGGGCAGTGCGCCACGCCGGTCCCGGTGCGGGCGAAGGTGCGTCGACGGTGGCGATCGCCGCGTTCTCGGCGACGATGCGCCGGGGTGCTGCCGAAGGTGCTGCCATGGCGGTGCTTCCTTCGTTCCGGGAGGGCGACGGGCACGGCAGGACCCTGGAGGATTTGAGTGCCGGGACCGTGAGCCGGCCCCGGGTGCCGAGATGACGGAAGAACAGGTTGAGCGTGTGCGGCCCCGCCGTACTGCGGGCGGGCGGGGCCGCTGCTCGGTGCCGCTTAGAGGTTGGTCATGTCGACCGGGATCTGCGCGGTGGCGCCGTCGCGCAGCACGGTGGCCTCGATCAGGCCGTACGGCCGGTCGGCGGCGTAGTACACCTCGTTGTCGTTCTTCAGGCCGAACGGCTCGAGGTCGACGAGGAAGTGGTGCTTGTTCGGGAGCGAGAAGCGCACCTCGTCGATCTCCGCGCGGTGGTTGATGATCCGCGTGGCCATCTGGTACAGCGTCTGCTGCAGGGAGAGCGAGTACGTCTCGGCGAAGGCCTGCAGCATGTGCTTCTTCGTCTCGGCGTAGGACTTCTCCCAGTTGGGCATCCGCTGCTCGTCGTCGGTCCAGTTGAACCGCCAGCGGCCGGAGACCTGGGTGGCCAGGATGCGGTCGTACGCCTCCTGGAGCGTCGTGTACCGGTCCTTGATGTAGCCCCAGAACTCCGAGTTGGTGGAGTTCATGACGACCAGGTCCTTGAGGCCGGAGACGACCTCCCAGTTCTGACCGTCGTAGGTGATCTGGGTGACCCGGGTCTCCTGGCCCTTGCGGACGAAGGAGTGGGCGACCTCGTCGGCGCCGATGAAGCGGGAGTTGGCCTCGGAGGTGGAGATCCGCTCCCAGGCGTACTCCTCGATCCGGATCCGGGCCCGCTTGATGGGCTCCTGGCTGGTCACGAAGTGCCGGGCCAGGTGGATGCCGAACTGCTCGGCCGACTCGATCCCGTACTCCTTGGCGAAGGCGTACACGGTGTTCTTGGTCGTGTCGGTGGGAAGGCAGTTGGCGTTGGAGCCGGTGAGGTGGACGTCGTCGAGGTCGCCGGAGAGGGAGACCGAGACGTTCAGGTCCTTGATGTGGTGGGTGGCGCCGTCCCGCGTGATCTTGACGACGCGGTTCTCTGCTTTGCCGTACTGGTTCTGGCCGAGAATCGTGGGCATGTCTGCTAGCTCCCTCGGTAAACGGAGTAGCCGAACGGGTTGAGCAGCAGCGGTACGTGGTAGTGCTGGCCCGGGACGACGGCGAACGTGATCGCCACCTCCGGGAAGAACGCACCGCTGTCCCGATTCGCGGGGGCGTCCTGCTGCGCCTCGGCTTGCTTGTCTTGCTTGCTCAGGAAATACGCCTCGGTCTCGAAGTCGAGGCGTACGTGGGTGGTGCCCTCCGGCAGCGCCGGCAGGTCCTTGCACCGCCCGTCGGCATCGGTGGCGGAGCCGCCGAGCGCCGTCCACTCCGCGTCGGCGCCGGAGCGCGCCGACAGGGAGATCGCGACGCCCTCGGCGGGGCGGCCGATGCTGGTGTCCAGGATGTGCGTGGACACCGAGGCGGTGGTAGCCGTGCTCATCAGTTCTCTTCCTCCACGAGACGGGTCAGCCGGATCCGGTTGATCTTGCCCAGCTCGGTGCGGACGATCTCCCGCTCCTGCTCGGGCGAGTTCTCGATCCGGTCGCGGACCGCGTCGCGCATCTCCTCGCCGGACTTGCCGGTGGCGCAGATGAGGAAGACGTGGCCGAACTTGTCCTGGTAGGCCAGGTTGAGTTCGAGCATCTCGGCCTTGAGCTGTTCGGAGGCGCCGGCCATCCCGCTCTGCTCGCGGGAGGAGGTCGGGTCCCCGGCCTTCGGACGACCGATCGGCGGGTGGCCCGCCATCGCCTCGTCGAGGTCCTCCGCGGTCAGTTCGGCCATGGCGGCGTCGCTGGCGAGGAAGAGGGCTTCGGCGGTGGCGAACGGGCGCTGGGCGAGGAGCTTGCTCCCCCACGCCGAGCTGGAGCACACCTCGTGCAGGGCGGCGACGGCGTCGCTGTCCGCCGAGGTGTTGAACCGGTTGAGGCCCGGTGTCGTACCTGAAGTCACGGGAAAGCCTCCGTGGCTGTTTTTCGCTGTGCGTCGGACGGGCTGCGGATAGCTAACGCCCTCCGCAACACCACGTCAACACTTTGTTGAAAATCTGCTTGCACAGAAGCCGTCGTCCCGACATGTGGACGACGGCTTGTGGCAGTACATGATCGACTAGTCGCGCTTGGGCGACTTCTCCCTGTTCAGAGCCGTCTCCCTGTTCAGGTAGTTGTAGACGGTGAACCGGCTGACGCCCAGCGCCCCGGCCACCGTCTCCACGCCGTGCCGCACCGAGAAGGCACCCCGTGCCTCCAGAATGCGGACGACCTCCTGCTTGCTCTTGCGGTCCAGCTCCGCCAGCGGCCTGCCGTGCCGCCGCTCCATGGCCGCCAGGATGTGATCCAGCGACTCGGACAGCTGCGGCAGCCGTACGGCGATGACGTCCTCGCCCTCCCAGGACAGCACGACATCGTCCGCGCCGGCCTGCTCGGGGCCCAGTATCTCCGCGCCCATGGCGTCGACCAGCGGCTTCACCGCCGTGACGAGGGGGTGTTCGGTCACTGCTCCCCCTCCCCGATCACGTTCACCTGGAGGGAGACCCGCGTCGCGCCGGCCGCCAGCGACCTGCGCAGCAGCGCGTCGACGGCGGTCAGCACCTCGTCGGCGCCGCCTTCCGCGGTGTTGCCGAAGGGGCCGACATCGACCTTGTCCAGCTCGGCGGACTGGATGATTTCCCGGGCCACGACCGCGTGCGCCGGCGCCTCGTCGAGGTCGAACGGCTCGGTCGTGAACTCCACTCTCAAACGCACCATGGCCCCACGCTACTGGCCGGGGGGCGGGAAGCGGCAGCCTCCCGCCCTCCGCGTCAGGCCGTGGCCAGGGCCGTCGTGGGCGAGACCCGGGCCGCGCGCATCGCCGGGTACAGGCCGGCCACCGCCCCGATCACCAGCGTGCCCAGGGCCGCGCCCGCCACGGCCGTCGCCGGCAGCGCCAGCGGCCAGCCCCGGTGTTCCGCGTACCCGGCGGTGATCAGCAGCCCCAGCAGGGCGCCTCCACCGCCGCCGAGTCCGGACAGCACCAGCGACTCGGTGAAGAACTGGTTCCGCACCTGGCCGCGGGTGGCACCCAGTGCCCGGCGCAGTCCGATCTCGCCGCGCCGCTCCAGGACCGCGATCACCATCGTGTTGGCCACGCCGATCCCGCCGACCAGCAGGGCGACGGCCCCGATGCCGAGCAGCAGTCCGGTGAACGCCTCGTCCGCGGCGAGCTTCGCCGCGAGCGCGTCCGAGGGCCGGTCCACCCGTACCGCGTCCGGCTGCTCCGGGTTGACCGTACGGGCCAGGACCGCGCGGACGTCTCCGACGGCGTGCTCCTCGGCGCGCAGGTACAGCGCGGTCGGCCGGCCGTCGAACTCCAGGTTCCGCTGCGCGGCCTCGAAGCCGACGAGCACCGAGCTGTTCAGCTCGGGCGCGAGCACGGCAGGCTCCAGGACGCCGATCACCGTGAACTGCTTGCCGCCGACCAGGATCTGGAAGCCCGGCTCCGGCCGGATCACGCCGAGCCGGCGCGCAGCCGCGGAGCCCAGCACCACCGCCGGGTACCGGCCGGTGGCCCGGTTGAGCCAGGCCCCCTGCGCGGTGCGCACGCCCAGCGTGGCCAGCAGATCGGGCTGGACCGCCAGCACCTCCAGGGCGTTGGTCTCCTGCTTCGGGATCAGCTCGGAGCGGTACACCTTGGCGTCCAGCGCGGCCACGGCGCTGGCGTCGGTGACCGGCGGAACGCGCCGGACCATGCCGGTGACCTGCGGCGACAGGGCCGTACGCGACCCGGTCAGGGACTCCCCCGCCTCGACGCGCAGCAGGTTGGTGCCGAGGGTGTCCAGGGTCGCCTGCAGCTCGGCCCGGCTGGAGGTGGAGATGCCCATGACGGCGACCATCGCGGCGATCCCGATCGAGATCCCGGCGGCCGACAGCACCGCCCGCATCGGTTTGGCCCGCAACCCGGACAGACTCAGCCGCAACACGTCCACCGGCCGAAGTCGGGCGGGACGCAGCGGCGGAAGGGGGGCGGTCATCGGGGGTCCTCCTCGGTGGGGCCCTGCCCGTGCGCGGGGGCCGCGGCGCGGCGCGCGTCCGTGTCGTACGGGTCGTCCGCGCGGTCCGTGTCGTCCCTCGCGTCCGTGTCGTCCGCGACGAGGGCGCCGTCGCGCATCGTGACGCGGCGGGGCAGGCGGGCCGCCAGGTCGGTGTCGTGGGTGATGACCACGACCGTGGTGCCGTCCGCGTTGAGCTCGCGCAGCAGCTCGACCACGCTCGCCCCGGACGCGGTGTCGAGGGAGCCGGTGGGCTCGTCGGCGAGCAGCAGGCTCGGCCGGCCGGCCACCGCGCGGGCCAGTGCGACGCGCTGCCGCTCGCCGCCGGACAGCTCGTGCGGGCGGTGCGTCAGCCGGTGGCCGAGGCCGACCCGGCGCAGGCTCTCGGTGGCGGCGGCGATCCGGGCCCGCCGGGAGAGCCCGGTGTAGAGCAGGCCCTCCGCCACGTTGCCGACCGCGCTCACCCCGGGGGTGAGGAAGAACTGCTGGAAGACGAAGCCGATGTGCTCCGAGCGCAGCGCGGACAGCTCCCGGTCGGACAGCCGGTCCACGTCGTAGCCGGCGATCCGCACCCGCCCCGACGACGGCCGGTCGAGCGTCCCGATGAGGTTGAGCAGCGTGGACTTCCCCGAGCCGGACGGGCCCACCACGGCGAGCAGCTCGCCGGGGCCGACCCGCAGCGAGACGTCGCGCACCGCGTGCACGGGCGGGCTGCCGGGATAGCTGCGGGTCACGCCCGCGAGCTCGATGACGGGGCGGTCGACGGCGTCCGCCCCGGTGACCGCCGCGGCGGTCACCTCACTGATCACGTTCACAGCGCCGGAATCCCCACCTTCAGTCCCTCGGTGACGCCCGTGCCGGACACCTCGACGCGGCCGCCGCTGAACAGCCCCGCCGTGACCGGCAGGATGCGGGTCGAGCCGTCGGCGGCGACGGCCTGGACCCCGTACCCGCCCTCGCGCAGCGCGAGGAGCGCGGCGACCGGTACGGACAGCACCCCGCGCCGCCGCTCGTTCTCCGTGCGGACGCGCACGGGCGCGTAGGTGAGCGTGCCGGCGGCCTTCTGGTCGAGCAGGGTGATCCGCACGGTGACGGTGCGGTCGCCGCCGCCCTGGGTGTCGCCGCCGCCGTTCCCCTTGCCGCCGTTCCCGCCGCCGTCGCCGTTTCCGTCCCCGTTCCCGTCCCCGTCTCCCTGGCCGTCGCCTCCGACGACCGTGCCGACGGAGGCGACCTTGCCGGGAACCGGCTTCTCGCGGCCGGGCAGCAGCACGTCCACCCGCTTCCCCGCGGTCAGCAGCTGCTGCTGCGCCATGGTGGCCTTGACCGTCACCGACCGCTCGGCGCTGGTGGTGGCCAGGACCGCGCCGCCGCTCTGCGCCTCGGTGCCGGGACGGCGCTCCGGCGCCCCGGCCCGTACCGCCTGCGGGGCGAACAGCACCCGCCCCAGCTCCAGGACGCCGGTCTTCGGCAGGCCGAGGTCCTTCTGCCAGCGCTTGACGGCGGCGGCCGTACGGGCGGTGAACTCCTCGTCGACGGTGAAGCCGGTGTAGCCGAGTGCGGCCAGGTTCCGCTCCAGCTGCTCGACGTCGCCGCCGTCGGACATGTCCTCCTGGAAGGCGCGGTACGCGGGCACCTCGCCGTACAGCAGGACGACGGGCTTCTCGTCGAGCCGGTACAGGGTCCCGCCGCGGGCCACCTGCGTGCCGGGCGCCGCGACCCACGTCACCGTGCCGGCCAGCCGGTTCGGCAGGAACACCTCGTCCCCGTACTGAAGCGTGCCGTCCAGGGTGTCCGAGGCGGCGAGATCGCCGCGGGTGACGGGCGCGGTGGCCGGCGGCGCCGGCCCGCCGGCCGGCGGCGCCTCGCCGCCCCGGGCGGCGAGGGCGACTGCTCCGGCCGTGGCCACGGCGGCGACGGCCGCGCAGGACACCAGCAGCACGCGGGCCCGGCGGGGGCGCCGGCCGGCGGCCGTGGCGCCCTGGTCCGCGGCGGCCTCGTCCACGCCCACCGCGCCCGCGGTCTCCGTGCCGGTCACTGCCCGCCCTGCCCCGGAACCGGGCCGGCCTCCTGGTAGCACGCACGGGTCGCCGTCTCGTGCTTCTTCTCCTGGCCGGGCTTGACGTTCCCCATCTCGAAGCCCTGCTTGCGCATGCAGGCCTCGACCTTGAGCCGCCAGGTCTTCGCCTCCTCGCTCTCCGGCCCGTCGGCCGCGCCGCCGCTGCCGCCCTGGTCGGCGTACTGCTTGCATGCCTTCTGGGCCTTGTCGATCTTGGCCTGGTCCTGGGTCTCGGTGACCTGGATGGAGACGTTGCCGTTGCTCTCCGGGTCGTCGACCTTGAGCCCGTTCTCGCGCAGGCAGCGCACGAACTTCAGCGCGTCGGCGTCGGGCTCTCCGGTGCCGGGGCCCTTCTGGGAGCTCGCACCGGCGGAGGGCTTGCCGCCGCCGGACGGGACCTCGGGCTTCTCCTCGGTGCTGCAGCCGGCCACCAGACCGACCGAAAGCAACGCGGCGGCGGAGGTCAGCACCACACGGTTTAAAGGTTGCATCTTCAACGTCGGACTCCCCTGTAATCGCTCTCCTCGAATTCCGCACCGACGGTGCGCGAGATCATGATTGCCGTGGGCCGACGAGACACCGATGAGAGCTTTATGAGAAAGGGATGAGAAAGAAGAGGGCCGAATTCGCGGACCTTCCGGACGGTCCACGAATTCGACCCGGATGCACAGACCGCCCTCACGGGCGGCTGGATCAGCCGCCGATCGAGCCGCCCCAGATGGCGTAGGTGCCGGAAGGGCAGGTCAGCGTGTGGTTCCAGGTGCCGTAGTAGTACGTGCCGAAGGTGTACCGGCCGTTGGAGCAGTCCACGTAGACCCGGTAGCCGCTGCCGGAACAGGTCATGTAGAAGTTGCGGCCCGAGGTGCGGCCGTTCCAGCAGTTGGCCTGGGCGCTGATGTCGCCCTGGGCCGCCGCCGGGGCGCCCGCGGACTTGTCGAGCGACTTGGCGACGCCCGTGCCGGCCTTGACCTGACCCTGGGCGGACTGGGCGACGGCGGTCGCCTGCCCCGAGCCGGCCTGCGCGGTCGGCGCCATCGCGACGGTGGAGCCGAGCGCCAGCAGGGCACTCGCGCCGGCCACGGCCAGGCTCTTGCGCATGCTCATTTCTCCCCCAATTCCGGCCCGAATGGTTCGGACCATTTTCCCGCCGGGTGAGCGGGCACCGCGATTCTTTCCAGCCCCCGGAGAGCATGTCAATTCTCATCGGGCTTTAATGATCACGCCCTGCGAGGCGAATCGGCCATTCCACGGAAAAGGAGTCGGCCGGATTCCACTCATTCCGCAGGCATATCTTCGCCGGTCATCCAGGGGACGGAACAAGTTGAGCTGTGCATTCCCTGTGGATCTTCCCCGATTACCGGACATTAGCGGGAGATGAAACCTTCCGACCGGTCGGTACGACGCGCCTTCAGTGTGCCGGCACAACACCGCTACGACACCCCGGCCGCCGACCGGCCCGCGGGACCCCCCTTGACACCTCGCGCCCCACCCGTGCAACATTCCGTCAGACAGAAAGTTACTTCCGCAATACGGAAGGAGCGCCGCCCCTCATGGGATACACGGACCAGCGCTTCGATGTGAACCTGTCGATCCTCTTCACGGAACTCCCGCTTCTGGAGCGCCCCGCGGCCGCCGCCGCGGCGGGCTTCACGGCGGTCGAGCTGTGGTGGCCCTGGATCGACACCGCCACCCCCGAGCAGAGCGAGCTCGACGCCCTGAAGAAGGCGCTCGACGACGCCGGCACCCAGCTCGTGGGCCTGAACTTCTACGCGGGACAGCTCCCGGGCCCGGACCGCGGCGCCCTCTCCGTACCGGGTGAGGAGTCGGACCGCTTCCGCGCCAACATCGACGTGGCCGCGGACTTCGCCGCCTCGGTCGGCTGCAAGGCGCTCAACGCGCTCTACGGCAACCGCGTCGAGGGCGTGGACCCGCAGGTCCAGGACTCCCTCGCGCTGGAGAACCTGGTGCTTGCGGCCCGCGCCGCCGACCGGGTCGGTGCGATCCTGCTCGTCGAGACCCTCAACAAGCCGGAGTCGCCGCTCTACCCGCTGGTGAGCGCGCCCGCCGCGATCGAGGTCGTCGACAAGGTCAACGCCGCCACCGGGCTCGGCAACGCCAAGTTCCTCCTCGACATCTACCACCTGTCGATGAACGGCGAGGACGTCAGCCAGGTCATCGCGCAGTACGCGGACAAGACCGGCCACGTCCAGATCGCGGACAACCCGGGCCGCGGCGCGCCGGGCACCGGCTCGCTCCCGCTGGAGCAGCTGCTCGACGAGCTCAAGAAGGCCGGTTACGACGGCTGGGTCGGCCTGGAGTACAAGGCCGCCGACGCCGCCGCGTCCTTCGAGTGGCTCCCGGCCGAGGCCCGCGCGGCCCGCTGAACCCTCGACTCCTCCCCGTACCACCAGTTTTGAGAGGCACCCTCATGAGCAACCTCCCCAAGATCGCATGGATCGGCCTCGGCATCATGGGCTCCCCCATGTCCGAGAACCTGATCAAGGCGGGTTACGACGTCACCGGCTTCACCCTGGAGCAGGACAAGCTGGACCGCCTGGCCGCGGCCGGCGGCTCCGCCGCGGGCTCGATCGCCGAGGCCGTCAAGGACGCCGACGTCGTCATCACGATGGTGCCGGCCTCCCCGCACGTCGAGGCGATCTCCTACGGCCCCGAGGGCATCCTGGAGAACGCCAAGCAGGGCGCCCTGATCGTCGACATGTCGTCGATCACCCCGCAGACCTCCGTGGACCTGGCCAAGAACGCCGCCGAGAAGGGCATCCGCGTCATCGACGCCCCGGTGTCCGGCGGCGAGGCGGGCGCCATCGAGGCCGTCCTGTCCATCATGGTCGGCGGCGAGCCGGCCGACTTCGAGACGGCCAAGCCGATCCTCGAGGCCCTCGGCAAGACCATCGTGCTCTGTGGCCCGCACGGCTCCGGCCAGACGGTGAAGGCCGCCAACCAGCTGATCGTCGCGGTCAACATCCAGGCGTGCGCCGAGGCCGTGGTCTTCCTGGAGAAGTCCGGCGTGGACCTCAACGCCGCCCTGGACGTCCTCAACGGCGGTCTGGCCGGCTCGACCGTGCTGACCCGCAAGAAGGACAACTTCCTGAACCGGGACTTCAAGCCCGGCTTCCGGATCGACCTGCACCACAAGGACATGGGCATCGTCACCGACGCCGCCCGCAACGTCGGCGCGGCCCTCCCGGTCGGCGCCGTGGTCGCCCAGCTCGTCGCCTCCCTGCGTGCGCAGGGCGACGGCGGCCTGGACCACTCGGCCCTGCTGCGCGCCGTCGAGCGCCTCTCCGGCCAGCAGGTCTGACCGGCCACCCCGTCTGACGGGGCCCAGATTTCCGGGCGGCGGCGGCGCTGACACCTGTCCTGTCGCGCCCAGGCGCCGTCGCCGTCCGGAACACCCACCTTCATTTTCAACAAACTGTTGACGTCTCGTTCGCGGCGTATTTACGCTCCTCGCACCGTCACATAGATGTCAGCAGAGCTCCCCGTACGGAAGGTCACCATGTCGAAGCGCGTGCTCACGACCGAGTCCGGCGCCCCGGTCGCCGACAACCAGAACTCCGCCACCGCCGGCGTCGGTGGCCCCCTCCTCCTGCAGGACCAGCACCTGCTGGAGAAGCTCGCGCGCTTCAACCGCGAGCGGATCCCGGAGCGTGTGGTGCACGCCCGCGGCTCCGGCGCGTACGGGTACTTCGAGGTCACCGACGACGTGACCGCCTACACCAAGGCGGACTTCCTCGGCGAGGTCGGCAGGAAGACCGAGCTCTTCATCCGCTTCTCCACCGTGGCCGACTCGCTCGGCGGCGCGGACGCGGTCCGCGACCCGCGCGGCTTCGCGGTGAAGTTCTACACCGAAGAGGGCAACTACGACCTCGTCGGCAACAACACCCCGGTGTTCTTCATCAAGGACCCGATCAAGTTCCCCGACTTCATCCACTCCCAGAAGCGCGACCCGTTCACGGGCCGTCAGGAGCCGGACAACGTCTGGGACTTCTGGGCGCACGCCCCCGAGGCGACGCACCAGATCACCTGGCTCATGGGCGACCGCGGCATCCCGGCCTCGTACCGCCACATGAACGGCTACGGCTCGCACACGTACCAGTGGACCAACGAGGCGGGCGAGGCCTTCTTCGTCAAGTACCACTTCAAGACGAACCAGGGCATCCGCTCGCTCTCCGCCGAGCAGGCCGCCGAGGTCGTCGGCAGCGACGGCAACTCGCACCAGACCGACCTGCTGCAGTCCATCGAGCGGGGCGTGTACCCCTCCTGGACCCTGTACGTCCAGGTCATGCCGGCCGCCGAGGCCGCCGAGTACCGCTTCAACCCGTTCGACCTCACCAAGGTGTGGCCGCACGCCGACTACCCGCTGCAGCGCGTCGGCCGGATGGTCCTCGACCGCAACCCGGACAACGTCTTCGCCGAGGTCGAGCAGTCCGCGTTCTCCCCGAACAACTTCGTCCCGGGCATCGGCCCCTCGCCGGACAAGATGCTCCAGGGCCGCCTGTTCGCCTACGCGGACGCCCACCGCTACCGCCTCGGCGTCAACCACACCCAGCTGCCGGTCAACGCCCCCAAGGCCACGACCGCCGAGAACTACGGCCGGGACGGCCTCATGGCCACCCGCAACGGCTCGCGCCACGACAAGAACTACGAGCCCAACTCGTACCAGGGCCCGGCCCAGACCGACGCCGCGCTGTCCGCGCCGCTCGCGATCCACGGCTGGACCGGCACGCACGCCGCGCCGCAGCACACCAAGGACGACGACTTCTTCCAGGCCGGCGAGCTCTACCGGCTGATGTCCGAGGACGAGAAGAAGCGCCTGGTGGCCAACATCGCCGGCGGCCTCGCCCAGGTCTCCCGCGACGACGTCATCGAGAAGAACCTCGCGCACTTCGCCGCCGCCGACGCGGACTACGGCAAGCGCGTCGAGGAGGCGGTCCGCGCCCTGCGCGACTGACCCCCCGTCACATGAGTGACACCCAGACCGCGTACGGGACCTGACGGGAGGTCGCGTCCCGTACGCAGTCCGGATCCCGGCCCGGATGAGGGGTGGTCGGGAACCGGACGGCTTGAGGACCGCGGCGGCGTGCGAGCCAGTGCGGTGGTAAGGGCCCTTCAGCCCCCTTCTTGACCTGAAGGAAGGGGAACCGGAGAGCCCGTCGCCCGCCGCCGCGGTCCCAACACGTTCCCAGCACTTTCCCGGCAACCCTCCCGGGACACGAGCCTCACGGCTCCTTTGACTCCGCCCGGCGGTGCGAACGTCCTGTCGCGCCAGCCTCGCTCCGTCGGGCGGTCACCAGCGAGAGCGCGGAACCAGGTTTACGGTCCCTGGTTCCGCGCTCTTCTGCGTATGCGAGCGCGGCCGTGACCGCCAGCGAGAGCCCCGCCAGCACCGTCATGGCCGTCGGCGTCGACGTACGCTGCGCCAGCACGCCGGCCAGCGTGGCGCTCACGCCCTGCAGGGTGAGCATCCCCGAGGAGTGCAGCCCCAGCGCCTGACCGCTCAGCTCCTGCGGTGTCAGGGCCATCAGCCGCTCCTGGAACAGCAGGCTCGCCCCGTACCCCACCGTGGCCACCGCGACAGCGACGGCGGCCACCGGCAGCCCCGGACGGAACGCGAACAGCAGGAACGGGGCCGCGAGCAGGACCTGCAGCGGCGAGGCCAGCCGGCCGCGCCACCGCTCGGGCAGGAAGCGCCCCACCGTCAGGTCGCCCGCCAGCATCCCGGCCGCCGCGCACCCGAACAGCAGCGCCGCGTGCTCCGGGTCGTACGGAACGAACAGCGACTCGCAGCCCACGATCAGCCCGTTCGGCACCCACAGCGCCAGATAGACCCGGCGGCGGGCCGGCAGGGACCACAGCCGGCGGTTGACCCGCCAGCTCTCCGCGACCGACGGCCGTCCCGAGGCCCGGGGCGCGCGGCGGGAGAGCCCGAAGCGGGCGCACAGCGCGGCGCAGACGTAGAGCACGGCGCCGGTCACCAGCGCCCCGCGCGGCGAGAGCAGCGCCACAAGCAGTCCGCCGGCGCCGTAGCCGGCGATCTGGCAGACGCCGACGGCGATGTTGAGCAGCGAGCGGCCGAGCAGGTAGCCCTCGCGGGCGAGGATGTCGTGGAGCAGGCCCATGCGCACCCCGCCGCCCACCGAGCCGATCAGGCCTTGGGCGAACAGCATCGAGAACACGGCGACCAGGGGCAGCCCGGGGAGGGCCTGCGCGGCGGTGCTGAGCGCGAAGAGCAGCGCGATGCCTACGATGGCGGCGCGCGGCGGCAGCCGGTCCGCGGCGGACAACAGGGTGGCCGCGCCAATGACTTGGGCGAGCGAGGGGCCGAACAGGGCGAGCGCGGAGAGCAGCGGCGACCCGGTGTCGCGGTACACGAGCGTGGCAAGTCCCAGACCGGCCACGGTCATCGCGGCGATCTGGGTGGACAGGACGACGAAGAACGGCGTGAACTCGGGTGTGCGGAACAGCTCGCGGTAGGTGCGCATGCGAGCGAGTCTGGGAACGGACGGCATGATGCCGTTACAGTTTCGCGGGGAGGCGAAACATGGGCTGGTGGCAGATCGACGCGGACGCCCTGGCGAAGAGCCGCTTCATGGTGTCGCCGCTCGCGGAGACGATCGCGGCGCTCATGGCGCTGGACCGCCCGGCGGCCGCGGACCCGGGCGAACGGATCTGGCTCGGTGCCCATCTCTCCCGCTACCGGGCCCGGTTGGCGCACGACCCGATCGACGCGCTGCTCGTACGGGCCGCCCTCGGGCACACCTGGAACGCGGACTTCCTCACCCCGCCGCCGCTCGGCTGCGGCGAGCAGAGCTTCGAGGAGGAGGTCGCCGCCGTCCGCGACGCCGACCCTGCCACGGCCGTCGCGGATCTCGCGCTCTCACTGGCCGGGCCCGTGCCCGAGCCGCTGCGCTCGGCGGTCGATCTGCCGGAGCGGATGGCCGCGGTGCTGACGTGGGTGTGGCGGGAGACGGTCCTGCCCACCTGGCCGCGCCGGCGGCGCATCCTGGAGGCGGACGTGGTCGCCCGGACCGCGCGGCTGAGCCAGGGCGGCTGGGCGGGGGCGCTCGACGAGCTGTGCCCGGGCAGGCTGAGTTGGCTCGGCGACGGCCGGCTCCAGGTCAACGCCCGTGACTATCCGCCGCGTTCGGCAGAAGGCGGTCTGCTGCTGTTCGTGCCCGTGACGCCGGGCCGCGGCTGGGTGTCCTGGGAGGGCGCGGAGCGCTTCGCGATCGTCTACCCCTGCTCCGGCACCCTTGCGGAGCCGGACGCGCCGGTGGTGCCGGAGGCCCTGGGCGTCCTGCTCGGCACGGCCAGGGCGGGGGTGCTCGTACGGCTGGAGTCCCCCAAGTCCACCAGCCAGTTGGTGGCGCTCACCGGGCAGGGCCTGGGGTCGGTGGGCCGCCATCTGAAGGTGCTCCTCGACGCCCGGCTGGTCCGGCGCCGGCGGTCGGGACGGTCCGTCCTCTACTACTGGACCGAGGCCGGGGAGACGCTGGTACGCGCGCAGTCGTGAGACGGGTGAGGCCCCCGCCCCGGTGCTCATCGGGGCGAGGGCCTCTGCCGTGCGGCCGGGTGACGGGTGATCAGACCTTGAGGGCCTTGATCGCGGTCGGCGCGTGGCCGGCCTCGGTCGCGAGCTCCTCGAACTCGGTGACGTCGCTCATGTCGACCGTCTTGCTCATCGCGATGTTGGTGATGCGCTCCAGGATGGCCTCGACGACGACCGGGACCTGGAACTCGACGGCCAGCTTCTTGGCCTCCTCCAGCGCCTCGCCCAGCTTGCTCGGGTCCTCGACGCGGATGGCCTTGACGCCCAGGCCCTCGGCGACCTTGACGTGGTCGACGCCGTAGACGCCGATCTCCGGGGTGTTGATGTTCTCGAACTCGAGGTTGACCTCGAAGTTGATGCCGAGGTTGCCCTGCGCCTGACGGATCAGGCCCAGGTAGGCGTTGTTCACGAGGACGTGGACGTAAGGGACCTTGTGCTGGGCGGCGACCGCCAGCTCCTCGATCATGAACTGGAAGTCGTAGTCGCCGGAGAGCGCGACGACCGGGGTCTCCGGGTCCGCGGTGGCGGCGCCGATCGCGGCCGGGATGGTCCAGCCCAGCGGGCCGGCCTGGCCGCAGTTGATCCAGTGGCGCGGCTTGTAGACGTGCAGGAACTGCGCGGCCGCGATCTGGGAGAGGCCGATGGTGGTGACGTAGCGCGTCTCCGGGCCGAAGGCCTTGTTCATCTCCTCGTACACGCGCTGCGGCTTGATCGGGACGTTGTCGAAGTGCGTACGGCGCTGCAGGGTGGCCTTGCGCTCCTGCGCCGAGGCGGCCCAGGCGGAGAAGTCCGGCAGCGTGCCCGCGGCCTTCCACTCCTTGGCGATCTCGACGAACAGCTCCAGGGCGACCTTGGCGTCGGAGGCGATGCCGTAGTCCGGGGCGAAGATCTTGCCGATCTGGGTCGGCTCGATGTCGACGTGGACGAACTTCCGGCCCTTGGTGTAGGCGTCCATGTTGTAACCGGTGTGGCGGTTGGCCCAGCGGTTGCCGATGCCCAGGACGAAGTCCGACTCCAGGAACGTCGCGTTGCCGTAGCGGTGCGCGGTCTGGACGCCGACCATGCCGGCGGACAGCTCGTGGTCGTCCGGGATGGTGCCCCAGCCCATGAGGGTGGAGATGACCGGGATGTTCGTCAGCTCGGCGAACTCGACCAGCAGGTCGGAGGCGTCGGCGTTGATGATGCCGCCACCGGCGACGATCAGCGGGCGCTCGGACTCCAGGAGGAAGCGCAGCGCCTTCTCGGCCTGCGCGCGGGTCGCGGACGGCTTGTAGACCGGCAGCGGCTCGTACGTCTCCGGGTCGAACTCGATCTCGGTCAGCTGGACGTCGATCGGCAGGTCGATGAGGACCGGGCCGGGACGGCCGGAGCGCATCAGGTGGAAGGCCTGCTGGAAGACGCCGGGGACCTGCGCGGCCTCCAGGACGGTCGTCGCGGCCTTGGTGACCGGCTTGGCGATCGAGGCGATGTCGACGGCCTGGAAGTCCTCCTTGTGGAGCTTCGAGACCGGGGCCTGGCCGGTGATGCACAGGATCGGGATGGAGTCGGCGATCGCCGAGTACAGGCCGGTGATCATGTCGGTGCCGGCGGGGCCGGAGGTACCGATGCAGACGCCGATGTTGCCGGCCTTGGCTCGGGTGTAGCCCTCGGCCATGTGGGACGCGCCCTCGACGTGGCGGGCCAGCGTGTGGCTGACGCCGCCGACGTTCTTGAGCTCGCGGTAGAAGGGGTTGATCGCCGCGCCGGGGACGCCGAACGCCTGAGTGACGCCTTCGCGCTTGAGGATCTCAACGGCCGCTGCGGCGGCGGTCATACGGGGCATGGGGTGCTCCTGCTTCGGCCAGGCGGAGACGGGATGCGGGGTGCGGGCCTCTGAGTGGGCCGGAGGACCGGAGGGCCGCCGTTCGCTTCGTTTCCGTAATGCGGAAGTATTGTTCTGCTATACGGAAGCAGGTTAGGCGGGCTGGCGAAGACTCGTCAAGGGAGTACGGAAGCGGCCCCGCCCGGGGAGCGCCTGGGGGACCATGGACTGCGACGACGCAAGCAGGACGCCGGGGCGGGCCGGCGGAGGCGGACGAGGGGGGTCGGGGCTGCGTGAGCGTGTCCGAAACAGTGCGGGTGGAGTGTCCGGAGTGCGGCAGGACACACCCGTACACGCCGCCCGCGTACCCCTGTGTCTGCGGCTCCCCCGTGGTGCCGCCGCTCGTGGCCGCGGCGCCCGGGGAGCCCGTGACGCACCGCAGCTGGGCGGACGAGTGGGTCCGGGTCCGCTGCGGGGCCTGCCGCCGCGAGGCCGACTGGCCCCGGCCCGAGCTGGGCTGCCCCTGCGGGACGGTGCTGCGGGTACGGGTACGGCCGGCGGCGCCCGGGCAGCCCGCGCCGCCCCCGGAGCCCGGCCCGACGCGGCGGATCCCCCGGCCCGCCCCGGTCCCCGAGCCGGAGGCGGCGCGGGAGCCGTACCGGCCGGTGACCATCAGGACCGCGCGGGACGCCGTCGCCGCCGCGGCCCACTACCTGCGGTGGCTCGGCTTCCGGAACGTCGTACAGCCCGAGGAGCGGCTCGCCGACGGGGTCGATCTGCGCGGCCCAGGCCTCGTCGCCCACGTCGACGCCACCACCCGGCCGGTGGAGCTGCGCGCCGTCGAATGCCTCTGGCTCAACGGGCTGAGCACCTCGTCGGCCGGGGCGGTGTTCGCGCTCGCCGGGTACGCGCCGGACGCCCGGTCCCGCGCCGAGGACGTCGGCGTCGCCCTCTTCGTCATCGACCTCACCGGGACCCCGCAGCCGCTCAACGCACACGCCGAGGAGCTGCAGCGGCCCTGAGCGCGCGCCGCGCCGGACAACCTCAAATCCTGCTCTGAATCCGGCCATTCGCGGGTGACGGGACCCCTCCCCCGGGCACACCACTCCTGGGGGTGGTTGAAATGCCGACGGAGATGTGGTGGTTCCTCGGAGCGGCGTTCGTCCAGTTGCTGATCGCGGGGGCGCTGCTGCGCGCCGGCCGGGCCAGTCCGGCGAAACTCGCGCCCGCCGCGCTCGCGCTGCTGCGCGGCGGAGCCCGGGCCGCGGTCACCGTCGCGCTCGTCGCGCTGCACCAGCGCGGCGCGGTCGCGGCCGCCCGGCGCCGCACGATTCGCGCCAACGGCGGCCCCGGCGCCACCCGCGACCCGCTCCAGCGCGGGGTGCACGCCTCGCTGCACCGCGCGATCGGCCTCGGCGCCCTGATGAACCGGCCGCGCACCCGCCAGGCCGTCGACGCGCTCCGCACGGAGCTGGGCCTGGCCGGGCTGCTGCGCACCCCCGGCCGCTGGCGCACCGCCCGCGTCCTGCTCGCCCTGGTCCCGGTCACCCTGGCCGCCGGCCTCGTCGTGATCACCGTGCGCGGCGACGCCGCCCCGCTCCCGTACGCGCTCGCCGCCGCGACGGCGCCGGTCGCCGTCCTCCTGTGGCGGGTGCCGCGCACCACCGGCGAGGCCCGGCGCGCCCTCGCCGACCAGCGGGCCCGCCACCCGCTGCCCGCCCACCGCCGCGCGCTCACCGTCGAGACCGGGGCGGCGGAGCGGATACAGCTGTACGTGGCCCTGTACGGCGACGCGGCGCTCGCCCTCTTCTACCCGCACTTCGCCCGCGACGGCGGCCTGCTCGGCCCGGGGCGCGGCAACCAGGACGACGGTCTGCCGTGGAAGCGCGCCCACGAGATGGGGAAGCTGAACCTGCGCGTGTACCGGGAGTTCGGCGACGGCGGGGACTACAGCGCAGGCTGCGGAGGCGGCGGAGGGGGAGGCAACGACTGACCGCGGCGTCCACGGCAGGGGCTGCCCGACGACGCCACCCGCCACGGCCACCGGCGACGACCGGCCGTCCCCGGTGAATACGGCTGCCCGTCGGCGGCCACCGGCGGGATACTCGACGTATGCGCATCCGACCGGCCTCGCCCGCCGAACTCCCGCTGCTCCAGGACATCGAACGCGCCGCAGGCGAGCCCTTCCGCTCGCTCGGGATGACGGAGATCGCCGAGGACGATCCCCTGCCCACGGACGTCCTGGAGACCTACCGCGCGGCCGGCCGGGCCTGGGTCGCGGAGGCGGACGGCGCCGCGGACCCCGTGGCGTACCTGCTCGTGGACACCGTGGACGGCGCGGCGCACATCGAGCAGGTCTCCGTCCACCCGGCGGCGGCCCGGCGCGGCATCGGCCGCGCGCTCATCGAGCACGTGGCCGCGGACGCCGTCGCGCAGGGCCTGACGGCGCTGACCCTGACCACGTTCACCGACGTGCCGTGGAACGCCCCGTACTACGCCCGGCTCGGCTTCCGCGCCCTCGCGGAAGCCGAACTCACCGACGGGCTGCGGGAGATCCGCCGCGCCGAGGCCGCGCACGGCCTGGACGCCTGGCCGCGCGTCTGCATGCGCCGCGACCTCGCGACCGCGCCGCCCGGGGGCGTCACCGGGACGCGCCCGGCCGGGGCAGGGGCGTAACCGGGCCGCGGGGCGTCGCCGGGCCGGGCCCTAGCCGCGGCCTATCCGGCCGACCCGTACCGCTCACGCAGCTCGATCTTCCGCACCTTCCCGCTGACCGTCATCGGGAACGCCGTCAGGATCTCCACCCGCCGCGGGATCTTGTAGTGCGCGAGCCGGTCCCGGCAGAAGGCCGTGAGCTCCTCCAGGGTGGGCGGGTCCGCCGGGTCGCGCGGGATCACGCAGGCGAGGATCTCCTCGCCGTACTTCTCGTCCGGCACGCCCACCACCTGCACGTCCGCGATCTTCTCGTGGGCGTACAGGAACTCCTCGATCTCCCGCGGGTACACGTTCTCGCCGCCCCGGATGATCATGTCCTTGATCCGGCCGACGATCTGGACGTAGCCGTCCTCGCGCAGCACCGCGAGGTCGCCGGTGTGCATCCAGCGCCCGGAGTCGATCGCCTCGGCGGTGCGCTCGGGCTCGTCCCAGTAGCCCAGCATCACGCTGTAGCCCCGGGTGCACAGCTCCCCCGCCTCGCCGCGCGGGACGGTGATGCCGGTGGCCGGGTCGACGATCTTCACCTCGACATGCGGCAACGTGCGGCCGACGGTGCCGGTGCGGCGCTCCAGGTCGTCGTCGCGCCGGGTCTGTGTGGAGACCGGCGAGGTCTCGGTCATGCCGTAGCAGATGGACACCTCGGCCATGTTCATCTCGGCGACCACCCGCTTCATGACCTCCACCGGGCACGGCGAGCCCGCCATGATGCCGGTGCGCAGCGAGGACAGGTCGTACGAGGCGAAGTCGGGCAGGTTCAGCTCGGCGATGAACATCGTCGGCACGCCGTACAGCGAGGTGCAGCGCTCCTGCTCGACGGCGCGCAGCGTGGCGGCCGGGTCGAAGGAGGGCGCCGGGATGACCATGCAGGCGCCGTGCGAGGTGGCCGCCAGGTTTCCCATCACCATGCCGAAACAGTGGTAGAAGGGCACCGGGATGCAGACCCGGTCCTGCTCGCTGTAGGCGATCATCTCGCCCACGAAGTACCCGTTGTTGAGGATGTTGTGGTGGGAGAGGATGGCTCCCTTCGGGAAGCCGGTCGTCCCCGACGTGTACTGGATGTTGACCGGTTCGTCGCAGCTCAGCGCGGCCGGGCGCAGCTCGCCCACATCGGCCGCGCGGGCCACGAGTGCCTCCCAGGTCGGGTCGCCGATGTACACGACCTCCCGCAACCGCGGGCATTCGCCGCGCACCTGCTCGACCAGCGCCCGGTAGTCGCTGGTCTTGTGCGCGAGCGAGGCGACCAGGAACGTGATCCCGGCCTGCCCGAGCACATACGCCAACTCGTGGGCGCGGTAGGCCGGGTTGATGTTCACCATGATCGCGCCGATGCGGGCGGTGGCGTACTGGAAGAGCACCCACTCCGGGCAGTTGACCGCCCAGATCCCGACCCGGTCGCCCTTCGCCACCCCGCTCGCCAGCAGCGCGTCCGCCAACTCGTCGACGTCCGCACCGAATTGCGCGTACGTCCAGCGGCGTCCGGACGGCACGTCGACCAGCGCCTCCCGGTCGGGCCAGGCGGCGACGGCGCGGTCGAGGTTGGCGCCGATGGTGTCGGCGAGCAGGGCGGTCTCGCCGGTGCCGTGCGCGTAGGAAAGAGTCACAGGAACCCGGCTCATCGCAGCTCTCCCTCGTCGAATTCGGCGCCCTCGCCGTTGGCGGTGCGCTCGCGCAGTTCGATCCGGCGGATCTTGCCGGAGACGGTCTTCGGCAGCTCGGCGAACTCCAGCTTCCGGATCCGCTTGTACGGGGCGAGCACCGCGCGCGAGTGCGCGAACAGCGCCTTCGCGGTCTCCGGGCCCGGCTCCCAGCCGGCCGCGAGCACCACGTACGCCTTCGGCACCGCGAGCCGCAGCGGATCGGGGGCGGGCACGACCGCCGCCTCCGCCACCGCCTCGTGCTCCAGCAGCGCGCTCTCCAGCTCGAACGGCGAGATCTTGTAGTCGGAGGCCTTGAAGACGTCGTCGGCGCGCCCGATGTACGTGATGTAGCCGTCGGCGTCGCGGGAGCCGATGTCGCCGGTGCGGTAGTAGCCGTCGGCCATCGCCTCGGCCGTGCGCTCCGGGTCGCCGTGATAGCCGGTCATCAGACCGACCGGGTCGGCGGACAGGTCGAGCGAGATCTCGCCCTCCTGCGCGCCCGGCTTGCCGGTGACCGGGTCGAGCAGTTCGACCCGGAAGCCGGGGCTGGGCCGTCCCATGGAGCCTTCCTTGAGCCGCTGGCCGGGGCTGTTGGAGACCTGCACGGCCGTCTCGGTCTGGCCGAAGCCGTCCCGGATGGTGACGCCCCAGGAACGCCGCACGGCCTCGATGACCTCGGGGTTGAGCGGTTCGCCGGCCGCGACGACCTCGCGCGGGGGCGTCTTGAGCAGCGTCAGATCGGCCTGGATCAGCATCCGCCACACGGTCGGCGGGGCGCAGAAACTGGTGACGCCGTTGCGGTCCATCTCGGCCATGAGGCGGGCCGGGTCGAAGCGCGTGTAGTTGTGGATGAAGACGGTCGCCTCGGCGTTCCAGGGGGCGAAGAGGTTGGACCAGGCGTGCTTGGCCCAGCCGGGCGAGGAGATGTTGAGGTGCACGTCGCCGGGCTTGAGCCCGATCCAGTACATGGTGGCGAGGTGGCCCACGGGGTACGAGGTGTGGGTGTGCTCGACGAGCTTGGGGCGGGCGGTGGTGCCGGAGGTGAAGTACAGCATCAGCGTGTCGTCGCCCTGGGTGACCCCGGTGGGCACGAACGGCGTGCAGGCGCCGTACGCCTCCTCGTACGCGATCCAGTCCGCGACGCGCTCGCCGACCGCGATGGGGGTGTAGTTCCCCGGCACCTCGGCGAACTTGGCCGTGTCCTCGCTCCGGACGATCACGTGCCGGGCCCGGCCGCGCTCCACACGGTCCCGCAGATCGGCCGGGCCGAGCAGCGGGGTCGCGGGGATCACGACGGCCCGCAGCTTCATCGCGGCGAGCGCGGTCTCCCACAGTTCGACCTGGTTGCCCAGCATGACGACGATCCGGTCGCCCGGGCGGACGCCGAGCCCGCGCAGCCAGTTCGCGACCCGGTCGGAGGTCTCGGACAGCTCCGCGAAGCTCCGCCGGACCTCGCTGCCGTCCCCCTCGACGATGTGCAGCGCGGTGCGGTCGTTGTCCCGGGCGATGACGTCGAACCAGTCCAGCGCCCAGTTGAAGCGCCCGAGCCGGGGCCAGGCGAAGCCCTCGTACGCGGTCTCGTAGTCCTCGCGGTGCTGCAGCAGGAAGTCCCGGGCGGCCCGGAACCTCGTCGTCTCGCTGCGTTCCGACATGCGTCCTCCTCGTTCCGGACCGTTGCGGGGCCGATCCGGAACATCGTGTAATCAGTGACCCAGGTCTCACTACCCCCGTTCGGGGGTGCTCAGGTGCTTCGTCTGGAGGAAGCGGCGTGATCGAACGCGAAGGGCCGGCCGGCTGGGACGCCCGGGACGGCGCCGCGGAGCTGCGCGCCGCGCTGGTACGGCTGCGCCGCACGACCGGGCTCCCCGTCGCCTTCGGCGGTCTGCTGCACCCCGACGGCCGGCGGCTGCGGATCGCCGAGCTGAGCGGCGCGGCGACGGCGGCCCTGGACGGACTGGCGATCTCGACGGGCAGCGGACTGGGCGGCAGGTGTCTGGCGCTCTCGAGGCCGTGCGCAGTGACGGACTATCCGTCCGCGCGGCACATCACCCACGAGTACGACGGACCGGTCTCGGCGGAGGGCCTGCGCTCGGTGATCGCGGTGCCGGTGGTCGTCCGGCGGAAGGTGCGGGGGGTGCTGTACGGGGCGCTGCGCGACGCCCTGCCGATCGGGGACCGCACGTTCGACGCGGCGGTGGCGGCGGCCCGGGACGTGGAGCAGGCGCTGGCGGTACGGGACTCGGCCCCTGTCCGGGAGGTGGGCGTCCCGTCGTGGGACGAGGTGCGGCGGGCCCACGGGGAGCTGCGGGACCTTGCCCCGCAGGTCGGGGACCCGGAGCTGCGCGAGCGGCTCCTGGCGGTGTGCGGCCGGCTCGCGGCGGCGGCGGAGCCGGTCTCGCCGCCGACTGCGCCGCCGGCGGTGGCGCTGGCCCCGCGGGAGCGGGACGTGCTGGCGGCGGTGGCCACGGGCGCGACGAACGCGGCCGCGGCGGAGCGGCTGGGACTGCGCCCGGAGACGGTGAAGGCGTACCTGCGGTCGGCGATGCGCAAGCTGGGCGCGCACACCCGCCTGGAGGCGGTGCTGGCGGCGAGGGCGGCCGGGGTGCTCAGGTAGCGAGCCGCACGCGGTGCTCGGGAACATCTCGCGCGAGCACGCCGAGGGTGTGGTGGGCCTCCGCCTCGACGGCGGCCCGCTCGGACCGGGAGAGCGCGCGGAACGGCTCGACGACGAGCGTGACGGCGCCGTCCTCGGTCTCCAGCCGCCAGACGCCGGCGAGGAACCCGTCGACCAGGAACGTGCAGTGCGCCTGGTTCCCCGTCCAGGTGCGGCCGCGGTACTCGGCCGGGACGACGCGGGTGCGGTCGTCGTGCGAGAGCAGCAGATTGTCGAACTCGGGGAGGAAACGCGGCGGGGCCGGGACGTCCGGATCGGGCCGGGGGGCGTCGGGCAGGTCGAACAGCTCCGTGCCGTTCTCGTCCCGGAAGACCAGCAGCCCGGGCCGGAGCCGGTCGAAGACCGCGCGCATCCGGGTCAGCCCGGACCAGGTCTGCAGGTCCTTGACGGAGGCGGGCCCGAAGGCGGCGAGGTAGCGCCGTACCGTCTCGTCGGGCGCGGGCGGCGGGTCCGCCACGGGCCGCCCGAACCAGTGCTCGGCGGTGGTCAGCTCGACCTGGCCCGCGTGCCCCCAGAGCCCGCGCGGCGTGACCTGGACCAGCGGCAGCAGGCAGCGGGCGGCGACGGTGAGCGCGAGCGGGTCGGCGTCCGGCCACCGGGCGAGGAGCTCCGTACGCAGCTCCTTGACGGACCGGGGCGTCTCCTCGACGAGCTCCCGGCTGACGGCGGCGAGCCGGCCGAGGTCGACCCCGACGAGCCCCTTCCGGAACATCTTCAGCTCCCGGTCGGGCCCGCCGGCCTGCATGAGCGGCCGCAGGGCGAGACAGTCGTCGGCGGTGTGGGTGTGGATGGTGGACCGCATGGTGACCAGGCGCGCCACGGCCCGGGACTCCATGAGCGAGGACAGCTCCTCGGGCCGGAACCCGTCGAGCCGCGCGGCGAGCGCGTAGTACGGCGGCTTGGTGTTCTGCGCCTGGAGACCGACGAGCCGCCGCACGGCGTCCCCGGCGGGCAGGGCCCGACGCTCCAGCAGGAGCTGCCGGTGGAGGGTGGCGCGGTTGAGGGCGCGACGGCTGAGGAGAGGCTGGGCGTGGGCGGCCATGGAAGAAAAGCTACGCGCAGTCGCGGACAGGTACAGTCCGCAAGGAGAAGAAAGGCACGGCGGCGCCGGGGGCCGGGCCGGTACGAGGCCACGGGGAAGGGCCCCCGGTT
Source organism: Streptomyces sp. NPDC048604 (assembly GCF_043199435.1). Taxonomy (NCBI): domain Bacteria; kingdom Bacillati; phylum Actinomycetota; class Actinomycetes; order Kitasatosporales; family Streptomycetaceae; genus Streptomyces; species Streptomyces sp. NPDC048604. The sequence goes on from NZ_JBICVX010000013.1 coordinate 272,935, forward strand.
ATCCTGCTCCGAGACGCCGATCACCGGACCTGCGGAGGTGGACCCCACGATGTCGGAGCGCCGCCCCCGGGCCTCGTTGTCCCCCCTGAAGCACTCCTGGCACCGCCAGCAGGATGCCGAGCCCCCGTCGGACGCGGAGGCGCAGGAGCAGCCCGAGCAGGAGCAGCCGCAGGAGGGCCCGCAGCAGAGCGTGGTGCAGGCGTCGCTGTACCGCGACGGCCGCCGGGTGTCGTCCCCGACGACGCTCGCGGAGACGTTCCGGCAGCTGCGGGAGCAGCCGGAGGGCATGGCGTGGATCGGCCTGCAGCGCCCGACGGAGGAGGAACTGCACTCCCTGGCGGCCGAGTTCGACCTGCACGAGCTGGCGGTCGAGGACGCCCTGGAGGCGCACCAGCGCCCGAAGCTGGAGCGCTACGGGGAGACCCTGTTCGTGGTCCTGCGCGCGGCCCGCTACCTGGACGCCCAGGAGGAGGTCGACTTCGGCGAACTCCACGTCTTCGTCGGCCCCGACTTCGTCATCACGGTCCGACACGGCGCGGCCCCCGACCTCTCCGCGGTCCGCCGCCGCATGGAGGAGACCCCGGAGCTGCTGGCGCTGGGCCCGGAGGCGGTCCTGTACGCGATCCTGGACGCGGTCGTCGACGGGTACGCCCCCGTGGTCGCCGGCGTCCAGAACGACATCGACGAGATCGAGACCGAGGTCTTCGGCGGCGACCCGTCGGTGTCCCGCCGCATCTACGAACTATCCCGCGAAATAGTCGAGTTCCAGCGTGCCACCCGCCCCCTGGTGGGCATGCTGCACGGCCTGATGGCCGGCTTCGCGAAGTACGGCACGGACGAGGAACTCCAGCGCTACCTCCGCGACGTGGCCGACCACGTCACCCACACCAGCGAACGCGTCGACGGCTTCCGCCAGGCCCTCAGCGAAATCCTCACCGTCAACGCCACCCTGGTCACCCAGCAACAGAACGCCGAAATGCGCGCCCTGGCAGAGGCCGGCTTCGAACAGAACGAAGAGATCAAGAAGATCTCCGCCTGGGCCGCCATCTTGTTTGCACCCACACTCGTGGGAACCATCTACGGCATGAACTTCGAGGACATGCCGGAGCTGAAGTGGGCAGGAGGCTACCCCTTCGCCATTCTCCTGATGGCAGTGGTCTGCGTGAGCCTGTACCTCATCTTCAAGAAGCGCGACTGGCTCTAGAGGGCGTATCGCGATGGTTGATCTACTTCGCTATCGCGAACGACGAGAGGTAGCCCGCCGGGCCCCTGGGGAGATTCTGGGAAGAATGCGCCCGGCAATCCGAGTGCATGCAGCCCGTCGCCCACTGGCCGGATGCCAGGCGGGAGAGACGGGCAGGACCGCGCTCAGGGACAGGGGCCAGGGTCGGCGGCGTACGGCTACCAGCAGTAGGAGACTCCATGCGGTCAGGCACATACAGCAGGACACCGCTCAGGCTCGGCCGACCGGACCGCGGCTGCTGGCGCCGATCCCCTTCGAGGTCGAGTCGGTCTTTCCGGAGCTGGCCGGTACGGCCCGCGAGGTCACCCTTCTCTACTCCCGGGCCGGGCAACCGGGCCCCGGCGACAGCTCCATCGGCGGGCCCCTGCTGTGGCCGGGTGGCGAACCCTGGCCGATGTGCGCCGAACCGGACCGCTACAAGCCGCTCGACGGACCCGTCGGGCCCGAGCCGGTCGCGATGGTCCCGGTGGTCCAGCTGTACGCACGCGACGTGCCTGACCTCGCCTTCCCTACCGGCACCGACCTGTTGCAAATCCTGTGGTGCCCGCTCGGGCACGAGGACGATCAGTACGCGGCCAGCCCTCGCCTCCACTGGCGCAACACTGCGCTGACAGCCTCCGACGCCTCTGCCGACAAACCACCCCGCCCGCACACCGCGGAGGAGGACTACCTGCCCCCGGCCGTGCACGGTGTCCCCCACACCAGCCGTGGAGTACCCGAACTGGCACCTGCCGGACGAAGTCAGGGAGCAGCTCGGCGAACGCTTCGAGGCCCTGCAGCAGGAACGCGGCTTCGACTACTTCGAGGTGGCCACGACCCAGCAGAGCAAGGTCGGCGGCTATCCGAGCTGGACCCAGCCGCCGGACTGGCCCAACTGCGCCGGCTGCGGCACACGCATGGAACACCTGCTCAGCGTCACCGCAACCGAGGCGGGCATGGGCCGATGGCTCCCCCTGGACGAGCGGAACCCCAACCAGGACCAGGCCGCGACCCCGTCCTGGCGAGCCGAGGCGGACCCCGCCGCCCTTGACACATTCGGGCACCACATGGGCCTGGGTGACCTCGGTGGCATGTACTTCTTCGTCTGCCGCACCTGCCCAAACACCCCCTACACCCACCGCTACGACTGCTGAACCGGGCCTGAACGGGCTGCCCTACTCACCGAACCTCCCACTCGAGGCTGGTCGCTGAGCCGGTCAGCGACCGAGCGCAATGGCCAGGAAGGCCGCGGTGATCGCCGGCAGCAGCATGACAATGGCGTACCGCACACAGCGGTTCTTGGCTCGGGCGATCCTGCTGGTCTCCCTCAGCGCACGGAGTAGCCGGGGCTGGGGATCCGAGCCGTCCCGCCTGAGCCCAGCCGACAAATCGGCGCGCGTCTCTGCACGCACCACGTCTTCGTAGTATGCGAGGAGGCCGTGCCTCTCGCTGGCTCGTGTCCCACGGCGCGGGGCGAGAGCCAGGAGCAGGAAGACCAACGCCCCGGTCGTCGTGGCCGCTGCCGTCCACCACAAAGGGACGGCCCACAAGGCATCGACGGGACGCCGTACGAGAAGGAGCCCGAAGAGAGTTCCCCCAGTAGCCAGAAGAATGGCTGCCTTGCCGTCAGCCCGGCCGATCTCCGAATAGTTCTGCGCAATGAGTTCTCGCGACAGAACCACCACGTGGTCCGCGTCCGACGCATGGCGTTCGGGCCGGGTTCTCAACTGGGCAAGACGAGACGGTAGATGCCACATCACGGCGCCCCTCCGTGGAAACCGTTCATGCGCCTGTGCGGTACACCCGAGTCACCTATCCTGCGCAAGACCTCATCGCCCTGGGGTACGCCGACTTCGCTGAGGAGGCGCGCCAGGTTCACCCCGACGAAGCCCCGGTCCTCCTTCGTCAGTCCCTGAAGCGTTGCCGCCAGCGTCCGCTCCCATCCGTCCCGCTCGGTGAGCAGGTCGCCGTGTGCGACCGTCCAGTCGAGCACCTCCCTGCCCTGGTCGGGATGGTGAAGGAGCCAGAGCGCCGCCAGACCGACGGGGCCACCGGCAACCACCTCGCGGTAGAAGCGGTACGCCTCGCGGTGGGCCTCGCCGAAGCCCGGCGGAAGGACGAGTTCGGCAGGATGGCTTGAAGCCGGCAAAAGGCCGGCTGGAGGGTCCAGGAACCAGTAGGTCAGGCCCGTCCCGTCGATGCTCCGTGGCTGACCGGGGGGCTCGATCTGAGCGGTCCCGTACAGGATCGGCGGCTGTCGAAGGGGATCAGAGACACCCGGCAGCGCGGCACTTCCGCGGACGGCCTGGTCGATCAGCCGGCGCGCGGTGTCCTCCGTGAGGCGGCTGCGCGCCGCGACCACCGGGTTGCTGACGTTCCAGGCGACTTCGTAGCGTGCTCGCGAAGGCGTTGATGTCGCAGGGCCCCGGCGTGACACCTCCACCACGGTCCGGCGCTCCGACAGCGAGACCCACCCGATCGAGTCGAACTCCCTCCGGAAGGCCTCCCCGATCGACGGTCGGGGGTATCCCCAGATGTCTCCACCTCGGGGCGGCTCGAGGCGGTCCGATTCATCGTCCGAGAGGAAGACGAGCGCGCGATCCGAAGACGAACCGAACCGTTGCCTCAGCAGCTGCCGAACCGGCGAAGACCTCACCGGCGTAAACAGTGGCCTGCTCATGACGCACTCCTCCTTCGCGATGCGTTCGTGTGATCTCGGTGGCGCCCCAGTAGGAAACGCATGACCCCCCGACGATGGCGAGCGGTACGGGAGAGCTCGCTCAACACGTGGTCGAAGGCCGCCCTCTGGAACATGTCGGGGTCGGCTTCGACCCGCCCAAGCCCCTGGGCCACCGCGTCGTACGTGGCCGGGTCATCAAGACCGAGCACGACGAGTGCGAAGCCCTGCGCGGGAAGGCGCTCCAGAGTCCGGGCCAGACTCATACGGACGGCACCCGGTGCGCCCGGCTGGGGGAACGTCGAGAGTGACATGGAGTGGATCACGTGCACCGCCAGCGTGTGACGGGGTGTTCCCCGGCCGGCTTCCAGCCACCTCGTCACCGTGTCCAGGACCTCGATGTGGTTCGCCTCCTCGGTCAGGAGGGCACCCAGCGCGAAGGAGACAGCGGCACGCAGCTTCGCGTCCAACTCCGGAGAGGAGCCGTCGAGGACGGTGTCCAGAAGCTTGAGGGCCGCTGCCGGCCTGGCGAGACCGTAGCTACCCGCACAGGTCTCGGCGACCGTGCAGCGGAGAACGGCAGATGACCGGCTCCACCGGCGCATCTGCTCCTTGACCGCACCCGACACCAGCGGGTGCTGGACGATCTCTCCCAGCGCGACTGCGACCAGACGTCGGCGCCAGCGGTCGCCTGAGGAGGCGAAGCGTTGCAGCTGAGTCAGCGCGCCGGGGCCGGTGGCGTGTGCGAGCACCCTGCCGATCGCCTCTCCGGCGGCCAGATCGAGGCCCGGCTGATAGCGCAACTGCTCGAGCGCTCCCCACAGCACTTCCGGCGCACCTTCGAAGTCCAGCCACAGGTGGCGCAGGAGTGTCGCCGAGCGGTGCCTGCCGGAGAAGACGATCGGCTGCACGGGGTAACGGTACCGGTCGGCGGAAGAGCTACGAGGTGCCAGCGGGCGTGCGCCGATGGCTTCGAGTCGGTCCTCGAACGAGGGGCCGAGGACATCCGGCGACTGATCCTCCGGGGCCTCGTTCTGTCCCGTCTTGGCAGCACGCGCACCGAGTAAGCGGCGCGCTGCTGTGGCGAACTGCTCGATCACCGTGCGGTCCTGTCCAGGGAGCAGAGCGACGGCCGCCATCAAGGAGACCTTGTCAGCACTGTGCCGGGCCTGAGCGAGCGCGGACCGGGCGGCGGCCTCGGTGCCGGTCAAGAGGTCCTCGAGCACGAACCCGGTCGGTGTCGACGCCTCCGCAGACTGCCGCAACCCGTCCGATAGGTCGACGGCGTCGCCGGGCAGCGGATGCGTCGAGAGGCATTCGGCGAACTCGGGGGAGGCCAGGTGCCCCAGTGCAACATCCAGTTGTGAGTTGTCGAGCCTCCCTTCAGCCGCCATGAGCCGTAGTCGCCTCTCTGCGACCTCGTGCGGTCCGGGCGCGGCATGCGCCTCTTCCCACCGACTGGTGTCTGGCGGCAACCGGGCATCCTGCGCCATGGTGACGACCAGGTGCGCCCCGGCACCGTGCAAGACCTCGGCCAGGCCCGCCAGCCGCACGCCGTCGAGAGACCGGGCGGATGCCGCCGGCAAACCCTGTAGGAGGTACCCGCGGCCGGCCTTCGGCCGCCACGCCGACAGATCCGCCATCGCGTCCAGGCCCGTGACACCGCTCTCGCCGTGCCTTTCGACGAGAAGGGCGAACGCCGCCGTGCCGGCGCCCGTTCCGGCCCTAGCCCTGAGCAGCACGATCCGGCTGTCCAGCGCCTTCCGGCAGCGTGCGAACGACGGCGGTTCGACGAATCCGTACAGCCGGCCACGCACCTCTTCCTCCGGATAAGGCCCCTCACGCAGGCGCGGCTTGAGAATTCGCTCGGTGGCTTCGTCGTTCCACGCACTGATGTTCAGGTACGTGAAGTCGCCGCCGACGTTCCCCATCAACGCGACCCCACTGTCCACCCGTTGATGGCCCTCACGGAGGGAACTGTGCTGACCGGCCCCCAGGCCAACCGACGGATCAGGCTGGTCGTTGTCCGGCTGGAAGTCCGGCTGGGCGGCGGGGCCGGGTCCGGCGTTCACCGGTGGTCCCCGTCGCCGGCCCGCTTGTCACCCGCAACGTTGTCTCCGCTGCCCCAGTGTTGGTTGGTTCCGCGGTACGTGGTCGCGGGCGCGGTATAGGTGAAGTCACGACCGACGTTGCCCATCACCGCGGCGCCTTCCCCGACATGCTGGGAGTTTCCGCTGAACTCCGTGCCGGAACCCTTGTCCGGTGCCACGGCAGGTGCCGTCGGCACCGCATCTACGGGTTCCTCACGCGGCTGGATACCCGCCTTCACGAGGTTCCCGGAAGGCGAAGGAACATACAGCCAGGCCCGCTGCGAGAAGTTCTTGCCTTCGACGGTGGCCGACACTTCGACACACCGGTCGGGGTGGAGCCCCGTGTAGGCGCCCAACACGACGTCCTCGAAGACCCGTTCCGAGATAATTGCAGCAAGGTGGGTCACCTCCTCGCTCGCCGCGGCAAGGATCGCCTTGACCGGACGCGAATCCAGGAGTCGGTGCATGTCGTTGCGGGCCGTGCCGTTGCCGTCCCCGGGCTCGCCCCCGTCGGGCAGCGGGCCGACGTGGACGCTGGCCCGGAGCCTGATCCGCGGGCCGACGGCCTGCCGGTTGTACGAACCGAGCACGTCGTCCAGAACGCCCAGGAAGGGCCAGAGCACGTAGGGCAGGTGCACCGGATCGCACCCGAAGACGACGCCGTCCCCCGTATTGGCGGGAAACCGCTGGGCATCGCGCAACTGGTGCAGGCCGGCCCGCTCCAGGGCCTGGTCCACCAGCTGGGGAATGAGCTGGCTGACCGGGCCGTGTTGAGCAGCCGGCAGACCGGTGAAGTCCTTTGCGTCGACGGCGAACAGAGCACGGTACGGCGGGAGCGGTCGGCTTTCGGCGTACGGATGGGACATGGGTACGGGCACGCGGAATCTCCTCACGAATGGTCCGTCAAACAGCCGTAGTCGGGCTGCTTCGAGGTTCCATCCGTGCCGCTCCGCCGAGTGCACAGCGCTGGGCGCATGGGGTGTGGCGCGGGTCGCAGGCCGCCGTCCTCAGTCGGCCGCCGCCCAGCGCTGCAGAGCCTCCACGTCCCTGATGACGATCACCCGCCGCGCCGTTTCGACCAGCCCGACGGCCCGCAGCTGCCTCAACCCGCTGATGACCGCATTGCGTGTGACGCCGATCGCCTGCGCCACCTCTTCCTGGTTCAGCCCCGTCAGACGAACCGCGTTGCTCTCCGCCATCTGATCGGTGAGCACGGCCAGCCTCAGCAGCGTGCGCGCCAGCCGCACGACCAAGGGCAAGGTCTGCAGTTCACCTCGGTGGAGGTCTGACTCGCGCATCCTGGCGAGTGCCTGGCGCATCAGATGGATGACCAGTCCGCGCTCCTCGACGAACCGCACGAAGCGCTCGGCATCCAAGACGACCGCTACACAGGGCGTCAACGCGACAACGTCTGCCGTGCGTGAAGTTCCGTTGAAGACCGAGACCTCGCCAAGTAGATCCCCCGGCCCTCGGAACGCGAGCCAGGTCTTGGCACCGTTGGGCTCACGGCACACTACTTTGGCCAACCCGGACGTGAGGGCCAGGAGGTGTGTCCCGGGAGAACCTTGCCGCAGCATCACGCTGCGCTCCGGAAACATCCTGGTCACGCCTTGACTGCGCAGGTCGCGCCAGACGTCATCGGACAGCACGCGTCGCCTTCCCATCACGACCACACCGGTGCACATCGGACCCACGAGTTGTACGCCGATGTTGCGGGCGGCATCGACGATCAGGTGACGTTGGCCGAAAGCGATCGCGGCGGCCCAGCTCAACTCGCTGCTTGGCGGCGAGCGCCAGCACCTGTTCTCGATAAAGGCCAAAACGGCTCGTCGTAGCCCCCCGGCGACCCGCCATGCTTCTCGAGCGGAGCTTCGGCCGCGCGCCGAATCTGCCCCAATCGAGGCTCGCACCACACTGCCGGCGCGGCGGCCAGGCAAGTCTGTTCATGACGGATACCCGTCCTCGCCCAGCGGCTGGCTCCGGGGCGTCCGCGGGCCGACTGGTTGAGGTGTCTGCCTTGAGGACCACGAAATCCGGCCCAAAGGCTCGCCATGGCCGTCTCCGGGCGCTCCATGGAACAAGGACTCCTGGGCGTTCCGATCGCTCGGCCCGGATTTCACTTGCGGGCTGTGAGCTCGGCGAGGAGGGCCACAACCGTGGCGGCTCCCACGACAGCGGCACCAGCCTCTGGTGTGTACAGAGCGAGGGTGGTGACGAGCACACCGACCAGCAACAGGAGAGCAACACGCACACTTGCGGGTTCCATGGACATTCGCCTTCCGTACGAGAGAGAACGGGATGTACATCCAGCGTGTGTCCCTCACGGATGACCTTGACGACCTGAGACGCCACCTGACAACTTCGGCCAAATTTTCCCGACGCCTGACATGATCTCGGCCGAGAATCGAAGATCTCGTGCATACCTGTCGGCCCGTCTGATTGACAGGATCTGACACAGGCCGACAGGGGGAATCGCATGGCGGGCGTCCAGTCTTGGAGGAAGCCGGACCTACACGAACGTCCCGTGCTCAAGAAGCTCAACGACGGCCTGCACGGCCTACGACTGGACGCTGGGCTCCCGTCTGCACGAAGCATCCGCGACCGGATCGGGAAGGACGCGCAGGACTACTGGATCGTGAACCACCAGGCAGTGCTGGACACCTTCCAGAGGCCGGACCTCCCCAAGCTGGGCCGCCTAGAGCTCATCGTCGCCGTCCTGTCCGAGGACGCGGGTCGCGACGACCCCGAGAGCGAAGTCAAAGGCTTCAAGGGGCTATGGAAGCAGGCGTGCGACGAGACGGTCGCGCAAGCATCCGTGCAACCGCCGACTGAAGCCGCTGCTTCGGGCGTCAGCGACGAAGCGAGAATCCCCACCGATCCTGTGGATGCACCCGACCAGGATGCCGAAGGAACACATCAGCAAGGTACGCAAGGCGCATCAGCCGATGAGGAGACGCCTCCTGACATCGACGAATCGGCTGCACGCGTCAACTACGCCGAGGAGTCCCTCAAGGGGTTGATCATCAACGCGGCGCAGGCCCTATGGGACGACAAGGATGCATTGCGGGTCTTCCTCGGCATCGTGCGTCGCAGTGAGGGGTTCGTCAGGATGGCTGACGCAGTGGCCGAGCGCCGGCCGGCGAACGCAACGTTCTACGGGGTCAGGAGCAGGGAGTTCGAGGTTGATCCCTCTCCGGCACGACACGAGCTTGTCATGCTGCACCGTCTTCTCAATGAACACAGGATGAAGCTGGGCCTGTCGTTCACCGAGTTGGGGAATCGGACTGCTGTCTCGTCTGACGAGTGGATCCGTTGGTACACCCACGATGAGCTACCACGTCGTGACGCGATCGTGGCCTTCTCTCACGTAGCGCGCTTGACGCTTGAAGACCACATCCTCCTTCTCGGCCTTTGGGAAGCTGCCCATGAAGCACTGGACGCACAGCGTCGCTTCGATGCTCTGCCGACACGAGTCAGCTTCGAAGAGGCGTGGTCGATGCGGGAGTCGGCGACCCCGCGAACATGGGTGCTCGCGGGCGTCGCGGGAGAAGAGCAACGAGTCTGCGGCCCCGACCTGGCGACCGGAACTGCGCCGGCTTTCGTCGTGACAGGACCGCCGGGATCTGGACGGTCGACTGCGCTGGTGAACATTGCACTCTCGCTGCTCGAGGCCGGTACCCGAGTCGCACTGGCTGCACCCAAAGCATCTCCTTTGCGAGAACTGGCTGACCGGAGCGGCGTATTGGCTTGCTGGGTACGCGACGAACTCGGGAGCGAGGATCTGGAGGAAGTTCTGGCGTCGGCGTCCCTCGATGAACCGGTCGTCGTGCTGATCGACGACGCGGACGTCCTCGCCGAGTGCGAAGCGAGGCGTCTACTGGAGAGCATGGTGCAGCACGGATTCCAGGAGGGTACGGCCTTGGTCGTGGCCGTCCGCGAAGACACACGCCGTCTCCGCCTCGGCTGGCTCGGAGAAGCGGTGAAAGCCCATCGTGGCCTTCTGTTGTCCCCACAGGAGCGGAGCGCCGGCGATGTGATCGGCGTCAGGGTCGGCGACTCCGTCATCGGCCGGCCCATCGCCCCCGGCCGGGGTTGGCTGCATCTCGGCGACGGAAAGCTAGTGGCTGTGGCAGTACCGGAGTGACGCCGTGACTTCACCTGCTCGGATCCATCTCGGTGAGACCGCAGCTGCTGGACCCCACGGCCTTCCACGAGGTCATACGACTCGAGCGCAGCACATCGCGGCTGCGGGACCCCGATCGTGGGGCCGGCCAAAGTCCCCCTTGGTACGGCCGGGTGCGCTCAGCGGTCCTGGCACCCCTGGAATTCCGCTACAGCTTCCGCTGCGATCTACGGCATGAACTTCGACAACATGCCGGAGCTGCACTGGGTGGGCGGGTATCCGTTCGCGATCGTGCTGATGGCAGTGGTGTGCACGAGCCTGTACGTGATCTTCAAGAAGCGCGACTGGCTTTAGAGGCTCCTTGGCCGGCGCCACCGAGCGGAAGGCGCGCGTCCGCGCCTACCCGAGTGCCATGATCACCTTGTTGATCATCGTGCTGGACGCGCGAAGCGTCGGGCCTGGGATCTGTCGCTTGAAAAGGGAGACTTGTGAGCACATCTGAGGATTCGCTGTCGTCCTCGACCGCCCGGTCCGGGGACCTTGAGCGGCTGCTGGTCGGGGCCGCGGATCTGCCCAAGGCGGGCCTGGACGATTTCACCGAGCTGGCCTCGCCTTCGTCCGACGAGGACCCGCCGCCGATGACCGGCCCGACCCCGGAGGGCACGGCTCTTCTGAACCGGGCGTTCAACGACAAGCCCGCGAGAGAGGTCAGGACTTCGTTCGCGAGCACCGACTCCTCGATCGTCGTGGACGAGGGGGTCTCGGAGCGGGAAGCGGGAGGCGCCGCCGTCTGGATGGCCGAGATGCGAGAGGTGTACGCCCTGTGCGCCGCTTGGACGATCAGCTTCGGCGATCAGGAGATTCCCGTTCAGGTGGTGGATCCGGCCGATGACCCGAGCAAGCCGCTCCAGGTGGAGCAGAGGTTCGGCGACGAGGCATTGATGCGCACGATGCTCGCCGGTCCGGTCGGACAGCAGGCCCAGATCACCACTCTCCTGGTCCGCGACGGTGACCGGGCGCTGGAACTGACGTTCCGCAGCTTGGCGACCGAACCCGGCACCCCCGAGGCGACCCGGCTGGACCTCGCGATGTCGAAGTTCCTCGAGCTGGCTCCGGCCAAGTTCCTGGCGCCGCCCTTCGCCGGCTAGAGCGGCGCGGCACCGGGAACTGCCGCAGGCGGAACAGGCGTCCGCCTGCGGCAGGTTGGGGATCCGGGCTCAGGAGGTCTCGTTCAGGTACACCCCGGACGTGCCCTCGCCCGGCGTGTTGCGGCAGGTGTAGTTGCGGTCGGCGGGCTCGTCTGCGATCAGGCTGAGGCAGCGGCCGAGGGCCAACTGCCCGTAGTAGTTGGGGTGGAAGGACTCCCGCAGGGTTCCCTGCGTGAGGCCGGTGGTGAGGAAGCGGGCCCACTCGCTCGTGGCGGCCGAGGGCTTCTGCGAGGAGGTGGCCAGGCGGGACGACGTCGAGCAGACCTCGTGGCCCTGCAGGAGGTCCTGGACGTCGAGGAACTGCACGCCGCGGTCGGCGGCGACCTTCGAGAGCCGCTCGGCGACCTGCGGGACCATGCCGTCGCGGGCCCAGTCCAGGGCGTTGTCCGTGGCCGGGCATCCCCCGGTGTTGGTGCGGCTCCATCCGCTCTCCGGGTAGCGGGCCTCCGAGCTGCGCGGTACGGGCGACGGGTACGACTGGAGCACGATCCGGTAGTCGGAGTCGGAGTAGCCGGCGGCGGACATGACCGCGCGGATCTCGTCGACGGCCGTCCCGACGTTCTCCATCGCCGTGTCGATCTTCGCGTCGATCGCCTCCTGCGCGTCGGGGACGCAGTCGGGGCCCGAGAGTTCGTAGCTCTTCACGCAGTCGGCGATGAGGTCGGTGAAGCCCAGGTCGTTGCCGCCGACGGAGAGCGCGATCAGCCCGACCCGGTCCTGCGCCGCGATCTCGGCGAGCTGATCGGCCTGCGGGGCCTCGCCCTTGAACGACTCGCCACCGCTGCTCGCCCGGAAGACGTCCTCGGTGTGGGCGCCGGCGCAGGCGATGTTCACGGCCTGGTAGACGCTGAAGGCGCTGATCACCTCGGAGGAGTCGGAACGGTCGCACCCGTTCTTCGCGCTGGTGCCGTAGACCTTGCTCGTGCTGTAGCCGATGCCGGTCCAGGCGCGGTCGGTACCGGCGCGGGAACCGGTGAAGGTGACGCTGTTGCCCATCCAGCGGCCGGCCTCTCCGGAGATGTAACTGTCGCCCATCGCCACGGCGATGCCGGGGTCATCGCTTGTGGCGGCGTGGGCCGCGGACGTCACCGCCGGCAGCAGGCCTGCGGCGACGAGGGGGAGGGTGAGTGCGACGGCGGAGAGCCGCCTGGATCGGCCGGTGGACGCGGCTCGGGCCTTGCGTTCTGTCATGGGGGGAGCTCCTGCGAACCGCCTCGGCTGCCTGACACAGCGAGGCACGAAGTGGAGGGGGAGGGACGGGGTGCGGACCGCTCGGGAAGCGGTCCGCACAGGTGCGTTGCGTCGGTCAGTCCAGGAACACGTCGTCGCCGGACTCGTCTTCGGCGTACTCCTCCTCGGAGGTCTCCTCCTCGACGGAGGTGCCCGGGATGCTCAGCAGCGGCCACTCCTCGCGGTAGATGGTGAACGGCAGGTCCCGCTCGAACAGGGTGGTGCCCGCGATCCGGAGGCGGGCGATCAGCGCGCCGTCGATGTCCAGGCCGCCGTACAGCTCGACCGGACCGGTCTGGGACTTCACGCCGCCCTCGCCGTCGAAGACGACGCTGCCGCTGACCACCGTGCGCACGTACGGCTCGATGCCGGCCCTGACACCCAGGCTGTCGAAGATCGCCACGGTGCCCTCGGTGAGGAGGCCGGTGCGGATGTCGCCCTCACCGGAGATCGCCCCCGTGACCGGGGCTTCCGTGGTGCTGCCGGAGTCGGTGCTCCTGCTCCAGCCCTGTCCCTTCTTGTAGTCGGCGTACACGCCCCAGTCGTCGGCGTAGCTCTGCTCGACGTCGACGGTGACCCTGCCGTTGGCCGTGATGTGGGCGTAGAGCGTGAGGTCCAGGTTCACGACGACCGGCAGCCCGGCCGCCTTGACCACCGGAGAGGCGCTGAGGGACGCGATCGGAACCTTGATCGAGGTGTCGTCCGCCGTGAACCGGCCCTTGACGTGCCAGTTCGCCTCGGTGTCGGCGCTGAAGCCGACGTGGGCCTTCTGGACGTCGAAGACGGCGCCGGTGTAGTCGAAGTCGATGGAAGGGGCGACCTCCATGGAGCCGGAGAATTCGGCCGACGAGCCGTTGGGCAGCTCGATGTCGGTGTCGGCGCTGATCTTCAGGGCCATCCCGGCCGAGGCCGAGGCGCCGTCGATCCGGGGCACGTAGCTGACGTGGAGCCCGGACACCTCAGGAGTGACGGCGAAGCTCGACGGGGACACCGCAGTCCGCACGGAGGCGGTCTTGGTGCCCAGCAGCTCGTTGATGGCGCCCGGGCGGGTGCTGACGGACACCTTGCCGTCAGCGGCCTTCCGGACGCCCGTGACCACGAGCAGCGCGCCGTCCGGAGCCGCGTCGCACGGCAGGCTGTCGATCACCTGGCCGACCTTGACGGCGGCGGACGCGGCGCCGGCGGAGAGCACGGCGTCGCCGGTCTCCTCGTCGTACGAGAGCAGCTGGATTCCGCCCGCGCCGGTGATGAGGGGGGCGACGATCGGGGCCGCCGTGGCGGCGCTCGCCGTCGGCGCCGCGCCCAGGCCGCCGAGCGCGAGCACCGAGGTGACCGCCAGGACGGAAGCGGTCTTCTTGCATATGGACATGAGGTAGGGCCGCCTTCTGGTGGGGGGCAGGGAAACGGCGTTGCGGGGAACTGACGGTTCATCACATCGACGTTCCCGATCCGGCCTTCGAGCGTCCGGTCCGGCCTTCGAGCGTCACTGCCGGGCGGGCCCGCCGCCCGTGTCCGTCGCACCGCCGAGCGCATCATGGGCGGCGAACGATCAGGGTTTCTATCCGTAGGCCGTTTCGCGGACTACGCAGAAATCGGTGCGCGTACCCACTACGCCTACCGGTCGGTAGCCGACCGGGCAGGCGGCCCGCACCAGGTCGCCGAGAGCTGCCGCCTCGGCCGGGCCCGCCGGGACACGCCCGGCCCGGGCCTGGTCCCGGAGACCGGTCCGGCGCCCATACTGAAGTGGAATGACTCGTTCCGATGGAGGCGATCCCGGACATGGGCAACCCGACGCCCTCCGCCGACCGGCCCGCGACCGGCCGAGGGCAGGCCACGATCCCCGTGGCCGCTCCCTCCGCCGGTACGGCCCGGCTGCCCGCCGAGGTGGCCAGCTTCGTGGGCCGGCGGGCCGAGCTGAGCGAGATCGGACGGCTGCTCTCGGCATCGCGGCTGTTGACGCTGGTCGGCCCGGGCGGCGTCGGCAAGACCAGGCTGGCCCTGCGCGCGGCGGCCGCCGCGGAGGCGTCGTTCCCGGACGGCGTCCGGCTCGTCGAGCTGGCACAGCTGCGGGACCCGCTGCTGCTGGCGCAGAGCGTCGTCGACGTCCTGGACATCGAGGACCGGTCCGACCGGCAGGCGGCCGACGTCCTGGCGGCCCACCTGGCCGACCGCGAGGTGCTGGTGGTGCTCGACAACTGCGAGCACCTGGCCGACCCCAGCGCGCGACTCGTGGAGACCCTGCTGCGGGCGGCACCCGGCCTCACGGTCCTCGCCACCAGCAGGCAGCCCCTGGGCGTGGTCGGCGAGCAGATCTTCACCGTCCCCCCGATGCGGGTGCCGGCCGAGGACCGGTCGCCCGGCCCGCGCGCGCTCGGGCGGTACGAGGCGGTGAGCCTGTTCGAGCAGCGGGCCGCCGCCGTGCTGCCGGGATTCGCCGTCACGGACTCCAACGCCGACTCCGTGGCCGGGTTGGTCGCCGCCCTCGACGGACTCCCGCTGGCGATCGAACTCGCGGCGTCCTGGCTGCGGGTGCTCCCCGTGGACGACGTGCTGCACCGCCTGACCGACAGGTTCGCCCTGCTCGACACCGGCACGCCGGCCGGACCGCAGCCCGCCCGGCGGACCCTGCGGGAGCTGATGGACTGGAGTTTCGAGCTCTGCGCGCCGCAGGAGCAGCTGCTCTGGGCACGGATGTCGGTGTTCTCCGGCGGCTTCGACCTGGCCGCGGCCGAGGCGGTGTGCTCCGGCGACGGCATCCCGGAGTCGGCCGTCCTCGCGCTGGTGGCCGGCCTGGTGGACAAGTCCGTCCTGATCCGGCAGGAGACCGCCGGCGATGTGCGGTACCAGTTGCTGGAGACGGTCCGCGAGTACGGCCACGACCGGCTGGAGGGGCTGGACGGGAGTACGAGGGCGCGCCGACGGCACCGGGACCACTTCGCGCAGCTGACCGAAGAGGCCGACGCTCATTGGTTCGGGCCCGATCAGGTGGCGTGGTGCGACCGGCTGCGCGCCGACCACGCCAATCTGCGGGCAGCCCTGGAGTTCTGCGTCACCGAGCCGGGCGAGGCGGGCACCGGGCTGGCGATGGTGGGGCGGCCGCGCGACTACTGGATCGCCATCGGCTCGCTCTCCGAGGGCCGGCAGTGGCTGGCGCGGCTGCTGGCCGCCGCCCCGGACGACGACGCCCCGGTGCGCACCCGGGCCATGGGGCTGAACGCGTGGTTCGCGGTCCTGCAGGGCAACGAATCCGAGGCCGAGCCGCTGCTCAGGCAGCACTACGAGCGTGCCGAGCGGCTGGGCGACACCTCCGAGACGGCCTGGGCGCTGCAGTACGTGGGGGCCGCCCTGGGTTTCTCGGATCCGTCGGACACGGGGGCGATCGCGATCTTCGGCGAGGCGGCATCGGGCCACCGGGACCTCGGCGACATGGAGGGGCTCAGCTCGGATCTCTTCATGCAGGCGATCGCCGAGTCCCTGATCGGGGACGTCGGCCGGGCACTGGACCTGAGTCGTGAGGCGGTGTCGATCTCGGACGGCGCGGGCGAGTCGTTCGTCCGCTCCTACGCGATCTTCTCCATGGCCCTGGCCACCTGGCGGAGCGGGGACCGGGCGACCGCCACCGAACTGGTACGCGAAGCGGTCAGGCTCAAGAAGTCGTTCCACGACCGGTGGGGGCTGGCGCTCTGCGTCGAGCTGACCTTCTGGACCGCCGCCGAGGACGGGGACCACGACCGCGCCGCACACCTCCTGGGAGTCCTGCACGCCTTGTGGAAAGGGCTCGGCGCCTCACTGGAGGAGTCCGTCCCGTTCATGATCGAGGCGCACGAGCGGTACGTGGCACAGGTGCGCGGCGCCCTGGGTCAGCGGGCCTTCCAGGCGGCCGTCGACCGCGGCGCCCGGCTCACCCCCGAGCAGACCGTCGAGGACATCCTGCGGACCGAGAAGACTCCGGCCGCCGCCGCTCCACCCGGGGTCCGGCTGACCCAGCGGGAACTGCAGGTCGCAGGGCTGGTCGCCCAGGGCATGAGCAACAAGGAGATCTCCGCGACCCTGGTGATCTCGCTGCGGACCGCCGAGAACCACGTCGAGCACCTGCTCACCAAGCTCGGCTTCTCCTCCCGGACCCAGATCGCCCTGTGGGCGTCGCAGAACCCGACAGGACGTACGTAATCGGGCGTACGTAGTGGCCTGTCAGCGCATTGAGTAGTTCCCCCGTGGTTCCCCGGGGCCCGGCCGAGGAATGTGGAGGCATCCGCTCCACACCACTGCTCCCGGGAGTCCCCCCATGGACGCCATCGCAACGGTCCCGCCGCCGAACACCGGCCTCAAAGAGCCGACGACGGCGCCCCTCGTGACTCTCCTGCCCCTGCTGCACCATCGCGGCGTGCCGACCGCCGAGCGGCCGGGCACGTGGGTGCTCCCCCACTGCCCACGATCCGTCCGCATCGCCCGCCACACCGTCCGGGCCGCGCTGCGCCGCCGGGGCGCCGACGACGACACCGTCGACCGGGCCGAGCTCGTCGTCTCCGAGCTGGTCACCAACGCCGTCCGGCATGCCCGGCCGCCCCTCGCCCTGCGCCTGCACCACCTCGACGATGCCACGCTGCGGATCGAGGTCGACGACGGCGGCCCCACCGAGCGGGAGGGCGCCCGGACAGTCGGCAGCGATCCGGAGGAACACGGCCGGGGCATCGCGATCATCGCCCTGATCGCCTCCGCGCACGGCAGCCACCGCCGCCCTGCCGGTACGACCTACTGGGCCGAGCTGTCCGCCGCCGAAGCACCCCTCACCTGAGGAGAGGACAGAACCATGACCACTGCTCCCCGCAGACCGGACGCCCTTCCGCCCGCCGCCTACCTGCGCTGTCCGCTCGGCGCGGCGGCGGCCCTGCACGGCCGGCGCGAGGCCCTGCGGCGTTTCGCCGCCCGCCTCGGCGTCCCGACGCCGGTCTTCTACGAGGACTACCTCGACCCCGGCGCCGACCCCGACCGGACCCCGCCCCGGTTCGAGGCCCTCACCCGTGCCGTGCTGGACGGCTCCCACCGTCTGTTGCTGCTTCCCGGCCCGTGGGCGCTCGCCGGCACGGAGGCCCGCGTCCGCGCCGCCATCCGCCTGCTCACCGCGGCCGGCTGCGGCCGCATCCTCATGCTCCCCCCGCCCGTCCGGCCGGTCCACGGCCGGGGACGCAACGACGCCGGGCCCGCCTGGGCCCCGGTACGGCCGGGCCGCCTGCCCTGAACCGGACCTGCCCGGCCGCGCGTCGCGGCCGGGCAGGTCGTGGTGCTCCCAGGGGTCGGTGCAGGGCTGTCGGTCAGTTCAGCGGGCGGCAGAGGAGGGCGTCGGGGGCTCCGCCGTGCTGCCACTTCCAGGTGTAGGCGACGCCGGCGAGGTACTCGTCGTCCCTGCACTGGCCCTTGTAGGCGCCGGGGGCCCAGTCGCTCTTCACCGAGCCGCCGGACGCGGGCCGGTTGTCGCCGTGGTCGAACCAGCGCAGAGGCAGGTTCGTTGTGGGCAGCGACCGTGCGGAGGGCTCGCAGAGCAGGGCGGCCATCGCGTTGCCGTTGACGCTGTAGCCGACGGCGAAGGTGTTCTCGGGGCATTCGAGCTTGTTGTAGCCGCTCGCCCAGTCGCCGTTCTTGACGTGACGCTCGTCGACGACGGTGATCCACTCTTCGTCGGTCCTGCCGGGCTGGTTGGCGTCCGTGCACAGGCCGCGGTTGTTGCTGCGGGCGAGGCCGACGACGCGCTGGCCGTCGGGGCAGACGCCCTTGCGGTTGCCGACGCTCCAGTCCGTGTTCCGGCCCAGGAAGCGGGAGAACTGCTGGTCGCCGTAGTCGAGGTTGAGCATGTTCCAGTGGTTGACCTTGGCGACCTGGCCGGTCTTGCCGGAGGCGTTGACCAGCTTGTTCCAGGCGGTGGCGCGCCAGTCGCCGCCGTCGTTGACCGCCTGCCGGTTGCCGTCCTCGTCGTAGTTGATCAGCGCCCAGTTGTCGTTGATCTTGCCGTTCGTCTCCCAGCCGACCAGCGGCCACTGCGCGAAGTCGGTGTCGTTCGCCACCAGGATGTCGACGAACCGGTTGAACCAGTCCTTCTCCTTGGCGTCCGTCTGGCCGCGGCCACCGGTGCCGAACTCGCTGACCCACACCGGCGCCGTGAAGTGCTGGCCGGACTGGGTGACGAACAGGGCCTGGTCGTTGACGACCCT
>NZ_JBICVX010000014.1:0-86043 GCF_043199435.1 Streptomyces sp. NPDC048604
TAGTTCCACGGCGCGACCTGGGCGCAGACGCCGACCGGCTCGCGGCGGACGATCGAGGTCATGCCCTCCATGTACTCGCCGGCGGACTTGCCCTCCAGCAGCCGGGCGGCGCCCGCGAAGAAGCGGATCTGGTCCACCATGGCCGGGACCTCGTCCGCGGCAGTGAGCGCGAGGGGCTTTCCGGTGTTCCTGGACTCGACCGCCACGAGTTCGTCCGCGCGGGTCTCGATCGCGTCGGCGATCCGGAGCAGGGCGAGCTGGCGCTGCGACGGGGTGGTGTCCCGCCACGTCTCGAACGCGGCAGCGGCGGCGGCCATGGCCGCGTCGACGTCGGCCTGGGCCGACAGCGGGGCGGTGGCGTAAGCGTCGCCGGTCGTCGGGTCGAGGACGGAGGTGGTGCGGCCGTCGGCCGCGTCGGTGAACGCGCCGTTGACGTGGTTGCGCAGGATCTTGAGCTCGCTCATCGGGCATCTGCTCCTTCAATCGAGGCTCCGGACGCCGGGTCCGGCGACCGGTGAGGGGTAGGCCTTGACCGGCACGAGCCATGGCAGGACCGGGCAGCGGCGGTCGGGGTGACTGCCTGCCCTGTGCCGAGGCTGTGTCAGGTTGTGAAGTGGACGGATCGGTTGTGGGTGCGGTGGAGGTACGAGAGGGCTGCGGCGAGTTCCGCCCCTGGCCTCAGGAGGCGTCGTGGACGCGCTGCGACTGCTCGCGGGGGATGGGCGGGGCGATGGACCACAGCACCTCGGCCTCGACGGCCGCCGGGTTGTCCCAGGCGTGCGCCGAGCGGGCGGAGAAGGTGTGGGAGTCCCCCGCCTCCAGCTGGATGTCCTGGCCGTCGACGGCCAGGTGGAGGCTGCCGCGAACGACGACCACGAACACCGTCTCGGAGTCCAGGGTGTAGGCGCCGCCGGAGCCACCGCCCGGATCGAGGACGGTGCGCATCACCTGGACGTGCTGTTCGGTGGCGGGTGTGAGGAGGTACTCGTGGATCCCCTCGCCGCCCATCTCCAGCGGAGCCCCGAGGCCGCTGCGGACCACGGCCTCGTCGGGGTAGTCGAACAACGAGCCGACCGAGATGCTGAGGGCCTCGCAGACGCGCAGCAGGGTCGGCACCGAGATCGTGGTGCGCCCGCGCTCCACGAGACTCAGGAAGCCCTTGGTGACGGCGGCGCTGTCCGCCACCGCCTGGAGGGTGAGCCTCCGTTGCTGCCGGAGAGCGCGCAGCTTGGGGCCGAGCCGGGACATGCGGGGGTCAGAGCTGTCCTGCGCCGCGTCCTGGGGCTGCGCGGGGGAGGGCGTCACGGTGACTCGCTTCCTGCTGGCGACCCGTTCCGGGCGCGGTGAGGCGGGTGGGGTCTTCCCTCGATCGAGTTTAGCGGTGTAAAACATTACGAGGGAAGTTTAGTGCTACTAAACCGCGAGGCGTCTTGCCTCACCCATGCCGCCGTCCTGTGCCGGTTCACTTCCCAGCCTCGTTCCGAACCTCCCGGCAACGGCCGAATCCTGGAGAACGACATGAGCACACCCTCCATCCGCCCCGGCCGAACCGTGCGTGCCGCGGTCTTCACCCGCCCGGGAGCACCCGTCGAGATCACCGACGTCCAGCTGGCCGCCCCCGGCACGGGGGAGGTCGAGGTGGCGATCGCCGCCGCCGGTGTCTGCCACTCCGACCTGCACGTGCTGAAGGGGGAGTGGGACGTCCCCGTGCCGGCGGTGCTGGGTCACGAGGGCGCCGGTGTCGTCACCGCCCTCGGTGCGGGCGTTACCGGCCTGGAGGTCGGCGACCACGTCGTGCTCTCGTGGGTCCCGAGCTGCGGAACGTGCCGCCAATGCCGGCTCGGCCGCCCGTGGCAGTGTGAAACGGTCGCCACCGTCGTCGCCCCCGGCGGCGTCCTGCTCGACGGCACCAGCCGCTGGAGCCGTGACGGCGCCATGCTCCACCACTACCTGGGCGTCTCGTCCTTCGCCGAGCGCGTGGTGGTCCCCGCATCCGGGGCGGTACGGATCCGGCGCGACGCCCCGCTGGACGCCGTCGCCCTGGTGGGCTGCGCGGTCGCCACCGGTGTCGGAGCCGTCCGTAACACCGCAGGGGTGGAGGTGGGCGCGACCGTCGCGGTGATCGGCTGCGGCGGTGTGGGCCTGTCCTGTGTGCAGGGCGCCCGCCTGGCCGGCGCCTCGCGGATCGTCGCCGTCGACATCGACAGTGCGAAGCTGCGCACGGCCCGCCACCTGGGTGCGACCGACACGGTCGACGCCTCGCGGGTGAACGCCGTCCGGGCGCTCAAGGCCGCCGTTCCGGAAGGGCTGGACTACGTCTTCGACGCCATCGGCAAGATCACCACCACCGAACAGGCCATCGCCTCGCTCGGGCAGGGCGGCGCCGCCGTGATCGTCGGCCTGCCCCCGGCCGGCTTCACCGCCCGCTTCGACCCGCTGGCCCTGGCCGAGGCCAACCAGGGTGTCCTCGGCTCCAACTACGGATCCGTCGACCCCCAGCAGGACATCCCGCACCTGGTCGACCTCTACATGGACGGCCGGCTCGACCTGGACTCCATGATCTCCGCCCGCCGCCCCCTCGACGAGGCCCAGGCCGCCCTCGACGACCTGGCCGCCGGCCGCTCCCTGCGCACCCTGCTCACCACCGGCGGAGAGCCCGATGACGCATCACGTGGAGTGCGTGGCGATTCTGGAGCCCGCCGACAAGAGCCGTTGACCTGACGCTCGGTCGACGACGTTCGTTCTCCCTCGCGCGAGTGATGCCTCTGCCCCTCGCGCGAGGGAGTACGTGATCACTGCTCGGAGGGACGGCTGCGCAGAGGGCCCGCTGCCATAATGACCGGCGTGAACCGTGCGACCGCCTGGCGTGACCGCTGGACCGGAAGTCTGCGGCGGGTCTTGTCACTTCCGCGCAGCGCCGTGTTCATCTCGGCGCTGTGTGTGCTCGCGATCGCCGAATCGCTTGCCGAGTTGGTCGCCGTCCGCGGGTCGATCCCCTGGATGTTCGCGGAAGCCGCTCAGGACGCTTCCGGGAGGGGAAGTGTCGGGGGTGTTCAACTTGCCATGGTCATCGGGCTGTTGTGCCTGTGTACCGGGCTGCCGTTGGCTCTTCTGCGGCCCGTTCTCGCCGGATTCACGGTGACCGTTGCGAGCTTCGGCTCGCTCGCGATCTTCCATACGGTGACGCTGGCGGGCTTCGCCGCCCAGCTGATCGCCCAGTACCGGCTCGGCCGTTGTGGACACGTCCTGGCGGCGATGCTCTTCAGCATGCCGTTCCTCGCACTGGAGTTGGCCGGATCCGCGGATGCCGACCACCGGGTGCGCACGCTTCTCCTCGTCTCGCTGGCCCCGATGGCCGCTTTCGCCGGCCTCGCCCGACGCGCACAACAACGAGACCGCGAACACGAAGCCATGCGCGAAGTCATGGCGGGCAGTCAGTGGGAGAACGCCGCCCGCGAGGAGCGCGCCCGTATCGTCCGAGAACTGCACGACGTCGTCGGCCACCACGTCTCCATGATCGCCGTGCAGGCCGAGACGGCCCGCGTGGCCACCCCCGGCATGCCCGCCGCAGGCGGCGAGCGGCTGCTCGGCATAGGCGACACCGCCCGCGCGGCCCTCACGGAGATGCGCCGCCTGCTCGGCGTACTGCGCGACGACAACGAGCCCGCCACCGGTGGCGAACGCAGGCCGCAACCGGACCTCACCCAGCTCAACGACCTGCTCGACGAGGCCCGCAAAGCCTCCACCGCCACGATCCGCATCATCCTCAGCGGATACCCGCGCCCCATGAGTCCAGGAATCGAACTGGCCGCCTACCGCGTCGTCCAGGAATCCCTCACCAACGCCCGCAAGCACGCCGTGGGCGCACCGGTCGACGTCGAACTCCACTACGCCCACGACGCCCTGCACCTCAGCGTCCGTGACAACGGCCCCGGAGCGCCGGCCGCGACTCCGGACGGTGGCTACGGCCTGCTCGGCATGCGGGAACGGGTCACCGCGGTCGGAGGGCTGATCCGCACCGGTCCGGCGAACTCCGGTGGATTCCTCGTCGAGGCCAGTTTCCCCGCCAAACCGGAACGGACCATATGAGCTCCCCGCCGACACCGATCCGCGTCGTCATCGCGGACGACCACCTGGTCGTCCGCACCGGATTCGCCGCACTCCTCGACTCCCAGCCGGAATTCACCATCGTCGAGACCGCCACCACCGGCGTCGACGCGGTCCGTGTCTGCCGCGAGGTGTCCCCGGACGTCGTCCTCATGGACATCCGCATGCCGGAGATGGACGGCATAGAGGCCACCCGCCGGCTCCTCGGCGACGCGCCCGACGGAGCGAAGACGCCACGCGTCCTCATCCTGACGACGTTCGACCTGGACGAGTACGTCTACGACGCCCTGCGCGCCGGAGCCAGCGGCTTTCTGCTCAAGGACGCCACCGCCGAGCGGCTCTTCGACGCCGTGCGCGTCGTCGCCGCCGGAGACGCCCTGCTCGACCCCGGGGTCACCCGCCGGCTGATCAGCGAGTTCACCCAACTGCCCGCCAGGACCCCGTCCCAGCCGTCGGCCGCCCTCACGGCGCTCACGGCGCGCGAGACCGAGGTACTGCTGCTCGTCGCCGAAGGCATGTCCAACGGCGAGATCGCCGCCCGCCTCTTCGTCACCGAGGAGACGGTGAAGTCCCATGTCAGCCGCACACTGACCAAACTGGGCCTCCGGGACCGCACCCAGGCCGTGATCGCGGCGTACGAAACGGGACTCGTCGTCCCGGGATCCCGCAGGACCGACTAGGGCCCGCGATCCCCTTGCAAACCTTGGGCGGGCTCATCCTCAGGTAGGAGGCCGCGCCTGGCTCGTACGGGGGAGGGGCGGGCTCCTTGCCCCTCGCGCGTGCACCGTGGACCTTCGCTCCTTGCCGTGACGACCCGCGTCGACTTCCTTCCCTAGCCTCGCTTCCATGGAGAAGACAATCGATGAGGCACAAGCCGTGATCGAGGTCAGGGACGTCTACAAGCGCTTCGGCGGCACTCAGGCGCTGGACGGAATGTCGTTCTCCGTCAGGCCGGGGCGGATCACCGGCTTTGTCGGGCCGAACGGGGCCGGGAAGTCCACGACGATGCGGGTCATCCTCGGCCTGGACAGGCCGGACAGGGGCAGCGCGCTGGTCGGTGGGCGGCCGTACCGGGCGCTGCGCGCTCCCCTCAAGAGCGTGGGCGCGCTGCTCGACGCGGCTGCCGTGCAGCCGAGCCGGTCCGCCCGCCATCATCTGCTGTGGCTGGCCCACTCGCAGGGGCTCGGCGCCGCCGCGGTGGACGAGGCGATACGGAGGGTCGGCCTCCAGGACGTGGCGGGCCGCAAGGCGGGCGGCTTCTCCCTGGGGATGCGGCAACGGCTGGGCATCGCGGCCGCGCTGCTCGGCGACCCGCCGATGCTCATGCTGGACGAGCCGTTCAACGGCCTGGACCCCGAGGGCTTCATGTGGATGCGGGGCTTCCTGGCGTCGCTCGCCGAACAGGGCCGCGCCGTGCTGGTGTCCAGTCACCTGATGAGCGAACTCCAGGACTCCGCCGATCACGTGATCGTCGTCGGGCGGGGCAAGGTCGTCGCCGACATGAGCGTGCGCGAGCTGCTCGCCTCGGTGTCCGAGGGACGCGTCACCCTGCGCACGCCGGCTCTCACGCAGGCGATGGCCGTGCTCGCGCGGGCCGGTGCGACGGTGAGCTCCACGGGCGGTGACACGCTCAGCGTCACCGGCCTGGCGGCCGCGGACGCCGTGTCCGTGCTCGGCGCGAACGCGGTGCCGTTCTCCGAAGTTTCCTCGTACCGTGCGTCCTTGGAAGAGGCGTACATGGAACTTACCCGGGACTCCGTGCAATACCGCGGGGTCGTCACCGAGGAGCCCGGACGATGACGGTGACGATGAAGACGACGGCGTCGGGCGGCGGCGCGAGCGTCGTGGGCGGTTTCGGACGCGTACTGCACGCGGAGTGGACCAAGTTCCGGACCGTGCGCGGCTGGGCGCTCGGCACCTTCGCCGCGCTGGTCGTCATCTGCCTGGTCGGTCTGCTCGCGACGGCCCAGCGCAACGACGGAGGCGGCACCGCGTCGAAGCTGCCCGTCGGTCCCTCCGGTGAGGCGGTCAACGACGCCTTCTTCTTCATGCACCAGCCGCTGAAGGGCGACGGCGTCATCACGGTGTCCGTGTCGTCGCTGACCGGTCTGGTCGCGGCGACGCCCACGGAGAACAAGCCCGGTCTCGCGCCCTGGGCCAAGGCCGGGATCATCGTGAAGGACTCCCTCGAACCGGGGTCGTCGTACGCGGCGATGATGGTCACCGGCGACCACGGCGTGCGGATGCAGTACGACTACACGCACGACACGGCGGGGCTGCCCGGCCCGGTGTCGGCGGACGCGCCGCGCTGGCTGCGGCTGGAGCGCTCCGGCGAGACCGTCACCGGATATCAGTCGACGGACGGCAGCACGTGGGACGAGGTGGGCACCGCCCGCCTCTCCGGACTCTCGGATGCGCCGCAGGTCGGACTGTTCGTGACCTCGCCGTCGGCCACGGAGGAGACCGGTACGGGGACAGGGTTCAACCCCGCCGTCGCCACCGGTTCGTTCAGCGCCCCCGTCCTGAGCGGCGGGTGGAGCGGCGACGCCTGGCAGGACCGGCAGGTCGGCGACGGCGCCGGCACGAACGGCAGCTACAGCCGGTCGACGAAGGGCGAGGTGATGCCGTTGCCGTCCGGCACGGGCTACCGCCTCACCGGCGCCGGTGACATCGCACCGGTGGTCGGCGGACCTGCCGCGAGCGGCGTGCGCATCCCCTCGAACTTCCTCGTCGGCGCGTTCGCGGGACTGATCGTGATGGTCGTCGTGGCCGCGGGCTACGTGACCGTCGAGTACCGGCGAGGCCTGATCGGCGTCACCTTCGCGGCCAGTCCGCGCCGAGGCCGTGTGCTGGTGGCGAAGGCCCTCGTGGTGGGCTGCGCGGCCTTCCTCGCCGGAACGCTCGCAGCCGCCGTCATGCTGCCCTTCGGTGGAGCACGGTCTCTCGCGAACGGCTTTCCCGTCCTGACGGTGCCGGCGTCGACCGAGCTGCGGGTCGTCGTCGGAACGGGGCTGCTGCTCGCGGCCGCCGGCGTGTTCGCCCTGGCGGTCGGAGCGATCCTGCGGCGCAGCGCCGTGACCGTCACCGTCGTGGTCGTCGGCATGGTGCTGCCGTACCTGCTCGCCACCGCATCCGTCCTGCCCCCCGCGGCCGCGGACTGGCTTCTGACGGTCACACCGGCCGCCGGGTTCGCCGTCCAGCAGACCGTCACCCACTACGACCAGGTCGTCACCGTCTATTCGCCGGCGCACGGCTACTTCCCGCTGGCGCCGTGGGAGGGCTTCGCCGTCCTGTGCGCCTACGCCGCCGTTGCGTTCGCCTGCGCCCTGGCCCTGATCCGCCGGAGGGACGCATGAGGTACGCGGGACTGAGGTCCGCGGCAGTGAGGTCCGCGGGTCTGAAGTACGCGGGCCGCGCGGAGTGGGTGAAGCTGCGGACGGATCCCGGCAACGGCTGGCTGCTGCTCGGCGTCGTGGCCCTGACCCTGGCCGTCGGTGCCGCGGTGGCGATGACCGCCCGGTGCGATGCCCTCGGCTGTGGAGAGGACGCCACGAAGCTCAGCCTCACCGGTGTCATGGTCGGTCAGGTCGTCGTCGCGATCGTCGCGGTGCTGATGGTCGGCAACGAGTACAGCACCGGCATGATGCACACCACGGTCGCTGCGGTACCGCGACGGCTGACCGTCCTCTTCTCGAAGGCCGCCGTCCTCAGCGCGGTGACGCTGGTGACCGGCGTCGTCGGTGTCCTCGGATCGCTGCTGGTCGGCGGGTTGGTGCAGCCGGGCCGGGGCTTCACCGAGGCGCACGGGTACGCGCCGATGTCGCCGGCCGACCCGGAGACGCTGCGCGCCGCCGTGGGATCCGTCCTCTACCTCGCTCTGATCGGGCTGCTCGGCCTCGGCATCGCTCTGATCGTGCGGAACTCGGCGACGGCGATCGGGATCGTTCTGGGGCTGCTCTTCTTCTTCCCGATCCTCACCCAGGTGATCACGGACCCGGACTGGCAGCGGCTCCTCCAGCAGATCGCCCCCATGACCGCCGGGCTGTCCGTCCAGACGACGGTCGGTGTCGACCGGCTCCCGATCGGTCCCTGGGAAGGCCTCGGCGTGGTGGCCCTGTGGGCCACCGGCGCGCTGGCGGCCGGCGGCGCGATGCTGCGGTCGCGAGACGTATGAGCGGCGTGCCCGGTCAGGCGGGTCAGCGAGCCGCGTCGATCTCGGCGATGAGGCCCTCGATGAGGACCCTGATCTGGTCGCGGATCGGGCGGACGGCCTCGACGCCCTGGCCGGCCGGGTCTTCGAGGGCCCAGTCGAGGTACTTCTTGCCGGGGAAGACCGGGCAGGCGTCGCCGCAGCCCATGGTGATGACGTAGTCGGACGCCTGGACGGCCTCGGTGGTCAGGACCTTCGGCTTCCGGCCGGAGATGTCGACGCCGACCTCGGCCATGGCCTCGACGGCGGCCGGGTTGACCCGGTCGCCCGGGAGCGAGCCGGCGGAGCGGACCTCGATCCGGTCGCCGGCCAGGTGGCCGAGGAACCCGGCGGCCATCTGGGAGCGGCCGGCGTTGTGGACGCAGACGAAGAGCACGGAGGCGAGCGGAGCGGTCATCGGTTCCTCGGTCTTCCCTGGATTCAACGAGGTCAGCCCAGGCTGGTATCAGCGCCGGATGATGTGACAGTATCAGCCCATGATGACGTCAGTCGATACTGATCTGATTCGCGTACTGGGTGACCCCCTGCGCCTCCAGATCGTGACCCTGCTCGCCCGCGAGACGCTGTGCACCACCCATCTCGTGGAGGAGACCGGTGCCAAGCAGACCAACCTCTCCAACCACCTGAAGGTGCTGCGCGAGGCGGGGGTCGTGGAGACGGAGCCCTGCGGCCGGTTCACCTACTACCGGCTCAAGCCGGACGTCATCGACACGCTCGCCGGCCAGTTCGCCGACCTGGCGGCCACCGCCCGCGCCAACGCCGACGCCAAGAGAGCCTGCCCGTGACCGCCACCGAGCCCGCCGCGAGCGAGGCCGTAGCCGCCGACGTGCTCCCGCAGCCCGCGCCCGGCGCCACCCCGCCCCGTACGCCCCTGATCGCCCGCGCCGCCGCCGAGTTCGTCGGGACCGCCGCCCTGGTGGCGATCGTCGTCGGCTCGGGCATCCAGGCCACCCGGCTGACCGACGACGTCGCGCTGCAACTCCTCGCCAATTCCACCGCCACCGTCTTCGGCCTCGGCGTCCTGATCGTCTTGTTCGGGCCGGTGTCCGGCGCGCACTTCAATCCGGCCGTCACCTTGGCCGAGTGGTGGACCGCCCGCCGCGGCGGTGCGGGCGTGAACGCCCGCGAGCTCGCCGTCCACGTCCCCTCCCAGATCGTCGGCGCCGTCGCCGGAGCGGTGCTCGCGGACGCGATGTTCGGCGAGCCGCTGGTGGAGTGGTCGGCGCACGACCGTTCCGCCGGGAACCTCCTGCTCGGTGAGGTCGTGGCGACCGCCGGTCTGATCCTGCTGATCTTCGGCCTGACCCGTACGGACCGCCTCCGTTTCGCGCCCGTCGCCGTCGCCTCGTACATCGGCGCCGCCTACTGGTTCACCTCATCCACGTCCTTCGCCAACCCGGCGGTGACGATCGGACGCGCCTTCACCGACACCTTCGCCGGCATCGCCCCCGCCTCCGTCCCCGCCTTCATCGGCATGCAGCTGATCGGCACGGCCGTGGGCCTGGCCCTCGTCGCCGTCATCTTCGTGCGCGGCAGCGGCAGGACGACGGCCGCCGAGACCGCCGAGTGAGCCGGCGGGGCGCGTGAGGATGGTGCAGATGTCGCCGTCCGTGCATGTGTCCGGGTCGGTCACGGCGGCCCGGCGGGCCAGCTCACGCAGGGCGGCGCGGGCCTCGCGCAGCTCGGTCAGGCGGAGTTCGATCGCGGCGAGGTGCTGGTCGATGAGCGTGCCGACCTGGGCGCACGGGGCCTGGCCGCTGTCGCGCAGGGCGAGGACCGAGCGGATCTCGGCGAGGGTGAGCCCGGCGGTCTGGGCGTCGCGGACGAAGTGGAGCCGGCCGGCGGCCTGCTCCGGGTAGTCCCGGTAGCCGCCGGACGTGCGCGGGGGCTTGGGCAGCAGGCCCGCCTGCTCGTAGAAGCGGATCGTCTTGGTCGACAGCCCCGCCTTCGCGGCGAGCTCTCCGATGCGCATACCGTCAGCGTACGACTTGACCTTCCAGTGCACTGGAAGGTCTACGGTCGCCGTATGAACGCCCCGAGGATCACCGTGCTGACCGTCCCGGACTGCCCCCACGCCCCCCTCGTACTGGAGCGGATCACCGCCGCGCTGGACGGCCGCGAGGCGGAGGTGGAGCTGGTGGAGGTACGGGACGAGGCGGAGGCCGCGCGGTGGGGGATGACCGGGTCGCCGACCGTCCTCGTCGACGGCGCCGACCCGTTCGCCGTGCCGGGCGCGCCGGCCAGTGTCTCCTGCCGTCTGTACCGGGACGAGGAGGGCCGGGCCGCCGGGGCGCCCGGCGTCGGAGCGCTGCGGAGGGTGCTCGCCGGTGCGGAGGAGTGCTGCGACGACGAGCTCCTTGATCCGATCGGGCGGGCGGGACGTGGCCGGCGCGCCCCCGCCGAGCGCGGGATGCGCGCCGTCCACCAGGCCGTGCTGCGGCACTTCGCCACGACCGGCGCCGCGCCGAACGCGTCCGATCTCGAAGCGGTCGCCGCCGAGGCCGGCCGCAACGCCCGCGACGTCCTTGCCGAGCTGGACGCCGAGGACTTCCTCGTCCTCGACGCCGAAGGCGGGGTGCGAGCCGCGTACCCCTTCTCCGCGGTCGAGACGCCGCACCGGGTCACGCTCGGCGACGGGGTGGAAGCGTGGTCGATGTGCGCGATCGACGCCCTCGGCATCGCCGCGATGCTCGGCCAGGACATCCGGGTCGCCTCGGCCGACCCCGTCAGCGGCCACCCGGTCACGGTCTCCTTCACCGGCGGCACGGCACGGTGGGAGCCCGAGGACGCGGTCGTCTTCGTCGGCCGGCGACCGGGTCAAGGCCCGGCGGCCGATGTGTGCTGCGACGCCCTGAACTTCTTCGCCGACCGTGCCACCGCCGAGACGTGGGCGCGCCGCCACCCCGGTATCCCCGGCCGCATCACCGGCCAGGCCGAGGCCGTCGCCCTCGCGACACAGACCTTCGGACCGCTGCTCGCCGAGGGCTGAACGAGAGCATCGGGTTCCACGGTGCATCCGGGCGGGAATCATCCAGGCCCGGAGTGGAGTGATGATGGGCGAGCGTTCAGAGTGGGGCTGGGACCGGCAGGCCGTCCTCGACGAGTACGCCGGGGCGCGCCGGACTTTCCACGCGCTCCTGGACGGGGCGACGGCGGCCGACCTCGCCCGCCCGACCAGCGGCACCCGGTGGACCAACGGGCAGCTGCTGTGGCACATGCTCTTCGGCTACCTCGTCACCCGGGTCCTGCTGGGCCTCGTACGCGGCTTCAGCCGGCTGCCGCGGAGCGCGAGCGAGGGCTTCGCCGGGGTGCTGAACGCGGGGACGCGACCGTTCGACGCCATCAACTACCTCGGGCCGTGCGGGGCGGTGAAGGTCTTCGGGCCCCGACGGATGGGCGTCGCCTTCGACCGGATCACCGGGTCGCTGCAGCGGCGGCTCGCGAGGGAGTCCGAGCGCGATCTGGCGCGGGGCATGCACTTTCCGGTGCGGTGGGACCCGTTCTTCCAGGAGTTCATGACCCTCGCGGACCTCTACCGGTACCCCACCCGGCACTTCGACTTCCACCATCGTCAGCTCACCCTCGGCGCGGGTGGTTGAGGCGCCTGACTGCGTTCGCGCCATGGCGAAGGTCAGTGGCTGCGGGGCGCGTACATGATGACGGCCATGCCGGCGAGGCAGACCAGGGCGCCGATGACGTCGTAGCGGTCGGGGCGGTAGCCGTCGGCGACCATGCCCCAGGCGATGGACCCCGCCACGAAGATGCCGCCGTAGGCGGCGAGGATGCGGCCGAAGTTCTCGTCGTGCTGCCAGGTCGCGACCACTCCGTACAGGCCGAGCGCGATGACTCCGGCGCCGACCCAGATCCAGCCCTTGTGCTCGCGGATGCCCTGCCAGACGAGCCAGGCGCCGCCGATCTCGAAGAGGGCGGCGAGGACGAACAGGGCGACGGAACGTGCGACGGTCATGATGCGTGAGCCTACTGGCGGCCCGTACCGCTGCTCCTCAGCGGGCCGGGTGACGTCCTGCGGCGGCCCGCTCCTGGAGCGCGTCCAGCACGGCCTCGTGCGCGCCGTCGACGGAGACGTCCAGCTGGATCCGCTCCGGGCCGGGGCTGACGGCGAAGGTGAAGAACGAGCAGCAGCCGCTCTCACGCGCGACCAGGTCGCGCACCGCCTCCTCCACATCGTCACCACCGGCGAGCACCAGCCGCAGCCGGAGCCGGTCCGGCCGGGACAGGTCCGTCAGACGCTCGGCGAACAAGGCGTCGAACTCGGCCACCCGCAGCGGCTGCTCGCTCGTGGGCAGGGTGCAGGAGTCCGGTACCCAGGTACTCATCGGGGTTCCCTTCCGTCGAAAGAACTCTCCTCGGACTACGCCGTGGCGGCCTTGCTCAGCAGCTGCCCCATGGCCGCGAGGACGGCGGGCTCGACGCGGTAGTAGACCCAGGTGCCCCGCCGCTCGGAGGAGAGCAGTCCGGCCTCCTTCAGCTTCTTCAGGTGGTGGGAGACGGTGGGCTGCGAGACGCCGACGTCGGAGATGTCGCAGACGCAGGCCTCGCCGCCCTCGTGCGAGGCGACGGAGGAGAAGAGCCGCAGCCGGACCGGGTCACCGAGCGCCTTGAACATGACGGCGGTTCGCTCGGCCTCCTCGGCCGTCAGCGGCCGCTCGTTCAGCGGCGGGCAGCAGGGCGGTGCGGCGGCTTCCGACTCCAGCAGCGGCAACGCCTTCGTAATCGACATACGTCTATGTTGGCACATATCGAATAGATGAGTGTCTATGTTGCCGGCCGTCGAAGCAGGGGTCATGCTGGGAGCCAGGACATCGACGGACATCGAAACACGAGGGAATCGTCATGAGCATCAGTGCCACCTCGCACCTTCCCGTCGTGGTCATCGGGGCCGGGCCCGTCGGCCTGGCCGCCGCCGCCCATCTCGTGGACCGCGGCCTGGAGCCGCTGGTCCTGGAGGCGGGCTCCCGAGCGGGCGCGGCGGTGCGCGAGTGGGCGCACGTACGGCTCTTCTCGCCGTGGGGCGAGGTCACCGACGCGGCCGCCGAGAAGCTCCTCGCCCCGACCGGCTGAATGAAGCCGGAGGCGGGGACGTACCCGACCGGCGGCGACTGGGCGGAGAAGTACCTCCAGCCGCTCGCGGACGTCCTCGGTGACAAGGTGCGCGTGGACGCCCGGGTCGTCGGCGTCTCCCGCTCGGGCCGGGACCGCGTCGTCGACGCCGACCGCGAGAACCAGCCCTTCACCGTCCACGTGCGGTACGCCGACGGCCGCGAGGAGCGGATCCTCGCCCGCGCCGTCATCGACGCCTCCGGTACGTGGGCCGTCCCGAGCCCGGCCGGCGGCGACGGGCTCCCGGCGCTCGGCGAGCGCGCGGCGGCCGCCCGGATCTCCTATCGCGTCCCCGACCTCGAGGACCCCGCCGCACGGGCCCGTTACGCCGGGAAGCGGACCGCTGTGCTCGGCTCCGGCGCCTCCGCCTTCACCGCGCTCGCTTCCCTCGCCGATCTCGCGAAGACCGAGGAGGGCGCCGGCACGCACGCCGCCTGGATCCTGCGCCGCGGCATCTCCGGATCCACCTTCGGCGGCGCCGCCGACCAGCTGCCGGCGCGCGGCGCCCTCGGCCTCGCCGCGAAGGCCGCCCTCGACGAGGGGTACGCGGACGCCGTCACCGGCTTCCGTACGGAGGCGGTCGAGTGCGACGGCGACGGCCGCCCGGTCCTCGTGGCCGAGGACGGCCGGCGGCTCGACCCGGTCGACGAGGTCGTCGTCCTGACCGGCTTCCGTCCCGACCTCTCCTTCCTCGGCGAGCTCCGCCTGGGCCTCGACGAACGCCTCCAGGCCCCGGTCGGGCTCGCTCCGCTGATCGACCCGAACCAGCACTCCTGCGGCACCGTCCAGCCCCACGGCGTGAAGGAGCTCTCCCACCCCGAGCCCCGGGTCTACCTCGTCGGCATGAAGTCCTACGGCCGGGCCCCGACCTTCCTCGCCCTCACCGGATACGAGCAGGTCCGCTCCGTCGTCGCCGCGATCGCCGGCGACCGCGAGTCCGCGGAGCGAGTCGAGCTGGTCCTGCCGGAGACCGGGGCCTGCGGCGGCGCCGGCCTCTTCGACCGGCCCGAGGCCGCGCAGGTAGCCGATGACGGCGGTGGCTGCTGCGCCGCCCCGACCACCCTCCAGATCGGCGGCTGACCCGCCGAGGGCCTCGAATTCGCCGTCACCGGCATGCACTGCAACAGCTGCGGCCTGCTCATCGACGACGAGATCGAAGAACTCCCGGGCGTCACGAGCAGCACCACGGACGTGCGCGCCGAACGCACGGTGGTCGAACTCGACCGCCCCGTCCCGGCCGAGCTGATCACCGCCGCCATCGCCACGGCCGGCTACTCCGCCACGGCTCTCGACTGACCGTCCGTCAGCCACGGCCCGCGCACCAAGGGCCCCGTCAGACCCGTTCCGTCCGGCGGCCTCCCTCCGGGACGACCAGGGGGGTGCCGGCGACGGGGCAGGGGATGACCGTGGTGCGCAGGCCGAAGACGTCCTGGACCAGGTCGGGTGTGACGACCTCCGAGGGTGCGCCCGCGGCCACCACGTCGCCGTCGCGCATGGCGATCAGGTGGTCGGCGTAGCGGCAGGCGAGGTTCAGTTCGTGAAGGACCATCACCACCGTGCGCCCGTCGGTGCGGTTGAGTTCGGCGACGAGTTCGAGGACGTCGACCTGGTGGGCCAGGTCCAGGTACGTCGTCGGCTCGTCGAGCAGGAGCACCGGGGTGTCCTGGGCCAGGGCCATCGCGATCCAGACGCGCTGGCGCTGGCCCCCGGAGAGCTCGTCGATGGAACGGGTCGCCAGGTCCGCGGCCCCGGTCGCCGTCAGGGCGGCGTCGACGGCGGCCTCGTCGGCGGACGACCACTGGCGCCACCAGCGCTGGTGCGGGGTGCGGCCGCGGGCCACGAGGTCGCGGACGGTGATGCCGTCGGGGGCGCTGGGCGTCTGGGGCAGCAGGGCGAGCCGCAGGGCGAACTCGCGCGCGGACAGGCCGGCGATGTCGTCGCCGTTCAGGTGGACGGCGCCGTCGGAGGGCTTGAGGAGCCGGGCGAGGGCGCGCAGGGCGGTGGACTTGCCGCAGGCGTTGGGGCCGACGAGCGCGGTGACCTTCCCGGCGGGGACGGTCAGGTCCAGGTCCTGGGAGACGACGCGGTCGCCGTAGCCGAGGCGCAGGCCGGTGCCGGTCAGGGCGGCGGCCGCGGCTTCGGCGAGCTTGGGCTGTGAGGTCGTGTCGGCCGTCATGTCAGCCTCCCTTTCCGGCCCGGTTGGTGCGGGCGAGGAGCAGCAGTAGGTACGGGGCGCCGACGGCGCCGGTGAGCACTCCGACGGGCAGTTCGGTCGGGGCCAGCGCGGTCCGCGCGGCGAGGTCGGCGAGGATCAGCAGCACGGCGCCGGTGAGCGCGCTGCACAGCATCGGGATGCCGGAGGTTCCCGCGAGCCGGCGGGCGATCTGCGGGGCGCCGAGGGCGATGAACGCGATCGGGCCGGCGGCGGAGGTCGCCAGGGCGGTCAGGCAGGTGGCGAGGACGAGCAGCGCGATCCGGGCGTGCCGCAGCGGGACGCCGAGGCTGCGCGCGGTGTCGTCGTCGTACTGGAGGAGTTGGTACGGGCGGGCCAGGGCGACGGTCAGCGGGAGCAGCACCGCGAGGGCGAGGCCCGCCCACTGGACGTGCTCGTAGCCACGGCCGTTGAGGCTGCCGGTGAGCCACACCATCGCCCGGGAGGCCTGGTCGATGTCGGCGCGGGCGAGCATCCACCGCGTGAGGGCGACGAGCGCGCCGTTCGCGGCGATGCCGACGAGTACGAACCGGTAGCCGGTGATCGTGCCGTCCCGGAAGGCCAGGAGGTAGATCGCGGCCGAGGTGGTCAGCGCGCCGACGAGTGCGCCGAACGGAACCGCGGCGAAGGTGCCCGCGCCGGCGGCGGTGACCCCGCCGATCAGGATGGCGCCCACCGCGCCGACTCCGGCGCCGGCCGAGATGCCGATGAGGTCGGGGCTCGCCAGCGGGTTCCGGGTCACGGCCTGGTAGACCGCGCCGGCCAGGCCGAACGCGGCCCCGACGAGCAGGGCCGTGAGGGCGCGGGGCAGCCGCAGTTCGTGGATGATCAGGTCGGCGGCGCCGTCGCCGGTGCCGAGGACCGCGTTCAGGACCTCGTCGACGGGGATCGCGTACGTGCCGAGCGACACCGAGGCCACCAGGCCCGCGAAGCCCACCAGGACCAGCGTGAGGACGGTGAGGGCCACCCGGAGGCGCAGGGCCGCGCCGAACGGGCCGAGTTCGAGGCGGAGGATGCTCATCGGGTGTGCTCCTTGAGCTTGCCCCGCTTGACCAGCAGGGCGAGGAACGGGGCGCCGAGCATCGCGGTGACCACGCCCGCCTCCAGTTCACCGGGGCGCGCGACCATGCGTCCGACGACGTCGGCGGCGAGCATCAGCGTGGCCCCGCCGAGCGCCGAACAGGGCACCAGCCAGCGGGCGTCGGGCCCGGTGAACGCGCGGACGACGTGCGGGACGACCAGGCCGACGAAGGTGACGGGACCGGCCGCGGCCACCGCGGCGCCGGTGAGCAGGATGACCGCGACGGCGCCGAGCGCGCGGGTGGAGCGGACCTTGGTGCCGAGGGTGGTGGCGAGGTCGTCGCCGAGGGCGAGGGCGTTGAGCCGGCCGCTCAGCCCGATCGCGAGCAGCAGGCCCACGGCGACGAACGGCAGCAATTCGACGCCGAGTTGGGCGTCCCGTCCGGCCAGGGAGCCGACGGCCCAGAACCGGTACTGGTCCAGGGTGCGGACGTCGAGCAGGACCAGCGTGTTGGTGCCGGCGTCGAGGAGCACGGTGACGGCGGCGCCCGCCAGGGCCAGCTTGGCGGGCGTGGCACCGCCGTAGCCGGTGCCGCCGACCGCGTACGCGAGCAGGCCCGCGAGCGCGCCGCCGAGGAAGGCGAACCAGATGTACTGGTACGAACTGGTCAGCCCGAACGCGCCGATGCCCGCGGCCACCGCGAACGAGCCGCCCGCGCTGATGCCGATGAGGCCGGGGTCGCCCAGCGGATTGCGGGTGATGTCCTGGGCGACGGCTCCGGCGGCGCCGAGCGCGAGGCCGACGAGCAGGCCCAGGAAGGTGCGGGGCATGCGCAGTTCACGGATCACGACGGCGTCGCCGTCCGTGCCGCCGACCATCGCGTGCAGGACGTCGGAGAGCGGGACGGACTTCGTGCCGATGGCCAACGAGGCGCAGACGGCGGCGAACAGCGCGGCCGTGAGGAGCGCCGCGACGAGGGTGCGCGCCCCAACTCGCGGGCTTTGCGGAGGTGGTGCGG
This sequence comes from Streptomyces sp. NPDC048604, assembly GCF_043199435.1. Classification (NCBI taxonomy): domain Bacteria; kingdom Bacillati; phylum Actinomycetota; class Actinomycetes; order Kitasatosporales; family Streptomycetaceae; genus Streptomyces; species Streptomyces sp. NPDC048604. The sequence continues at coordinate 17,690 of NZ_JBICVX010000014.1, forward strand.
CGGGCAGTGGCGGGGCGGCCGCCCCTTCGGCGACGGGCTTCACAGACACCTGCACAAGGTAAGGCATGCCTTAACGACTCTGTACAGGAGTGCCGGACCGTGTGGATCCGGTCACGGAGAGACGCTATCCTCGCAGCGCCGTCAAAGGTAAGCCTTGCCTAAGCGACACTCCGTATTGGGGAGATCCATGAACACCCTCGTTCAGCGCCGCCGGCCCGGCCGGTTCGCCGCTGCCCTGCTCACCGCCGCTCTGGCCTTCTCCGTGGCCGCCTGCGGCGGTGGGGGCGGCGCCGACAAGCCCGCCGCCGACAAGCCGGCCGCCGCCTCCGAGAAGGGCTTCCCGCGCACGATCGCCCACGACAAGGGCAAGGCCGAGATCAAGAAGAAGCCCCAGCGCGTCGTGGCGCTGGACAACAGCCTCGTCGAGGCGATCGTCGCGCTGGACGCTCCGCTGGTGGGCGGCATCGGCTCGTACCGCGACCAGAAGGGCTTCCCCCCGTACCTCGGTGACGCCGTGAAGGACACCAAGGACGTCGGGCCGATGGACAGCCCGAACCTGGAGGCGATCGCCGCCCTCAAGCCGGACCTCATCGTGTCGGCGACGGTGCGTCACGAAGACCTGTACGAGCAGCTGAACAAGATCGCCCCGACCGTCTTCGTGAAGACCACCGGCCCGATCTGGAAGGAGAACGTCACGTTCCTCGGCCAGGTGCTGGGCGAGGAGGAGAAGGCGAAGGCGAAGCTGACCGCCTACGAGACGCGCGCCAAGAAGATCGGCGCCGCGATCAACGCCAAGAGCCCCAAGCAGACGTACTCCCTGGTCCGGTTCCTCGACGGCCCGACCCGCATCTACCTGCCGAAGACCTTCAGCGGCATCATCCTCACCGACATGGGACTCGCCCGGCCTGCCAACCAGCAGGACCAGAAGGAGTTCAACATCGAGATCAGCGAGGAGCAGATCGCGCAGGCGGACGCCGACCACATCTTCATGACGACCTTCTCGGGCGGTGAGGAGCGCAAGAAGAAGTTCCTCGCCAACCCGCTGTGGAAGCGCCTGAACGCCGTTCAGAAGGGCAACGTCCACGAGGTCGAGGACGCGACGTGGATGACCTCCGTCTCGCTCCAGGGCGCCGATCTGGTGCTCGACGACATGGCGAAGCTCTTCAAGGTCGACCCGGCGAAGTAACCCGGCGAAGTAACCCGGCGAAGTAACCGGGCGAAGCAGCCCGGTGAAGTGACCCACGACGGGCCGGCGCCCGGCGGCGTACGCGAGCGTACGACCGCCGGCGTCGGCCCGTCGCCGTGTGCGCTCAGGCCTCGTCCTCGAGCCGCCGCAGCCGCTCGGCGTCGCAGGTCCTCGGGCAGGTCAGGCACGCCCGGTCCGGCTCGATCGTGTAGTACAGGCAACAGCCGAGGCGGGTACGGGTCGGGTGCCGGCGGCCGTCCCGCGCTGTGAGGCGACGGAAATCGGCCCCTCCGGGGAACGGCGGGACCGCGGTCGGAAGCAGCTCGGTCGCCGCCCGCACCGATCGCTCCTCCTGGCCGAGCATCCGGCCGAGGTACCAGACGCCGGAGATCAGGTCGTCGGCCACCATGCCCCACAGGGCCCGCGGCCCGCGCCGGACGGTCGGGCCGATCGCTGTCAGCAGCGGACCCATGTGGTGGACCACCGCGGCCCGCAACTCGGCCCGCAGCGCTTCCTCGTGCCCCACGATCCGGGCGTCGGCGCCGCCCGCCGCGGGGTCGTCCGGCAGGCAGGCGAAGTGCTGCGCGGGAGTGATGCCGATCGTGCCCGTCGCCAGGTCCACGCGAATGTCGCGCGGCGCGAGGCGCGGCACGCGCCGGTCCAGGTACCAGGCCCCGCTCATCAGCAGGCCGACGGACCAGAGGTAGTCGTGCAGCGCCCGGGAGGCGGCCACGTCCCTGCGCGGGGTGCGGCCGTGCCGTGCGGTGATGCGGGCCGCCGAGGCGTCGACGAAGGAGTCCAGTACGCCCTGGTCGTCGGCCAGGAGGGCGCCGTCGGGCCACAGGGCGGTGGGTTCGTCCGGCGCGCCCGCCTCGACGATCCGTGCGTCGAGCGCGTCGCAGCAGGCGATGACGCGTCGGTAGGTGTCGGTGAGGGTGGACGCCTCCCCGAGGGCGACGCGCCCGGCCGTGTCCGCAGCGGCGGACCACGACCCCGGGCCCTTGCTCATCGGAGCTCCTTCACGCAAGTAAGTGAGGTCAGGCTTACCTTAGCGGTAAGCTGCCGTGGGCAAGATCGACACCCCCATCAGGCCCTGCCTGTAAGGCAGTTGGCCTTCGAGGCCTGGTTGATTCCTTAGGGTTGCCTAACCTAAACTCTCCGTTGCGGTGCCGCGTGGGCACCGCCGTGCCCGCCTGCCCCGTCGCCCCACGTCCCCCCTCCGGAAGGCCCCGGCATCCCCATGCGGCTGTACCTGCTCGCCCTGAATCCCACCGACTCGGTCACCGAGGGGTTCCTCCCCGCGGCGGCCCGGCTCGGTCTCGACGTCACGGTCCTGACGGACAAGCCCGGCCCCCACCGCCGGACCCACCCGGACATCGAGGTCCTGGAGTGCGACGTGCGGGACTTCCGCGCCGTCATCACCCGGATCTCCACCCACCACCGGCCCGACGCGGTCTTCACCAACAGCGACCACCTCCAGACGCAGGCCGCGCTGGCCGCCGAGTACTTCGGCCTGCCCGCCAAGGACTGGCGGGCCGCGCTGCGCGCCAAGGACAAGGCGCACCTGCGCCGCCACCTGGCCCTGACCGGCGCCGACACCGTCTGGTCCACCGAACTCCCCGCCGGCCAGGATCCGTCCGGGCTCGCCGAGCTCGACGTGCCCTACCCCTGCGTGGTCAAGCCTCGCGAGGGGGTCGCCAGCGAGGACGTCGTCCTGGCCGCGAACGCGGCGGAACTGCTCCTGCGCTGCAAGGAGATACAGGCCCGCCGGCCCGGGGCCGCGCTGGTCGTGGAGGAGTTCCTGGCCGGTGAGCTGTACACCCTGGAGACGCTCGGCGACGGACGCGTCCGGCACGTCCTCGGCGGCTTCCACACCGAGCTGTCGCCGCCCCCGTACTTCATCGAGGAGCGTCTGACCTTCGTCCCCGCGCACCCCGAGCCCGTGGTCGGACAGATCCTCGCCCAGCTCGACGCCCTCGGCGTCGGCCTCGGCGCCTGCCACACCGAGTTCGTCGTCCACGAGGGCCGGGCCCGCATCATCGAGGTCAACTACCGGGCCATCGGCGACCAGTGCGACCTGCTGCTCGCCCAGCTCCTGGGCATCCCGCTCTTCGAGCACATCCTCCGTGCCCACCTCGGCGAACCGCTCCCCGCGGACCTCGGCGCCCGCACCGACGGCGCCGCCCGCCTGGAGTACCCCTGCGCCGAGACCGCCGGAACGCTCGTCTCCGCGCCGGGCCCCATCGACCGCGTCACCGACGGCGTCACGCTGGCGTACCGTCCGCTGCGCGAGCTCGGCGAACGGCACGAACTCCACCACACCAACCGCGACTACCTCGGCGTCCTGCGCGCCACCGGCACCGACCAGGCCGCCGTCGACCGGGCCGTGGAGGACTTCCTGGCCGCCGAGCGCTGGGAGATCGCCCCGTGACGGCCGTGACGGAGACGGCGTACGGCCGGAGTGCCAGCGGCACGGAGCGGGACCTTCTCCTGCGGGTCCTGTCCGCGCTGCTCCGCGAGGACGTCGTGGGGCTGCGCAGCCGGAGCACCCTCGTCGAGCGGACGGACGGCACCTGGCTGCGGCGCCCCGACGGCGACGGAGAAGCAATGCTGCTGCCGGTCGCCGAGGACGGCTTCCAGAGCGCGTACGCGGCCCGACTGCCGCTCCTCGTCCGGGAGTCGGACGGCGCGCCGCTCACCACGTACGACGAGATCGTCGGCGCCCTCAAGGTGCTGGCCGAGCCGGTCGACCACGCCGGCTTCGACGCCTACGCGGAGGAGTGCCGGCAGACCCTCGCCACCATGCGGCTCCACGAGCGCACCCGCGAGGAGACCGCCGCGCGGCTCGTCTCCGCGTACGGGGACGACCCGGCCCGCTGGACCGGCTACTCCGGCGGACTCGCACACGACACGCTCGCCGCGCGACTCGACCACCCCGTGTACCCCACCGCCCGGGGACGCTCGGGCCTGGACGACGACCAGGTGCGGTCGTACGCGCCCGAGTTCCATCCCTGCATCGCCCTGCACTGGGTCGCCGTGCCGCACGAGGCCGTCACCGTCCCGGGCTGCTCCGCGAGCCTGCCCGCCCTCTGGCCCTCGCCGGCCGACCTGGGGCTGCCGGAACTCTCCCGGACCCATCTCGCCCTGCCCGTCCACCCGCTGATGGCACATCAACCTCTGACGGATGCCCTGCGTGCTGCCGGTCTCGACGGTGACGCGGTACGCGCCCCGCGCCCGTACCTGGAGGCCGTGCCGACGCTGTCGATGCGTACCGTCGCGCTGGCCGACGACCCGTCCCTGCACCTCAAACTGCCGCTCGCCACCGCCACCCTGGGCCTGCGCAACCGGCGCACCATCAAGCCCGGGACGCTCGTGGACGGCGCGGCGGGGCAGCGGCTCGTCGAGGCCGTGATCGCCCGGGAACCGCGGTTCCGCGAAACGATCCTGCACGCCGACGAGACCGTGTACGCGCACGCCGGGCACGAGCTCCTCGCCGTCCTGTGCCGCCGCTACCCGGCCGGGCTCGACGACGCGGTCGTCGTTCCCATGGCGGCGCTGCTGGCCGAGGCCCCCGGGAACCGGCTGGTGATCGACCACCTCGCGGACCGGTTCTACGCATCGGACCCGGTGGCGCTGCTCGACGCCGTGCTCACCCTGCTGTTCGACTGGCAGACCACGCTGTTCGGCCACGGCATCGCGCTGGAGTCGCACCAGCAGAACATCTCGCTCGTCCTCGACCGGCAGGACGGGGGCGGCACCCGGCTCCGGCTGCTGCTGAAGGACAACGACGGCCCGCGCATCAACACCCGACGCCTGTACGACACTCTGGGCGCCGACGCCCCCGGCCCGGCCGCGTTCGACGACGCGCGCATCTTCGGCGACGACGACCGGCCCCTGACCGACCTGTTCTCCACCATCACCGTGCACCTGTGCGCGGGCGCCTACGCCTTCGGCCTGGCCCGTCACAGCCGCGCCCCCCTCACCACCCTCCTGGACCTGGTGCGGGACCGGCTCGCCGAGGCCGTCGAGCGGCTCGGCACCGGTTCCGGCGAGCTCGGTGCCGTGCTTCGCGCCGCGGTCCTGGACGCGCCGGAACTCCCGGTCAAGGCCATGGTCACCGCCGGAACACTGCTGTCCAAGGAGCGGTCGGGCGCCGCCGACATCAACAAGCACTACACCACCGGTCCCAACTACCTGAGGGCGGCCGGACGATGAGCGCCACCGCCGCCGCCCCGCACGGCGCCCTCACCCCCGTCGCAGCCGCCACGGATCCCGCGCTCGCGCGCCGGCAGGTGCACGCCGTGGCCGGCTGCTACTTCGTGGCGTCCTTCGCGGCCCTCGGCCTGCCCCCCTTCCTCACCGAGATCCTGCCCGAGCTGGGCGACCCGACCGCCCGCTGGGCCGGGGTGCTCTACATCGTCCCGACCGTGTTCGGGGCCGTCGGCGCGCCCTTGTGGGGCCGGCTCGCGGACCGCTACGGCCGCAAGCGGCTGCTGTTACGCGCCCAGCTCGGACTCGCCGTGTCGTTCCTGCTCGCCGGCTGGGCCGACTCGATCGCGGCCTTCACCGCGGCGCTCGTCCTGCAGGGCATCCTCGGCGGCACGTTCGCCGCATCCAACGGCTATCTCGGTGCGGCGCTGGAGGGCAACGCCCTGTCGAAGGCGCTCACCCTGATGCAAGGCGCGGCGCGCGCCGCGCTGGTCGTCGCGCCGATCGTCGTCGGCTCCCTGTCGCCCTGGCTTTCGCCCCACCGTCAGTACGCCCTGCTGGCCGTGCTCCCGCTCACCGCCGCCCTGCTGATCTGCGCGCTGCCGGAGTCGCGGGGCGGGCACGCCGGGACGCCGGCGGTGCGGGAGACGCCGGAGAAGACGGCGGCGCAGGAGCCGGCGGTACAGGGGCCGGAGGCGGCGGCGCAGGAGACGGCGACTGCCCCGACCGCCTCTCTACGGGCCCTCTACGCCCTCGAGTTCGCCTTCGTCTTCTCCACCGTCATCTCCTTCCCGTACCTCGTCTCGCTGATCGAGGAGCGGCTCCCCGGCACCTCTCCCGCCGTCTCCGGCGTGCTGTTCGCGCTGCCGCACCTGTGCTACCTGGTCACGGCGCTGGCCGTGCACCGGGCGTTCCACCACCGCCCCCGGCCCGGGCTCGCCCTCGGCTTCCTCTGCATCGCGCTCGGGCTCGCCGGCCACGGCGTGGCCGACTCGCTGCCCGCGCTCACCGCCGTGCGGCTCGTCCTCGGCGCCGGTCTGACCCTCGGGCTCGTCTGCCTGTCCGTGCTGGCCGCCGACTGCGCCAAGGGCCGGGCGCCGGGCGGCATGTTCGGCTCGCTCGAGTTCTTCTCGAAGGCCGGTGCGGTCGCGGCGGGCGTCGCCGCCGCGGCCGGCAACGGCTTCTTCGGACCGGCCGCCCCGGTCCTGACGGGCACCGCCGTGGCCCTGGCCACGATCGTTCCCACCGTCTTTCCCCTTGTGAACCCCCTCCGCACTCGCTGGAGCCGTTGATGTCGCTGCCCCGCACCCAGGGCACTGCCCCCCGCCCCGCCGGTCCCGCCGAACTGCCCGACGCGGACACCGTCGTGGCGCACACCCTCCTCAACTGCCTGCTGCGCGAGGTCTCCGGACCGGAGCACCAGACGGCCGCGAGCGACGGCCACCTCCTGCTGCGGCTGCCCCGCCGAGGGGTGCTGCTGCGCGTGGCACTGCGCCGTACGTCCCTGCTCGGCGCGCACCGCTTCACCGGCCCCGTCCACGAGCAGCGCGGCGGCGGGTGGGAGCGCATCGACTGGCGACGCCTCGCCGAGCACGTCCAGGTGGAACTGTCGTTGCGGACCGGCGTGCGCAACGAGGAGTTCCGCGACCAGATCGCCTCCAGCCACCAGGCCGTGTCGGCCGCGCTCGCCGTCCGCGCGTCGGGGACTGCCGCCCCCTCCGTTCCGCACGGGACGGCAGCGCCCTCCGTTCCGGACGTCTACCTCGCCTCCGAGCAGTCCCTGCTCTTCGGCCACCGCTTCCACCCCACCCCGAAGGCCCGCACCGGCGACGCCGACTCCTGGCTCGCGTACGCCCCCGAGGCCGGCGCCGCCTTCGCGCTGCGCCTTCTCGCCGTCCGGGAGAGCCTGATCGTCGAGGAGGCCGTCGAACGCGCGGCCACCGCACCCCTCGACGCTCTCGCCGACGACCGGGTGCCGGAGGGCTACCGGCTGCTGCCCGCGCACCCCTGGCAGTACGAGATGCTCAGCGGCCACCCCGCCCTGCGCGCCGCCCTCGACCGCGGCGACATCCTGGACCTCGGCACCGGGGGAGACCCCTTCGCCGCCACGGCCTCGGTCCGCACCCTGTACGACGGCGCCACCTTCCTCAAGTTCAGTCTGAACATCCGCATCACCAACTGTCTTCGGAAGAACGCGAGTTACGAGCTGAGCGGCGCCGTCGCCCTGACCCGGCTCCTGGCGCCCGTGCTCGACGAACTCACCGAGCGCTTCCCCGGCAGTGCCATGCTCCGCGAGCCCGCGTACCGCAGCCTCGCCCTCCCCGGCCCCGACGGCGGCCCGGACCGCGGTCTGCTCGAAGGCTTCGGCGTGATCGTCCGCGAGGGGCTCGCCCAGCGGATGCTGCCCGGGACCACCCCGCTGCTCGCCGCCGCCGTCGCCGACGAGTACCCGAGCGGCCCCGGCCATCTCTCCCGCCTCCTCGACGGCGCGGGCCCCGGCTGCGCGGTCGACTGGTGGGCCGCGTACCTCAGGCTCCTCGTCCCGCCGGTCCTGGCCGCCTACTTCGACCACGGCCTGGTCCTGGAGCCCCATCTGCAGAACGTGGTCGTCTGCGTCGACGACGACGGCATGCCCGCCCAGGTGCTCTTCCGGGACCTGGAGGGCACCAAACTGGTGCCCGAGCACCACGCCGACACCCTGGCCGCGCTGCCCGCCGACGTGGCCGGCCCGATGACGTACGACGCGGAGCGCGGCTGGGACCGCGTCGTGTACTGCCTGTTCGTCAACCACATCGCCGAAGTGCTGGCCGCGGTCGCCGACCTGCACCCCGAGACCGAGCCCGCGTTGTGGGCGGAGGTCCGCGCGACCCTGCAGGCGTACGCCGACCACCACGGCTGCCCGCCCCGGCTCGCCGCGCTCCTCGCCGGCGTGCCGCTGCCGGCCAAGGCCAACCTGCTCACCCGCTGGGAGCGCAAGGCCGACCGGGAAGCGGGGTACGTCCGTCTTCCCTCCCCTTTCGCCGAGGACGTCCTGTCCGGAGCGTCCGACGACTCGTGGAGCCACGCCCGATGAACGTCCCGTCCCGCGCGGTGCGCGAGCACATCCTCGACCTGCCCTCCGACGCCCTGCCCGCCTACGTCTACGACCTGGCGGCGCTGCGCGAGCACGCCGCCGCCGCACGGGACGCGCTGCCCGAGTGCGTCGAGCTGTACTACGCGGCCAAGGCCAACCCGGAACCGGAACTGCTCGGCGCGCTCTCGCCGTACGTCGACGGATTCGAGGTCTCCTCGGGCGGCGAACTCGCCCACGTGGGTCGCGCCGTGCCCGGCCGGCCCCTGGCGTTCGGCGGGCCCGGCAAGACGCCGGCCGAGATCGCAGCGGCCCTGGACCTCGGAGTGGAACGCTTCCACGTCGAGAGCCTTCACGAGCTGCACGTCCTCGCCGACCTGGCCGCCCGCCGGGACCCCGACACGCCCGTCGGCGTCCTTCTCAGGTTCAACCTGCCGCTGTCCGCGGCCTCCCTGGAGGGCAGCTCCCTCGCCATGGGCGGCCGGCCGACGCCGTTCGGCCTCGATCCCGCCGACGCCGACGCCGCCTTCGCCCTGCTGACCGGCGGCACGCTTCCGCACCTGCGGCTCCTGGGCGTCCACGCCCATCTGGCCAGCGGCCTGGAGGCGGAGGAGGAGCTCGGCGTCGCCGAGTCCGTGGTCCACTGGGCCACCGGGCTCGCCGCCCGCCACCGCGTCCGGCTCACCGAGGTCAACGTCGGCGGCGGTATGCACGTCGACTACACCACCCCCGACCGCCGGTACGACTGGTCCACCTACGGCAAGGGACTCGCCCGGCTCGCGGAGGACCATCCGGACCTCACCCTGCGCATCGAGCCGGGCCGGGCGCTCACCGCCTACTGCGGCTGGTACGCCACCGAGGTCCTGGACGTGAAGCGCAGCCACGGCGAGGAGTTCGCCGTCGTGCGCGGAGGCACCCACCACCTGCGCACCCCGGCGACCAAGGGGCACGACCAGCCCTGCTCGGTCCTGCCCGTGGACGCCTGGCCCCACCCGTGGCCCCGCCCCGCCGCCGGAACCGGCCCGGTCACCCTGACGGGGCAGCTGTGCACCCCCAAGGACCTGCTGGCCCGGCAGGTTCCGGCACCGGGCCTGCGCGCGGGTGACCGCGTGGCGTTCGCCCTCGCCGGCGCGTACGCCTGGAACATCTCCCACCACGACTTCCTCATGCACCCCAGGCCCGGGTTCCACTTCCTCGGCTGAGGGCTATGGGCTGAGACCGATCAGCGAGCCGCGCGCAGTTCGGCGAGGAGGTCCGGCCCGGTCCAGGTTCGCGGGGCGGATTCCGCCTCGCGGACGAGGGCGGTCAGGCGGGTGTTGGCGGGGGCCGGGAGGCCGTGGGCCGCGGCCAGGGTGACGATCTCGCCCTGGAGGGAGTCGATCTCGGTGGGGCGGCCGCGCTGGAGGTCCTCCCACATCGACGAGCGCGCGTGGGCGTCGATGCGGAGGGCGGCGGCCGCCACGCGGCGGAACAGGGCGTCGGGCAGGGACAGGACGTACGGGGTGACGCCCGGGGCCGTGGGGCCGAGGCGGGCGGGGGTGATGCCGGCGGCGCGGTACGCGGCGAGGGCCTCGCGCTGGCAGAGGGCGAGGCAGCGGCGGTAGGCCCGTTGGCCGAGCTGGTCGCGGAGCGGGAGCCCGGAGAGGGCGTTGATCGCGTTGTTGAGGTTCATCAGCAGCTTGGCGTGCTGCACTTCGGCCATGTCCGTGCGGGCCTCGGCCGCGAGGCCCGCGGTGCGGAGGGCGGTGTGCAGGGTGTCGTCCGGTTCCGTCATGAGCCTGCCGGGCATGCCCTGGTGCACGGTGCCCGGCTCGGACTGGACCACGTTGTAGGGGACCATCCCGGCCAGGACCCTGTGGCCGGGCAGCGCGGTGCGCAGGGTGGCGGGGTTGTGCAGTCCGTTCTGGAAGCTGACCACCGTGGCGTCCGGGCCGAGGTGCGGGGCCAGAGACGCGGCGGCGGGCTCCGTGCCGGCGGTCTTCACGGTGACCAGGACGTAGTCCGCGTCCACGGCCGCTTCGGGAGATGTCGCCAGGGTCAGGCGGTCCGGGGGAAGGTGGATCGGTTCGCGGGCGGAGCCGGTGAGGGTCAGGCCCCGGTCCCGCAGGACCTCCATGGCGGCGGGGCGGCCGATGAACGCCACCTCGTACCCCGCCGCGGCGAGCCGGCCGCCGAGATGACAGCCGATGCTTCCGGCTCCGAGGACGGCGAAACGGGGCTTGGACATGGGGACTCCTGCACCAGGGTCACGACGGTGGGCGGGACCAGTGTGCCCCCTCCCGCGCGGAGAGGCGCCGGGTCAGTACGGACGTGAACGTCACCAGCAGCAGGGCCAGGCCCAGGACGAGTTCGAGGCGGCCGTGCAAGAGGAGTGCGGCGCCGGCCAGGGCGCCGAGGAACATCGCCAGGACCGACAGCAGCCGGCGGGCGGGGCGGCCGGGGCGGGCGGCTGCGGAATCCGCTGCGAGGCCGGTCAGGGTCTGGGTGAGCACGGTCGTGGTCAGGTCGGGGACGCCGAGGCGCCGGGCCGCCGCGTTCTGCAGGCCCATCGCGAGGCCGAGGAACACGATCAGGGTGTACCGGACCGCCGTCGACGCCTCCCCGCCGGCGGCTGCGGCGACGGCCACCGTGACCGCGACCAGCACCGCCTGCACCGCCGTGGCGGCGGCCAGCAGCCGGCCACGGTGCTCCGCGAACCGTGTGCCGAACCGGCCGCCGCCGACCGCGCCCGCCAGGAACGACGCCAGCGCGACCAGGGAGGCCGACGCCGACAGACTCGTGTCTCCCGCCAGGGCGAAACCCAGGAAGACCACGTTTCCCGTCATGTTGGCGACGAAGACATGCCCGAGGGCCAGATAGCTGACCGCGTCGACCAGCCCGGTCACGACGGTGAGGGTGAGCATCAGGGGAGGCAGGGGGCCGTGCGGGTCGTCCCGGGGCGGTACGAGCGTGCGGTAGGCGTCAGTCAGCAGTCGTCGGCGCATGGAGCGTCCCTTCCACCCCGCACCGCGGTCGACACCGCATGCGACCCTGTGCGGCATGAGTGAGCACGATGCGCCCGAGCGGACGGCCCGGGTCCTGGTCGTGGACGACGATCCGACGGTGGCCGAGGTGGTCGCCCAGTACCTGGAGCGGGACGGCTTCGCCGTCGAGCGGGCCGGGGACGGGCACGAGGCGCTGCGGCGCGCCGGCGAGCGGTGGCCGGATCTGGTCGTTCTGGACCTGATGCTGCCCGGCCTGGACGGGCTCGAAGTGTGCCGCCGGCTGCGCGAGTCCGGGCCCGTACCGGTGATCATGCTGACCGCGCGGGGCGACGAGGAGGACCGGATCACCGGCCTCGAAGTCGGCGCGGACGACTACGTGACCAAGCCCTTCAGCCCGCGCGAGCTGGTGCTGCGGGTCGGGTCCGTCCTGCGCCGCACCCGGCGGGCGGCGCAGCCCGTCGGCCGTCCCGCGCTGCGCGCCGGGGACCTCGTCGTCGAGCCGGCGACCCGCCGGGCCACTCGCGCCGGCCGCGAACTCGCCCTCACTCTCCGGGAGTTCGACCTCCTCGCGCACTTCATGGAGCAGCCGGGTGCCGCGCACACCCGGGAGGACCTGATGCGGCGGGTCTGGGGCTGGGACTTCGGCGACCTGTCGACCGTGACCGTCCACGTACGGCGGCTGCGCGCCAAGATCGAGGACGATCCGGCCCGCCCCCGGCTCATCCGGACGGTGTGGGGGGTGGGCTACCGCTTCGAACCGGAGGGTCTGCACCCGACCGGGGAGGACGTGCGGTGACGGATCTTCTGCTCATCGCCCTGTTCGCGCTCGGCGGCGCGGTCTGCGCGGGGCTCGCCGGAGCCGTCGTGCTGCGTCTGGTCCGCCACCGCTCCGTCGCCGTCTCGCTGACCGTGGTCGCGGCGGTCACCGTGACCGCGATGCTCGCCGGCACGCTCGCCGTCGCCCGGGCGATGTTCCTGTCCGCGCACGACCTGTGGGTGGTGACCGTCGTCGTCGCCATGGCGGCGCTCGTCTCGCTCGGCACCGCGCTCGTCCTCGGCCGCTGGGTGGTGGCGCGCAGCCGCGCCCTCGCCGTCGCCGCCCGCGACTTCGGCGAGGACGGCAGCTTCTCCGCCCCGGACGGCGCGGCCACCACCGCCGAACTCGCCGCGCTCACCCGCGAACTGGCCGCCACCAGCGCGAAACTGGACGCGTCGCGGGAACGCGAGCGCTCCCTCGAAGCCTCCCGCCGCGAGCTCGTCGCCTGGATCTCGCACGATCTGCGCACCCCGCTGGCCGGGCTGCGGGCCATGGCGGAGGCCCTGGAGGACGGGGTGGCCGCCGATCCCGCCCGGTACCACCGGCAGATCCGCACCGAGGTCGAACGGCTCACCGCCATGGTCACCGACCTCTTCGAGCTCTCCCGCATCCACGCCGGCGCGCTCGCCCTCACCCCGAGCCGGGTGTCCGTGTACGACCTGGTCGGCGACGCCCTGAGCGGGGCCGATCCGCTGGCCCGCGAGCACGGGGTGCGGCTGGTGGGGGAGGAGGTCGAGGCGGTGCCGGTTGAGGTGGACGGCCGGGAGATGACGCGGGTCCTCGCGAACCTCCTCGTCAACGCGATCCGGCACACCCCGGCCGACGGCACGGTCGCCGTAGCCGCCGAACGCCGCGCCGACGCGGTCGTGCTGTCCGTCACCGACGGCTGCGGCGGCATCCCCGACGAGGACCTGCCGCGCGTCTTCGACACCGGCTGGCGCGGTACGCAGGCCCGTACGCCTCCGGCCGGGGCGGGTCTCGGCCTCGCCATCGTCCGGGGCATCGTCGAGGCCCACGCGGGCCGGGCGGAGGTCCGCAACGTCACCGGCGGCTGCCGCTTCGAGGTCACGCTGCCGACGGCGGCGGGCTGACGGGAGACTGCCCGAGTCCGGTCGGCCCGCCGCCGTAACACTTCCGTCATCCCGCCGGACCTCCCGTCCCCGCCCCGCGTCGCGTTGGATGGCCGTAGGAACAGACAGCACAGCGGAAGTCAGCACAGCGAAGTCGGGAGGTGCGTCGTGGGGCGCGTTGCCAAGAAGTGGTGGTGGGTCGCCGTGGCGGCGGCGGTGGTCGTGGCCGGCGGGCTGGTGTGGTTCCAGCCGTGGGCGTTGTTCGTCGACGAGACCGTCGACGAGGCGCTGCCCACCGCGAGCGCCCCGGCGGCCCGGCCCGCCCCGAAGGCCCCGAACGCCCCGAACGCCCCGAGCGCCCCGGCCATGGGTCCGGTCACCGTCGCCCAGGGCGCCTTCGTCAGTCACGAGCACCGGACCGAGGGCACCGCCAAGGTCGTCCGGCTCGCCGACGGCAGTCACACGCTGCGGATCGAGGGGCTCGACACCAGCAACGGGCCCGACCTGCACGTCTTCCTGAGCGACGCGCCGGTCAAGAAGGGCGTGGCCGGCTGGCGCGTCTTCGACGACGGGCGCCACACCGACCTCGCCGAGCTCAAGGGCAACAAGGGCGACCAGAACTACCCGCTCCCCGCCGGCGTCGACTGGTCCGACTACCGCAGCGTCAGCATCTGGTGCGACCGCTTCGACGTCTCCTTCGGAGCAGCGACCCTGACCCGCGTCTGACGGACGCGACGAACTCCGGGAAGCGCCGGATCAGCCCCGCCACGGCCCACGCGTACGCGACGCCGAAGACCAGGGACATCACCAGGGCCAGCGGCTCCGAGATCTGGTCGAAGAGCGGGTAGATCTGCCAGTGCGTCAGGTAGATGGAGAGCGAACTGCCCGCGAGCAGCCCGGCGAGCTGGTTGAGCCGCCGGGTGCTCGGCAGCGTCGGGAGCCAGACCAGGAGCGCGAACCCGGCCATCACGAAGGCCTCGCGCCGCGGTTCGTCCGGGAAGAAGCCCGGTACGGTCGCGAGGCCGGCGCACGTGACCAGGAGCCGCTGCCACTGCGTGCGGCTCCGCGCCGCCGCCCAGCCGAGGGCGAACAGCCAGAACACGGTGACCGCGTCGGTGATCTGGGTGCGGTCGGGCAGGCCGATCAGCTCGTAGCGGGTGAGCAGGCCGAGCCCGACGAGGGCGAGCGGAAGCCCGTACGGGAAGCGCCGCTCCGCCCGGTCGACGGCCGGGACGGCGAACAGCAGCACCATCGTCAGCAGGATGTAGACGAGTGCCTCGACGAACCACAGATGGATGCCCGACCCCATGTCCTGCGGATTGAGCAGATTGTGCAGGAGCAGCAGGTTGCCGAGGTCGTAGTCGTCGCTCACCAGGAGAGCGAAGGCGGTCCACGCCATGGAGGGCAGGGCGATCCGCGCGATGCCGCGGCCGGTGCGGCGCAGCCGGTCGCGGCGTTCGGCGGAGGTGAGCAGGAAGCGGGCGAAGTTGAACCCGGCGACGGCGAGCAGCAGATGGGCGCCGCCCCGGATCTCGAAGAGCCGGATGTGGGTGCCGACGACGGCCACGATGGCGAGGGCGCGCAGCGCGACGCTGGTCTCCATGGCGCGCCGGCGGCGTGCGGAGCGCTTCAGTTCGCGGATCGGGGCGGTGTGCCAGCCCGGGGGTAGATGGCCGAGGCGTTCCTCCAGCTGGACGGACATCTCCACGTACGAGAGCGAGTCGCCGCCCAGGCCCACGAACGAGCTGTCCGGGGTGACGTCGGTGCGGTCCAGGACCCGGGCGTACAGCGCGCAGAGGTCCTCGGTGGACGCGCCGCCGGAGTCCGCGACCGGGGCCGGGGCGCGCGGCACGTCCCGTACCGCCGTGTAGTCCGGCTTCCCGTTCGCCAGCCGGGGCAGTTCGTCGACGAGCCGCACGTCCACGGCCCGGGCCGGCAGCCCGCACTCCTGCGTGACCCGGCGCCGGATCCGCCGTACGTCCCAGCCGGGCCGGCGGGCCGCCGCGACGGCGATCCGCTCGTCGTCGCCTGCGCACAGCGCCCGCACCCCGTGCCGGTCGAGCATCGCCTCCACCTGCTGCGGGTCGATGCGCAGGCCGAGGATCTTGAGGAAGCGGGAGCGCCGGCCGACGATCTCGTACAGCCCGTCGTCGGTGCGCCGGGCCAGGTCGCCGGTGCGCAGCACGTCGACGGTGCGGCCGAGCGCGAGGTCGTCGGCAGTGTGGGCGTAGCCGAGCATGACGTTGGGGCCCGCGTAGACCAGCTCGCCGACCCCGGCCGCCGTCTCCTCGTCCGGCAGCGGTTCGAGCGTGAACGAGCCGCCGGGGACCGGTATCCCGATCGCCCCGGGACAGGTGACGGCCCGCTCCGGCGGCAGGTACGCCATCCGCGCGGTCGCCTCGGTCTGGCCGTACATCACGTAAAGGTCCCAGCCGCGCCGCTGCCCCAGTTCGGCGTAGTGGACGACGCGTTCGGGCGCGAGCCGGCCGCCGGCCTGGGTGACGTACCGCAGATGGGGCAGGTCCATGTCGGCGAAGCCGACCCGGTCGAGCAGGTCGAAGGTGTACGGCACGCCGGCGAGCGCGGTGCCGCGGGCGGACCGGAACAGGTCCCAGAAGCAGGCGTCGGCGACCGAAAGGCCCGTCAGGACCAGGCCCGCGCCGCGCAGCAGATGGCTGTGCAGCACCGACAGGCCGTAGCAGTAGTGCATCGGCAGGGTCGTCGCGGCCCGGTCGGTCTCGCGGATGCCCAGGTACGCGGCGATCGACTCGGCGTTGGCCTGCAGGTTCTCGTACGACAGCCGGACCAGCTTGGGGGAGCCGGTGGAGCCGGAGGTGCTCAGCAGGAGCGCGAGGTCCGGGTGGAAGACATGGGCGGATCCGGTGCGCCGCTCCTCGATGCGCCATTCGCCGGGCTCCGGGCGGACGACGACGTCCGGGTCGTACGCCTCGATCAGCGCGGCCACGGCCTCGGGGTGGTCGCCCGGCACGAGGAGCACCGGGTGTCCCGCGGAGAGCGCGGCCAGGTGGACGACGAGCGCCGCCACGTCGTTGGCTCCGGGGAGCAGCACGAGCCGGCGGCCGGCGCCGAGCCGGGCCGCTGTCCGGTCGACGCGTTCGGCCAGCTCACGGTAGGTGAGGGAGCCGTCGGCGGTGACCAGGGCGGTGCGGTCGCCGTGCAGCGCGAGGCCGGCGGCGAGGGGGAGCAGGCTGCCGCGGGCGGGCGGCGAGGGGAGGAGCGTCACAGGCGGATAGTAGGTAAGCCTTTCCTAATCGAGAAGAGGGGGAGTCCATTCCGGTTGGGTGATCGCGACAGGTTCGTTATCACAGGTGGCTTGACCCTTAGGTTAGCTTTACCTTATTAATTCCGTATCCGTTGGTTCCGCAGGAAGGCAACCCGACTCCATGCGCCGCCCCCTGGCCCGCACGCTCACCGCGCTCGCCGCGGCCGTCCTGCTCGGTCCGACCCTCGCCGCCTGCGGCAGCGACGAACCGGCCGACCTGGTCATCTACTCCGGCCGCAACGAGAACCTCGTGAAGCCGCTGATCGAGAAGCTGGAGAAGCACCTCGGCGCCAACGTCGAGGTCCGCTACGGCGACAGCGCCGAGCTCTCCGCCCAGCTCCTCGAAGAGGGCGACAAGACCGAGGCGGGACTCTTCCTCTCCCAGGACGCCGGAGCCCTCGGCGCGCTCTCCACGGAGCAGCGCCTCGCCCCGCTGCCGCAGGCCACGCTGAACAAGGTCGCACCGGCCCACCGCGGCGCCGCCGGCGACTGGACCGGCGTCAGCGGCCGTGTCCGCGTCCTCGCCTACAACCCGGGCCAGGTCCCCACCCCGCCGAACAGCGTCCACGAGCTGGTGAAGCCGGAGTGGAAGGGCAAGATCGGCTTCGTCCCGACCAACGCCTCCTTCCAGGCCTTCGTCACCGGCATGCGCGTCCTGGAGGGCGAGGACGCCGCCCGCACCTGGCTCAAGGGCCTGAAGGCCAACGAGCCGAAGAAGTACGAGAACAACCTCAAGGTCCTCGAGGCGGTCGACAAGGGCGAGGTCTCGCTCGGTCTGATCAACCACTACTACTGGTACGAGCAGGCCGCCGAGAAGGGCGCGGACAAGCTCAAGGCCAAGGTCCACTACCTGCCCAAGGGCGACCCGGGCGGCCTCGTCAACGTCGCCGGAGTCGGCATCCTCAAGGGCGCGGACAAGAAGCAGGCCGCGTTCGCCCAGAAGGCCGTCGACTACTTCCTCTCCGCCGAGGCGCAGGAGTACTTCGCGCAGGAGACCAAGGAGTACCCGCTGGCCGCCGGCGTGAAGACCGCCGAGGGCGTTCCGCCGCTGGAGAGCCTCCAGCCGCCGAAGATCGACCTCGGCAGGCTGGACTCCCTCAAGCAGACCCTGGCCATGCTCCAGGAAGTCGGACTGGTCTGACGTGACCTCACCGGAGCGTTCCGCCCCGGCCCGTCGCGACCCCCGCCCGGCGAGCGCACCCGCGCCCGCCGGGCGGCGGCGCGCCGGAAGCCGGCCCGGCTGGATCCTGATCGTGCCCGCCGTGGCGGCCGCCCTGCTCGCCGTGCTGCCGCTGGGCTATCTGGCCGTCCGCGCGCTCGAACACGGCCCGGCGTACGCCTGGGACGTCGTCGCCGACGACCGCACCGCCGAACTCCTGCTGCGCAGCCTCGCCCTGACGGTGACCGTCGTCGCGGCCTGCCTGGTCATCGGCGTCTCGCTGGCCTGGCTCACGGTCCGCACCGCCCTGCCCGGCGCCCGCGCCTGGTCCGTGCTCGTCACCCTGCCGCTGGCGGTGCCCAGTTACGTGACCGCCTTCGCCTGGCTGTCCGCCGCGCCGTCGCTGGCCGGCTACACCGGCTCCGCGCTCGCGCTCACCCTGGCCAGCTTCCCGTACGTGTACCTGCCGGTCGCCGCCGCACTGCGCGGCACCGACCCCGGGCACGAGGAGGTCGCCCGGTCCCTCGGCCACGGCCCGCTGCGCACCTTCCTGCGCGTCACCCTGCCGCAGCTGCGGCCCGCCGCCGCGGGCGGCGGACTGCTCGTCGCGCTGTACGTGCTCTCCGACTTCGGCGCCGTCTCGCTCATGCGGTACGACACCTTCACCCTCGGCATCTACACCTCGTACCGGGCCAGCTTCGACCGCACCCCGGCCGCCGCGCTCAGCGCCGTCCTCGTCGTCATGACCGTCGCGCTGGTCTACGCCGAGACCCGCACCCGCGGCCGCGCCGACTACGCCCGCACCGGAACCGGCACCGCGCGCCGGGCCGTGCCGGCCGCCCTCGGCCGGTGGCGGGCGGTCGCGCTCGGCTGGTGCGGCGGCCTCGTCGCCGCGGCCGTCGGCTTCCCGCTCACCGTCCTCGGCTACTGGCTCGTCGTCGGCACCTCCGCCACCTGGGACCCGGCCGGCCTCACCTCCGCCGCGCTCACCACCCTCGGCGTCGCCGCCGGCGGCGCGGCGCTGACCACGGCGCTCGCGCTGCCGGTCGGCGTGATCGCCGCCCGCCACCGCGGCCGCCTCGCCCACCTGCTCGAACAGGCCGCGTACGCGGGCCACGCGGTGCCCGGGATCACCGTCGCGCTCGCGATGGTGTTCTTCGCCGTGCGGTACGCGCGTCCGCTCTACCAGGAGACGCCGCTGCTGATCTGCGCGTACGCGGTGCTCTTCCTGCCCGTCGCGGTGGCCGCCACCCGGGCCGCGGTGCTCCAGGCGCCGCCCGTCCTCGACGACGTCGCCCGCGCCCTCGGCCGTACGCCCTTCGGCGTGCTCCGCGAGGTGACCGTGCCGCTCGCCGCGCCCGGCATCGCGGCCGGGGCGGCGCTCACCTTCGTCGTCTGCATGAAGGAACTCCCCGCCACCCTGCTGCTGCGCCCCACCGGCATGGACACCCTGGCCACCCGGCTCTGGACGGAGACCGGCACCGGCTCGTTCGCCGCCGCGGCCCCGTACGCCGCCGCGCTGATCCTGCTGGCCGCCATCCCCTCCTACCTCCTCGGAAGGCACCGCTCATGAACGACCTTCAGGTGGCCGGCGTGGTCAAGGCGTACGGCCCGGGCGCCGCGCCGGTCCTCGACGGGCTCGACCTGACCGTGCCGGGCGGCGCGCTCACCGCCGTCCTCGGGCCCTCCGGCTGCGGCAAGACGACGCTGCTGCGGGTCGTCGCCGGCTTCCTGCGCGCCGACGAGGGGACCGTGACGGTCGCCGGGCGGACGCTCGGCGGCCCCGGCGTCCACCTGCCGCCCGAGCGGCGGCGGATCGGCATCGTGCCGCAGGAGGGCGCGCTCTTCCCGCACCTGAGCGTGGCCCGCAACATCGCCTTCGGCCTCACCGGAGCCGACCGGGCCGTGAAGCGCTCCAGGGTGTCGGACATGCTGGACCTGGTCGGCCTCGCCGGCTACGGCGACCGCATGCCGCACGAGCTCTCCGGCGGCCAGCAGCAGCGCGTCTCGCTGGCCCGCGCGCTCGCCCCCGAACCCCACCTCGTGCTGCTCGACGAGCCGTTCAGCGCGCTGGACACCGGGCTGCGCGAGGCCGTACGGGCCGATGTCCGCGCCGTGCTCCGGGCCACCGAAGCGACCGCGGTGCTGGTCACCCACGACCAGCAGGAGGCGCTGTCCACCGCCGACCTGGTCGCCGTGCTCCGCGAGGGCCGGGTCGCCCAGTGCGCGGCGCCGGAGGAGCTGTACCGCCGGCCGGCCGACCCGTGGGTGGCCTCCTTCGTCGGCGACGCCGTCTTCCTGCCCGGCGAGGCCGAGCGGGACGCGGTCCGTACCGCCCTCGGCACCATCCCGCTCGACTCGGCGCCCGCCGGGCTCACGTTGGGCACGGTCCTGCTGCGCCCCGAGCAGCTCCAGGTCACCGCCGTGGACGCGGCCCCCGCCAAGGGCACGGTGACGGACGTCCGCTTCCTCGGGCACGACGCGCTCCTGGCCGTCTCGGTCGACGGCCTCGCGGAACCGCTGACGGTACGGTCCCCGGGCCCGATCCCGGCCCGGCCGGGCGACCGCGTCGGCATCACGGTCACGGGCGAGGCGACGCTGCACCCGGCCATATGACGGAGCGTCACTTCCCGATGCTTCCAGGACGCTCCTGAGCGTCGTTCCGGCCATGCCCGGGCGGAACGATTCGCTTCGCCGGCGGCAGGCGGTAGACCGGTGCCCCACCGAGACCGACACCGACTCACAGGGGGACGTGGCATGAGGACGAGACGAGCGGCGGCGACGCTCGCCGCGCTGCTGATGACCGCCGGGCTCACGACGGCGGCCACGGGGACGGCGCAGGCGGCGGGGGAATGCGGCGGGACGCTCTTCGCCTCCGCCACGGGGAACAAGGGCAAGCTGCGACTGTACAAAGAGGGCGCCAACTACTGCGCGATCGTCTATCACACCGACGCGTACTGGGGTGTCTACCTGCCCACCGCCGTCCAGATCGTCCGGGCCGACGGCGGGCTCAGCCATCAGGACGACGGCAACTACCGCTACTACGCCGGCCCGGTTCGCATGGTCTCGTACGGCTTGTTCGCCTACGCGAGCGCCTGGGTCAACGGCGAACACCTGGTCACCTGACCTGCTCCTGCGGCGGGCGTCCGCCACGCGGGACGGCACTGCTCCTCGGCCGCGGTGATCGGCATACTGACCGCTCCCGATCACCGCTGCACCCGCAGTCGTACCCGCAGGAGGAAGCATGGCCGCGAGTTTCAGGACCGTCATCGAGGTGGGCGAGGAGCACCTCGAACAGGCCCGCGCCGTCGACCGGTTGTTCCAGGAGGCGATCGCCCCGGCGACCGTCAACTTCGACTTCGAGCACATCAGGGAGGCGGCCGCCGCCGTCCCCGACAGCGAGATCGTGCGGATGGTCCGGGGCTGGGGACTCCAGGAGAACGCCCCCGTCATGGTGATGGTGATGTCGCTGAAGGAGGCCGTCCGGCAGGCCCTGCCGCAGGAGTTCGCCGAGGCGGGCTTCTGGGAGACCGTCGAGCAGGAGCTCGTGACGGCGTTCACCGGCCTCGCCGCGCAGCAGGGCGGGCCGGGGCTCGCGTACTACGACGAGGGCCCCGACCGCACGAGTTACTACCGGGATCTGTTCTTCGCCCTCCAGGACGAGGAGACCGGCCGGCACCTGTACGCCATCGCGTTCTGCATCGACGTGACGCTGGGCGTGGACCGGGCCCGGGCCGAGGCCCTGGAGCTGACGGACGTGGTGCCGTTCGGGCTGCGCCTCAACGCGATCGTGCTGCGTCAGGAACTGTCGCTCGCGGCCTGACCTCGACACGCGCCGGCCCGCCGTCCCGGGCCGTGCCGCCTGTGCCGCCCGTGCGCAGCGCCTCGGTCACGAGGCGGACGCTGCGGGCCAGCCGTCCGAGATGGTCGAGCTCGATTGCGTACATCTGGATCGCGTTCTCGATCACGGGGACCGGCACACCGAGCGCGGGCAGTTCCGCCCGCGAGGTCTGCAGGGCCACCCGCACCGTCCGGATCTCCTGCTGGATCTGGAGCTGCGCGTGCCGCGCGAGCAGGACGGGGTGGCGGGAGAGCGGGGAGTAGCCGGCGTAGCGGGCCGGCAGGAGTTCGCGCAGCCAGCGGGTGGCGGTGCGCTCCCAGTCGCGGTTGCCGGGGGGCCGGACCTGCGAGGGCCAGTCGGCGTCGCCGACGGCGAAGAAGTTCGGGGACATCGTTGTCCGTTTCCGACGGGGTACGGGAGGGGCGCGGCGGCCCGGCCCAGGGGTTGGCCAGGGCCGCCGCGGAGGACACCAGGGGTCCGACGGATGAGGAGGGGGGTCGGTAGAGGCCCGGTGTCCTGGACAGTAAATATATATACTGTCGAGTAAGCAAGGGAATGAAAAATTTCATTCTGTTCGAGAGTCTGAATATGGGCCGTGAACCCCGCGTCCGTCCCGCCGGTTCCGGCCCTCAGTCGTCCAGTCGTTCAGTCGTCCAGGAAGAAGCTGTGCTGCTCCGCGGCCTGCTCGTATCCCTCCAGGCGTCGCTGGGTCCGTTCCGGATCGGCGTCCGCCATCGCCTGAAGCAGCGAGGCCGCCACCAGCTGCGGCGCCGCGTACGAGTCGAACACCAGCCTCGACCCCGTGGCCGCCGTGAAGACCGCGTCGGCCTCCTCCACCAGTGGACCGTGCGCCAGATCGGTGATCAGCGCGATCTTCAGCCCTATCCGCCGCGCCGCCCGCAGCGCCGCCAGCGTCTCCTGCGCGTGCCGCGGCATCGCGAACGCCAGCACCCAGCTGCCGCCCGCCTCCCGGGACTGCAGCAGCGTGTCGTACGAGACGCTGCCGCCCCGTGTCACCACCCGCACATCGGGGTGGATGCGCCGGGCCGCGTACGCGAAGTACTCCGCGAGCGACACCGAGATCCGCAGGCCGAGCACCGTCAGCGGCATCGAGCGCGCCAGCTCACGGCCGACGTCGAGCACCTGGTCGGTGTCCGCGAGGACCCGGCGCAGCGACTCCAGGTTGTCGATCTCCGCGTCCACGGCGGCCTGCAGCTCGTTGCCGCGGTCCGTCCGCAGATCGGCGGCCTCGGGCGCGGCGGCCACCGCGCTCAGCGCGATCGGCTGCAGCGCCTCGCGCAGCGCCGGGAAGCCGCTGAAGCCCAGCGAGGTCGCGAACCGCGTCACCGAGGGCTGGCTCACGCCCACCCGCTCCGCGAGATCCGTGATCGACAGGAAAGCCGCCTCGGTGAGGTGGTCCGTCATGTACTGCGCGATGCGCCGCTGGCCCGGGGACAGGCGGTGGCCGCCGAACAGGGCCCGGACCCGGTCCGCGGGGGCCGCTTCCGACTCGGACGCGGGTGGTCGTCCGCCCGGACGTCTGCCCGGGGTGATCGCGGCGGCCTGCGCGCGCGCCTGCTGATCTGATGGCACGGGGTGCCTCCCTCTGTGTCACGCTTCTGCCCAAGATAGTTCACCGGGGGTGACGGCGGAGGGCGTGCGGCACCAGGCGCGATGATCTTGTTTCGGCCGGCGGCGGGGTCGTGTCGCTGTTGGGCCGAACGGGTGAGGGACGCGAGGATGGGCGCATGAGTAGGTACGAGAGGTACGACGTCACCGACGAGCAGTGGGAGGGCCTCGCCCAGGTCCTGCCGCTGCGCGGACGTGACGAATGGCCGTCCAGGGTCGACCACGACATGATCCCCGACCGCTACGAGACGGTCGAGCAGCGCCGGATGGTGGTGCTCCGCGTCCAGGTCTTCGCCGACGCCCGCGAGGTCGCGGACTACCTCATCGCCCAGATCCCCGTGCTGCTCGACCTGACGAGCGCGGACCCGGACGTGGCCAAGCGGATCCTCGACTTCAGCAGCGGCGTCGTCTTCGGCCTGGGCAGCGGGATGCACCGGGTGGACCGCAACGTCTTCCTGCTCGCCCCGGCCGGCACCGAGGTCGAGGGCGCGGCGGAGGCGTAGGGGGCGTAGGAGGAGGCGTAGGGGACTCGTAGGGGGAGGCCCAGCGGGATCTCGTCCCTCGTACGGTGGAAGGTGGGCACGGTGGAACGGTTCGGCGTGCGGCGGCCGCCCTACGGTCCGTGTCCATGGACGCCACCCGCCCCTTGCCCATCTCCCGTCCCACCGTCACCGAAGTGCGGCTGTCCGCCTTCAAGGCGCATCGCTCGGCGGTCTTTCCGATCGGGCCGGTGACGCTGTTCGCGGGGGCGAGCGGCAGTGGCAAGTCCGGCGTGCTCCAGGCGTACGAGGCGCTGGCCAGGCTCGGCGCGGGCGACGAGCTCGGACGGATCTTCCCGGATCCGGCCGGCTGCGTCCCCGAGAGCGCAGGGCCGGACGCGCAGGGGCGGCGCGGCTTCCGCATCGGCTGCACGGTCGACGGTCCGGCCGGCCCGGCCCGGCTCGAACTCGCAATCCAGGCGGAGCCGGAACTCCGCGTCGTCGGCGAGCGGTTGACGCTCGGCGACCGGACGCTGCTGACGACCGCGCTGCGGGATCCGGGGCGCAGCAGCGTGCAGGCCGAGTGGCACACGGCTGGCGCGGTGCCCGTGACCCGCGCCCCGTTCCCGGACGACGTGCTCGGCACCGCCCTGCTGCCGCTGCGGGTCGCGGGGAAGACGGAGGGGCAGCGGCAGGTGCTGGCCGCCGCCGAACAGGTCGTCGTCGGGCTGCGTTCCGTCTTCGCCTGCGACCCGCAGCCGCACCGGATGCGCGTTCCCGCGGCGCGCGGCGAGGGCAGGCTGCGGCGCGGCTGCGACAACCTGGCGGAGGTACTGCACCGGACCCGGACCGGATGCCGGATGCGGCACGCCCGGCTCGCGGCCGTGGCGCGCGGCGGCTGCGCCGGGCCGGTGGCCGGGCTCGACGTCGAGGAACTGGCCGACGGGCGGGTGCGGGCGGTGCTCGCCCGGGACGGCCGGGGCGCCGTGGGCACGCCGCTGGAGCGGCTCGGCGAGGGGGAACTCCGGTACCTGGCTCTCGCGTTGGTCCTGTTGACGGGGCCGGGGGTGCTCGCGGTGGACCAGGTGGCCGAAGTGCCGGACGCGCTGCAGAGTCTGACCGTGCTCGCGGACGGCTTCGACCGCGGGCTGGATCCGCGGCAGTCCGGCGAACTGCTCGCACTGGCCGCCGAGATCTGCGCCGGCGGTCATCTGCGGCTGGTGGGGACGGCCGGGGCGGCCACGGCGGCCCGGGCGCGGGAGCTGCCGGGCGTCACGGTGGTAGACCTGGAGGCGTGACGGAACTGGATGTGGCGGGACTGCAACGGAGGCTGGCCGAGTTCGCGCGGGCGCGGGGTTGGGAGCCGTACCACACGCCGAAGAACCTGGCGGCGGCGCTGAGCGTGGAGGCGGCCGAACTCCTGGAGATCTTCCAGTGGCTGACACCGGAGCAGGCGGCGCGGGTGATGGAGGACCCGGACTCGGCGCATCGCGTGGAGGACGAGGTCGCCGATGTGCTGGCCTATCTGCTGCAGTTCTGCGAGGTGTTGGGCGTCGACGTGCTGGCCGCGCTGGCGGCGAAGATCGACCGGAACGAGGTGCGCTTCCCGGCCGGACGGCGCTCGGGAGGGGGCGCACGCCCCGTCACGGGGGAGGGCAGTCACTCTTCGGAGTGAGCCGCTTTTGCCGATCGAGCCTCCTGTCCACAGATTTCCGAATTCCTCTGGCTTTTGTGCTCGTACGCCCTCACGCTGGGTAGTGGACTCAGTGAGCAGTAAGTCGTACGAACGGGGGCGGCGTACATGGAAGCGGAGCGACTGATCGCGGCGGGACGGCACGCACTGGCGCAGAGCCGTGCGGCCCTGGACATCGTGGCGGAGGCCTGGCAGGCCCAGGCACTCGCCCAGGCGATCGGCAGTCATCTCGCGGTCCGCGGACCGCTGGAGCTGCGCGGCGAGGCACGGGCGCTGAGCGAGATCGGCGGCGGATGGGGAGTCCTGGACCACGCGGTGCTGCGCACCGGAGTGCCGCGTGCCGACCGGCTGTCGGAAGTGACGGATGTGCGCACGGCGTTGAACGCGCTGAGCGCGCTGCTCGGAGAGGTCGGCATCGCCCTCGTGGGGGTCGCCTGCGACACCGACGAGGAAGGGCTCTACTGGCAGTGCATCGAGGCGATCGACGCCGCCGACGAGTCCAACGACCGGGTGCGCGGCATGCTGCGTCGGCTCACCGTGCGCGAGCGCGGCAGGCCGCCCGATGCGGCACGGGGCCGCGCCGACCCGGCGGACTCGCCGGCGGGACCGTCATGACCGGGGCGGCGGCGCCGTGCCGGTCAGCGGCCGTCGTCGTCGGCGGGGGACGGGGAGCGCTCGGCCGAGGACTGCAGCTCGGCGTCGAGCTGGTTCAGGTCGGCGTTGAGCGCTGCCATCAGCTCCTCCATCTGCTGCAGCAGACCCTTGGGGGCGCCGCCGCTCTTCTGCTCGGGCACGGACTGCTGCATCGACTGCTGCACGGTCCGCTGCACCGGGTGCTGTGGCGTCGCCCGATCGGGCGCGGCTTCCTGGGACATGGCTGCCTCCTCGGCGCAGGCCCTCCCACCAGCGGGAAGGCCACAGGAACGTACGACGCGTCGGCAGCGGCCGCCGGCACGCGGGCCGGGCGGTCCGGCTCCGCCCGAGCCAACGACGGGCGACTGCGGAGGGTCACTGGCCGGGCCGGACGCGGCCCGCCAGGTGGTCGGATATTCACTCGACCGGGCAGCGGCGGGCCGGCCGCTGACGCAGAGGTTGACGCGCCCCGCGGCGACGACGGCGGCACGGGGCGGACACGTGCAGGATGGAGGTATGGATCTTCGGATTTTCACCGAGCCCCAGCAGGGGGCCGACTACGACACCCTTCTCGCCGTCGCCAAGGCCACCGAGGACCTCGGCTTCGACGCCTTCTTCCGCTCGGATCACTACCTCCGGATGGGCTCCGGCGACGGGCTGCCCGGTCCGACCGACGCCTGGATCACCCTGGCCGGACTGGCCCGGGAGACCAAGCGGATCCGGCTCGGCACCCTGATGACCGCCGGCACCTTCCGGCTCCCCGGCGTCCTGGCCATCCAGGTCGCGCAGGTGGACCGGATGTCCGGCGGCCGGATCGAACTGGGCCTGGGCGCGGGCTGGTTCGAGGAGGAGCACCACGCGTACGGCATCCCGTTCCCCAAGGAGAAGATCGGCCGGCTGGAGGAGCAGCTGGCGATCGTCACCGGGCTGTGGGAGACCGAGGTCGGCAAGACGTTCTCGTACGAGGGTGCGTACTACCGGCTCACCGACTCGCCGGCGCTGCCCAAGCCGGCGCAGGCGAAGGTTCCGGTGCTCATCGGCGGCCACGGCGCCAGCCGCACCCCGCGGCTCGCCGCCCGGTACGCGGACGAGTTCAACATCCCCTTCGGCTCGGTCGAGGACAGCGAGCGGCAGTTCGGACGGGTGCGGGCGGCGGCGCAGGAAGCGGGCCGCTCCGCGGACGACCTGGTGTACTCCAACGCCCTGGTGGTCTGCGTCGGCAAGGACGACGCTGAGGTCGCCCGGCGGGCCGCGGCGATCGGGCGCGAGGTGGAGGAGCTGAAGGCGAACGGGCTCGCGGGCACGCCCGCCGAGGTCGTGGACAAGATCGGCCGGTACGGCGCGATCGGCTCGTCCCGGATCTACCTCCAGGTCCTGGACCTGTCCGACCTGGACCAACTGGAGCTGATCTCCGGTCAGGTCCAGTCCCAGCTGGGCTGAGCCGATGCGTCCCGTCCGTGCACTGGCCGACGCGCTCGCCGGGGAGGTCCTCACCCTCGACGGCGGACTCTCCAACCAGTTGGAGGCGCAGGGCTGCGACCTGTCCGACGAGCTGTGGTCCGCGCGGCTGCTCGCCGACGGGCCGGAGCAGATCGAGGCCGCGCACACGGCCTATGTCAGGGCCGGAGCGCGGGTTCTGATCACGGCCAGCTACCAGGCCACCTTCGAGGGCTTCGCGCACCGGGGGATCGGCCGGCCGGAGGCGGCCCGGCTGCTGGCGCGGAGCGTGGAGCTGGCCCGGGCGGCCGGCGACCGGGCCGCCGGGGAGGTGTGGGTGGCCGGGTCGGTCGGGCCGTACGGGGCGATGCTCGCGGACGGCAGCGAGTACCGCGGGCGGTACGGGCTGAGCGTGCGGGAGCTGGAGCGGTTCCACCGGCCGCGGATCGAGGCGCTGGCGGCCGCCGGGCCGGACGTGCTGGCGCTGGAGACGGTGCCGGACGCCGACGAGGCGGAGGCGCTGCTGCGGGCCGCGGCCGGGTGCGGGGTGCCGGTGTGGCTGACGTACACCGTTGCGGGCGGGCGGACCCGGGCGGGGCAGGACCTCGCGGAGGCGTTCGCGCTTGCCGCGGGCGTGGAAGAGGTGACGGCGGTCGGGGTGAACTGCTGCGAACCGGCCGACGTCGGGCCGGCGGTGGAACTCGCCGCGCGGGCGACCGGGAAACCGGTCGTGGTCTATCCGAACAGTGGGGAGGTGTGGGACGCGCGGGAGCGCGCATGGCGGGGCGCTGGGACGTTCGACCCCCGGCGGGCCGGGCAGTGGGCGGCGGCCGGGGCGCGGCTCATCGGCGGCTGCTGCCGGGTCGGGCCCGACCGGATCGCCGAACTGGCCACCGTGGCGGAAAACCCCTGGTCGCCTTAGGGAAGGAGGGCAATACTCGGACGTGTGTTCCTGACGATCAGTACCACCGGTACTTCAGAGCGACCCGCGACCGACCTCGGCTTTCTGCTGCACAAGCATCCCGACAAGGCCCAGCGGTTCTCCACCGCGCACGGCACCGCTCATGTGCTGTACCCCGAGGCGACCGTGGAGCGGTGCACGGCCGCACTGCTCCTGGAGGTCGACCCGGTGGCCCTGGTCCGCGCCGGCCGCGGCAAGGGCCGGGGCGGCGCCCCGGACGCGGCGCTCGCGCAGTACGTGAACGACCGGCCCTACGCCGCCTCGTCGCTGCTGGCGGTCGCGCTCAGCTCGGTCTTCAAGACCGCGCTGCGCGGCACGTGCGAGCAGCGCCCGGAGCGGGCGGCGGAGCCGCTGCCGCTGCGCATCGAGGTGCCGGCGCTGCCGGCCCGCGGCGGTGCGGAGCTGGTGCGGCGGCTGTTCGCGCCGCTGGGCTGGAGCACGGTCACGGCCGAACCGGTGCCGCTGGACGGCGCGTTCCCCGAGTGGGGCGACTCCCGGTACGTCCGGCTCGTCCTGGAAGGGGAGCTGCGGCTCTCCGAGGCGCTGCGCCAGCTGTACGTGCTGCTGCCGGTCCTGGACGACGCCAAGCACTACTGGGTCGCCCCCGACGAGGTGGACAAGCTGCTGCGCGCCGGGGACGGCTGGCTCGCCGGCCACCCCGAGCAGAAGCTGATCACCAGCCGCTATCTGTCGCGGCGCTGGGGCCTGACCCGGCAGGCGATGGAGCGACTGGAACTGGTCCGGCTCGCCGAGGCCGACGACCTCGAGGTCGAGGACGTCGACAACGCGGTGGACGAGACCACGGACACCGAGGAGCAGCCGGTGCCGCTGGCCGAGCAGCGCCGGGAGGCGATCCTGGCCGCGCTGCGCACGGCGGAGGCCGGGCGGGTGCTCGATCTCGGCTGCGGGCAGGGTCAGTTGGTGCAGGCGCTGCTCAAGGACGTCCGGTTCACCGAGATCGTCGGTCTCGACGTGTCCGCCCGGGCGCTGGCGATCGCCGCCCGCCGGCTCCGCCTGGAGCGGATGGGCGAGCGGCAGGCCGCGCGCGTCAAGCTGATGCAGGGCTCGCTCGCGTACACCGACAAGCGGCTCACCGGCTATGACGCGGCCGTGCTCAGCGAGGTGATCGAGCACGTCGACCTGCCGCGGCTGCCCGCCCTGGAGTACGCGGTGTTCGGCTCGGCACGGCCCCGGACGGTGCTCGTGACCACGCCGAACGTCGAGTACAACGTGCGCTGGGAGTCGCTGCCCGCCGGACACGTCCGGCACGGCGACCACCGCTTCGAGTGGACCCGCGAGGAGTTCCGCGCCTGGGCCGACCGCGTCGCCGGACAGCACGGCTACCAGGTCGGGTTCGTGCCCGTCGGGCCCGACGACCCGGAGGTCGGACCGCCGACCCAGATGGCCGTGTTCACCCTGAACGCGGGCCGGAACGACGACACGAAGAAGGAGGACCGAGTCGCATGACCACCACGACCGATACGACCGACGCCGACGTTCCGGACGGCCGCGTCCTGCCCGTCACCGACCTGTCCCTCGTCGTGCTCGTCGGCGCCAGCGGCTCCGGCAAGTCGACCTTCGCCCGCAAGCACTTCAAGCCCACCGAGGTCATCTCCTCCGACTTCTGCCGCGGGCTCGTCGCCGACGACGAGAACGACCAGAGCGCCAGCCGCGACGCCTTCGACGTCCTGCACTACATCGCCGGCAAGCGGCTCGCGGCCGGCCGGCTCACCGTCGTCGACGCCACCAGCGTGCAGAAGGAGGCCCGCCGGCAGCTGGTCCAGCTCGCCCGCGAGCACGACGTGCTGCCCATCGCGATCGTCCTCGACATGCCCGAGTCCGTGTGCGTCGAGCGCAACGCCGCCCGGCCCGACCGCGCCCACCTGCCCCGGCAGGTCGTGCAGCGGCACCGCCGCGAACTGCACCGCTCGCTGCGCGGCCTGGAGCGCGAGGGCTTCCGCAAGGTGCACGTGCTGCGCACCGTCGAGGAGGCCGAGGCCGCCGAGGTCGTCCTGGAGAAGCGGTTCAACGACCTGCGCCACCTCACCGGGCCGTTCGACGTCATCGGCGACATCCACGGCTGCCGCTCCGAGCTGGAGACCCTGCTCGCGAAGCTCGGCTATGTGGACGGACACCACCCCGAGGGCCGCACCGCCGTTTTCGTCGGCGACCTCGTCGACCGCGGCCCCGACAGCCCCGGCGTGCTGCGCCGCGTGATGTCCATGGTCGCCGCCGGCGACGCGCTCTGTGTGCCCGGCAACCACGAGAACAAGCTGGGGCGCTGGCTCAAGGGCCGCAAGGTCCAGGAGACCCACGGCCTCGCCGAGACCATCGAGCAGCTCGGCCGGGAGAGCGAGGAGTTCCGGGCCGAGGTGGCCGCGTTCATCGACGGGCTCGTCAGCCACTACGTCCTCGACGAGGGCCGGCTGGTGGTCTGCCACGCCGGACTGCCGGAGAAGTACCACGGCCGCACCTCCGGCCGGGTCCGCTCGCACGCCCTGTACGGCGACACCACCGGCGAGACCGACGAGTTCGGGCTGCCCGTGCGCTACCCGTGGGCGGAGGAGTACCGCGGCCGCGCCACGGTGGTGTACGGCCACACACCGGTGCCCAGCACGTCCTGGATCAACAACACCATCTGCCTGGACACCGGAGCCGTGTTCGGCGGCAGGATGACCGCGCTGCGCTGGCCGGAGCGCGAACTCGTCGACGTGCCCGCCGAGAAGGTCTGGTACGAGCCCGCCCGCCCGCTGGCCGTCGAGGCCCCCGGCGGCCACCAGGGCCGGCCGCTGGACCTGGCCGACGTGCACGGCCGCCGGATCGTCGAGACCCGGCAGCTCGGCAACGTCAACGTCCGCGAGGAGAACGCGGCGGCCGCGCTCGAGGTCATGAGCCGGTTCGCCGTCGATCCGAGGCTGCTCGCCTACCTGCCGCCGACCATGGCGCCCACGGCCACCTCGAAGGAGGACGGCTACCTGGAGCACCCGGCCGAGGCGTTCGCGCAGTACCGCGCGGGCGGCGTCGGAAGGGTCGTGTGCGAGGAGAAGCACATGGGCTCCCGGGCCGTCGCCCTGGTCTGCAAGGACGCCGCCACCGCCCGCGAACGCTTCGGCGTGGGCGACGACGGCCCGACCGGCGCGCTGCACACCCGGACCGGACGGCCGTTCTTCGACGATCCGGCCGTGACCGAGCAGGTCCTGGAGCGGTTGCGCGCCGCCGTGACCGCCGCCGGGCTCTGGGAGGAGCTGGACACGGACTGGCTGCTGCTCGACGGCGAGCTGATGCCCTGGTCGCTGAAGGCCGGCGGGCTGCTGCGCAACCAGTACGCGGCCGTCGGCGCCGCCGCGGGCGCGGTGTTCCCCGGTGCGCTCGCCGCCCTGGAGGCCGCCGCAGCCCGCGGCGCGGACACCGCCGCCCTCGCGGACCGGCAGCGCGAACGGGCCGCGGACGCGGCCGCGTTCACGGAGGCGTACCGGCGCTACTGCTGGCCCACGGAGGGGCTCGACGGTGTGCGCTTCGCGCCGTTCCAGCTGCTCGCCGTCCGCGGCCGCTCGCTGGCCGACCGTCCGCACGACGAGCAGCTGGCCTGGCTGGACCGGCTCGTCGAGCACGACCCGACGGGTCTGCTCCAGGTCACCCGCCGGCTCGTCGTCGACACCGGCAACGAGGCCTCCCTGCGGGCCGGCGTCGACTGGTGGCAGGAGCTGACCGCGGCCGGCGGCGAGGGCATGGTCGTCAAGCCGCTCGCGGCCCTGGTCCGGGACGAGAAGGGCGGGCTCGTGCAGCCGGGCGTCAAGGTGCGCGGCCGGGAGTACCTGCGGATCATCTACGGACCGGAGTACACCCGTCCGGAGAACCTGGAGCGGCTGCGCAACCGCTCGCTCGGGCACAAGCGTTCGCTCGCCCTGCGCGAGTACGCCCTGGGCCTGGAGGCGCTGGACCGGCTCGCCGCCGGCGAGCCGCTCTGGCGGATCCACGAAGCCGTGTTCGCCGTACTGGCACTGGAGTCCGAACCGGTCGATCCGAGGCTCTGAAGCACCACGTCCCACGGGGGGCGCAGGGACGCCGATCACGGCGCTCCCCTGCGCCCCTCGTGCTCGTTGCGCGGATCATCGCCACCGCCTAGCGTTCTTCACCCCACTGCGTGACGCAGCGTCAACACGGTGACTGCGCACGGCGACCGAGGTGGGACCACACGCACACGAGACACCCGTGGCCGCGCTCTGTCCGGAGCAGCAGGGAGAGATCCGAGTGAGCAGTGCGGGAGTCATCACGGATACGGAAGCCGGCGCCGGAGCCCTCCACAGACTCGTCGTCTTCGGGGAGGCCGTGGGCTCCGGGACGCCGGGCACGGACGCCAGGAGGCGGCTGCGCCCGGCCATGTACGAGGCGTTCGGCGAGGCGTACGCCGCCGTCGGCCTCGAACCCGGCGCCGTCCGCCAGGAGGACCGCGGCGACGGCATCCTCGGCGCGCTCCGCCCCGACATGCCGCCCACCCTCATGGTCGGCCGCTGGATCGACACGCTCTACGAATGCCTGCGCGCGTACAACGCCGGCCGCGAGCAGCGGCTCAGGCTGCGCGTCGGCATGCACGCCGGACTCGTCCTCGACGACGGCCGCGGACTCGTCGGCCGCGCCGTGGACCTGGCCTGCCGGCTGTGCGACTGCCCCACCGCCCAGGAGATCATGACCGCCGACCCGACGGCGGACCTGCTCGTCGTGGTCTCCGGCCGGCTGTACGACAACGTGGTCGTCGAGGGCGGCCGCTACGTGGAACCGGGCCATTACCGGCCGGCCCGGGTGCGTTCCGGGGAGACCGACGAGAACGCCTGGTTCCACATCCCCCGCCGGCCCGCGCCCCCGCTCGACGAGCACGGCGCGGTGCTGCACGCGGGGTCCGAGACCGGCGGTGGACCGTCGACGGGGGACGGCCCACCGCCACCTCACGCCCAGGGGTACGACCCGCCGGCGGTGCCCCCCGGCTCCGGCGGCCCCACCTCGCTATCCAGCCGATCCTCTGCCCCGACATGACCGAAACCTGGTGTTCGCCCTGGTGGGCGGGCTGCTTCTCGTCTTCCTGCTCGTCATCGTTCTGATCGCGGTGCGATAGCGGTTCGCCGCCCGGCTCGGCCAGGATGGGCGCATGGGATTCCACGTCGATTCCGAGACCGGGCGGCTGCGCCGCGTCATCCTGCACCGCCCGGACCTTGAGCTGAAGCGGCTCACTCCGTCCAACAAGGACGCCCTGCTCTTCGACGACGTGCTCTGGGTCCGCCGGGCCCGCCAGGAGCACGACGGGTTCGCGGACGTCCTGCGGGACCGGGGCGTCGCCGTGCACCTCTTCGGCGACCTGCTGCGCGAGACCCTGGAGATCCCCGAGGCGCGCGCTCTCGTCCTTGACCGGGTGTTCGACGAGAAGCAGTACGGCCCGCTCGCCACCGAGCATCTGCGTGCCGTGTTCGACGCGATGGACACCCAGGAGCTCGTCGAGGCGCTGATCGGCGGCATGACGAAGCGGGAGTTCCTGGCCGGGCACACCGAGCCCAGCTCCGTCCGCTTCCATGTGATGGACCTGGACGACTTCCTCCTCGGCCCGCTGCCCAACCACCTCTTCACCCGGGACACATCCGCTTGGATCTACGACGGCGTGGCCATCAACGCGATGCGGCTGCCCGCCCGGCAGCGCGAGACCGTGCACTTCGAGGCGATCTACAAGCACCATCCGCTGTTCACCGGCCCCGAGGCCGGGCCGTTCCACCACTGGACGGAGGGCCAGGCCGACTACCCGTCCACCATCGAGGGCGGCGACGTCCTGGTCATCGGCAACGGCGCGGTGCTCATCGGCATGAGCGAGCGCACCACCCCGCAGGCCGTCGAGATGCTGGCCCGCGGGATGTTCGCGGCCGGCTCCGCCCGGACGATCGTGGCCCTCGACATGCCGAAGCGGCGGGCGTTCATGCACCTGGACACGGTCATGACGATGGTCGACAAGGACACCTTCACCCAGTACGAGGGCCTCGGCATGCTCCGCTCGTACACCATCGAGCCGGGCGCGGGCGCGCAGACGCTGCAGGTCAGCGACCATCCGCCGGAGCAGATGCACAGCGCGATCGCGGCCGCTCTCGG
The DNA here is from genome assembly GCF_043199435.1 of Streptomyces sp. NPDC048604. NCBI lineage: Bacteria > Bacillati > Actinomycetota > Actinomycetes > Kitasatosporales > Streptomycetaceae > Streptomyces > Streptomyces sp. NPDC048604. The sequence continues at coordinate 52,267 of NZ_JBICVX010000014.1, forward strand.
GCTCACCGGGATCCGGGTGCTGACGCCGACGCAGGACGTGCACTCCGCCGAGCGCGAGCAGTGGGACGACGGCTGCAACGTGCTGGCCGTGGAGCCGGGCGTGGTCGTGGCGTACGAGCGGAACGTCACCACCAACACCCACCTGCGCAAGCAGGGCATCGAGGTGATCGAGATCCCCGGCAGCGAGCTGGGCCGGGGCCGCGGCGGCCCGCGCTGCATGAGCTGTCCGGTGGAGCGGGACGCGGTGTAGCGGGGGAGAAAGGGACGGCCGGAGGGGAGAGGAAGGTGTAGCGCAGCTCACCGTATAAGAATGCTGAGTCATGTATAGAATTCCATGGTCCCGTCATCGGAAACCAGGAGCGCCACCATGGCCACGAACCTCATCGGCCGCCACTTCCTCAAGGAGCTGGACTTCACCGCCGAGGAGTTCCGCGGCCTGATCGCGCTCGCCGCCGAGCTGAAGGCGGCCAAGAAGGCCGGGACGGAGGTCCCGCGGCTGCGGGGCAAGAACATCGCGCTGATCTTCGAGAAGACCTCGACCCGCACCCGCTGCGCCTTCGAGGTCGCCGCCGCCGACCAGGGTGCGTTCACCACCTACCTCGACCCCGCGGCCTCCCAGATGGGGCACAAGGAGTCGGTGAAGGACACCGCCCGGGTCCTCGGCCGGATGTTCGACGGGATCGAGTACCGGGGCGACAGCCAGACCGCCGTCGAGGACCTGGCCGCGTACGCGGGCGTCCCGGTCTTCAACGGGCTCACCGACGACTGGCACCCCACCCAGATGCTCGCCGACGTGCTCACGATGACCGAGCACTCCGAGAAGCCGCTCTCCGAGCTGACCTTCGCGTACCTCGGCGACGCCCGCTTCAACATGGGCAACTCGTACCTGGTGACCGGCGCGCTGCTCGGCATGGACGTGCGGATCGTGGCCCCGCAGGCGTACTGGCCGACGGACGAGATCGTCGAGCGGGCGCAGGGGCTGGCCGAGGCCAGCGGCGCGCGGATCACGCTGACCGAGGACGTCGCGGAGGGCGTGCGCGGCGCGGACTTCGTGGCCACCGACGTGTGGGTGTCCATGGGGGAGCCCAAGGAGGTCTGGGACGAGCGGATCGCGGCGCTCGCGCCGTACGCGGTGACCATGGACGTGCTGCGCGCCACCGGCAACCCGGACGTGAAGTTCCTGCACTGTCTGCCGGCCTTCCACGACCTGGGCACGGCCGTCGGCCGGGAGATCCACGAGCGGCACGGCCTGGCCGAGCTGGAGGTCACCGACGAGGTCTTCGAGTCCGCCCACTCCGTGGTCTTCGACGAGGCCGAGAACCGGATGCACACGATCAAGGCCGTCCTGGTCGCCACGATGGCCGGCCCGACCGCCTGAGCCGCACGGCCAGGCTTCAGACCGCCGTACGCCGCCGCTGCGCCGGCACCCGGGGCAGCCGGAACCAGACCGCCTTGCCCCGGTCGGTCGGCCGGTGTCCGCAGGCCGCACTGAGCGTACGGATCAGCATCAGCCCCCGGCCGTGCTCCTGCCACGGGTCCGGCGGCTCGACCGGCCCCGGGGCGATCAGCTCGCCCGGCCGTGCGGGCAGGGGATCGTGCACCTCGACGTGACAGCCGGTCTCGCGCAGCTCCAGGACCAGCTCGAGCGGGCCCGTGCCGGCCGTGTGCTCGACGGCGTTGGCCACGAGCTCGGCGGTCAGCAGCTCCGCCGTGTCCTCGCAGGGGCCGGTGTCGAGCGAGGCGAGGGCGGTGCGGACCAGACACCGGGCCATGGGGACGGCCGCGGTGGTGTGCGGCAGCTCGAACCGCCAGGTGGGGGGCGGGGCGCTTGCGTCCATGACGGATCCGTTCGGGCCGGGTGGGGGGCGCGCCGGGGGCGGGTGCGCGAGGGGCGTCTCCTCCGGCCGTGACTTCGCCGTCCAGGACGTCCTGTTTTCAACCTTACCGGGGGTACTTCGCGGCCTCGGAGGCGGCCGGCCCGAGCCGCAGTATCGCGTGATCGTGACGACAGTCACGGCCGAGTGATACGCTCAGGACGGAGTCCGCCCTCGCACGCTCGCCCGCACCACGGGAGGCCGTCCGCATGAGCCCCTTCACCGGATCCGCGCCGCGCACCCAGGAATGGCGCCATCTGCGGCTCGCCGTCGACGACGGCGTCGCCACCGTCACCCTCGCGCGGCCCGCCAAACTCAACGCGCTGACCTTCGGCGCCTACGCCGACCTGCGCGACCTGCTCGCCGAACTCGCCCGCGAGCGCGCCGTCCGCGCGCTCGTCCTCGGCGGCGAGGGCCGCGGCTTCTGCTCCGGCGGCGACGTCGACGAGATCATCGGCGCGACGCTCTCCATGGACACCGCCCAGCTCCTCGACTTCAACCGGATGACCGGCCAGGTCGTCCGGGCGATCCGCGAGTGCCCCTTCCCGGTGATCGCCGCCGTGCACGGGGTCGCCGCAGGCGCAGGGGCCGTCCTCGCGCTCGCCGCCGACTTCCGCATCGCCGACCCCACCGCCCGCTTCGCCTTCCTCTTCACCCGCGTCGGCCTCTCCGGCGGCGACATGGGCGCCGCGTACCTGCTGCCGCGGGTCGTCGGGCTCGGCCACGCCACCCGGCTGCTCATGCTCGGCGAGCCGGTCCGCGCCCCCGAGGCCGAGCGGATCGGCCTGATCAGCGAACTCACCGAGGAGGGCGACGCCGGCGAGCGCGCCGCCGCGCTCGCCCGCCGCCTCGCCGACGGCCCCGCCCTCGCCCACGCCCAGACGAAGGCGCTGCTCACCGCCGAGCTGGACATGCCGCTCGCCGCCTCCGTCGAGCTCGACGCCGCCACCCAGGCGCTGCTGATGAACGGCGAGGACTACGCCGAGTTCCACGCGGCCTTCACCGAGAAGCGCCCGCCGAAGTGGCGGGGGCGATAGCGGTGCCGGGGCGGCAGCGCCCGCTGCGCATCGCCGTCGTCGGCGGCGGCCCCGGCGGCCTCTACGCGGCCGCGCTGCTCAAACGGCTCGACCCGGCCCGCGAGATCACCGTCTGGGAGCGCAACGCGCCCGAGGACACCTTCGGCTTCGGCGTCGTGCTCTCCGACGAGACCCTCGGCGGCATCGAGCACGCCGACCCCGAGGTGTACCGGGCCCTGCAGGACGAGTTCGTCCGCTGGGACGACATCCAGATCGTGCACCGCGGCCGCACCCTCACCAGCTCCGGGCACGGCTTCGCCGCCCTCGGCCGCCGCCGGCTCCTGGAGCTCCTGCACGCCCGCTGCACCGCCCTCGGCGTACGGCTCCGCTTCCGCACCGAGGCCCCGTCCGCCGCCGAGCTCGCCGCGACCCACGACCTCGTCGTCGCGGCCGACGGCGTGCACAGCCGCACCCGCGAACAGCACGCCGACGTTTTCCGGCCCCGGATCACCGCCCACCGCTGCCGCTACATCTGGCTCGCCGCGGACTTCGCCCTCGACGCCTTCCGCTTCGAGATCGCCGAGACCGAGCACGGCGTGATGCAGCTGCACGGCTACCCCTACTCCCGCCCGTCGCCCGACCACCACCCCTCAACGAGGCCCTTCGGGCCGCAGAATTCCTCAGGCTCCTCCACCGTCATCGTCGAGATGCGCGAGGAGGTCTGGCGGGCGGCCGGCCTGCACGAAGTGGACGAGCAGCAGTCCGCCGAGCGCTGCGCCAAGATCTTCGCCGAGACCCTCGGCGGCCGTCCGCTGCGCGGCAACAACTCCGCCTGGACCGCATTCCGCACCGTCGTCAACGACCACTGGTCCCACGGCCGTACGGTGCTGCTCGGCGACGCCGCGCACACCGCGCACTTCTCCATCGGCTCCGGCACCAAACTCGCTGTCGAGGACGCCCTCGCGCTGGCCGCCTGCGTCGAGGAACAGCCCACCCTCGACGAGGCCCTGGCCGCGTACGAGGCCGAGCGCCGGCCCGTCGTCGAGTCCACCCAGCGGGCCGCCGCGGCCAGCCTGCGCTGGTTCGAGGACCTGGCCCGCAATCTCGACCAGCCGCCGCGCCAGTTCGCGTTCAACCTGCTCACCCGCAGCCGCCGGGTCACCCACGCCAACCTGAAGCTGCGGGACCCGCACTTCACCGACACCGTCGAACGCGACTTCGGCTGCCCGCCCGGCACCCCGCCCATGTTCACGCCGTTCCGGCTGCGCGGACTGACGCTGCGCAACCGGGTCGTCGTCTCGCCCATGGACCTGTACGTCGCCGAGGACGGCGTTCCCGGCGACTTCCACCTCGTCCACCTGGGCGCCCGCGCCCTCGGCGGCGCCGGACTCGTCATGACCGAGATGGTCTGCGTCAGCCCCGAGGGGCGGATCACACCCGGCTGCACCGGCCTGTGGACCGACGAACAGGCCGCCGCCTGGTCCCGGATCGCCGACTTCGTCCACGCGCAGGCCCCCGGCGCCGCGTTCGGCGTCCAGCTCGGGCACTCCGGCCGCAAGGGCTCCACGAAACGCATGTGGGAGGGCATCGACCAGCCGCTTCCGGCCGGCAACTGGCCACTGGCCGCCGCCTCCCCGCTGCCGTACCGGCCCGGGATCAACCAGACCCCGCATGCCCTGGACCGCGCCGGTCTCACCGCCGTCCGCGAGGAGTTCGCCGCAGCCGCCCGGCGCGCCGCCCGCAGCGGCTTCGACCTGCTCGAACTGCACTGCGCCCACGGCTACCTGCTGTCCGGCTTCCTCTCCCCGCTCACCAACCACCGCACCGACGCCTACGGCGGCCCGGTCGAGAACCGCCTCCGCTTCCCCCTGGAGGTCTTCGACGCGATCCGTGAGGTCTGGCCGGAGGACCGGCCCATGACCGTCCGCATCTCCGCGACCGACTGGACCGAGGGCGGCACCGCCCCCGAGGACGCCGTCGCGATCGCCCGCGCCTTCGCCGCGCACGGCGCCGACGCGATCGACGTCTCCACCGGCCAGGTCGTCCCCGAGGAGCGGCCCGAGTACGGGCGCTCGTACCAGACCCCGTACGCCGACCTGATCCGCAACACCGTCGGCGTCCCGGTGATCGCGGTCGGCGCGATCTCCTCCTGGGACGACGTCAACTCGCTGCTCCTCGCGGGCCGCGCCGACCTGTGCGCCCTGGCCCGCCCGCACCTGTACGACCCGCACTGGACCCTGCACGCCGCCGCCGAACAGGACTACACAGGCCCCGCGGCCCCCTGGCCCGACCCGTACAAGGCGGGCAGCCGCAGGCCTCCGACCGGCCGCACGGACGCCCCGAAACCCCGGCTCAGTCTCGGCCCTCGCCCGTGAGACAGGCGTGGCACAGGCAGGCGTCGGGGTGCGGACCGGAGTGGTAGGTCAGCCGCTGCTCGCGGGCGACCCGCTCCAGTTTCAGAGCCAGCTGCTCCGCCGCCTCCTGCTCCACCGCGTGCCAGTCGTACCGGCGCAGCACCGCGGGCGCGTGCACCAGCTTCGCCCGGAAGGTGTGCAGATGCCGGGTGGGCATCTTGATGGTGATCCACCGCCCGTTGTGCCGGCCCCGTCCCACCGCCTCCAGCTGCTCGTCGCCGAAGCCGGGGTAGGTGCCGATCACGTACACCTTCGCCCCGCCCTTGAACGCCTTGGTGCCGGGGCGCAGCTCCTGTCCGAAGTCGCCCCACCGCCGCCACCGCACCACGTTCGCGGCGACCAGCCAGGTCGGCTCCCACGGCCCGTCGCTCACCTCGGCAGCCATGCCGGCCACCACGCGGGCGCACCGCCGGCCGGGCAGAGCCCGGAGCCGGACGGCGACGCATGGGCGGACAGGTACCACCAGGCCAGCGCCGCCACCGCGAGCAGCACCACGGCCACCTGCGCCGAGGCCCGCGTCGAACGCGGTCCGCGCACGGTCGCCCAGCGGGCCAGCGCCACGGCCGACACGGCGATCCCCGCCGCCGCGGCCGACACCAGCAGCAGTTCCGCGTCGGGCGCGAGTCGGTGCGGCGCGCCGGAGGCGCCGCAGGACGCGCGCGCCCAGGCCGCCACCGTGCTCGCCCCGTAGGCGGCGAGCACGCCGGCCAGGGCCGCCGCTCCCCACGACAGCCACTGCAGCCGGGAGCCGGGGTGTGCGCTCATGACTGCTCAGGACGGTCCGCGGCGCCGTCCGGTTGCACGAACCGCGCCCCCGCGTCCCGCAGCCGGGCGTGCAGGGCCGCGAAGACCTCCGCCGAGCGGGAGCCCGGCCAGCCGGCCGGCAGGAGCTCGGGCGGGAGCCCCGGGTCGATGTAGGGGAGGCGGCGCCAGGAGTCGAGAGTGCGCAGGTAGTCCTGGTACGCGTCCTCCGCCGGGGTGTCCGCGCGGGCCTCCCAGGCGTGCAGGACCGGCTCGTGGACGGCCAGGAAGTCCTCGTGGGCCTTGGCGATCGCCGCCAGGTCCCACCAGCGGCCCACGGCCTCCGCCGTGGCCGCGAAGCCCAGGTGCTCGCCGCGGAACAGGTCCACGTACGGGTCCAGGCGCAGCCGCTCCAGGACGTGGCGGGTCTCGTCGTACAGCCGCGCCGGGGCGATCCAGACGCCGGGCGCGGCGGTGCCGAAGCCCAGGCCGCCGAGGCGCGAGCGGAGCAGGTGCCGCTTGTGCCGCTCCGACTCGGGCACCGAGAAGACCGCGAGGACCCAGCCGTCCGACAGCGCCGGCTCCGTGCGGGCGTAGATCCGGCGGTCGCCGTCGTCCAGGAGCTGTCGGGCCTCCGCGGACAGGGCGTAACCGGCGGCTCGGCCGGCCGTGCGCGCGGGCAGCAGCAGCCCGCGGCGCTTCAGCCGGGACACCGAGGAGCGCACCGACGGCGCGTCCACCCCGAGCACGCCGAGCAGCCTGATCAGCTCGGCCACGGGGAGCGGCGCGTCGTCGGGGGTGCGCCCGTACGCGCCGTACAGGGAGACGATCAGGGAACGGGGAGTGTGCTGCTCGGCCACCCGATCACTCTAGATCGCGCAGCCGGTAGCGCTGCAGCTTCCCCGTCGCCGTACGCGGCAGGGCGTCCAGGAAGACGATTTCGCGGGGGCATTTGTACGGTACGAGCCGGGTCTTCACGAAGTCGCGCAGCGCGTCCGCCGTCCGGGTGTCCCCGGGTACCCCGTCCCGCAGCACCGCGTACGCCACCGCGATCTGGCCGCGCAGCTCGTCCGGCCGGCCCACGACCGCCGCCTCCAGCACGTCCGGATGGGCCAGCAGCGCCTCCTCGACCTGGGGTCCGGCGATGTTGTACCCGGCGGAGACGATCATGTCGTCGGCCCGGGCCACATAGCGGAAGTATCCGTCCGGATCGCGGACGTACGTGTCGCCGGTGAGGTTCCAGCCGTCGCGCACGTACTCGGTCTGCCGCGGGTCCGCGAGATAGCGGCAGCCCACCGGGCCGCGGACCGCGAGCAGGCCCTCCTCGCCGTCCGGGACCGGCTCGCCGGCCGCGTCGACGACCCTGGCCTGCCAGCCGGGGACGGGGACGCCGGTGGTGCCGGGGCGGATGTCGCCCTCGGCGGCCGAGATGAAGATGTGCAGCAGCTCGGTCGCACCGATCCCGTTGATCAGCCGCAGCCCGGTCCGGTCCCGCCACGCCTCCCAGGTCGCGGCCGGCAGGTTCTCGCCGGCCGAGACGCAGCGGCGCAGCGAGCCGAGGTCGTGCCCGTTCATCTCGTCGAGCATCACCCGGTACGCGGTGGGCGCGGTGAACAGCACGCTCACCCGGTGCTTCGCGACCGCTTCGAGCAGCTGCCGCGGCCCGGCCTGTTCGAGCAGCAGGGCGCTCGCCCCGGCCCGCATCGGGAAGACCACCAGCCCGCCGAGCCCGAAGGTGAAACCGAGCGGCGGGCTGCCCGCGAACACGTCGTCCGGGCCGGGCCGCAGCACCTGCGCGGAGAAGGTGTCCGCGATCGCGAGGACGTCCCGGTGGAAGTGCATGCAGCCCTTGGGCCGCCCGGTCGTCCCGGAGGTGAAGGCGATCAGCGCCACGTCGTCCGCGGCCGTCGGCACGGCCTCGTACGTCTGCGGCTTGCCGATCGCCAGGGACAGCAGGTCGTCCGGCGCGTCGCCGCCGAAGGCGGTGACCCGCAGCCCGGGCACCTCCGCCTTCACCAGGTCGTCGACGCTGCGCACGTCGCACAGCGCGTGCGTGACCCGGGCCATCTCGCACATCACGGCCAGTTCCCCGGGCCGCTGCTGGGCCAGCACGGTGACGGCCACCGCGCCGGCCTTCATCACGGCCAGCCAGCAGGCCGCCAGCCACGGCGTGGTCGGGCCGCGCAGCAGCACCCGGTTGCCGGGGCGGACGCCGAGGTCGTGGTCGAGCACATGGGCGATCCGGCTCACCCGTTCGCGTAGCTCGCCGTACGTCCAGACGGCGCCGGCCGCGTCGCGGAAGACCGGCCGGCCGGCGCCGAAGCGCTCCGTGGTGCGGTCGAGGAGTTCGGTCCCGCAGTTGAGCTGCTCCGGATAGCGCAGCTCGGGCAGATCGAAGTGCAGTTCCGGCCACTGCCCGGCGGGCGGCAGATGGTCGCGGGTGAAGGTGTCCTGGTGCGCCGAGGGTGTCAGCTCCATGGTTTTCGCCCCTTGTCGTGGTGGGGTCGCCCAACGAGCGTATCGTGATGGTGACGACAGTCAACGGTGCGCGATAGACAGTGATTGCGCGATAGACCGGTGATGCGGTGGGAGATCCGACCGACGCGACGGAAGTGGGGGCCAGAATGCCCGAATTCTCGCTCGATCCGGCACATGTCGACTGGTGCGCCGCGCTGCGCGCCCTGGCCGCGGACCGGCTCCGCCCGCTCGCCGAGAAGGGCGAGCCCGGCCGTGTGAACCGGCCCCTGATCGCCGCCCTCGGTGAACTCGGACTCCTGGAACGGCTGTTCACTGCCGGTGCGCTGGAGCTCTGCCTGCTGCGGGAATCGCTGGCGACGGCCTGCACGGAGGCCGAGACCGCGCTCGCCCTCCAGGGCCTCGGCGCCCATCCGGTGGCCTCGGCGGGTACGGAAGAACAGCGGGACCGCTGGCTGCCCGAGGTCGCCGCCGGCCGCGCCGTCGCCGCCTTCGCCCTGTCCGAGCCGGAGGCGGGCTCGGACGCCGCCGCGCTGGCCCTGGACGCCGCGCCGGACGGGTCCGGCGGCTGGCGGCTGACCGGCGAGAAACGCTGGATCTCCAACGCCCCCGAGGCCGACTTCTACACCGTCTTCGCCCGCACGACGCCCGGCGCCGGAGCCCGCGGCGTGACGGCCTTCCTCGTCCCCGCCGACCGCCCCGGCCTCACCGGCGAACCCCTCGACATGCTCAGCCCGCACGCCATCGGCGCCCTCGCCTTCGACGGCGTGCCCGTCGGCCCCGACGACCTCCTCGGCGAGCCCGACCGCGGCTTCCGGGTCGCCATGAACACCCTGAACCTCTTCCGGCCCAGCGTCGGCGCCTTCGCCGTCGGCATGGCCCAGGCCGCGCTCGACGCGACCCTCGCCCACACCGCCGGCCGCACCGCCTTCGGCGGCGTCCTCGCCGACCTCCAGGCCGTCGCCCACCAGGTCGCCGAGATGGCCACCCGCACCGAGGCCGCCCGCCTCCTGGTGTACGCGGCGGCCGCGGCGTACGACTCCGGCGCGCCGGACGTCCCCCGGCGGTCCGCGATGGCGAAGCTGCTGGCCACCGAGACCGCGCAGTACGTCGTCGACGGCGCCGTCCAGCTGCACGGCGCCCGCGCCCTGCAACGCGGCCACCTGCTCGAACACCTCTACCGCGAGGTGCGCGCGCCGAGGATCTACGAGGGCGCCACCGAGGTGCAGCGCACGATCATCGCGAAGGAGCTGTACAAGCGGCACGCCGCCCCGACGGCCGAGGAGGCCCGCGCATGAGCCTGCACCGCCACAACCCCGCCGCGCTCTCCCCGCCCACCGGCTTCTCGCACGCCGTCACGGCCACCGGCTCCCGGCTGGTCTTCCTGGCGGGCCAGACGGCCCTGGACGCCGACGGCAAGGTGGTCGGCGAGACCCTCCCCGACCAGTTCACCACCGCCCTCACCAACCTCCTCACCGCCCTCCGCCACGCCGGCGGCGCCCCCGCCGACCTGGCACGGGTCACCGTGTACGCGACGGACGTCGCCGAGTACCGCACCCACGCCGCCGAACTCGGCCGCATCTGGCGGCAGTTGGCGGGAAGGGACTACCCGGCGATGGCCGTGATCGGTGTCGTACGGTTGTGGGACGAACAGGCCCGCGTGGAGCTCGACGGCTTCGCCGTGGTGGACTGAGAGGGAGGGGCGGGAGTGCCGGAGATCGAGCTCACCGCGGGGACCGTCGCGTACGAGGACACCGGCGGCCCCGGCCCCGTGGTCGTCCTGCTCCACGGCCTCGTCCACGACGCCACCGTCTGGCGGCACGTGATCGCCGGCCTGCGCACCGACCACCGGGTCCTCGCGCCCACCCTCCCGTACGGTTCGCACCGCATCGCCATGAAGCCCGACGTGCCGCTCTCGCCGGACAGCGTCGTCGAGCTGATCGCGGAGTTCCTGGAGCGCCTGGACCTCCACGACGTGACCCTCGTCGAGAGCGACTGCGGCCGCGCACAGAGCGTCGCGGCGAAGCACCCCGAGCGGCTCGCCGGCCTCGTCCTCATCTCCTGCGAGGCCTTCGACAACTACCCGCCCGGGGTACCCGGCAAGATGATCGCCCTCGCCTGCAGGGCGCCCGGCGGGGTGGCCCTGATGGCGCGCGTCCTCGGCCTGAAGGCCCTGCGCCGGCTGCCCGTCGGCATCGGCGCGCTCACCCGGCGGCCGGTGCCTGACGCGGTCGTCGACGGCTGGCTCGCCCCGCTGCGGCAGAACGCGGAGGTACGCGCCGACTTCCGCCGCTACAACCTCGCCGTGCGCCGCACCGAACTGCTCGAAGCGGCCGAGGGCCTGCGGACGTTCGACCGTCCCGCGCTCGTCGTCTGGGCGGTCGACGACCTGATGATGCCCCGCGAACACGGCCGGAGACTGGCCGAACTCCTCCCGCAGGGGCGGCTGTCGGAGATCGAGGACAGCCGCACCCTGATCGCGGAGGACCAGCCGGAACAGCTCACCTCGGCGCTGCGCGCGTTCGTCGCGGAGCGGGTCGTACCGCGTTCTTGATCGACTGGTGAGCCCCTGACGCGGGGCTTATTTTCGAGGGGTGGACTGACCGGCCCACGGGACCCTCACGTGAGGGCGCGATGCGCCATGACTCATCCCCAGCCGAAGACACCCGCACAGGCCGCCGCCCCGAAGAAGGGCGACGGAAAGGGCATTGCGCTCTTCGTGATCGCCTCCTGTCAACTGATGGTCGTCCTCGACATCACGATCGTGAACATCGCGCTCCCGCACATCCAGAGCGCTCTCGACTTCTCGACCACCAACCTGTCCTGGGTGGTCAACGCCTACACGCTGACCTTCGGCGGACTGCTGCTGCTCGGCGGACGAGCGGGCGACATCCTCGGCCGCCGCCGGGTCTTCATCTTCGGCGTGCTGCTCTTCGGCCTCGCGTCCCTGCTCTGCGGCGTCGCCCAGACCAGCTGGCAACTGCTCGCCGCCCGAGCCCTCCAGGGCGTCGGTGGAGCGATCGCCTCGCCGACCTCGCTCTCCCTCATCACCACGAACTTCGACGAAGGGCCCGAACGCAACCGGGCCTTCGGCGTGTTCGCGGGCGTCTCGGCCGGCGGCGGCGCGATCGGCCTGCTGGCCGGCGGCATCCTCGTCGAATGGCTCGACTGGCGCTGGATCTTCTTCGTCAACGTACCCATCGCCCTGCTCATCGCCTTCCTCACCCCGCGCCATGTGAAGGAGTCCGAACGGCATCCCGGCCGCTTCGACTTCATGGGCGCGCTGACGTCCACCCTGGGCATGGTGGCGCTGGTGTACGGCTTCATCCGCGCCGCCCAGGAGGGCTGGCGGGACCCGCTCACCCTGACGTCGTTCGGCGTGGCGGTGGTCCTGCTGGTCGCGTTCGTCCTGATCGAGCAGCGCTCGCGGCAGCCCATCACGCCCCTGCACATGTTCGCCGACCGGAACAGAGCGGGCACCTACGGGATGATGCTCTGCCTCGCCGCGGCGATCTTCGGCATGTTCTTCTTCCTCACCCTGTTCGTGCAACAGGTGCTCGGCTTCAGCCCACTGGAGGCGGGGCTGGCGTTCCTGCCGGTGAGCGCGGTCATCGCGGTGGCGGCGGGCTTCACCTCGCAGCTCCTGCCAAGGTTCGGGCCGAAACCCTTCATGGTGCTGGGCTCGCTGTGCCTCGCGGCCGGCCTCTCCTGGCTGACGCTGACCGACGTCCACTCCACGTACGCGGGTTCCATCCTCGGCCCGATGCTGGTGTTCAGCGCGGGCATGGGCCTGATGTTCGTCTCGCTGACCCTGATGGCCCTGTCCAACGTCGAGCCGCAGGAGGCTGGCGCCGCGTCCGGCCTGCTGAACGCGACCCAGCAGGTGGGCGGTTCGCTGGGCCTGTCGATCCTGGTCACCGTCTTCGGCACGGTCAGCCGCAACGAGGCCGAGGACCAGATCCCGGCCTTCCTCGCCCAGGCCACCCCCCTGGAGAAGGCCCAGTTCGCGCAGACCGGCGTACTGCCACCCCCCTGGGGCGACGAGGTCCTCACCGCAGGCGTCTCGGCCGGCTTCATCATCGCCGCCGCCTTCGCCGTGGTCGCCCTCATCATCTCCATCTTCGCCATCAAGGTCCGCCCCTCCGACATAGAACGCCTCAAGGGCGGCATGGGCCCACCGGCGGGGTGAGCCCATGCGCGGGTTTCCTCAGATGTCCCGGAAGATCTCGATCTGCGCGCCCACCGAGTTCAGCCGCTCCGCCAGTTCCTCGTAGCCGCGGTTGATGACGTAGACGTTGCGGAGGACCGAGGTGCCCTCGGCGGCCATCATGGCCAGCAGGACGACGACGGCGGGGCGTAGGGCCGGGGGGCACATCATTTCGGCGGCGCGCCAGCGGGTGGGGCCCTCCACCAGGACGCGGTGGGGGTCCAGGAGTTGGAGGCGGCCGCCGAGGCGGTTGAGGTCGGTGAGGTAGATCGCGCGGTTGTCGTAGACCCAGTCGTGGATCAGGGTCTTGCCCTGGGCCACCGCCGCGATGGCGGCGAAGAACGGGACGTTGTCGATGTTCAGGCCCGGGAACGGCATGGGGTGGATCTTGTCGATCGGGGCTTCGAGCTTGGAGGGGCGGACCGTGAGGTCGACCAGGCGGGTGCGGCCGTTGTCCGCCGGGTACTCGGGGGAGCGGTCGTGGTCGAGGCCCATCTCCTCCAGGACCGCGAGCTCGATCTCCATGAACTCGATGGGGACGCGGCGGATCGTGAGTTCCGACTCCGTGACCACTGCCGCGGCCAGGAGGCTCATCGCCTCGACCGGGTCCTCCGACGGGGAGTAGTCGACGTCCATGTCGATGTCCGGGACGCCGTGGACGGTCAGAGTCGTGGTGCCGATGCCCTCGACGCGGACGCCCAGCGCCTCCAGGAAGAAGCAGAGGTCCTGGACCATGTAGTTGGAGGAGGCGTTGCGGATGACCGTCGCGCCGTCGTGGCGGGCGGCCGCCAGGAGCGCGTTCTCGGTCACGGTGTCGCCGCGCTCGGTCAGGACGATCGGACGGCCGGGGGAGACCGTGCGCTCGACCTGTGCGTGGTACAGGCCCTCGGTCGCCGTGACGTCCAGGCCGAAGCGGCGCAGCGCGATCATGTGCGGCTCGATGGTGCGCGTGCCGAGGTCGCAGCCGCCGGCGTACGGCAGCTTGAAGCGGTCCATGCGGTGCAGCAGCGGGCCGAGGAACATGATGATGGAGCGGGTGCGGATCGCGGCCTCGGCGTCGATGGCCTCCATGTCGAGCTCGGCCGGCGGCACGATCTCGAGGTCGACCCCGTCGTTGATCCAACGGGTCTTCACGCCGATGGAGTTGAGCACCTCCAGCAGCCGGAAGACCTCTTCGATGCGGGCGACGCGGCGCAGCACCGTGCGGCCCTTGTTGAGCAGCGAGGCGCAGAGCAGGGCCACGCAGGCGTTCTTGCTGGTCTTGACGTCGATGGCGCCGGAGAGGCGGCGGCGGCCGACGACTCGCAGATGCATCGGGCCGGCGTAGCCGAGGGAGACGATCTCGCTGTCGAGCGCCTCGCCGATGCGGGCGATCATCTCAAGGCTGATGTTCTGGTTGCCGCGTTCGATCCGGTTCACTGCACTCTGGCTGGTGGCCAGGGCCTCCGCGAGCTGGGTCTGTGTCCAGCCGCGATGCTGACGCGCGTCACGGATGAGCTTGCCGATGCGTACGAGGTAATCGTCTGCCATGGCCGCAGGTTATCTCAGATATGAGATGAGGCTGACGTTGATGGTGCGTCAACCGGGTGAAATGGGACGAAAGTCGGCCCGATGGCGGGGGGTGAGGTCCCCCGGTCCGCGTTGTCGAGTGTGCCTCGATTGGGTCCCGTTTCTCCGCTTTCGGCGTGGCGCGTCGGCCGCATCGAGGGCGTGCCGGGCATGACCGCGAGGCGGGGATGCACTAGAGTTATCTCGACATCGAGATAACTGCTTACGGCGCACCGCAGCCGCCACCCCGGTAAGGGTTACCTAACTAAGTCTTACCTTAGCGGACCGGCGAGGAGTCGTGGCGGCAGCATGACGGTAGTACGCGCACTTTGATGAAGGAGACTGTCGTGTCGGCGAACAGCTTCGACGCCCGCAGCACGCTGCGCGTGGGCGACGAGTCGTACGAGATCTTCCGCCTGGACAAGGTCGAGGGCTCTGCCCGGCTCCCCTACAGCCTTAAGGTTCTGCTGGAGAACCTGCTCCGCACCGAGGACGGCGCGAACATCACCGCCGACCACATCCGGGCCCTGGGCGGCTGGGACTCCCAGGCCCAGCCGAGCCAGGAGATCCAGTTCACGCCCGCCCGCGTGATCATGCAGGACTTCACCGGCGTTCCCTGTGTCGTGGACCTCGCGACCATGCGTGAGGCCGTCGCAGCGCTCGGTGGCGACCCGGCGAAGATCAACCCGCTCTCCCCGGCCGAGATGGTCATCGACCACTCCGTCATCGCCGACAAGTTCGGCACCAACGACGCGTTCGCGCAGAACGTGGAGCTGGAGTACGGCCGCAACAAGGAGCGGTACCAGTTCCTGCGCTGGGGCCAGACCGCCTTCGACGACTTCAAGGTCGTCCCGCCGGGCACCGGCATCGTCCACCAGGTGAACATCGAGCACCTGGCCCGTACCGTCATGGTCCGCAATGGCCAGGCGTACCCGGACACCCTCGTCGGCACCGACTCGCACACCACCATGGTCAACGGCCTCGGTGTGCTCGGCTGGGGCGTCGGCGGCATCGAGGCCGAGGCCGCCATGCTCGGCCAGCCGGTCTCCATGCTGATCCCGCGCGTCGTCGGCTTCAAGCTGACCGGCGAGCTGCCCACCGGCACCACCGCCACCGACCTGGTGCTGACCATCACCGAGATGCTGCGCAAGCACGGCGTCGTCGGCAAGTTCGTCGAGTTCTACGGTGAGGGCGTCGCCGCCACCTCCCTCGCGAACCGCGCCACCATCGGCAACATGTCGCCGGAGTTCGGCTCCACCGCCGCGATCTTCCCGATCGACGACGAGACCCTGAACTACCTCAAGCTCACCGGCCGCTCCGAGCAGCAGGTCGCGCTCGTCGAGGCGTACGCCAAGGAGCAGGGCCTCTGGCTGGACCCGTCCGCCGAGCCGGACTTCTCCGAGAAGCTGGAGCTCGACCTCTCCACGGTCGTCCCGTCCATCGCCGGCCCGAAGCGCCCGCAGGACCGTATCGTCCTCGCTAACGCCGCCGCGCAGTTCGCCCAGGACGTGCGCAACTACGTCACCGCCGCCGACGAGGCGGGCCTCGAGTCCTTCCCGGCCTCCGACGCCCCGGTGAACCACCCGAACGGCGCCCCGTCGAAGCCGGTCACCGTGACCGCCCCCGACGGCTCCACCTACGAGATCGACCACGGCGCCGTCACCGTCGCCGCGATCACCTCGTGCACCAACACCTCGAACCCGTACGTCATGGTCGCCGCCGCGCTGGTCGCGAAGAAGGCCGTGGAGAAGGGCCTGACCCGCAAGCCGTGGGTCAAGACCACCCTCGCCCCGGGCTCGAAGGTCGTTACCGACTACTTCGACAAGGCGGGCCTCACCCCGTACCTCGACAAGGTCGGCTTCAACCTCGTCGGCTACGGCTGCACCACCTGCATCGGCAACTCCGGCCCGCTGCCGGAGGAGGTCTCCAAGGCCGTCAACGACCACGACCTGGCCGTGACGTCGGTGCTCTCGGGCAACCGTAACTTCGAGGGTCGGATCAACCCCGACGTCAAGATGAACTACCTGGCCTCCCCGCCGCTGGTCGTCGCGTACGCCCTCGCGGGTTCCATGAAGGTGGACATCACCAAGGACGCGCTCGGCATCGACACCGAGGGCAAGCCGGTCTACCTCGCGGACATCTGGCCCTCCGAGGCCGAGGTCAACGACGTCGTCGCGAACGCCATCGGCGAGGACATGTTCTCCAAGTCCTACCAGGACGTCTTCGCCGGCGACGCCCAGTGGCAGGCGCTGTCGATCCCGACCGGCAACACCTTCGAGTGGGACGCCGAGTCCACCTACGTCCGCAAGCCCCCGTACTTCGAGGGCATGACCATGGACCCGGCCCCGGTCGGCGACATCTCCGGCGCCCGCGTCCTGGCCAAGCTGGGCGACTCGGTCACCACCGACCACATCTCCCCGGCCGGCGCCATCAAGGCCGACACCCCGGCCGGCAAGTACCTCACCGAGCACGGTGTGGAGCGTCGTGACTTCAACTCCTACGGCTCGCGCCGAGGCAACCACGAGGTCATGATCCGCGGCACGTTCGCCAACATCCGCCTGCGCAACCAGATCGCGCCGGGCACCGAGGGCGGCTACACCCGCGACTTCACCCAGGCCGACGCGCCGGTGTCGTTCATCTACGACGCCTCGCAGAACTACCAGGCCGCCGGCACCCCGCTGGTCATCCTGGGCGGCAAGGAGTACGGCTCCGGCTCGTCCCGCGACTGGGCGGCCAAGGGTACGGCCCTCCTCGGCGTCAAGGCCGTCATCACCGAGTCGTACGAGCGCATCCACCGCTCGAACCTCATCGGCATGGGCGTCCTGCCGCTGCAGTTCCCGGCCGGCCAGTCGGCCGACTCGCTCGGCCTGACCGGCGAGGAGACCTTCTCCATCGCGGGCATCACGGAGCTGAACGAGGGCACCACCCCGAGCACGGTCAAGGTCACCACCGACACCGGTGTCGAGTTCGACGCGGTCGTCCGCATCGACACCCCCGGTGAGGCGGACTACTACCGCAACGGCGGCATCATGCAGTACGTGCTGCGCAACCTGATCCGCGGCTGACGCAGCAGGTAGCCACAGGCCATGAGGGCCGCATCCCCGGTGACGGGGGTGCGGCCCTCGTGCCGTTTCCGGCGCCGCTCAGCCCAGGCCGTCCAGGGTGCGGACGGCGCGCTCCAGGTACTCCTCGAAGGCCGCCCGTTCCTCCGGCGTGAACGCCTCGGCCAGCGCCCCCTCGACCCGCAGCGCCGCCTCGTCGGCCTTGCGCAGCACCGCCCGTCCCTCCTCGCTGGCCCGGGCGACCTGGACCTTCTGGTGCAGCGGCGAGGAGTGCCGCTCGATCAGGCCGCCCTTCTCCAGATTGGTCAGGACGGTCGACATGGTCTGCGGGGTGACCATGCACTCGCGGGCGAGCTGGGCGGCGGACATGCCGTCCGTGTGCGCGATCAGCAGCAGCGCCGCGTACTGCGGCACGGTCAGGCCGTACGCGCGGAGCACCTGCGTCTTGCGGCCGATCAGCGCCTGTTCGGCGCGCTTGAGGGTGTGGCCGATCCGGCCCGCGGCCACGGCGCTCGCGGCGTCCTTGTGTGAGTCGGCCATCGCTTCTCGCCATCCTTCCCCGGAGTTCCTGTCCTCAGCAGGCTACGACCCCGATGACGCATCCCCCACCCATGAGACAGAGGTCTGTCATAAGTTAGAGTTCTGATACCTGCACGCGACTGAAGGGGAACAGGCATGCGTACGACGGCACTTGGGCGGGGCGAGGCGACGGAGATCGGCGTGGTCGGGCTCGGCTGCATGGGGATGTCCTGGGGGTACGACGAGCGCGGCCGCGACGAGCGGACCTCGATCGAGGCGGTGCACCGCGCCGTCGACCTCGGCTGCACGCTGATCGACACGGCGGACCAGTACGGCCCGTTCACCAACGAGGAACTGGTCGGCCGCGCGATCAAGGGCCGCCGCGACGAACTCGTCCTCGCCACCAAGGGCGGCCTCGTCGTGGACGACCCCGCCACCTTCCGCAGCCACCGCGACGGCCGCCCCGAGCACCTTCGCAGCGCCTGCGAGGCGAGCCTGCGCCGGCTCGGCGTCGACCATGTCGACCTGTACCAGCTGCACCGCGTGGACGAGGAGGTCCCGCTGGAGGAGACCTGGGGTGCGATGGCCGAACTGGTCGCCGAGGGCAAGGTCCGCGCGCTCGGCCTCTCCGAGGTCACCGTCGAGGAGATCGAGCGGGCGAGCGCCGTGCACCCGGTGGCGAGCGTCCAGAGCGAGCTGTCGCTGTGGAGCCGTGAGCCGCTCGCGGACGGCGTCCTGGAGCACTGCACGCGCGAGGGCATCGTCTTCGTCGCGTACGCGCCGCTCGGCCGGGGCTTCCTGGCCGGGCGCTACCGCACCCCGCAGGACCTGCCCGCGGTGGACGGCCGGCACTCCATACCGCGCTTCCAGCCGGAGGCCCTGGCGGCCAACCAGGCCGTCGTCGACCCGGTCCGCAAGGTCGCCGAGCGGCGCGGGGTCACGGCCGCGCAGGTCTCGATCGCCTGGGTGCTCGCCCAGGGCGAGGGCGTCGTCGCCCTCGCAGGAACCAAGAACCCGCGGCGCGTGGCGGAGAACGCCGCGGCGCAGGGCCTGACCCTCACCCCCGGGGACCTCGCCGAACTGGCCGCCCTGCCCGCCGCCGCCGGCACCCGGTACTGAGCGGCCGGCCGTGCTCGTACTCGGATTCCCCGCGGGCTCGTTCGGCACCCACGCGTATCTGCTCGCCCCCGGCGCGGGGGCGGGCTGCGTGATCGTCGACCCCGGTCAGCGGTCCGCCGGGCGGATCGCCGCACTCGTCGCCGAGCACCGCCTCGTCCCGGAGGCGGTGCTCCTCACCCACGGGCACTTCGACCACACCTGGGACGTGGTCCCGGTCGCACGCCGTTACGGCGTGCCCGTGCACATCCATCCCGAGGACCGGTTCATGCTCGGGGCGCCGGCCGCCGGACTGCCCGCGGACTTCCCGCCGGAGCTGCTCGACGGGCACCCGGACGAGGAGCCCGAGGACGTACGGCCGCTCGCCGCGGACCGGGGCGTCCTCCGGATCGCCGGACTGACCCTGCACAGCGTCCACGTGGGCGGACACACCCCCGGATCCGTGGTGCTGCACTGCGCGGACGACGAGTCGCTGCTGCTCGGCGGCGACGCGCTGTTCGCCGGAGCGCTGGGCCGCACCGACGGTCCCGGCGGCAGTGCGCACCGGCTCCGGGCCGGGCTGGCGCGGGCCTGCGCGCCGCTCGACGACGCCACCGTGGTCCTGCCGGGACACGGCGCGAGAACGACGCTGGGGCGCGAACGGGAGGTGCACGCCTTTCTCCGTCCGACGCGGAGGAGTTCACCGGACTTCCGTATGTGATGAACCGTCAGGGTTTACCGGGAGGTCTCAACTCGGGAAAGACCGCCGACCAACCTTGCTTTCGATCTTGCTCTCCTGGCGTGAAGTGGACTATACCTGTCGGCGTCCGGCCAGTCGTACCGCACACGACGGCAGAACGGCTGCACGACTGCACGAACCCAGCTGCAATTGACTGCGGTGGCGGGGCCCTTCGCCTCAGGCGAGCAGTACGGGCGACCGGTACACCGCCTGAGTCCTGACGAAGGCGAGGACTTGAGCATGGGATCCACCTCCGCCCACACCAATGAGGGCCTCGGCCGCCGCGATCTGATCAAGCGTTCTGTCGCACTCGGTCTGATCTCGGTACCGACGATGAGCTTCCTGTCCGCGTGCGCCTCCAGCGGTGGCGACGGCGCGGACGACAAGAAGCCCAAGGGGCAGACGTCCAAGGACAATCCGTTCGGAGTCGCCAAGGGCGGCAAGATCGACGTCGTGGTGTTCAAGGGCGGATACGGCGACGAATACGCCAAGACCTGGGAAGCCGCCTTCAACAAGAAATGGGGCGTCACCGCCACCCACACCGGCACCCAGGAGATCACCGGAAAGCTCCAGCCGCGCTTCAACGCCGGCAACCCGCCGGACATCGTGGACAACTCCGGCGCCCAGAAGATCAAGATCGACGTGCTGCACAAGAACGGGCAGCTCCTCGACCTCGCCGAGGTCCTCGACGCGCCGTCGGTCGACGACCCGTCCAAGAAGGTCCGCGACACCCTCATCCCCGGCACCATCGACCCGGGTCTGCAGGAGGGCAAGGTCGTCGCCCTCAACTACATCTACACGGTGTGGGGCCTGTGGTACTCCGGCAAGCTCTTCAAGGAGAAGGGCTGGACCGAGCCCAAGACCTGGGACGAGTTCCTCGCCATCTGCAAGGACGCCACCGCGCAGGGCATCGGCGGCCTCGCCCACCAGGGCAAGTACCCGTACTACATCAACGTCGCCATCATGGACCTGATCGCCAAGAAGGGCGGCCTGGACGCCATGAAGGCGATCGACAACCTCGACCCCAAGGCGTTCGTCGGCTCCGACGCCGCCAAGGCCGCGGTCGAGGCGATCTACGAGGTCGTGGAGAAGGGCTACCTGATGCCCGGCACCAACGGCCTGACCCACACCGAGTCCCAGACCCGGTGGAACCAGTACAAGGCCGCGTTCATCACCTGCGGCTCCTGGCTGGAGAACGAGCAGCTCAAGCAGACCCCGGCCGACTTCGACATGAAGTTCATGCCGATGCCGCTGCTGCCCGGCAGCGCCATGCCGTACGAGGCGATCCGCGCCGGCTCCGGCGAGCCGTTCATCATCCCCGCCAAGGCCAAGAACCTCGCCGAGGCGAAGGAGTTCATGCGGCTGATGCTGTCCAAGGAGTGGTCGACGAGCTTCGCCAAGGAGGCGAACTCCCTCACCATCCTGCAGGACGGCGTGGACCCGAGCGTCAAGCTGCGCCCCGGCACCCAGTCCACCGTCGAGGTCTCCAAGAAGGCCGGCTCCAACACCTTCAGGTTCCTCTACACCGAGTGGTACAGCGAGATGGACACCGCCATCCAGAACGCGTCCAACGAGCTGATGGCCAAGCGCATCCAGCCCGCGGAATGGCTGAAGCGGGCGCAGGCCGCGGTCGACAAGGCGGCCAAGGACCCGGCGTCCAAGAAGAACCGCCGCGACTGATCGCGCGCCGACCGCAGCATCCGCCGGGAACACCAGGAGCAGGAACGCCATGCGCAAAGGGCAGTACCAGTTCGTCACGGGATTTCTTCTCGTCCCCGTGGCGCTCTATCTGGTCTTCGTCATCTGGCCGTACATCCAGACCTTCGGCTACTCGCTGACCGACTGGAAGGGGCAGTCTCAGGAATTCTCGTTCGTCGGCCTGGACAATTACGTCGCACTGTTCGAGGACGACATCTTCCTCGGGGCCATCTGGCACAACATCCTGTTCCTGGTGTTCATCCCGGTGATCACCATCCTGCTCGCGCTGTTCTTCGCCTTCATGGTGAACGCGGGCGGCCGGAGCCGGGCCGGCGGCGTCGCGGGCGTCACCGGCGCCGGCTTCTACAAAATCGTCTACTTCTTCCCGCAGGTGCTCTCGCTGGCGATTCTCTCGGTGCTCTTCGGCGCCGTGTACCGCAGCGACACCGGCGGCATGCTCAACGGTTTCCTGGCGAAACTCGGACTGGTCGACCCGGGCAAGCCGATTGAATGGCTCAACGAGCCGAACTTCGTCCTCTGGGCGCTGATCGCGGTCGTCGTCTGGCACGGCGTCGGCTTCTATCTGGTGCTCTTCTCGGCCGCCATGCAGTCCATCCCCCGGGACATCTACGAGGCCGCGCTCATCGACGGCGCCGGTCGCGCCCAGTCGTTCTTCAAGATCACGCTGCCGCTGCTGTGGGACTCCGTGCAGACCGCCTGGGTCTATCTCGGCATCGTCGCGATGGACATGTTCGTCCTCGTCTCCACCATGACCTCGGGCGACTACGGAGGCGGTCCCGACCACGCCTCCGAGACCATGTCGACGGTCATGATGCGCAACTTCCTCTACTTCGGTAAGAGCGGCTACGCCTGCGCCATGGGCGTCATCATGCTGCTGCTCACCCTGATCCTGTCCGTGGTCACGCTGCGCGCCACCCGCCGCGAGCGCATCGAGTTCTGAGCGGGAGAGCCCACGATGAGTTCACTTACCAAAGAGACCGCCTCCGGCGGCGGCACGATCCCGAAGCAGCGCGCGGTCCGCAAGGGCGGCTCCGGCGCCCCGCAGTCCGAGGGCGTCGTCCTCAACGTCTTCTCGCACGGCTTCCTCGCCCTGTGGGCGCTGCTGATCGTCCTGCCGCTGCTGTGGCTGGTGCTCAGCTCCTTCAAGACCGACTCCCAGATCGCCGGCTCCGCCTTCGGCTGGCCGGCCAACTGGTCCCTCGACGTCTTCACCCGCGCCTGGTCCAAGGGCATCGGCGACTACTTCGTGAACACCGTGATCGTCCTGGTGTTCTCGGTGCCGCTGACCATGCTCTTCGGCTCCATGGCCGCGTACGTGCTGGCCCGCTACGAGTTCTGGGGCAACCGGCTCCTCTACTACTTCTTCGTGGCCGGCGCGATGTTCCCGGTGTTCCTGGCGCTCGTCCCGCTGTTCTTCATGGTGAAGCTGCTCGGGATGCTCAACACGTACCAGGGTCTGATCCTGGTCTACGTCGCCTACTCGATGCCGTTCACCGTCTTCTTCATGCACGCCTTCTTCCGGACCCTGCCGACGGCGGTCTTCGAGGCGGCGGTGCTCGACGGCTCCTCGCACACCCGGACCTTCTTCCAGGTCATGATGCCGATGGCCAAGCCGGGTCTGCTCAGCGTCGGGATCTTCAACACGCTCGGCCAGTGGAACCAGTTCGTGCTGCCGACCGTGCTCATGCAGCCGCAGAGCGGCGACGACCCCGAGCGGTACGTGCTCACCCAGGGCCTGATCCAGCTCCAGCAGCAGCAGGGCTACGAGACCGACCTGCCGGTGCTCTTCGCCGGTGTGACGATCGCCATGATCCCGATGCTGGTCGTGTACCTCTCCTTCCAGCGCCAGGTCCAGGCGGGCCTCACCTCCGCGACCCTGAAGTAGCGCCGCCTGGCCGAAAACAGCCCCTTGAGCCCCGGTGGGAGCCCCCGCCGGGGCTCTGTCATGGGCGCAGACCATACCCACCAGGTCTTGACGGGGACGGAGGCCAAAGCGTCGACTTAGACTTCACATGTTGGAGATAACGGCAGGAGTGAGTGAGTCGATGGAGACTCCCGGGTCGCAGACGTCTCTGCACAGGGCCAACCTCGAACGCGTCGTCCGAGCGGTACGCATGGCCGGATCGCTGACCCAGGCGGAGATCGCCCGGGCCACCGGCCTGTCCGCCGCCACGGTCTCCAACATCGTGCGAGAACTGAAGGACGGCGGCACGGTCGAGGTCACCCCGACCTCCGCCGGCGGCCGCCGGGCCCGCAGCGTCTCCCTCTCCGGCGACGCCGGCATCGTCATCGGCGTCGACTTCGGCCACACCCATCTGCGGGTCGCCGTCGGCAACCTCGCCCACCAGGTGCTCGCCGAGGAGTCCGAGCCGCTGGACGTCGACGCCTCCTCCGCGGAGGGCTTCGACCGGGCGGAGCGCCTGGTCACGCGGCTGATCGCGAGCACCGGCATCGGCCCGGACAAGGTCGTCGGGGTGGGCCTCGGCGTGCCCGGCCCGATCGACCTGTCCTCCGGCACCCTCGGCTCCACCTCGATCCTGCCGGGCTGGACCGGCATCAACCCCGCCGAGGAGCTCTCCGGCCGGCTCGGCGTGCCCGTCCACGTCGACAACGACGCCAACCTCGGCGCGCTCGGCGAGCTGGTGTGGGGGAGCGGCCGGGGGGTGAAGGACCTCGCGTACATCAAGGTCGCCAGCGGCGTCGGCGCCGGACTGGTGATAGACGGCCGGGTCTACCGGGGCCCCGGCGGCACCGCCGGCGAGATCGGGCACATCACCCTGGACGAGTCGGGACCGGTCTGCCGCTGCGGCAACCGCGGCTGCCTGGAGACCTTCGCCGCCGCCCGCTACGTGCTGCCGCTGCTCCAGTCCAGCCACGGCCCGGATCTGACGATGGAACGGGTCGTGCAGCTGGCCCGCGAGGGCGACCCGGGCTGCCGGCGCGTGGTCGGCGACGTCGGACGGCACATCGGCAGCGGTGTCGCCAACCTCTGCAATCTGCTCAACCCCAGCCGGGTGGTGCTCGGCGGCGACCTCGCGGAGGCCGGGGAGCTGGTTCTGGGGCCCATCAGGGACTCCGTCTCGCGGTACGCGATCCCCAGCGCCGCCCGGCAGCTCTCGGTGGCTCCAGGAGCCCTCGGGCAGCGTGCCGAAGTCCTGGGCGCGCTGGCCCTCGTGCTGAGTGAAATGGGCGATTCGACCCTGTTGGAGAGTGCGTTGCCGGGGGCCGCGCCGACCGCCGGCCGACCCTCCACGCTTGCGTTCACTTAGAGAACGATTGCCGTCGTTGTCATCTCGTTAAGGTTTCACTTCTTGACGCCGAGCCCGCGGCCGAGTTGACTTCCAGCCACCTCGGCCGCAAGGACGCGGCCTCGTCAGGGAGGCAACCCCAATGAACGGAATGACGCGCCGCGTCGTCATAGGCACGGCCGCCGTATCCATGGCCCTCTCCCTCGCCGCCTGCGGCAAGGCGGGCGACGGTGGTGCGGAGAACAAGGGCGACGGCAAGACCATCGGCCTGCTGCTCCCCGAGAACAAGACCACGCGCTACGAGACCTTCGACCGCCCGATCATCGAGGCGAAGATCAAGGCCCTCTGCTCGGAGTGCGAGGTCAAGTACAACAACGCCGCGCAGGACACCGAGACGCAGAAGAAGCAGTTCGACGCCCTCGTCACCCAGGGCGTCAAGGTGATCATCCTGGACTCGGTCGACTACAAGGCCACCAAGTCCTGGGTCCAGCAGGCCGAGAAGAAGGGCGTCAAGGTCGTCGCGTACGACCGCCTGGCCGAGGGCCCGATCTCCGCCTACGTCTCGTACGACAACGAGAAGATCGGCCGCCTCCAGGGCGAGGGTCTGGTCAAGGCGCTGGGCGCCAAGGCCAAGGAAGCCAACGTTGTCATGATCAACGGCTCGCCGACCGACCCGAACGCCCCGCTGTTCAAGAAGGGCGCCCACAGCGTCCTCGACACCGGCGTCAAGAAGGTCGTCTACGAGCAGGACATCCCGGACTGGTCCCCGGACGAGGCCAACAAGAAGATGGGCGCCGCCATCGACTCCCTGGGCAAGACGGGCTTCCAGGGCGTGTACTCGGCCAACGACGGCATGGCAGGCGGCATCATCACCGCCCTGTCCAAGCAGGGCATCAAGGTCCCGGTCGGCGGCCAGGACGCCGAACTCGCGGGTCTGCAGCGGATCCTGATGGACCAGCAGTCCTTCACCATCTACAAGCAGATCAAGCCCGAGGCCGAGACGACCGCCGAGATCGCGGTCGCCCTGCTCAAGGGCAAGGACATCGCGGCGTACACGCCCACCAAGGTCACCAGCCTCACCGGCGAGTTCAAGGACATCCCGGCCCGGCTGTACGACGCGTCGATCGTGACCAAGGAGAACATCGCCTCCACGATCGTCGCCGACGGCGTCTACAAGGCCGCCGAGATCTGCACCGCCCAGTACAAGGCGGCCTGCGACGCGGCGGGCATCAAGTAGCCCCCGTCCCCCTACCGGTCCGGCGGACCCCGCCCCGTTCATCGCCCCGCAAGCGGGGGCGGGGCCGCCGGACTCGCACCCCCCTCTGCACCCCTCATCCCCGCCGGTCAGGCGGCAAGGAGATGATTCACGTGTCCGCTACGCCCGTGCTGGCGTTGCGCGGGGTCTCCAAGCGGTTCGGCGCCGTCCAGGTGCTCACCGACGTCGATCTGGAGATCCATGCCGGAGAGGTCGTGGCCCTCGTGGGCGACAACGGCGCCGGCAAGTCCACCCTCGTCAAGACGATCTCGGGCGTCCACCCGATCGACGAGGGCGTCATCGAGTGGGAGGGCCGCCCGGTCCAGATCACCAAGCCCCACGACTCGTCCGGTCTCGGCGTCGCCACCGTCTACCAGGACCTCGCGCTCTGCGACAACCTCGACGTGGTCGCCAACCTCTTCCTCGGCAGCGAGCTGCGCTCCGCCTCCGTCCTCGACGAGATCGCGATGGAGAAGCGGGCCCGCGAGCTCCTGGACACCCTGTCCATCCGGATCCCGTCGGTCCGTATACCCGTCGCCGCCCTCTCCGGCGGCCAGCGGCAGGTCGTGGCCATCGCCCGCGCCCTGATCGGCGACCCGAAGATCGTCATCCTGGACGAGCCCACCGCCGCCCTCGGCGTCGAGCAGACCGCCCAGGTGCTCGACCTCGTGGAGCGGCTGCGCGAGCGCGGCCACGGAGTCATCCTCATCAGCCACAACATGGCCGACGTGCGCGCCGTCGCCGACAAGGTCGCCGTCCTGCGGCTCGGTCGCAACAACGGCGTCTTCCCCGTCGCCGAGACCTCCCACGAGACGATCATCGCCGCCATCACGGGCGCCACGGACAATGCCGTGACCCGCCGGCAGGCCCGTACGGCCGCGAAGGGGGACGTCCTGTGAGCGTCACCAAGAAGACTTCCCCCCCGTCCCACCGGGCCCCCGCCCCCGTGCCGGCCGTCGACCCCCGCCTCCTCGTCCGCGAGGAGGGACTCAAGGGCTACCTGACCGAGTTCACCCGCAAGATCCGCGGCGGCGAACTCGGCTCCCTGCCCGTCGTTCTCGGCCTGATCGCCATCGCGATCGTCTTCCAGGCCCAGAACTCCAACTTCCTCTCCGCGAGCTCGGTCGCCAACATCGCGGTGTACTCCTCCGGCCTCGGCATCATGGCCGTCGGCATCGTCTTCGTCCTGATCCTGGGCGAGATCGACCTGTCGATGGGCTCCGTCGCGGGCGTCGGCGCGGCCGTCTGGGCAGTCCTCAACGTCACCAACGGCATGAACGACGTGCTCGCCGTTGCGCTGGCGGTCGCCTCCGGCCTGGTCATCGGCCTGCTGCACGGCTTCTTCTTCGCCAAGGTCGGCGTCCCGGCCTTCGTGGTCACCCTCGCCGGCTTCCTCGGCTGGAGCGGTCTGCAGATCTGGCTGATGGGCAAGGAAGGCTCGATCAACGCCCCCAGCGGCTCGATCGTGGAGAACCTCACCGCGTACTACTTCGAGGACAAGGCCGCCGCGTACGGCCTGGCCGCGGTCGCCGTCCTCGCGTACGCGCTCTCGCTGTTCCTCGACTCGCGGCGCCGCCGCGCGGCCGCCCTGCCGGCCCGCCCGACCGGCGAGATCCTGCTGCGCACCGGCGTCGTCGCGGTGCTCTGCTTCGTCGCCGCCTACATCCTGAACGAGCCCGAGGGCGCCCGCGGTCTGCCGCTCGCCCTGGTCCTGTTCCTGGCCGTCCTGGTGATCGCCGACTTCGTCGCCCGCCGCACCCTGTTCGGCCGCAAGGTCTTCGCGGTCGGCGGCAGCGCCGAGGCGGCCCGCCGCGCCGGCATCAACGTCGACCGGGTCCGGATCATCGTCTTCGGCCTCTCCGGCATGCTCGCCGCCTTCGGCGGCCTGTTCGTCGCCAGCCTCTCCGGCGGCGCCACCAAGAGCCTCGGCTCCGGCAACACCCTGATGCTGGTGATCGCGGCGGCCGTGATCGGCGGCACCAGCCTCTTCGGCGGCCGCGGCAAGGTCTGGTCGGCACTCCTGGGCATGATCGTGATCCAGTCGATCCAGCAGGGCCTGAACATGATCGGCATGGCCAACGAGATCCAGTACATGATCACCGGCGCGGTGCTGCTCGCCGCCGTCGTGATCGACTCGGTCTCCCGGCGCACCCAGAAGACCGCCGGTCGCGCGTAAGGACGCGCAGACGTAACGAACCCCACAGTGTCCCGGCGCCGCGAACCGGCGCCGGGCACTGCTGCGTCCGGACCAGTGGGGCCACCGCCCGGGGCACCGGCGTGTCGGCCACCCGGGTGACACGGAACCCCCGCCCAGGGACTCCCGGCCCGTGGCGGAACATTAGACTCGACAAAATCGGCAAGCTCGACCAGCTCAAACGCAAGGAGGCACGGTGGAACAGCCGCGCGCAGCGCGTCCACCAAGGGTGGCGGTGGGAGACGGGCGGGCATTGCTGACCCGTATCAAGGAGCCGCGCGATCTGGACCGGCTCTCCCCGGAACAGCTGGAGCAGCTGGCCGCGGAGATCAGGACGTTTCTCGTGGACGCCGTCTCCAAGACCGGCGGCCACCTCGGCCCCAACCTCGGTGTGGTCGAGCTGACCATCGCCCTGCACCGCGTCTTCGACTCCCCGAAGGACCGGGTCCTGTGGGACACCGGCCACCAGAGCTACGTGCACAAGCTGCTCACCGGCCGCCAGGACTTCTCCCGGCTCAAGATGAAGGGCGGCCTGTCCGGCTACCCCTCGCAGGCCGAGTCCGAGCACGACGTCATCGAGAACTCGCACGCCTCGACCGTCCTCGGCTGGGCCGACGGCCTCGCCAAGGCCAACAAGATCCTGAAGAAGGACGACCACGTCGTCGCCGTCATCGGCGACGGCGCCCTCACCGGCGGCATGGCCTGGGAGGCGCTCAACAACATCGCCGACGCGAAGGACCGCCAGGTCGTCATCGTCGTCAACGACAACGAGCGCTCCTACGCCCCCACCATCGGCGGCCTCGCCAACCACCTGGCCACCCTGCGCACCACCGACGGCTACGAGCGCTTCCTCGCCCGCGGCAAGGACATCCTGGAGCGCACCCCGGTCGTCGGGAAGCCGCTGTACGAGACGCTGCACGGCGCGAAGAAGGGCCTCAAGGACTTCATCGCCCCGCAGGGCATGTTCGAGGACCTCGGCCTGAAGTACGTCGGCCCCATCGACGGCCACGACATGGAGGCCCTGGAGTCCGCGCTCACCCGCGCCAAGCGCTTCGGCGGCCCGGTGATCGTGCACTGCATCACCCAGAAGGGCCGCGGCTACCAGCCCGCGCTCTCCGACGAGGCCGACCGCTTCCACGCCGTGGGCAAGATCCACCCGGACACCGGGCTGCCGATCTCCGCCTCCGGCGCCGACTGGACCGGCGTCTTCGCCGACGAGATGGTCGAGCTGGGCAAGGAGCGCGAGGACATCGTCGCGATCACCGCGGCCATGCTCCAGCCGGTCGGCCTGGACAGGTTCGCCAAGGCCTTCCCCGAGCGGGTCTTCGACGTCGGCATCGCCGAGCAGCACGGCGCGGTCTCCGCGGCCGGCCTCGCCACCGGCGGACTGCACCCCGTCTTCGCGGTGTACGCCACCTTCCTCAACCGTGCCTTCGACCAGGTCCTGATGGACGTGGCGCTGCACAAGTGCGGCGTCACCTTCGTCCTCGACCGGGCCGGCGTCACCGGCACCGACGGCGCCTCCCACAACGGCATGTGGGACATGTCGATCCTCCAGGTCGTGCCCGGCCTGCGGCTCGCCGCCCCGCGTGACGCCGAGCAGGTCCGCGCCCAGCTGCGCGAGGCCGTCGAGGTCACCGACGCCCCGACCGTCGTCCGCTTCTCCAAGGGCGCCGTCGGCCCGGCCGTACCGGCGGTCCGCCGGATCGGCGGCATGGACGTGCTGCGCGAGACCGGCGAGGAGACGGCCGACGTCCTGCTCGTCTCGGTCGGCGCGCTCGCGCCGATGTGCCTGGAGATCGCCGACCTGCTCGACAAGCAGGGCATCTCCGCCACCGTCGTCGACCCGCGCTGGGTCAAGCCGGTCGACGAGGCCATGGCCCCGCTGGCCGCCCGGCACCGCGTCGTCGTCACCGTCGAGGACAACGTCCGGGCCGGCGGCGTCGGCTCGGCCGTCGCCCAGGCGCTGCGCGACGCGGGCGTCGACGTGCCGCTGCGCGACTTCGGCATCCCGCCGCGGTTCCTCGACCATGCCTCGCGCGCCGAGGTCATGGCCGAGATCGGGCTGACCGCCCCGGACATCGCGCGCCAGGTCACCGGGCTCGTCTCGCGCCTCGACGGACGGTACGACACCGACCCCGCGCAGGCCGCCGTGGAGCCCGCGCGCGACTGACGTCCGTGCCCGCGCATTGGGCCGGTCGGGCTCCTCCGGAGGAGTACCGACCGGCCCATTCGTGTGAATGGGGCTCAGCTCGCCGCGCGCGTACGGTCGTCTGCCTCGATCATGGGCGTACGGCCATGGGTACGGAGGTACGCCGGTGAGCGTGGACCAGCAGTCGAGCGGGAACGGTAACCAGTCGCTGTTCCGGACCAAAACGGTCGAACAGTCGATCAGGGACACCGAGGAACCCGAGCACGCACTGAAGAAATCCCTGTCCGCCTGGGATCTGACCGTCTTCGGCGTCGGCGTCATCATCGGCACCGGCATCTTCGTGCTCACCGGCAAGGTGGCCAAGGAGAACGCCGGACCCGCGACCGCCCTGGCGTTCGTCGCCGCCGGCATCGTCTGCGCGCTGGCCGCCCTGTGCTACGCGGAGTTCGCCTCCACGGTCCCGGTGGCCGGATCGGCGTACACCTTCGCGTACGCCTCCATCGGCGAGCTGCCCGCCTGGATCATCGGCTGGGACCTGGTGCTCGAGTTCGCGCTCGGCACGGCGGTGGTCGCGGTCGGCTGGTCCGGCTACGTGCGGTCCCTGATGGACAACGTCGACTGGCATCTACCAGCAGCGCTGGAAGGACCGGACGCACCGGGCGGCACCTTCGACATTCTCGCCTTCCTGCTGGTCCTGGTGCTCACCGCGATCCTGGTCGTGGGTATGAAGCTGTCCGCCCGGATCACGGCGCTGGTCGTGGCGATCAAGGTCACGGTCGTGATGATCGTGATCATCGCGGGCCTGTTCTTCATCGTGGGCGACAACTACGACCCGTTCATCCCGCCGGCGGTGACCCCGGAGGGCGGTGCCGGCTGGGAGGACGCGCCGATGGTCCAGCTGATGTTCGGCTACGAGCCCACCAACTTCGGCGTGATGGGCATCTTCACCGCCGCGTCCGTCGTGTTCTTCGCCTTCATCGGCTTCGACGTGGTGGCCACCGCCGCCGAGGAGACCAAGCTGCCGCAGCGCGACATGCCCCGCGGCATCCTCGGCTCGCTGCTCATCTGCACCGTCCTGTACGTGGCCGTCGCCCTGGTCGTCACCGGTATGCAGCACTACACGGAACTGTCCGTCAGCGCCCCGCTCGCCGACGCCTTCAAGGCCGTCGGGCACCCCTTCTACGCGGGCGTGATCAGCTTCGGCGCCGCCGTCGGCCTCACCACCGTCTGTCTGATCCTGCTGCTCGGCCAGACCCGGGTGTTCTTCGCGATGAGCCGGGACGGGCTGCTGCCGCGGTTCTTCTCCATCACCCACCCCAAGTTCCGCACCCCGTACCGGCCGACCATCCTGCTCGGCGTGGTCATCGCGATCGTGGCCGGTTTCACCAGCATCAACGAACTGGCGACGCTGGTGAACATCGGCACCCTGTTCGCCTTCGTGATGGTCGCCGTCGGCGTGATGGTGCTCCGCCGCACCCGCCCCGACCTGCACCGCGCCTTCCGCACCCCGTGGGTGCCGGTGCTGCCGTGCCTGTCCATCGCAGCCTCGCTGTGGCTGATGCTCAACCTGCCGGGCGAGACCTGGCTCCGCTTCGCCATCTGGATGCTCATCGGCATCGTCGTCTACTTCCTGTACGGGCGCAGCCACAGCCGCCTCGGCAAGCTGGGCCGCGGCGCGGAGTACTAGGCGGTACCGAGGCGGTTCCCCGGGCCGTCACCGGCCCCGTACGGCGCGCGGGCCCAGGCACCGCGCGCCGTGCCGTTCCACCCGCGCCCGCAGCTCCCGGTCGGCCGTGACCACGACGCACGGCCGGCCGGCCGTCTGCGCGGCCTCCAGCGCCAGCTCCACGATTCTGTCGTCGCCGCTGCCCTGGGCGGACTCCACCCGCACCCCCGGCACCGATTCCACGCCCCGCGCCGCGCCCTCCACGACCAGCACCAGCTCCACCGGCCCGGGCACGTCGGCGAGGCCCTCGGCGGCCCGGCCCGCGAGGGAGTCGCGCAGCCGCTCGGCCGCACCGCGGCGGTCCCGCCACCAGCCTCCCCCACTTCGTGGGAGGTGCCCCCAGGAACGGAGCCGACGACGTTCGCTCCGTCGACGACGATCATGGGGCGGATCGGCTCGGCCATGCCGCCAATGTTATTGTCGCCAGGATTTCAAGGGTGTCAGGGAAGGTGGTCGGCAGACCATGGCAGGCTGGTCCGCGCGCAGGTCACAGGGGCGCAAAGCCGAACAGCGGCGGTCCGGCACCGCTTCCGGAGCTTCCGGCGTCCCCGCGGGGACGCCCCGCGAGGTCATCGCGGGTCTGAAGCCCGGGGTCCCCACGGAGACCCCGCTCCCGGCCACCACGAACTGGCTGCTCCGCGGCAAGGACGGCCGGCTCACCGCGTACGCGCCCGTCGACGGCGGCGTGCTGCGCTGGACCGAGACCACCGCCGGCGGACCGGACTGGACCGCCCCCGACGTCCTGCCGGCGCCCGGCCTCGTGCCGTACCTCTCGATCGTGCAGAGCACCGAGGGCTACGTGTACCTGACCGGTCTGCGCCGGCTGCCCGGCGCGGACGGGCTGCTCGACGTGGACGTCGTGTACGGCGTGCAGTACCAGACCGGCCGCCCGATGCGCGACTGGCATCCGCTCGCCAACCCCTACCCGGTGGCCCGGGTCAAGCACTTCGCCGCGCAGATGGGCGTGCCGGTCACCTTCGTGGACGCGGCCGGCTCGCTGCACGTGTTCCTCAACAACGCGGGCGGCGGCGTCAGCTCCCGCAGCCAGAACCCGGTGCGCTGGCAGCCCAAGTGGGCCGACCTCAAGGGCAGCAACGTCACCGGGACGCTCGGCGCCGGCGTCAACGAGGCCGGTCACATCGACGTGTTCGCGCCCAGCACCGACCATGTGCTGCGCTGGAGCCAGGACGCCGCGGGCGCGGTCTTCCCCCGGCTCGACGAGGACCTCGCGGACGCGGCGGTCGCCGACGGCACGTTCACCTCGCTGCCCACCGGCACCACGAGCGTCACCCGTTTCTGGCGCAACGCGTACTCCGGCGAGCTGAGGGCCTGGCGGCCGGACACCGGAGTGCGGTCGCTCGGCGGTGCCGGCGGCACCGGCCCGGTCGCGCTGCTGCGCACCCCGGTCGACGGCGTCGACTGCACCCTGCTGGCCCAGCGGGACGCCTCGGGCCGCATCGCGCTCGCCGCGTACCCGACGGAGCAGGAGGACACGGGGCTCAGCTGGACCCTGACCGGCCCGGTGGTGACCGGCGCCCCGGCCCTGTGCCTGGACGGCCGCGGCCGCATCGTCCTCGCGGCGATCGGCGAGGACGGCGGACTCCTGGTGACCCGGCAGAAGGACGAGTCGGGCCTGGCACTCGAGGAGTGGACGCGCGCCTGACGCGCGGAAACGACGGAAGCGGGCCCCGGAAACGCCCCGGTTCGGGGGCCCGGGCGGGGGGGGGGGGCGCCCCCCCCCCGGGGCCGGGGGCTATTTGGGGGGCCGGGGGGGTGGGCCGCCGCGCGGCGAG
>NZ_JBICVX010000014.1:86053-266642 GCF_043199435.1 Streptomyces sp. NPDC048604
GGGCCCCCCCCGGGGGGGGCGCCGCCCCGCCCGCGCCCCCCCCCCCCCCCCCCCGCCCCCCCCCCCGGCGGCCCCCCCCCCCCGCTTCCGTGTGCGCGGGCCTCAGCCCCCGGTGGCCGGGGACTTCTTGGCGGACGCGGGGATGTCGCCGTCCTCGCGGATCGCCTTCCAGAGCCGGGAGGCGTTGGGCTCGGCGGCGACGACGCGGTTCGGGTCCTTCTTGTCGTACGCGACCGGCAGCATGATCGTCTCCATGTTCTGCGGGTCGACGCCGTTCATGCTCTGCGCGAACTCGCTCAGCGACCGGAGGGAGGCCAGCTGCGAGTCGGTGGTGAGCGCCTTGGTGGCGGAGCCGGCGATCTTGTACGCCTTGGCCGGGCTGCCCAGCAGGTCCTGCCGCTTGACCTCGCTCAGCAGGGCCATCAGGAACTGCTGCTGGAGCCCGATGCGCCCGAGGTCGCTGCCGTCGCCGACGCCGTGCCGGGTGCGCACGTACGCGAGCGACTGGGTGCCGTCCAGCTTCTGCGGACCGGCCTCCAGGTCGAGCCCGCTCGCCCCGTCCTTGATCGGCTCCTTCACGTCGACGGTGACGCCGCCGATGGCGTCGACCAGGTCCTTGAACCCGGCGAAGTCGATCTCCAGGTAGTGGTCGAGCCGGACTCCGGACATCTCCTCGACGGTCTTGACCACACAGGCCGGACCGTACTGCGCGTACACGGAGTTGAACATCACGCGCTGCGCGGTCGGCGCGGTCCCGCCGCCGGTGCGCTCGCACTCGGGCCGGGTCACGAGCGTGTCGCGCGGGATGCTGACGGCGACGGCCTGGGTGCGGCCCTCGGGGATGTGCACCACGAGCGCGGTGTCCGACCGGGCCCCGCCGACCGTGCCGCCCGCCAGGTCCCCGTTGGCACCGGCCCGCGAGTCGGACCCGAGCACCAGCAGGTTCTGCCCGGTGGTCGGCAGTTTCTGCGGCCGGTTGTCACCGAGCGCCTTGTCGATGTCGACGCCCTTGATGTTCGAGTCGAGGCTGCTGTACATCCAGTACAGCCCGCCGCCGGCCGCGAGCACCAGCACGAGCAGCACGAGCAGGACTATGCGCCCGGTCCTGCGGCGCCTGCGGCCGTTCCCGCGCCGGGAACCCCTCCTCGACCCCCCGGCTTCCCCACGGGACGACGCGGGTGCGCTCGGCGCGGTGTTCTGGTCCGTCATTGCTCGTCGGGCCTCTTCCGTCGGGGACGCCCGAGGGCGTGCGCGAGAAACGGCCGGCTCGTGAGACCGGCACATCTGTCAACCAAGGATTCGGTGAATAATATGCAGATCCCAGTGGTCGGGAGGTCGGCGGGGGTGGACTGCTTCCCCATGAACGAGCGAGGACCCGTGTGACCGGCTGCGGCACCACGGGCGGACGGAGAGGTGGGCGGCGGTGGTCATGAGCCGTGGCGGAAACAGGAGTCGGCGGGTGGGTCCCGGTCCGGCCGCGGACCGACCCCTCGCCGGCCCGTCGTCCCCGGAGGGCCGTCCGGCGCGCTGGCTGTTCCTCGGCGGGGACGGCCGGCTGACCGCGTACGGACCGTCTCCGGAGGGCCTCGTCCGCTGGACCGAGAGCGCGGACGGGCATTTCGGCGCCCCCGAGGCGTTCGACGTGGAGGGCTGGGCGGGGCGGCTGTCCCTGGCACGCAGCAGCGAGGGGTACGTGTACCTCGCCGGGCTGCGCCGGCCGGACGGCGGCGACCCGCCGCGCGTCGTGCTCAGCGGCCAGTTCCAGACCGGGCGTCCCCTGCACTACTGGCACGACCTCGGGGAGCCGGTCGCCCCGGGCGCCGCGCCCGGTGATCCCGTGATCGCCGGACCGGTGGTCGTCGTCAATCAGACGTCCGGCTCCGTGCACGTCCTGGTCTCGCTGCGCACCGGCGGGATCCTGCGGCGCAGCCGCGCCGCGGACGGGCGGTGGGGCCGCTGGAAGAGCGTCAGCACCGAGGCGTACACCGGCGAGTTCGCGGCGGCGATGCCTGCGGGCGGGCCGCTGGAGGTCCTGGCCGTGAGCCACGCCGACGGTCTGGTGGACCGCTGGGCGGGGGCCGGAGGCGGCCGTTTCGCCATGCGGGATCGTTTCGCCACTCCCGTCGTCGACGGCACTCAGATCGCCGTCGAGACCGGCCGCAAGCGCGCCACCTACTTCTGGCGCTACCCGGGCGACGACTCGCTCGTCGCCTGGCGTGCGGCGGCCGGGGACGCCCCGGGCAGCCTGATGTCCCTGGGCGGTGCGGGCGGTGTCGGCCGCCCCGGTGTCGGCCGCACCATGATCGGCGGCTACGACTGCACGTTCCTCGCGCAGAACGGCCCGCACGGCACCGTGGACGTCACCGCCTACGTCACCGAGGGCGAGGGGTACGGCACCTGGTGGAACGCCCTCCCTGACACCGGCGGCCCGGTGAGCGCCCCGCAGGTGGCCGTCGACGGCATGGGGCGCCTCGTCGTGGCCGTCGTTGACCACGAGGGCGCCCTGCTCGTGGCCCGGCAGAACCCCGCGCAGGACGGCCTCGTGTTCGGACGGTGGAGCCGGTACTGATCCGGGGGCCGGGGGTCAGCGGGCGCCCGGCAGAGGCAGCCGCTCGGAGATCTCGAGGCTGAGGTCGCCCTCCTCCGTGTAGAACGGCGTGGCGGCCAACTCGTGCCCCGCCGTCGTGGCCGAGGGGGCGAAGACCATCGGCATCCGGCTGACGACGTCGACCTCGGGGGCGCGCCTGCGGCCGAGCCGGACCTCCTGGGTGACCCCTTCGAAGCTCACGGCCAGGAAGACGTCCCAGACGCCCGGGAGCAGCGGCCAGCCGTCCGACATCTGCCGGAGGTTGATCCGGGTGGAGAACCGGCCCATCGCCCGGGGCTTCCCCTTGGAGTTCATCAGCGTCTCGTCCCGGCGCGCGGTGACCGAGAAGCGCTCCTCCGCCCCGGTGGGACGATGCCGCAGCACCACCTTCGTGGCCCGCTCGCGGGTGGTGAGCTGCTCGAAGAACGCATGCCCGTCGAGCAGCAGGATCGGGCCGCTCCACTTCAGGCTCGTCAGCTCCTGATTCACCGTCATCTTGTCGGTGATGTCGAACAGTTCGTCAGGAAGCCCGACCGAGGGATCACGGAAGAACGGCAGCGTGGTGTAGACACGGCCGTTCTCCACCGTCTTCTTCGGGACGGGGTTGTTCTTGTCCGCCTCGTACGCCGCCATCTGCTGGGCCTCCGCATGGCGGCCGGCCGCGATCAGCGCCAGCCGCACGGCCAGCGGCCGGGGCAGCAGTGCCGAAGCACCCGGAGGGACCTGGCGCAGGAACTCCGCGGCGGCCCACAGGGCCCGCTCCCGTTCGGCGTGGTTGTCCGAGGCGAGCAGCAACGCCCCCGTCGCCTTGCCGAGTTCCGTCTCCAGATGGCGCGAGATCAGCAGATTCTGCCGGGGGCCCGGCGGCACCAGCGAGCACACCAGCGCCGTCATCCGCGCCGCCAGCTCGACCCGCTGGGCGAGCGCCACCGGCCCGGCCGACGACGGTCCCTTGACGACGCAGGGCTCGTCGGCCACCACGGAGATGTTGTCGGCGCCGATGTAGGCGGCCGCGGTGAAGGCCTGGTCCTCGCCGAACGACATGTCCGCGGGGAACGCCAGCCCCCGGCGGCGCAGCAGGCTCGTGCGGAACAGCTTGTCCGGCGTCAGCGACCAGTAGACCTTCGAACCGTACAGATCCGCCGACGCCTGGGTCCTGCGGAACATCGACGTCGCCACGGCGTGCTTGCCCGAGCTCTCCAGCTTGCCGAGCACGACGTCGGACTCGTTGGTGTCGGCCGAGGCGACCATCCGCTCCAGTGCCGTGGGGGTGAGCCGGTCCGCGCCCGTCAGGAAGAGGACGTACCGGGCCGTGGCCTGGCTCATGCCCCAGTTGCGGGCCTCGGACGTGGACAGGCCCCGCGGCAGGCGGCCCGTGCGCAGCAGGTGCGGATGCCGGCGCTGCGCCTCGGCCAGCACGGAGCCGCTCTCGTCGGTCGAACCGTCGTCGACCGCGATGAGCTCGATCCGGTCGGTCCCGATCGACTGGCCCAGCAGCGAGTCCAGGCAGGCCCCCAGGGTGCGGGCGTGATCGCGGACATGGAGGACCACGGTGACGTCGCGGATCTCTCCCGGGTGCACAGGTGCAGGAGTGGTCATGGGATGACGCCTATCCGTGGTGGGGTCGATCGGTGGGCCGGGGCCACGGCATCTCGCCGGTGAGGTTGGACCACTGCCAAGGCTGGAAGTCGGTGACGGCCGGCTGTTCGGGGAAGACGCCGGGCCGGTCGGCCGGCTCGCCCACGAGCACGTTCACGGGGGCGGTGGTCTTGCTTCCGTCGGGCAGGGCCACCGTGTACCGGAACCGGTCGTAGCCGGTGAACCCGGGCTGCGGGAGGTAGGTCAGCCAGCCGTCGTGGGTGAGGTGAGCGGTGCCGTGCCGCGGCTGGTCCACCTCGATCGGCGTGCTGCCCTGGGGGGCCGCGGAGAGCACATGGACGGAGCCCTGAGCGCCGGGGGCGGTGACGATCCGCAGACCGGGCGCGAACATCGTCCGGATCAGCAGGGACGTGTCGCGCAGCGAGCCCGTGCGCACGAGCTTGCCGGTGTCCCGGTTCGGCAGGGCGACCGCGATGTGCGGGCGCAGCCGCGGCTCCTTCTTCTTCGGCTCCTTCACCCGGATCCAGACGAACCCGATGCCGTTCTCGCCGGGCTCGGCCCGGACCCGGTACTGACGCTGCCTGGGGAAGTACTCCACGTCCTGGACCGAGACGACCTCGGCCGCGCCGCCGAAGTACTTCTCCTGCAGGTACGCGTAGGCGAACGGGGCGCCGTCGACCGCGACCGAGAGGCCCAACTGGACGATGTCGCCCGGGGCGACGCCGCTGAAGGGGGGCTGGGAGCAGTAGAGCGAGGCGTGCGCCACACCGGGAGAGGACTCCTCGGTGCCGACGGCCCGGCCGCTGCACAGCACGTGGTTCATGAGCCGGTCTCCAGGTCGCGGGCGGGGGTGACACGGGACTTCGTACGGTGCTGGAACGTGGCGTCGTCGAGCCAGCCCATCTCGTCGTACGAGAAGGTGCGCCGGTCCAGGTCCCTGACCCAGTGCGCCGGGACCAGCCGCTGGGTCATCAGCGCGCGGGCCACGAACCGGGCCACCTCGACGGCGCCGTCGGCGCGCAGGTGGACGTTGTCGGCGTCCTGCACGACCGGCATCAGGGGCTCGCCGGGGCGCAGATAGGTGAAGACGTGCTTGGTGTCCTCCGGACCCAGTTCCTCCCACCACTGCAGGCTCTGCCCGTACACGTCGATGAGCGGGACGAACTCCTCCTGGGCGAGCTGCCGCATGGCCACCGGGTAGTCGGCGAGGAACCGGCTGACGTTGCCGTGCCGGTCGATGCGGCGCCGCTCGAACGGCATCATCAGGATCGGGTGCGCCTGGCGTTCGCGGGCGCCCGTGACGTACGCCCGCAGATGCTCGATGAAGTCCTCGAACGGCTCGGTGTGGATGCCCGGGTCGGGCTTCCAGTCGATCTGTCCGAAGGCCATGATCAGGTAGTCGCCGGGGGACATGGCGTCGAGGATCCACTGGAGGCGTCCGCGCTCCCGGAAGCTCTTCGTACTGGCCCGTCCCCGGGAGCAGTTGACCACTTCCACGTCGTCGGTGAGGAACAGGTCGAGTGCCTGCCCCCAGCC
Organism: Streptomyces sp. NPDC048604; assembly: GCF_043199435.1. Classification (NCBI taxonomy): domain Bacteria; kingdom Bacillati; phylum Actinomycetota; class Actinomycetes; order Kitasatosporales; family Streptomycetaceae; genus Streptomyces; species Streptomyces sp. NPDC048604. The sequence goes on from NZ_JBICVX010000014.1 coordinate 91,776, forward strand.
CATCATGGGAAGGTGGCTGGCGGGCCGGGTCACCGTCCCCGAACCGCCGGCCAGGAAGATCCTGGCCCGCGGGCCCGAGTGGTCGCTTGCGTACGTCATGCTCTCTCCCTCGACGGAGCCGCCCGGCCCGGACGGGCCTAGATGTCCTGGGTCTCTCGGCCGCTGAGGACCGACGCGATGGCCCGCTCGAAGCCCGACAGGGGCGCGGCCGTAGCTGTGGGGTCCTGCTGCCGTACGTCGATGACGTGGCCCGTCATGGGGGACAGCAGCACGTCGAGCGAGCTGAGGGCGACCGCCTCGGACGACAGCAGCGAGCCCTCGGGCTCCTGGCCGAACGCGTTGGTCCGCATCGGGGTGGCGGTGCGCTCCGGGTTCACGCAGTTGACCCGGACGCCGTCCTCCGCCCACTCCTCCGCGAGCGCCTGGGTCAGGTTCACCACGGCGGCCTTGGCGGACGAGTACAGGCTGTACTCGGAGCGGCCGCGGGTGTAGCTGCTGGAGGTGAACAGCAGCAGCTGACCGCCGCTCTCCGCCAGGTACTTGTAGGAGGCGCGGGCGATGTTGACCGGGGCGAGGTAGTTGACGGCGGTCGCCTCGCGGATCGTCTCGTCGCTGGTCTCGGCCAGCCGGCCGATGCGCAGGACGCCGGCGGTGTTGACGACGTAGTCGATGCGGCCGGTCTCGGTGTACGCCTTGGTGATGGCGTCCTCGACGTCAGCCGGGTTCTCCACATGCGTGCCGGTGGTGGAGCGGCCCAGCGCGTACACGGTGGCGCCGTACTGCTCGGCGAGTCGCGCGATGTCCGCGCCGATGCCGTACGAGCCGCCGAAGACCAGCATGGTCCGGCCGGTCAGCCGCTCGCGGTACCAGTCCTCGCCGGCCGGCGCCGGGGCCGCGGTCGAGGCCAGCTGGAACAGCTTGTCCGCGATGAACACGTCGACCGGCTGGGTGACCTTCATGTTGTACTCGTCGCCCATGACGACGTGGACCGGGACGTCCGGCAGGTACGTGAGCACCACCGAGCAGTCGTCGGTCGCCTCGAAGGACGGGTCGGCGAGCGCCAGCTCGTACGCGCGGCGGATGGTCGAGAGGTGGAAGGCCTGCGGGGTCTGGCCGCGGCGCAGCCGCGAGCGGTCCGGGACCTCGGTGATGAACTCGCCGTCGCCGCCGTGCGTGCGCGTCACGATGATCGTGTCGGACGACGGGATGGCGACGTCGACGGCCTCGTAGCGCTCCAGCGCCGCCACGCACTCCGTCACCACGCGGCCGGAGAGCAGCGGGCGGACGGCGTCGTGGAAGAGCAGGTTGCAGTCCTCGCCCTCGCCGAGCTCCTCGGAGACGGCGCGGATGGCGAGGCTGGTGGTCTCGCTGCGGGTCGCGCCGCCGGGCAGTACGCGGGAGACCTTGCTCAGTCCGGCCCTGGCGACGATCTTCTCGGCCTCGGCGGTGTAGCCGGGCGCCATGAGCACGATGATCTCGTCGATCTCCGGGGCGTTCTCGAAGACGCAGAGAGTGTGCTCGAGGATCGACTTGCCGGCGATCTTCAGAAGCTGCTTCGGAATCGCGAGCCCGACGCGCTGCCCCGAGCCTCCGGCGAGGACGACGGCACAGGTACGGCGACGGATTGCACGGCTGGACAAGGTTTTCCGGCCTCCTGGGTGGCGGATGAAGCAGAACCGATGACGAAAGCGAGAGGGAGAAGCTGGGCGGCGGGAACGGTCACGCGTCGACGTACACGCGCTCGGGGTACTCGATCGGGAAGTCCCGCAGCCCCCGCTCGTAGAGCGCGTTCGCCGCCGCGTTGAACCGCACCACCGACGGCGGGTAGTCCGCGCCGAGCAGGTAGTCCTTCAGCTGCTCGCGATAGGGCGCCATCACGTCCCGCTCCGGGTTGAGCATGGCGTCGAGCGCCTCGCTCAGGCCGTTGCACTCGGAGTCCAGCAGGTACGAGGCGGACGCCGTCCGCTGCTCGTTGCGGAACTCCTGGTCCGGCAGCCCCTCCAGATTGAAGATGGCGTAGGGCTTACGGGTCGCGACGAAGTCCGAGACCACGCTGGACATGTCGCCGATGAGCAGGTCGGAGTGGTTGAAGCAGTCGTTGAGCGCGGGAATCCGGTCCAGCACCACGTGGTGCGCCTCGTCCGGAATGGCGTTCCAGTAGAGGGCGCCGGCCTGGTTGCGGCTGCGCCGGATGCGGGCCGTGCGCTCCTGCTCCGTCAGGTCGGGGTACGGCGAGCGGACGCCGCGCTCGGAGAGCTCGGCGATGCGCTTGTCGATGCGGGCCAGCTTGCGCGCGGCCCCCTTGGAGTTGCTGATCCGGCGGCCGAAGCGGCGGGCGTTGTCCTCCTCCAGGAGGGCGATGATGCGGCGGTGCGCGGCCGCCGCCGCGGGGGAGCGGGTGCCGGTCAGCGGGTGCGGCTTGTAGATGATGCGCAGTCGCCGCTCGTGCGACAGAAGCGCCTCGATCAGCTGCTCGCCGGCCGGGATGACCGAGGTGTAGCAGGCGTCGTCGGTCCAGCCCTCCCAGGTCGGCGCGTAGATCACCGTGGGGATCGGCTGCGCGACCCGGCCCGTCCAGCGGTGCAGGGACATCAGCTGCGGGCGGCCGACCTCGACGATCTGGTGGTGGCTGACGGCGTGCTTGATGCGCTCGTAGCGGTCGCGGCCGGCCCGGCCGGCCACCCAGATCTCGTCGAAGACCTTGCTGACGCGATTGCTGGAGGCGGCCTTGTCGCTGTCGCCGTGACCGATGAAGACGTGCTTGACCTCGGCACGCTGCAGCATGTGGACGTTCTTGCCGGCGTTGCCCGGGTAGAGGCAGACGCGCAGCTCGGGCATCTCGACCCGGGCCAGGAACTCGGCCTTGGGCACGCAGATCACCGGGACGCCCGTGGCGTCGAGGTAGTTCAGGGTCGCCCGCTCGCGCAGCACGATGACCGGCCGCAGATCGAGCGCTTCGAGCGACTCCAGCCACATGTTGACCTGGTACATGAAGTCGCGGGAGATCGCGGCGAAGGTGAAGTACAGCGCGACCTGCGGGCGGTAGTGGGCGAGCTGCTCGTTCAGCTCGTCGATGGCCTCGTCGGCGCTCGGCAGGATCAGCGCGTTCCGGGCGCCGGGCACGAGGGCGAGCAGGGCCAGATAGGCCACCGAGACGGAGATGATGCCGCCGAAGGTGACGTACCGCCAGTTGTCGGTCGCCATGGTGCCGAGCGTGCCGGCGAAGAGCGGGACGTCGAGGTGCAGCGTCTTGCGGACGTGCTTGTTCATCAGGAACGGGTGCGGCATCCGCCGGATGCCCAGGGCCTCCACGTCGAGCCCGCGCACGGTGTACGGCAGTTCCTGGCGCTTCTTGCGGACGTGCTTGAGCAGCGCGCCGTAGGCCAGCTGGAGCGCGAACAGCAGCAGCAGTCCGACCGAGGTCATCTGGACGACGAACGAGTCGATGTCCGTGACCGACCCGCACAGGGCGAGGAGCAGGAACTGGCGGATCAGGAAGCGGATCGTCAGACCGAAGCGGGAGTCCCGGAGCCGCTCCAGGGTGGGGGACTGCGAGCTGTGCAGCATCAGGTCGGCGAGGTAGCTCACGGCGGCCGAGCCGGCGAACAGCGTGAGCGACGGCATGACGACGGCGACCAGCATCCCGATGAAGCTGAGCACGAGCGCGCTCGATATGAGCACTCCGAGAATGGCTTGACCCTGCTGTTTGCCCATGACCGGTGCCGGACCTCCTTCAACGCTGCTGCACGCGGCAGCGACGCTGCTGTCCGCACGGGGAATTTCGTGACGCACGTCACGTACGTCCCCAGCCCGCCGTGGCGGGCTGCGCGGATGGCGTTGTGTGGAGGTTGTGAGTGCTCGCCGAAGTATATGCAGCGGCGGGACGGCCAATGAACGGAGGGAGGCTGTGAGGTGAACGGGGCGGCGCGGGTTGCCGAACCGTTATCCGGAGATGCCGGGAAGGTGATGTTCCGGGCCGTGTCGCAGGTGGCCGCAGGTCATCGATCGGTCACTGCCGGTGCGGTTCGTGGGGGTGGAACCCGTAGAGCGCGATGTTCCTGCGCCCCGGCGATTTCACGGAGAATCCGACGCAGAGCAGCGGTTCGGGCGTCAGCCGGACGGCAATTCCCTCCGGCTCACGGTAATTCAGATCCAGGTCCACCAAGACGCGCTGACGACCTGCCGATTCACCGGTCGTGACGTCGATCGCAGAAATGAAAGTGTTTCCGCCCGAGCCTTCCGGATTGCGGCCACCGGGTCTGCTGTAAGGATTTCCGGTGAGCAGGTAGAGATAATTCCCGTACAACGCGCAGCCCTGGAACGTCTCGCCCTCCAGGATTCCCGGATTCTCGATGATCTGGGTGGGGCTCGTGTTCCCCGACTTCAGATCCTCGATCCGGTGCAGCCCATAACGGAGTTCGCCGTCGGTCCGGTAGGCGATCAGCACCCGCCCCCCGGCCATGTCCACGGCGGGGTGGACGCGGCGGCTGCCGTCGGGCGCCGCCCGCAGCTGGCGGACCGGTGCCGCACTCTCGTCGAGGACGGCGCCGTCCCGGAAGCGCACCCGGGCCACCGCGCGCCCGTAGCCGGTCCGGTCTGCGTCAGACTCCACCCACAGCCAGGTCCGGTCACCGGCCGGCTCCACGCCGATCGAGACGCCGTGCCCGAACCCGCGCAGGCTCATCCGGCCGAGCCGGCGGCCGGAGAAGTCGTACCGGGTGATGCACAGGTCCCCGTCCCGTCCGCGCCCCCGGACGGCCTGCGCCACGTACACCCGGCGGTTGACGTCGTCGAAGGCCAGCGACTGGGGGCCGGTGACGTCGCTGAGCGGCGTCGGACGCCACAGACGTGCCGGCCGGGCCACGTCGAAGCCCCCGACCCTCGCCGGCGGTCGCACCGGTGTCCGCGGCGCGTCGTCGCCCGCCCGGCGCTCGTCGTCCGGCCCGAGAAGGGACCCGACCGCGACGCCCGTCGCCAGCGAGGCCGCTGCGGCGCCGCCGATCAGCAGGGTGCGGCGGCTGAACCGTGGGCCGGGTCTGTGCATGGTGCCGAAGGTGCCGTTCTTCCGAGGACAAGATCCACCATCCTGCCATCACGGCGGATGCCCGCCCCCACGAGGTGGGGACGGGCATCCGCGGGACAGCTCCGGTGTTACGCCGGGACGCTCGCCACGCCAGGCGCCAGGAAGCGCTTGCCGTTGGCGCGCTCCGAGACGCCCTCGCGGTCCAGGTACGGCGTGATGCCGCCCAGGTGGAAGGGCCAGCCGGCGCCCGTGATCAGGCAGAGGTCGATGTCCTGCGCCTCGGCGACGACACCCTCCTCCAGCATCAGGCCGATCTCCTGCGCCACCGCGTCCAGGACGCGCTCGCGCACCTGCTCCTCCGCCAGGACGACGTCGCCCTGCTTGAGGAGGGCGGCGACCTCCGGGTCGAGCACCGGCTTGCCGGTCTCGTACGTGTAGAAGCCGCGCTTGCCGGCCTCGACGACCGCCTTCAGGTTGGGGGAGACCTTGAAGCGCTCCGGGAAGGCGCGGTTCAGGGTCTCGGAGACGTGCAGACCGATCGCCGGGCCGACGAGCTCCAGGAGGACCAGCGGGGACATCGGCAGGCCGAGCGGCTCGATGGCCTTCTCGGCCGTCTCGACCGGGGTGCCCTCGTCGATGACGTTCTGGATCTCGCCCATGAAGCGGGTCAGGATGCGGTTCACGACGAACGCCGGGGCGTCCTTGGTGAGGACCGCGGTCTTCTTCAGCTTCTTCGCGACACCGAAGGCGGTGGCGAGGGAGGCGTCGTCCGTCTTCTCGCCGCGCACGATCTCCAGGAGCGGGAGGATCGCGACCGGGTTGAAGAAGTGGAAGCCGACCACGCGCTCCGGGTGCTGGAGCTTGGAGGCCATCTCCGACACCGACAGCGAGGAGGTGTTGGTGGCGAGGATCGCGTGCGCCGGGGCGACCGCCTCGACCTCCGCGAACACCTTCTGCTTGACGGACATCTCCTCGAACACGGCCTCGATGATGAAGTCCGCGTCCGCGAAGCCGGCGGCCTTGTCCAGGACACCGGAGACCAGGCCCTTGAGACGGTTGGCCTTGTCCTGGTTGATCCGGCCCTTGCCCAGCAGCTTCTCGATCTCGGCGTGGACGTAGCCCACACCCTTGTCGACGCGCTCCTGGTCGATGTCGGTCAGGACGACCGGCACCTCCAGGCGGCGCAGGAAGAGCAGCGCGAGCTGGGAGGCCATCAGGCCGGCGCCGACGACACCGACCTTGGTGACCGGGCGGGCCAGCGACTTGTCCGGGGCACCGGCGGGGCGCTTGCCGCGCTTCTGCACCAGGTTGAAGGCGTAGATGCCGGAGCGGAGCTCGCCACCCATGATCAGGTCCGCGAGGGCCTGGTCCTCGGCGTCGAAGCCCTTCTGCAGGTCGCCGTCCTTGGACGCCTCGATGATGTCGAGGGCGCGGTACGCGGCCGGGGCCGCGCCGTGCACCTTGGAGTCGGCGATGAACCGGCCCTTGGCGACGGCCTGGTCCCAGCCCTCACCGCGGTCGATCTCCGGACGCTCCACCGTGACCGAGCCGTTGAGGACCGAGGCGGTCCAGATCAGCGACTGCTCCAGGAAGTCGGCGCCCTCGAAGATCGCGTCGGCGATGCCGAGCTCGAAGACCTGCTTGCCCTTGAGCTGACGGTTCTGGTTCAGCGAGTTCTCGATGATGACGGTGACGGCCTTGTCGGCACCGATCAGGTTCGGCAGGATCGTGCAGCCGCCCCAGCCGGGGACCAGACCGAGGAAGACCTCGGGCAGCGAGAAGGCCGGCAGGGCCTTGGAGACGGTGCGGTAGGTGCAGTGCAGACCGACCTCGACACCGCCGCCCATCGCCGCGCCGTTGTAGTACGCGAAGGTCGGCACGGCCAGCGCGGACAGACGCTTGAAGACGTCGTGGCCGCCCTTGCCGATGGCGAGCGCGTCGGAGTGCTGCTTGAGCAGCTCGACGCCCTTGAGGTCGGCGCCCACGGCGAAGATGAACGGCTTGCCGGTGATGCCGACGCCGACGATCTCGCCGTTCGCGGCCTCCGCCTCGACCTGGTCGATCGCCGCGTTCAGGTTGGCGAGGGACTGCGGGCCGAAGGTGGTCGGCTTGGTGTGGTCGAAGCCGTTGTCCAGCGTGATCAGCGCGAACCGGCCCGCACCCGCGGGCAGTTCGAAGTGCCGTACGTGGGCGCTGGTGACGACCTCGTCCGGGAACAGCTCGGCCGCACCCTTCAGAAGCTCGGCGGTGGTGCTCACTTGCCCTCCCAGTGGGGGTTCTCCCAGATGACGGTCGCGCCCATGCCGAAGCCGACGCACATCGTGTTGAGGCCGTAACGGACCTGCGGGTTCTCCTCGAACTGGCGGGCCAGCTGCGTCATGAGACGGACGCCGGAGGAGGCGAGCGGGTGACCGTAGGCGATGGCGCCGCCGTACTGGTTGACACGCGCGTCGTCGTCGGCGATGCCGTAGTGCTCCAGGAACGCCAGGACCTGGACCGCGAAGGCCTCGTTGATCTCGAAGAGGTCGATGTCCTCGATCGAGAGACCGGCCTGGGCCAGCGCCTTCTCGGTCGCCGGGATCGGGCCGTAGCCCATGACCTCGGGCTCGACGCCGGCGAAGGCGTACGAGACGAGGCGCATCTTCACCGGGAGGTTGTTCTCGCGGGCGAAGTCCTCGGAGGCGATGATCGAGGCGGTGGCGCCGTCGTTGAGACCGGCCGCGTTACCGGCGGTGACGTTGCCGTGGACGCGGAACGGCGTCTTCAGGTTCGCCAGCGACTCCAGGGTGGTGCCCGGGCGCATCGGCTCGTCGGCGGTGACCAGGCCCCAGCCGGTCTCGCCGGCCTCGGCGTTGGTGCGGCGGACCGAGATCGGCACCAGGTCCTGCTGGATCTTGCCGTCGGCGTACGCCTTGGCGGCCTTCTCCTGCGAGCGCACGGCGTACTCGTCGGCGCGCTGCTTGGTGATGCTCGGGTAGCGGTCGTGCAGGTTCTCGGCGGTCATACCCATGAACAGGGCGGACTCGTCGACCAGCTTCTCGCTCACGAAGCGCGGGTTCGGGTCGACGCCCTCACCCATGGGGTGGCGGCCCATGTGCTCGACGCCACCGGCGATGACGGCGTCGTAGGCGCCGAACGCGATGGAGCCGGCGACCGAGGTGACGGCGGTCAGCGCGCCGGCGCACATGCGGTCGATGGAGTAGCCCGGGACGGACTGCGGAAGACCGGCGAGGATGCCGGCGGTGCGGCCGAGGGTCAGACCCTGGTCACCGATCTGCGTGGTCGCGGCGATGGCGACCTCGTCGATCTTCGCGGGGTCGAGGCCGGGGTTGCGGCGCAGCAGCTCCCGGATGGCCTTGACGACGAGGTCGTCGGCGCGGGTCTCGTGGTAGATGCCCTTCGGGCCCGCCTTGCCGAACGGGGTGCGGACGCCGTCGACGAAGACGACGTCCCTGACGGTACGAGGCACGATGGCTCTCCTCCAGGGTGCGGGATGGCACTGCTGCGGCGCGCGACTAAGCGCGCGCTTGCTCCCCCCATGCTACTTACGGGTAACCAAGCTGCCCAGTCCCACGGGCCGGAGCGGCGAAGGTCACACCCACGGACCCCGTGGCGTGGCGAGGGCGGCCCGGCGCGCCGAGCCTGGCGGGGTCGGGGTTTTCTCCCCGGACCGAGCCGACAGAACGGATCCTCATGGCCGTCGAACTGATCGATCACAAGGTCAAGCACGTCTCCACCGTCCCTGCGAACGCCGGCGAGGAGGTCGAGCTGTTCGTGCGTGAGCGCGACGGCACGCCCCCGGGGCATCTCCCGGAGCGCGAGGTCGTCCTGATGCTGCACGGCCGAAGTATTCCGTCGCTCCCCGGCTTCGACCTCATGTACAAGTCGTACGGCTGGGCCGACGCGCTGGCGAAAGCCGGATACGACGTCTTCATGATGGACCTCCAGGGCGCCGGACTGTCGCCCCGCCCGGCGATGGCCGACCCGCGCAACGTCAACCCCGCCCAGCAGCACCTTCTGACACCGCGGCCCGCCGGGTTCACGCCGGGGCCGCCGAACTACGCGTTCCAGCTGAACAACTCGTACAGCGACCGGGACGAGCTGGCCAGCGTCGTGGAGTACATCTGCAAGGAGCGCAAGGTCGACAAGATCGCCTTCATCGGCTGGTCCGCGGCCGCGTTCACGATGGGGCCCTACGCGGTCGACAACCCCGGCAGGGTGTCGAGCCTGTTCCTGCTGGCGCCGATGTTCCCGCCCAAGGGCACGTCGAACCCGCCGGGCATGCTGCCGCAGCCCGGCTACCCGACGATCGTGGGCACGAAGGACGGCTTCAAGAGCGGGTGGGGCGGCGAGGTGCACTGCCCGGGCCAGCGCGAGGACGACGTCGTCGAAGAGGCGTGGAAAGCGATCATGAAGTGCGACTCGGTCGGCAGCAATTGGGGCCCGCCGGGGCAGGGCCTCAACCGGATCAGGAACTTCGCCCGGTGGGGCTGGAACAACACCACCGCGGCGAAGGGCGGAGTCCTCGGCGGCAGCGTCCCCGTCCTCATCGTGCACGGGGAGTTCGACAAGGTGGCGAACACCAAACCGCCGAGCACGAACCCGGAACTCAACTTCTCGGTCCCGGCCCTGTACGACGCGGTCGCCGGATCCCACAAGCTGCTGGTCACCATGGCCTGCGCCGGGCACTCCATGCCCTGGGAGATGCAGCACAAGAACCTGCACAACCTCTCGAAGCACTGGCTCAAGCACCTGAAGGTCGACGGCAAGACCCACGGAGTCTTCGAGATGGACAAGAACGGGGTCCTCAGCCCGGCACCGTAGGACGACGCAGCCCCCGGCCGGGAACGGCCGGGGGCTGCGGGGTCACCCCGCCGACATGTTGGCTCCGGCGTCAGGCGGACGCCGAGACGAGCGCCGCCACCAGGACCGGCGTGACCAGCTCGACCTGCCAGGCGCGGGCGCCGTAGCCGCGCAGGGCGGTCGCCACGTCGCCGTCGGCCGGGGGCTCCCAGCAGACGCGGCGGACCGTGTCCGGGGTGATCAGGTTCTCCTGCGGCAGGTTCAGCTGCTCCGCGAGCGCCGAGACCGACGTACGCGCCGCCGCCAGGCGAGCCGCCGCGACCGGGTCCTTGTCCGCCCAGGCGCGCGGCGGGGGCGGGCCCGCCGCCGCCGCCCCGGGCTGCGGGAGCTGCGCGTCGGGCAGGGCCCGGGCGCGGTCCACCGCGGTCTGCCACTGCTCCAGCTGACGCCGGCCCATCCGGTGGCCGAAGCCCGGCAGCGCCGCCAGCGCCTGCACGTTCACCGGCACCGCGAGCGCGGCCTCGACGATGGCCCCGTCGCTCAGCACCTTGCCCGGCGAGACGTCGCGCCGCTGCGCGATCGCGTCACGGACCGTCCACAGCTCCCGTACCACCGCCATCTGCCGGCGGCGGCGGACCTTGTGCATCCCGGAGGTGCGCCGCCAGGGGTCCTTGCGGGGCGGGGCGGGCGGGGCCGAGGCGATCGCGTCGAACTCCTGGCGGCCCCACTCCAGCTTGCCCTGCCGGTCCAGCTCCTTCTCCAGTGCGTCACGCAGGTCGACGAGCAGCTCGACGTCCAGCGCGGCGTACCGGAGCCAGGGCTCGGGCAGCGGGCGGGTGGACCAGTCCACCGCGGAGTGGCCCTTCTCCAGGGCGTAGCCCAGCACGCTCTCGACCATCGCGCCGAGACCCACCCGCGGGAAGCCCGCGAGCCGCCCGGCCAGCTCGGTGTCGAAGAGGGAGGACGGGAGCATGCCTATCTCGCGCAGACAGGGCAGGTCCTGGGTGGCGGCGTGCAGGATCCACTCGGTGTCGTCGAGCGCCGCGCCGAGCCCGGAGAGGTCGGGGCAGCCGACGGGGTCGATCAGCGCGGTGCCGGCGCCCTCGCGGCGCAGCTGGACGAGATAGGCCCGCTGTCCGTACCGGTAGCCGGAGGCCCGCTCGGCGTCGACGGCGACCGGGCCGCGCCCGGCGGCGAAGGCGGCGATCACCTCGTTCAGCGCGTCCTCGGTCGCCACCACGGGCGGCACGCCCTCGCGGGGCGCCAGAAGAGGCGTCGGCAGCCCGTTCGCAGGGTCGACGTCGTCCGGGGGGCCGCCCCCGGTGGTGCGCAGTGCGGTGTCTGCTGCGGTCTCATGGGCGTCGGTCACCAGTCAAGGGTATCCGTGAACGGACGCCGCCCGTCGACGGAACGTTCCGTCGACGGGCGCGGCTGCCCGGCCGGGCGTCAGTGGATGATGCCGGTGCGCAGGGCCACGGCGACCATGCCCGCGCGGTCGCCCGTGCCGAGCTTGCGCGCGATACGGGCGAGGTGGCTCTTCACGGTGAGTGCGGACAGGCCCATCGAGACGCCGATGGCCTTGTTGGACTGGCCCTCCGCGACCAGCCGGAGCACCTCGACCTCACGGCCGGAGAGCTCGCGGTAGCCGCCCGGGTGGCTCGGGGCGCCCGGGGGGCGGCGGTGCATACGGGCGGCAGCGGAGCCGATGGGGGCGACTCCGGGGCGGGTGGGGTGGCCGATGTTGGTACGGGTTCCGGTGACCACGTAGCCCTTCACACCGCCGGCGAGGGCGTTGCGTACGGCGCCGATGTCGTCGGCCGCGGAGAGGGCCAGGCCGTTGGGCCAGCCCGCCGCGCGGGTCTCGGACAGCAGGGTGAGCCCGGAACCGTCGGGCAGGTGGACGTCGGCCACGCAGATGTCGCGCGGGCTGCCGACGCGGGGACGGGCCTCCGCGATGGACGACGCCTCGATGACGTCGCGCACGCCGAGCGCCCAGAGATGACGGGTGACGGTGGAGCGGACTCGGGGGTCGGCCACGACGACCATGGCCGTCGGCTTGTTCGGGCGGTAGGCGACCAGGCTTGCGGGCTGCTCGAGGAGAACGGACACCAGGCCTCCTGGGGGGAAGGTGCGGGACGGAGCCCGGCTCGGGGAAGAAGCCGGGGGGTGGACTCCTGCGTGAGGGGTCACTGACCTCTTCGGCAGCTCGGCCGCCCGCCTTTAGAGAAAGATCACGATTTGGTGAGTAACATTCGGGGCAATTCGGACACGTGATCGATCATCCTACGAGTGAGCCGGAACAAGGACCCCTACGCGCGCCTGTAGCCGCTCGCGTACCCGCCGGCACGGGAGCGCTCCCGTGCCGGCCCGCCGAAAACGACGGTCAGGCCTGCTGCGGTCCCCGCCGCTGCGGCAGCGACACCACGCCCGCGCCCGGAGCCGACCCCGTCCCGTCCTCCGTGTGCCCCAGCGGCGACGGCGGCAGCCCCCCGATCTGGCAGAGCAGATCGCACCAGGCCGCCAGGTGCGAGGCCGAGTCCGGCGCCCCGCCCAGCACCTCCTGCGGCGTCCACGAGGCCCGGATCTCGATCTGGCTGGCCGGCCGCCGGTCCGCGAGCCCGCCGAAGTAGTGCGAACCGGCCTGCGTGACCGTCCCGCTCGCCTCCCCGTACCCGAGGCCGCGCGCCTCCAGGGCCCCGGTCAGCCAGGACCAGCAGACCTCCGGCAGCAGCGGGTCGGCCGCCATCTCCGGCTCCAGCTCCGCCCGCACCAGGGTCACAAGGCGGAAGTTCCCCTGCCAGGCCTCGTGCCCGGCCGGATCGTGCAGCAGCACCAGACGGCCGTCCGCCAGGTCCTCGCCGTCCGCGACGACCGCCGCCTCCAGTGCGTACGCGAACGGCGCCAGGCGCTGCGGCGGCCGGGTCGGATCGATCTCGATCTCCGGCCGCAGCCGGGCCGAAGTGAGTCCGTCGACCGCCCTGCGGAAGGCGGGCGGCACGGGTTCTTGCCCCGTGCCGCCCGTCCCGCCGTTGCCGTCGGACTGATCGGAATGATCAGGTTGATCGGAGAACTTTCCCTGAGCCGCAGCCATGCGGGGAAGAGTAGGCGGAACGGGGCTCCCGCGCAGGGAGGGACACCCGGCCCGCGCGGGCCGCTTCCCCGCACATGCGAAGATTCTGGGCGTGAGTGCCAACGGAAGCCCCTCGGGCCAGAAGACGCAGACCGACGCCGTCAAGGAATCCGCCTTCCTGAAGGCGTGCCGCCGCGAGCCCGTACCGCACACGCCGGTCTGGTTCATGCGGCAGGCAGGGCGTTCCCTGCCCGAGTACCTCAAGGTCCGCGAGGGCATCCCCATGCTCGAGTCGTGCATGCGGCCCGAGCTGGTCACCGAGATCACGCTGCAGCCGGTGCGCCGCCACAACGTGGACGCCGCGATCTACTTCAGCGACATCGTGGTGCCGCTGAAGGCCATCGGCATCGACCTCGACATCAAGCCCGGCGTCGGCCCGGTCGTCGCCGACCCGGTCCGCCGCCGCGAGGACCTGGCCCGGCTGCGCGACCTGACCCCCGAGGACGTCTCGTACGTCACCGAGGCGATCGGCATGCTCACCGGCGAGCTGGGGTCCACCCCGCTGATCGGTTTCGCGGGCGCGCCTTTCACCCTCGCGAGCTATCTCGTGGAGGGCGGTCCGTCCCGCAACCACGAGCACACCAAGGCGCTCATGTACGGCGACCCGCAGCTGTGGGCCGATCTGCTGGACCGGCTCGCGGAGATCACCTCGGCCTTCCTGAAGGTCCAGATCGAGGCCGGCGCGTCCGCCGTGCAGCTCTTCGACTCCTGGGTGGGCGCGCTCGCCCCGGCCGACTACCGCCGCTCGGTGATGCCGGCGTCGACGAAGGTCTTCGACGCGGTCGCCTCGTACGGCGTGCCGCGGATCCACTTCGGCGTGGGCACCGGCGAGCTGCTCGGCCTCATGGGCGAGGCGGGCGCGGACGTCGTCGGCGTCGACTGGCGGGTCCCGCTGGACGAGGCCGCCCGCCGCGTCGGCCCGGGCAAGGCGCTCCAGGGCAACCTGGACCCGGCCGTGCTGTTCTCCACCCCCGAGGCGGTGGCGGCCAAGACGGACGAGGTCCTGGCCGCCGCGAGCGGACTCGAGGGGCATGTCTTCAATCTCGGTCACGGGGTGCTGCCGACGACCGACCCGGACGCGCTCACGCGTCTCGTGGACTACGTCCACACGCGCACCGCGCGCTGAGGCGGGGACTGCTCAGAACTCGCAGTTGATCGGCGGGTTGCCCGAGCCGACCCGGCAGAAGTCCAGGCCGGGGCCGCCGTCGGTGGTGCCCTGGCTGGCGTTGACGATCACGTAGTCGCCGGCCGTGTCGCCCCTGACGGCGCCGCCGGCGGCGATCACGCCCTGCACCTGGATGTAGTCGGCGTCGGCGCCGCCCGTGACGGTGCCGCTGATCACGGAGGCCGCCCGGGCCGTGACGGAGTCCCGGCCGGCGCCGGCGTCGACGGTGCCCCCGACGGGGCCGGTCAGCACGATGTAGTCGGCCCCGCCGAGGCCGTTGACCACATGGCCGGGATCCACCGAGGCGCACTGGATGAAGTCGGCTCCGGCCGTGCCGTTGACGACCGGGCCGGAGGCCGGCACGCCGTTGACGGTGCACGCCGTCACGGCGTGGGCGGGGGTGCTCAGGGCGAGCGGAGCGAGGACGAGTGAGGCGGCGCAGAGCGCACGCGCGGTGTGTCTGATCATGCGACCAGTGGCTCATGGTGACGGCGCGGCCGCAAACCGTCACATGAGGTCAGTGGTCCAGCACATGAGGTCAGTGGTCCAGCCGGGCCCCCCGGCCGAACGGCCGGGCCCGTACTGTCCGGGTGCCCGGCGGCCGGTCCGGGGCGGCCGGTCAGCCCTCCTCGGGCGCCCGCGCCGCGGCGGGGGCTCCGTCGGGGCGCGGTGCGGGCAGCGGTGCCGTACCGGCGCCCTCGCGCGCTGCCGTCCCCGCTCCGGACGGCCGCCGCTTCCGCAGCCGCGGCCGGACCAGCAGCCGCCAGGTCGCGTACAGCGCCGCGAGCACGCCCAGCCACGGCGCGAGCGCCGCGAGCACGACCACCAGCCACGCCAGCGAGGCCACCAGCGCGTCCCAGCCGCCGCCGAGGGCCTCCAGGACGCCCGGCCGGTCGTCGCCCTCCGGCTTCCCCGGGCCCTCCGGCTCGGTCAGCCCCAGCGTGATCGTCGCCAGCGACGTACGGTCCTTCAGCGACGCCTGCTGCGCGAGCAGCGACTCCAGGTCCGCCTGACGTCGGCTCAGTTCGCCCTCCAGGCTGACCACGTCGCTCAGCGCCGTCGCCCGCTCCATCAGCTTGCGCACCCGCTCCACGCTGGCCCGCTGCGTCGCGATCCGGCTCTCGACGTCCACCACCTGCTCGGTGACGTCCTTGGCGCCCGCCGTGCGGGAGAGCAGCCGGCCCGTGCCCGAGAGCTCCGCGAGCACGGCGGCGTACTTCTCCTGCGGGACGCGCAGCACCACCCGGGAGGTGATGTGAGTGTCGTCGACCCGCTCGGTCGTCTCGTCGGCGACGTGCCCGCTCGCCCGTTCGACGACGCCCTTCGCCGCGGCCAGCGCCTTCGTCGCGTCGGCGACCTCGACGTGCAGCTCCGCCGTCCGCACGATGTGCTGGCGCGGCAGGGACGCCGGGCTCTTGGCGTCCGCCGGCTTCTGCGCGCCGCCCGCGCCGGACTCCGCGCCTGACGCCGTGTCCGCCGCCCCCTCCCTCGCGCCGTCCTGAGGCGCCGTCAGGCCCTTGCTGTCCGCCGACTTGGAGTCGCCGGTGTCGTCCGCGCCGCAGCCCGCCAGGGTCAGCGACGCGGCGAGCAGCGCCGCCGCGACGATCCGTGTTCTTCGCATGGGGTCCCCCCAGGGATCTGCCGGATGATGCCTCTTCGACGCGCGGGGCGGGGGCGCGGGTTGCCCTTTCCCGGTAGCGATGCGGTCACGTTCGGGACTCGGAACGTGACCGCGCGCCGTGGGCCCGCCGTGGGCCCGCGTCGGGCGCCGCGCGGCGCTTTGAGAGAGTGGAGGCATGAACGCGGACACACCCACGGGCGCCCCCGCCCCGGCCGGCCGTCATGTCGTCGTCGTGGGCGGCGGCATCGCCGGACTGGCCGCCGCGCACCGCCTCGCCGAGGCCGGTGTGCGGGTGACGCTCCTGGAGGGCGCCGACCGGGTCGGCGGCAAGCTGGAGGCCGGGGAGGTCGCCGGGGCGACCGTCGACCTCGGGGCCGAGTCGCTGCTCGCCCGCCGCCCCGAGGCCGTGTCCCTCGCCCGGGCCGTCGGCCTCGGCGACCGGATCGTCGCGCCCGCCACCACGACCGCCTCGGTGTGGACCCGGGACGCGCTCCGCCCGATGCCCAAGGGCCACGTCATGGGCGTGCCCGGCGACGCGGCCGCACTGGCCGGACTGCTCTCCGCGGAGGGACTGCGCCGGGTCGGGCAGGACCGCGAACTGCCCCCGTCCGAGCTGGGCGAGGACGTCGCCATCGGCGCGTACGTCGCCGAGCGCATGGGCCGCGAGGTCGTCGACCGCCTCGTCGAACCGCTGCTCGGCGGGGTGTACGCGGGCGACGCGTATCGCATCTCGATGCGGGCCGCCGTGCCGAAGCTCTTCGACGAGGCCCGCGCCCACGGCACCCTCACCGAGGCCGTCCGCGCCGTCCAGCGGGCCGGCGCGGCCACCCCCGCCGACGCCGCAGGCGCGGCCACCGGCCTCGGCGGCGCGGCGTTCGCCGGCCTCGCCGGCGGCATCGGCCTGCTGCCGGCCGCGGTCGCCGACGCGATCCGCGCCGCCGGCGGTGAGATCCGCACCCACGCCCCGGTCACCGAACTCCGCCGGGTCCAGGACGGCGACGCGCCCCGCACCCGGTGGCGGATCGTCGCCGCGGACGAGGTCCTGTACGCCGACGGCGTGGTCCTCGCCGCCCCGGCCTGGTCCGCCGCCGAACTGCTCGCCGCCGAGTCGCCGGCTGCCTCCGCCGAGCTCGGCGCGGTCGAGTACGCCTCCATGGCCCTGGTCACCCTCGCCTTCCGGCGCGCCGATGTCACCGGCCTGCCCGGCTCCGGCTTCCTCGTGCCCCCCGTCGACGGCCGCTCCATCAAGGCCTCCACCTTCTCCAGCCAGAAGTGGAGCTGGGTCGCCGACGCCGCGCCCGACCTCTTCGTGCTGCGCACCTCCCTCGGCCGGCACGGCGAGGAGGTCCAGCTGGACCGCGAGGACGCCGAACTGGCCGACCTCTCCCGCGCCGATCTGCGCGCCGCCGTCGGCCTCGCCGCCGCGCCGGTCGCCGCCACGGTGACCCGCTGGATCGGCGGCCTGCCGCAGTACCCCGTCGGCCATCTCGCCCGTGTCGCCCGGATCCGCGCGGCCGTCGCCAAGCTGCCGGGACTGCGGGTGGCGGGCGCGGTGTACGACGGCGTCGGCATCCCCGCGTGCATCGCCTCGGCCCATCGCGCCGCGGACGAGATCATCGCCACGTCCGAAACGGCCGACCCCGGTGCAGGGCACTGTCCGTGACGGGCGAGAATGGACGCATGAGTGCGCCCGAAAAGATCCCGAACGCCGGTAAGAAGGCGAAGGACCTCAACGAGGTCATCCGCTACACCCTGTGGTCCGTCTTCAAGCTGCGCGACGTTCTCCCGGTGGACCGGGCCGGCTACGCCGACGAGGTCCAGGAGCTGTTCGACCAGCTCGCCGCCAAGGACGTCACCGTCCGTGGCGCCTACGACGTCTCCGGTCTGCGGGCCGACGCCGACGTCATGATCTGGTGGCACGCCGAGACCTCGGACGAGCTGCAGGAGGCGTACAACCTCTTCCGCCGGACCAAGCTTGGCCGCGCTCTGGAGCCGGTGTGGTCGAACATGGCCCTGCACCGCCCCGCCGAGTTCAACAAGTCGCACATCCCGGCCTTCCTGGCCGACGAGACCCCGCGCGACTACGTCTCGGTCTACCCTTTCGTGCGCTCCTACGACTGGTACCTGCTGCCGGACGAGGACCGTCGCCGGATGCTGGCGGACCACGGCAAGATGGCCCGCGGCTACCCCGACGTCCGGGCCAACACGGTCGCCTCGTTCTCGCTCGGCGACTACGAGTGGATCCTGGCCTTCGAGGCCGACGAGCTGTACCGGATCGTCGACCTGATGCGTCACCTGCGCGCTTCGGAGGCGCGGATGCACGTCCGCGAGGAGGTGCCGTTCTACACCGGCCGCCGCCGTAGTGTGGCGGAACTGGTGGCGGGACTGGCCTGACCGTCGTACGAACCTGGTGGCGGCCCGGCTCCCAGCCGGGCCGTCGCCCGTTGACCCGGAAGATCAGAGGGCGGACGGGGCATCGTCCGCCGCTCCAGCGACACCGGGTCCGGCTCCGGGTGCGGCGCGCAGCACACTGCGCGTCGCACCCGCCGTCATTTCCCCACGCTCAGCCTTCTCAGCTGGAGCTTCCGCAGCTCGAACTGCTGCTGCTGCTCGACGAGCAGCTCGAACTGCTCGACGAGGACGAGCACGACGAACTGCTGGAGGAGCAGTTCGAGCCGCTGGAGCAGCCCGAGGCGCCGTCGTTCCCGCCTCCGCCGCCTCCACAGCCGCCCCCGCCGCCGCTGATCCCCGCGCACCACACGGCCACGAGGTCCGTGGAGCCGCTGCCGCTGTCGGCCGACGTGCGGGGCATCCGGGCCGCGGTGATCAGCTGCGCCTGGAGCTCCGGGTCCGGCAGCGCGCCGAGGCCGCGCAGCGCGACCAGGAACCCGGCGTCGGTCCGGTACGGGAACTGCCGCCGGTAGGAGAGGAGCGCGCGCTGCCCGGCCCCGGTCACCCGGCCCGCGGCGATCGCCCCGCAGATCAGCGCGCTGACGATGCCGAAGCCCAGGGCGGGAAGCACCTTCAGGACGAACGGCACCGGCTCACCCGTGTAGAAGCTCCCGACGGTGATGAAGACCGACACGAAGATCATCGCGAACGAGCCGAAGCCCTGGATCATCGCCCAGCGGACCACGCCCCGGCGGGCGGCGGGCGTGACCAGCAGTCCGCGGGCGGCCAGCTGGTTGCCGATCTCCTGGACCGACGGGTGCCGCATGACCGCGAGCCGCAGCGTGTGCAGCGCGCCGTGCGGGGCGGCGGCCAGCTCGGCGAGGACGGCCTGCTCGACGGGATGCCGGGGGCCGGGGCCGAGCGGGACGACGATGCCTGGGCCGCCGATGCCGATCAGGCCGTCGGCGTGCATGGTCGCGAGCACGGAGTCCACGACGCGGGCCGGGCCGCCCCGCAGGAACGCGGCCTCCGGCACGTCGTACAGCGCCCCGCCGGAGCCGGACCGGGAGTTCGACAGCCGGACGATCAGCGTGATCACGCTGGCCAGGACGGCGACATAGACGAGTGCGGCGAGCAGATTCATGCCCATGACCGATCACCTTCCTGCCAGGACGGAGCGGGCGGCGCGCACGAGCCGGGCGGCACGGCCCGGCGGCCGCACCCCCACCCGGTCCTGCCACCATTGCGTGAGCCGACGCCGGGCGTCCGGGTCGGCGGGTCGGCCGGCGACCAGCAGATGCTCGGCGAAGTCGAGCGCCTCGCGGCGGTAGCTGCCCGGCATCGGCCGGGACTCCGCGTACGCGAAGAACGCCGGCCGGTACTCGTTCCCGAGCAGTTCCCTCAGCTCGGGCGCGACCTTGGCGACGACCGCGGCCCGCTTGGCCAGCAGGGCCCGGCTCTGCACCTTCAGGCGCTGCGCGTCGAAGCCCTCCGGCGCGGGCGTCCCGGCGACCAGCGCCGACAGCAGCGCCGCCTGCGCGAGAGCCACCCGCTCCCGCGCCCCGGGCCGCCCGGCCGGCTCCGCCACGCGGTCCGGCGCTTCGGGGGCCGGTTCGGTGGGCTCGGGCATCGGACCGCCGGAGACGCGGGCGCCCGCGCCGACCAGGAGCGGTCGGTCGGCGCCGGTCCGCGCCGCCGTGCGGACCGTGGCGGCGATCGCCGCCAGCTCCGAGGCCAGCTCCCGCGCCGGGGGGAAGTCGTCGTCCCGCTCCAGCAGGACGCCCGGCGGGGAGATCCGGGAGGCCAGGTCCGCGAGCACGTCGAGGACCTGACGGGGGACCGGGTGGGCGTGCGTGTCGTGCCAGACGCCGTCGCGCTCCTCGCCGCCGGCGACGTGCACGTACGCGATCGCCTCCACCGGCAGTTCGGCGAGCGCCCGCGCCGGGTCCTCGCCGCGGTTGACGTGGTTGGTGTGCAGGTTGGCGACGTCGATGAGGAGCCGTACCCCCGTACGCTCCACCAGCTCCGCCAGGAACCGCCCTTCGGACAGTTCCTCGCCGGGCCAGGAGATCAGCGCCGCCACGTTCTCCAGGGCCAGCGGCACCGGCAGGGCCTCCTGCGCGATGCGGACGTTCTCGCAGAGCACGTCGAGGGCGTCCCAGGTGCGCGGCACCGGCAGCAGGTGGCCCGCCTCCAGGGCCGGGCTCGCAGTGAGCGGGCCGCCCGCGCGGACGAACGCGAGGTGCTCGGTGACCAGCGGCGAGCCGAGCGCCTCCGCCGTGGCCGCCAGGTCGGCGAGCCGCGCCGGGTCCGGGCGGTCCGCGCCGCCGAGGCCCAGCGAGACGCCGTGCGGGACCACCTTCACACCGCGCTCCCGGAGCCGGACCAGCGAGTCCGGGAGATGGCCCGCGCAGATGTTCTCGGCCACCACCTCCACCCAGTCGACGCCGGGCAGTCCCTCCACCGCGTCCGCGATCTCCGGCCGCCAGCCGATGCCGATGCCGAGTTCCGCCATGTTCCCCCTCCTTCGGTCCCTGAGCTGATGGCCCCGCGGCGCGGGTTCGAATCCAGACAGGGGGACGTTCAGAGGTTGATTTGAGGTTTCGGCCCGACCGGAGCGGCGTATACCGCCGACGCGGCCTGTACCGCCTGCGCGTCCGACGCCTCCTAGGGCCGGTCGGTGTTGACGACCGGGCCCGGCACCGGGCGCGAGGTGAACGACTGGTCCTCGCCCGTCGGCACGACGGGCGTCGGCGCGGGCGGCAGGTTGCCGTTCGGCACCGGGGGGCCGGTCGGGCTGGCCGACTTGCGGCCCGCGGCCTCGTTGGCGATCGCGTCGAAGTCGACCATTCCGGTCTGCTCCAGCATGGTGATGTGGTCGAGCACGGTCTGGTTGGCGTCGCTCGCGAGCTGCCGGATCAGGGTGTTGCGGGTGGTGTGCCGGACCTCGGCGACCAGCGCGAAGACCTTGCCGTGCGCGTTGCGCAGCAGGTTCGCGAACTTGCGCTCGTACTCCTCGCCGCTTGCCGCGGACAGCTCGCGCAGCCAGCCCTGCTGCTGCTCGTTCGGCTGGTTCGGCAGCTCGACGCCCAGCTTGGCGGCGACGTCCCGGGCCCGTCGGTCGAGGTCGGCGTGGCCGACCACGAGGTGGTCGCCGGCGTCCCGGATGGCCTGGCTCGGCGCGCGCTCGATGGCCTGCTGGCCGGCCGGCAGCTCCCACAGCCCCGCGAGCCGCACCTTCACCAGGAAGTCCCGGTCGGTGGCGGACAGCGGCCCCCACTGCGTGGCCACGGAGGAGGCGGCCAGATTGGCCTCGCCGGTGCCGGAGCGGTCGGCGTAGGTCCACACGGGGAACGCGAGCGCGCCGACCGTGGCGACCAGCGCCGCGATGATGAGGGCCGTTCCGTTGACGCGTTGCAACACTGTGGCGTGCCTCCCGGGGTGAGTCCAACACCGCAGACTGAACCGCCAACCGTGCCGCGGTTCAACCCACTTGCCGATATGGGGAGGTACGTACGTCCTCGGCCCCGCGTTCAACCGCGGGCCGAGGAAGATCAGCCACCGGGGCCGGAATCAGCCGCCGAGTCGCGGGAAGTCGCCCACCACCGTGCAGGAGCCCGGGGCGATCTCGGTGAATCCCGCGTCCCGGACCACCGGCAGCCCGCTGGTCGTCAGCTCCGCCCAGCGTTCCGGGGACGCGACGGTCCGCACCGCCAGCGGGAACCCGGCCTCGCGCCACGCCTTGCGCTCCGCGTCCGGCAGCTGCCACCACACGAGCTGCGCGCCGTGCCCGGCCTGGGCCATCGCCTTGCCCGCGGACATGTCGAGCTCCGGGTTGAGCCACAGCACGGCCGCGCCCTCGGCGAACTCCTCCGGCTCGGCGGGGTCGTCGAGTTCGGTGCCGGAGACCTGGAGCTTGACCAGTTCCTTGGGCCAGCCGTCCAGCGGGACCGGCGGGAAGACCCGTACCTCGGCGTGCTCCCCGGTGACGGTGATGCCCGGCAGCGCGCAGGCGCGCCGCCACTCCGCGCCGCGGGCGCGGCGGACCACCTTGCGGATCCGGGCGTCCTGCCAGTCGCGCATCGCGTCCGCCCACACTCCGTCGCCGTTCGACCGCTCGTCCGCGAGGATCTCCAGGACGGCGCGGGCCGCGGTCTGCAGCGCGTCGGTACGGGCCGGGGGCTCGGCCTTCTCGATGCGGACGACCAGGGGCAGTACGAACTGCGGGGCCGCGTCGCGAGGGTCGGCCGGGCGCTCGGCGGCGCCGCCGGCCGGGGTCTGTGCGGGGGTGTTCGAGGTGTCGTCACTGCTCACGGGCCCCAGTCTGCCACCGCCCGGTCCGCCGGCCCGACCGCTTTTCCCCAGGGGGGTTTTGCCGGAATGAGGCATTCCGGGCCAGGATGCCCGGCATGAAGAGCGATCTCTTTTCAGCAGACAATCTGGCGCAGCAGGCCGTCGCACCCGGCATGAGCCTGCAGAACTCCAAGTCCGTCAAGTACGCGGTGAACGGCGAGATGCACGCCCGACAGGGCGCGATGATCGCGTTCCGCGGCAACCTCCAGTTCGAGCGCAAGGGCCAGGGCATAGGCGGCATGCTCAAGCGCGCCGTCACCGGCGAGGGCCTGCCGCTGATGGCCGTGCGCGGACAGGGCGAGGCCTGGTTCGCGCACGAGGCACAGAACTGCTTCATCGTCGAGCTGGAGCACGGCGACTCGCTGACGGTCAACGGCCGCAACGTGCTCTGCTTCGACGCCACCCTCTCCTACGAGATCAGGACCGTGAAGGGCGCCGGCATGACCGGCGGCGGCCTGTTCAACAGCCTCTTCACCGGCCACGGCAAGCTGGCGCTGGTCTGCGACGGCAGCCCCATCGTCATCCCCGTCGCCCCGAACGCCCCGGTCTTCGTCGACACGGACGCGGTGGTCGGCTGGAGCGCGGCGCTGGACACCTCGCTCCACCGCTCCCAGTCGATCGGTTCGATGATCCGCGGCGGCTCCGGCGAGGCGGTCCAGCTGCGCCTGGACGGCGAGGGCTTCGTCGTCGTCCGCCCGAGCGAACTGACCCCGCAGAAGCACTCGGCGAACTAGCCCCGGACCACCGGCCCCGCGCCCGAGGCCATCAGCTCCGTGCCCCGGCCATCAGCTCCGAGACCTTCACGAAGCGGTAGCCGCGGGCGCGCAGTTCGGGCACGATGCGGCGGATCGCCTGCTCGGTCACCGGGGCCGCGCTGCGGGTGCAGTGCATGACCACCAGGGAGCCGGGCCGGACGCCCGCCAGGACCTGCTCGGCGACGGCGTCGCCGTCCTTCGCGAAGGCGTCGCCGCTCACCACGTCCCACTGCACCGCGGTCACCTGCGCCGGGCCGAGGGCGCGCAGCGCCTCGTCGTCGTAGCAGCCGCCGGGGAAGCGGAAGTACGGCACCACATGGCGCGCCCCGGCCCGCCGGAACGCGTCGAAGGCCCGGCGCACGTCGGCCGCCATGTCGCCGCGCGCCACCGTCGGCAGCCCGTAGCAGGGCGAGGCGAAGGCGTGGTGGCTGTAGGAGTGGTTGGCGATCTCGAAGAGCGGGTCGGTGCCGATGGACCGCGCCTGGGCGGGGTACTCCTCCGCCCAGCGGCCCGTCATGAAGACGGTGGCGTCCACCTTCAGGCGGCGCAGGGTGGCGATGAGCTGCGGGTTGTCGAAGTGCTCGCCGCGTGCGGCGCGGGGTCCCTGGTCGGCCGTCATGTCGGCGTCGAAGGTCAGCGCGACGACCTTGCCGGCCGAGGCGGCGCCCCGCTCGAACACCGCCGTGCGGCCGCCGGGTCCGGGGGCGAGCGTCGGCGGCGCCTGGCGCGCCGTCCCCGGCCCGGGCGCGGCACTCGCGGAGGGCGGGCCGGACCGCGAGGGCTTCCCGGCCGGCGCCGGTGCGGAGGGCGTCGCTGGCGACGCGGAGGCGGAAGGCCGCGCCGCGGTGCCCTTGCCGGGGCCGGCGCCCTCGACGCGGGCGTCGTCCGTGCCGCAGCCGACGAGCGTCGCTGCCAGCACGGCTCCCAGAACTGCCCCCGAAACGGCACGCGCCGTCAGTCTTCGTACAGAGTTGGTCACGACCGGAAAATATCCGATCATCACCTCTTACTTGCGACCCGACACCTCGGGCAACCGGGCGGGCTCCACGAGGCTGTCGAGAAGCAGCGTCTTGCGCGAAGCCGCCACGTCGAAGGTCCCCGGCGGATACGCCGGATCCATCGCCTCCAGATGTTCAAGCAGTAGCGTGCTGACGGCCCAGTTCCGGTACCACTTGCGGTCGGCCGGCACCACGTACCACGGGGCCTCCTCGGTCGAGCAGCGCTCCAGGACCAGCTCGTACGCCTTCTGGTACTGCGGCCACCGCGCCCGCTCCTCGATGTCGTCCGGACTGAACTTCCAGTGCTTGTCCGGGTTGTCGAGCCGTGCCAGGAGCCGGCGGCGCTGCTCCTCGTACGAGAGATGCAGGAAGACCTTGACGAGGGTGACCCCGTCCTCCGTCAGCGCCTGCTCGAAGCGGTTGATCTGCTCGTAGCGCCGGTCGAGCACCTTCTGCGGCGCCAGCCCGTGGACCCGGGCGATCAGCACGTCCTCGTACTGCGAGCGGTCGAAGATGCCGATCTCGCCGGGCTGCGGCAGCGCCTGCATGATGCGCCAGAGGAACACATGGTTCAGCTCCTCCTGCGTGGGCGCCTTGAACGCCTTGATCCGGCAGCCGGACGGGTTGAAGAAGCCGATCACGTGCTTGACCGTGCCGCCCTTGCCGCTGGTGTCCATGCCCTGCAGCACCAGGAGCAGCCGGCGGCGGTCGCCCGCCGTGCTCGCCGCGAACAGCCGCTCCTGCAGCCCGGCCAGACGCGGCCCCAGCGCGGCCGTCGCCGCGAGGCCCGCCGCCTTGTCGGGCGGACCGCCCGGGGTCGCGGCGGCGTCGTACGCGGAGAGGTCGACCCGGGAGCCCGGCGGGACCCGCAGCAGCTCGCTCAGGTCCCGGCCCTTCTTCGGCTTCTTCGCCGCCGGCTTCTTCGCCACCGTGTGCCCCTTCCGGTCCGCTCCCCCCCGATCCTGCGACGGAACCTCCGGGCCCGCGACCGAGGCCGCGCACCCGGAGGAAGGGGTCAGGCGGACGGAGCCGTCAGCGCCAGGGGCCGGTCACGGCGAAGGTCGTGCCGGGGGTGTAGCAGTTCACGTACATCGTCCGGCCGTCCGGGGCGAAGGTGACGCCCGCGAACTCGCCCCACTCGGGGGCGCCCGGGTCGCCGATGTCGTTGGCCCCGCGCGCCACCGCGTACACCTCGCCGCGCCGGTTCACGCCGTACACGTGCTGCGCGCCCTCGCCGTCCTCACAGACCATCAGGCCGCCGCTCGGCGCGAGACAGATGTTGTCGGGGGACTCGCCCGGCAGCTGGATGTCCGTGCTCGGCCCGAACACCACGACCAGCGTGAGGCGGCGGCGGTGCGGCTCGTACTTCCACACCTGGCCGTAGTGCGTCGCGGCGGAGCCGTCCTTGGCGCGGGCGAAGCTGGACACGAAGTACACCGCGCGGCCGCCCCAGTAGCAGCCCTCCAGCTTCTGCGCGTGCGTGATGCCCTTCGGGCCGAAGTCCTGCAGCCGGATCGGAGTCTCGGCGGCCTGCGGATCGGGTACGGGCACCCACTCGACGCCCTCGAACCGCGTTCCGGTCTCCTGGACCGCCGACAGGTCCGGCACCCCCGGCACCCGCATGGCCTCCAGCGCCCCGCCCGCCCGCAGCGAGCCCGTACCGCCCAGCGGCCGCTCCGGCAGGAAGCGGTAGAAGAGCCCGAACGGCTGCAGAAAGGCGTCCTCGGTCTCGTACACGATGCCGCTCTCCGGGTCGACGGCGATCGCCTCGTGCTGGAAGCGGCCCATCGCGGTGAGCGGGACCGCGCCGGTGCGGTGCGGATCGGCCGGGTCGACCTCGAAGACGAAGCCGTGGTCCTTGGTGTAGCCGTTCGTGCCGGCCTTGTCCTCGGTCTCCTCGCAGGTCAGCCAGGTCCGCCAAGGGGTGGGCCCGCCCGCGCAGTTGACGGCGGTGCCGGCGACGGCGACCCGCTCGTCGAGCACATTGTTCCGGCCGTCCAGGGTGAGCGCCGTACAGCCGCCCTTGGCGGCCGGGTCGTAGGTCAGGCCCTTCACCGTCGGGACGCCGAGTCTGGCCGTGGCCCGGTTCTCGTGGTTGCGGACGAGGTGGACGCGGCCGCGGCGGCCGGGCAGGGCGGTCATGCCGTCGTGGTTGCTCGGGACCGGTCCTTCACCGGAGCGGAGCGGCTCGCCCTCGCGGGAGAGGACCGTGTACCGGAAGCCCTTCGGGAGGTCGAGCAGACCGGCCGGGTCGGGGACGAGGGGGCCGTAGCCGGCGGCGGGGGAGTGGCCGCGGGCGGCGGCGGTGCCGGCGAACAGCTCGGCGAACGCGCCGGAGAAGGCGATGCCGGCGACGGACGCGCCGGTGCGGGAGAGGATCTGACGTCGTGTTGCGGACATGAGGCAACTACCCACTTCCTGTTGGCGGACAGGCGGTATGTGGTGCGTGTGTGACGTGTGACCCGCATGTGTGTACCACGCACTGTGGTGACACGTGAACCATGCGGGTCCACGTCGCCTCATGTGGCGTCTGCGCCGGGAACGGTCAGACGAGCTCGGCGGTGAGCGTGATCGTCGTGCCGGTCAGGGCCTGGCTCACCGGGCAGTTCTTCTTGGCGTCCTCGGCCAGCGCCTGGAACTTGTCGGCGTCCAGGCCGGGGACCTCGCCGCGCACGGTGAGGTGGATGCCCGTGATGCCCTCGCCCGGCTGGAAGGTGACGTCCGCCTTGGTCTCCAGGCGGGCCGGCGGGTTGCCGGCCTTGGCCAGACCGTTGGAGAAGGCCATGGAGAAGCACGAGGAGTGCGCGGCCGCGATCAGCTCTTCCGGGCTGGTCTTGCCGTTCGGCTCCTCGGCGCGGGAGGGCCAGGAGACCTCGTACTTGCCGAGACCGGAGGAGTCGAGGGTGACGACGCCCTTGCCCTTGAGGAGGTCGCCCTCCCAGACGGTGTGGGCGTGCCGGGTGGTGGCCATGGTGAATCCCTTTCGATCGGGTATGGCCCCAACCTACTGGTCCACCAACCCCTTTGCGTCGCGGGCGAGCGCGGTGAGCCGGGAGATCGCACGGAAGTACTTCTTCCGGTACCCGCCCTTCAGCATCTCTTCACTGAACAGCCGGTCGAAGGGGAGCCCCGAGGCCAGGACCGGGATCTCGCGGTCGTACAGACGGTCGGCGAGTACCACCAGGCGCAGCGCCGTCGACTGGTCCGGCACCGCCGTCACGTCGGTGAGGCACACCGCGGTCAGATCGTCCGTCAGCGCGCCGTACCGGCTGGGGTGCACCCTGGCCAGGTGGTCGAGCAGGTGCGGGAAGTCGTCGAGGCTGGCGCCGGGGGTGGCGTACGCGGCCTTGGTGACGGCCTCCTCGGAGTACGGGGCCGGGGCCTCGGGCAGTCCGCGGTGCCGGTAGTCCTCGCCGTCGATCCGCAGCGGGCGGAAGTGCGCCGAGAGGCCCTGGATCTCGCGGAGGAAGTCCACGGCGGCGAACCGGCCCTCGCCGAGCTTGCCCGGCAGCGTGTTCGAGGTCGCGGCGAGCGCCACGCCCTGCTCGACGAGACGGGCGAGGAGGCTGGAGACGAGCACGGTGTCGCCCGGGTCGTCCAGTTCGAATTCGTCGATGCACAGCAGACGGTGTCCGCTCAGGGTCTGCACGGTCTGCTGGAAGCCGAGCGCGCCGACCAGGTTCGTCAGCTCCACGAAGGTGCCGAAGGCCTTGAGCGCGGGCTCGGCCGGGGTGGCGTGCCAGAGGGAGGCGAGCAGGTGGGTCTTGCCGACGCCGTAACCGCCGTCCAGGTAGACCCCGCGGGGGCCGGCGGGCACGGTCTGCTTCGGGGCGCGGGAGAACCAGCGGCGCTTGCCGGCGCCGGAGGCGTGGGCTCCGCCGAGGCCGTCGGCGAAGCCGCTCAGGATCTTGACGGCGTCGGACTGGCTGGGCTGGTTCGGGTCCGGGATGTAGGTGTCGAACCGCACCGAGTCGAAACGCGGCGGCGGCACCATCTCCGCGACCAGGCGGTCTGCGGGGACATGGGGCTCGCGGGCGCACAGGGACAGGGGCGTCGCCTCGGTGGGGGACGCGTCGGAGAGGGCACGGGTCGACACAGTTCCCCACTGTAAGGGGCGTGTCAGACTGCGAGGATGCGACGCCTGTTCCCTGTGACGGACATGACAGCAATCGACGACGCCGCCGCCGCCGACAGGGAGTGGTCCCTCGACGAGCTCGCCGACGCCTACGCCTACCCCGAGGAGGCCGCCGGCCCCGACGGCGTCTGGCTGCGGGCCAACATGGTCTCCTCGCTCGACGGCGCGGCCCAGCACGACGGCCGCTCCCAGCCCCTCTCCTCCGACACCGACATGCGGATCTTCGGCACCCTGCGGGCTCTCGCGGACGTGGTGGTCGTGGGGGCCGAGACGGTACGGCAGGAGCAGTACCGCCCGGCCCGGGCCCGTGAGGTCTTCGCGGCCCGCCGGACGGCCGCCGGGCAGGCGCCCGCGCCGGTCATCGCGATCGTCAGCTCCTCCCTCGATCTCGACTTCTCCCTTCCGCTTTTCACCTCGCCCCTGGTCCCCACCGTGCTGCTGGCCGGCGAGGCCGCGCCGCCGGAGCGGGTGGCGGCGGCCGAGCGGGCCGGGGTCCGGGTGGTCACGGCCGGTGAGGGGAGCCGGGTGGATCCGGAGCGGGCGAAGCGGGAGCTGGCGGCCCTCGGGCTGCGGCGACAGCTCACGGAGGGCGGTCCGCGGCTGCTCGGGCAGTTCGTGGCGTCCGCCGCCCTGGACGAGCTGTGCTGGACGGTGTCTCCGACCATGACCGCGGGGAGTGCGCAGAGGATCGCCGGAGGCCCTTCCGTGACCGTCCCTGCACGGTTCTCGCTCGCCTCCGTTCTGGAGGAGGCCGGGTTCCTCTACACCCGCTACCGTCGGTTCTGACACGAAGCGGAATATCCCGTTCCGGTTCGCTTCCGCTGGGCACACTTACTCACGGCAACCCCGTGCGGGCACGGGGAAGGATGGTTTCCGCAGAAGGGCTTTGAAGTGTTCACAAGCGTTCTGATGATCGAGAAGCCCCTGACGAACGTCGACGTGGAATTCGTCACCACCCTGCACGGCGACGAGACGGTCTCGTTCATCGTGCTGATGCAGCCCAGGGGCGACCAGGCCGATGTCCTGCTGCGCGCCATCGACGACGTCGCGATGGGCGAGCTCAGGGAGGCGGCCCACGAGGGGGGCGAACCGGAGGGGACGGAGGCCCGGACGCTGGCCGAGCGGGCCCTGGAGGCTTCGCTTCTCAGGCTCCGGGACACCGGCTGCGAGGCGGTCGGACAGGTGGTCGAGGACCACCCCCTGAACAAGATGAAGGCCGTGGTCGAGGAGTCGGACGCGGACGAGGTCATCGTGCTGACCGCGCCGCACTACGTGGAGGAGTTCTTCCACCGCGACTGGGCGTCCAGAGCCCGCCACAAGGTGGGCGTCCCGGTCCTGAAGCTGTTCGCCCACGCGGACGAGGTGGTTTCGCCGGGGGGTGTGGCGGGGCGGCGGGCCGGGTCCGGGGGGTGGGAGGGCCCCCGGGACCGGCCCGTGCCGCACGCACGACGTACGTACGTGCGCCGCCCCCGCCCGCGCCGCGCTGTCGCCCCCAGCCACTACGCTGGGGGACCTGTGTACATGTACGCCGCACCTCGGGGAGACAACCGCATGGCCTCCGCCATCCCTGCCGCCGCCGTTCCCGCCGCCATGGAGCGGCCGCACTTCATCGGCATCGGCGGTGCCGGAATGTCGGGCATCGCGAAGATCCTCGCCCAGCGCGGCGCGAAGGTCGCCGGCAGCGACGCCAAGGAGTCCGCGACCGCCGAGGCGCTGCGGGCGCTCGGCGCGACCGTCCACATCGGGCACGCGGCGGGCCACCTCGCCGACGACGCCAGCTGCGTCGTCGTCTCCAGCGCCATCCGCGCCGACAACCCCGAGCTGGCCCGGGCCGCCGAACTCGGCATCCCGGTGGTGCACCGCTCCGACGCGCTGGCCTCGCTGATGGACGGGCTGCGCGCGGTCGCCGTCGCCGGCACGCACGGCAAGACCACGACCACCTCGATGCTCGCCGTCGCCCTGACCGAGCTGGGCCTCGACCCCTCGTACGCGATCGGCGGCGACCTCGCCGGCCCCGGCACCAACGCGCGGCACGGCGCCGGCGCGGTGTTCGTGGCCGAGGCGGACGAGAGCGACCGCAGCTTCCAGAAGTACGACCCCGAGGTCGCGATCGTCCTCAACGTCGAGCTGGACCACCACGCGAACTACGCGTCGATGGACGAGATCTACGAGTCCTTCGAGGCCTTCGTCGGCAAGATCCGCCCGGGCGGCACGCTGGTCGTCGGCGAGCACGCGGGTGCGCGTGAACTGGCCCGCCGGGTGGCGGACCGCGAGGGCCTGAGCGTCCTCACGGTCGGCGAGTCGGAGGACTCCGACGCCCGCATCCTGCGGATCACCCCGAACGGGATGAAGAGCGAGGTCACCGTCGCCCTCGACGGCGTCGAGCACACCTTCACCGTCTCCGTCCCCGGCCGTCACTACGCCCACAACGCGGCCGCGGCCCTCGCCGCCGGCTCCCGCGTGGGCATCGACCCGGCGGAGCTGGCCCAGGCCCTCACCGCGTACACCGGCGTCGGCCGCCGCCTCCAGCTCAAGGGCGAGGCCGCGGGCGTGCAGGTGATCGACTCGTACGCGCACCACCCCACCGAGATGACCGCCGACCTGGAGGCGATGCGCGGCGCGGCCGGCGGCTCCCGGCTCCTGGTGGTCTTCCAGCCGCACCTGTTCTCGCGCACGCAGGAACTCGGCACGGAGATGGGCGACGCCCTCGCCCTCGCCGACGCGTCCGTGGTCCTGGACATCTACCCGGCCCGCGAGGACCCGATCCCGGGCGTCACCAGCGAGCTGATCATCGACGCGGCCCGCGCGGCCGGCGCCGACGTCACCCCGGTCCACGACAAGGACACCGTCCCGGACGTGATCGCGGGAATGGCGAAGCCGGGCGACCTCGTTCTCACCATGGGCGCGGGCGACGTCACCGATCTGGGACCGCGGATCCTCGCCCGACTGTCGAGCTGAGGAGCACACGATGGCGTACGAGGTCGAGAAGCCGGACGAGGAATGGCAGGCCCAGCTGACCCCGTCGGAGTACCAGGTGCTCCGGCTGGCCGGCACCGAGCCCGCCTTCCGCGGTGAGTACACCGACACCAAGACGGAGGGCGTCTACTCCTGCCGTGCCTGCGGCGCGGAGCTGTTCACCTCGAACGAGAAGTTCGACTCGCACTGCGGTTGGCCGAGCTTCTTCGACCCGAAGAACAGCGACGCCGTAGAGCTCCTCGCGGACACCTCCCACGGCATGGTCCGCACCGAGGTCCGCTGCGCCCGCTGCGGCTCCCACCTCGGCCACGTCTTCGAGGGCGAGGGCTACCCCACGCCCACGGACCAGCGCTACTGCATCAACTCGATCTCCCTGCGCCTCACCCCCGACGAGGGCTGAGCCGGGCCCTCCCACGGGCCGGCCCGCCGGAGCCCGGACGCACACCGCCGGGCCCGGGCCGGGCGGGGAGACCGGCGGGCTACTCCAGCGTGCCGCTGAAGAGGGCCGCCGTGTTGCAGCGGGTGGGGGCCGGGCCGGCGGGCGGGCGGCCGACCGTGCGGCAGGAGACCGTCACCGTGATCTCCTGCTTCGAGCCGGCCAGGATCGCCGACGCCCAGTGGAAGTCCTGCTCGCGGAAGTTCTCCAGGGCGGGAGCGAGAAGGGGCTTGCCGCCCACCGAGATCGTGACGGTGCCGGTGTCGCCCTGGGGGTTCTCCAGGACCAGGTCCGTCAGCCGCAACACCTTGCCGTCCGGGACCTTGTAGGTCGCGGAGTCCGTGCCGTTCGCCGGTGCGGAGGCGGTCAGCCGGTGCGAGAACAGGGCCGCCCCCGGGAGCGGGGCCGGGCCCGTGCCGGGCGTCGCCGAGGCCGACGGGCTCGGCGACGCGCTGCCGCTCGGGCCGGGCTTGCCCCCGCCGGAGCCCGCCGACGCGGCCTCCTTGGCCTCGTCGGCCGCCTTCTGCGCATCGGCGGCCTTGGACGCGGCCGCCTCGACCGGGGCCTTCACCGCCTCCTTGGCCGCGCTGCGGACGACCGGGCGCAGCAGTCCGAACCACAGCCCCGCCAGCAGGGCGAGCAGCACCAGCAGCAGGATCAGGAGCTTCAGCAGGCCGGCCGAGACGATCGGACGCTGCAGCAGACTGCCGTCGAGCTGCGCCGGGGCCGCCTCCGGCACGCCGTCGGGACCGGCCGACGGAGCCGCGGTGACCTGGAAGGCGTGCGGCACGGCCACACCGCGCCACATCCACCGCTTCGGCCGGACGGGCAGCCTCACGAACGCCGCCCGGCCCGGGTCCACCACGGTGGGCTCGGCCGGCAGCCCGAACGTCAGCAGGTCGCCCTGGTCCTTGCCCGAAAGGGAGACGGACAGCGGATAGTTGCCGCGGTTGTCCAGCGCCACCTGGAAGCGGGCGCCGGTGCGGCCCTGACCCAGCCGCGGGCTCAGCTCCGCGGTGAGGTCGGCGTACGGGCGGATGTGCAGCACGCCCTCGGGAACCGTGGCGTGCTGCGGCTGCTCCTGCGGCGACACCCGTACGCCGTAGGCGAGTTCACCCGGAGGGACGGTCGTGTCCCGGGGTGGCCGGACCACGAGTTCCACCTGGCCGGCGGTGTCCGGGTACAGGGACAGCGTCGCGGGCTCGACCACCGTCCACTGCGCGGCCGGGCCCAGCACCTCGAAGGCGTAGGCCTCGACGACGTTCCCGCCGTTGCGCACGTCCAGCGGGATCCGGGCCTCCTCGCCGGGCAGCACGGAGACCGGGGAGGCGTCCAGATGAGCGGAAGTGGTCATGCGAGGACAGTAGGAAGCCGGGTCGAAGGGCCACCGCTCCCATACGGACACACCCGGGGGCACGCTGCGTTGCCCGTTGAGTCGGCGTGGAGTGCCTGCTGACTGCCCGGGTGTTCACTGGGCGCACGGTGAGGCAGTCCAGGTTCGGAAGGCGGGGCTCTCACAGGCGTGGGGGCGCCGATCAGGGGGGTGTACACGATGCGTTACCAGGGAGAGTGCGGCGTGGAGCGGATCCGGGTGCGGCTGACCGCTCAGGACCCGATCTCGCGGGCGGGGCTGGCGGGGCAGCTGCGGAACTGCCCCGAACTCCAGCTGCTGGGCGAGGAGGAGGGCGACGGGCCGAGTGTGGCCGTGGTGTCCGTGGACCGGGTCGGCGAGGGGGAGTTGCAGACCCTGCGCCGCTTCCAGCGGGCGGGCGACGGCCGGATCGTGCTGGTGGCCACCGAGATCGACGACACCGGGCTGGTCGCCGCCGTCGAATGCGGGGTGGTGGGCGTCGTCCGGCGCGGCGAGGCCTCGGCGGAGCGGCTGGTGCAGGTCATCACGGCGGCGGCGCGCGGCGAGGGCAGCGTACCGGCCGACCTGCTGGGGCGGCTGCTCGACCAGGTGGGCCGGCTGCAGCGGCAGGTGCTCGATCCGCGCGGACTCGCGTTCACCGGGCTGGCCCCGAGGGAGATCGACGTCCTGCGACTGGTCGCGGAGGGCAGTGACACCGCGGAGATCGCGCGGGCGCTGGCGTTCTCGGAGCGCACGGTCAAGAACATCCTCCACGACGTGACCACCCGGCTCCAGCTGCGCAACCGCTCGCACGCCGTGGCGTACGCCATGCGGCAGGGCTTCATCTGAGTGCGGCCGCCGGTGGTCCGCCGTCGGTGATCCCGGCCGTCCGTGGCAGGATGCCTGCGGCCCGCGCCGGTGATCCCGGCGGTCTGCCTCTTAGGGCAGCGGCGGCTACCCCCACCACTGCCCCTTGCCCGGCTGTCCGGGGGATGCGGCACGAGCGAGGGTTCCCCCGAGGAGGGCTGTCCGGATGCCGTCGGAGACGCCCCGGGGCGTCCCGGAGCGCGTGGGGAACCGTCCGGCGGACGCGTGTGCGACGAAGTGGCTTCGGCTTCATGCGAGGTCGGCGAGGGCTGGGTCTGATGCTCGCCATGGTGCTGGTGGGCACGGTGCCCGCCGTGAGCCCCGCGGTCACGGCGGCCGAACCTCCGCCCGCGCGCGCCGCGGCGGACGAGCGCGCACCCGACCCGGGCCGAATCGCGTACATCGGCGACGGCCCGCACCGCAGCGTGGCCACGGTCGGCCGGCGCGGCGCCCTCACCCCGCTGCTGCCGCCCGGCGGGGCGGGCAACGACTGCCAGGCCTCCGCGCGCGGCGACGACCTGGTGTGGGTCAGCGACCGCGACGGCACCGGGGAGGGTCTGTTCCGCCGCACCGGTGACGGGCCCGTCACCCTCGTCCTCGCGCGCCGGGGAGTGCGGATCGCCGACCCCGTGCTCTCCCCCGACCGGCGGTGGATCGCCTTCGTGTCCTGGGAGAACGACGAAGGGGACGGCAGCAGGTCCTCCCGGGACCGCTGCGACGCCTCCGGAGGCCGCTCCGGGGGCACGGCGCCCTCCGTCTGGGTCGTCCGTACCGACGGCAGCGGGCTGCGCGAGGCCGTGCCGAACGCGGACTGGGCCGACTGGTCCCCGGACGGTACGGAGTTCGTCTTCACCCGGGACGAGCGGGCCTACCGCACGACCGTGGCCGCGGGCGGCACCGAGGCGCCGGTCTCGTACGGGGAGAGTCCCGCGGCCAAGCCCGTCTGGGAGCCCGCGCATCCGGGCGGCCGGGACCGCATCGCGTACGTCACCCGGATCGCCGACCCGAGCCGGCAGGCGCTGGTCGTGGTGCCGGCCGCCGGGCGGGGCGCCGTACCGGAGCAGCGGCTCGCGGTCGGGGCGGCGTACGCCTCGTCGGCACGGCACGGGGCCGCCTGGTCGCCGGACGGCGACCGGATCGTGTTCCTCCACGACGAGCCGTACCTCGTCGACCCCGCCCGGCCGTGCGACTGCACGGGCACGCCGCTCTTCGACCCGGAGGACGCGGTGCCGTACGAGACCGAGAGCGTCGGCTGGTACACCCCGGCGGGTGGCGGCCCCGTGGTCATGGTGTCCGGGAAGGACCCGGAGGACTTCGACATCGAGCGCCAGCGTGCGGCCCTGCCGTCGGAGCGGCTCGAACTGCGGGCCGCGCAGGGCGGGGAGAGCGCCCTGGCCGACCCCGCCTACGCGCCGGACGGGCGGCGCATGGCCTTCGTACGGACCACGGGGCAGCCGGAGACCCCGGACACCGAGCAGATCCTGGTCGGCGACGAGCTCGGCCTGGCCCGGGCGGTGCCGCTGCGGTACGAGGGGATGGGCGAGGGGGAATACCAGCAGCGGCCGGCCTGGTCCCCCGACGGCACCAGGCTGGCCTTCGCGCGGCGGGCGCGGCCCTCGTCCGGCAACGACCGGCCGGCGTGGCAGATCGCGGTCGTGGACGTCTCCCGGGGACCGCGGGACGGGCGGCTGCTCTCCACGGTGCCGGCGCGCTCGCGGCCCGGGTACCAGTGCCTGTCGGACGACCGTGATCCGGCGTGGTCGCCGGACGGCGGAAGACTCGCCTTCTCGCGATGGAGCGTCTGCTGGCCCGAGATCGGCCTGGTGTCGGGGAAACCGCGTTCGATCCGCGAGGGCGGCACGACCGCTCTCGACGTGCCCCCGGGCGACACCCGCGACCGGCACATCTGGACCGCGGAGGCCGAGCCGGGCGGCGCGCAGTTCGACGTCTCGGCGGCCCAGTGCGGCGACCCCGACTGCCGCGTCGTCGACGTACGGCCCGCCTACCGGCCCGGCTCCGGCCGCGTCGCCTTCGTCCGCCAGACCGGTCTGCCCGACGAGGGCCCCGGGCTGCTGGCGGCCCCGCGCTCGGGGTACGAGGGGCCGCGCATGGTCCTCGAGGCGCGGGACGACGGCACCGCCTGCCGGGCGCTCGTGCCGTTCGGGAACCTGTGCCCCCGGACGGTGCCCGCGCCGGACGGCGAGTCACCGGACCACGTCGAGCCGGACAACCCGGCCTGGTCGCCCGACGGCTCCCGGCTGGCCGTCGACGTGCTGGTGTCCGGCTGGGACGGGGTCAGCGACCGGCGGATCAGGCTCGTCGACCCCGCGGACGGCCGCGGCGAGACACTGCCCGGCAAGATCTACAACGGGCAGCAGCAGCCCACCTGGAAGCCGAGCTCGGACCTGCAGGTGTCGCTCACCACCGGCGACTCCCCTCTGATGCTGGGCGACACCGGGGCCGTCGTGCTCGTCGTGCGGAACCACGGAGTCGCCGACTCCCCGCGTACCCGGGTCCGGGTGAAGCTGCCGCCGGGCCTGGAGTCCGCCGGTCCGGGCGACCCCGCGGGGGCCTGCGCCGCCGATCCGGCCGATGCCCGGCATCTGGTCTGCGAGGTGGGCGCCCTGCGGTCCAGGACACAGACGCGGATCGCGCTGGGCGTGAAGGGCGTCGTGCCGGGCGCACAGCGGATCGAGGCGACGGCGGAAGGCGGCCTCACCGACCACCGGCCGCAGGACAACACGGCCTCGGTCGTCGTGAGCGTCGTGGTCCCGGACCTGGCGGTCACCGCCACGGCCACCCCGCCCGTCGTCAGGATCCGCGAGCGTTCCACCGTGGAGTTCACCGTACGCAACATCGGCACCGCGACCGCCGCGAACGCCCTGCTCACGCTGACCGTGCCACCGGGTCTCACCCTCGTGTCGGGCACGCCGTGCCCGGCGGCGGGCTGCGCCCTCGGCAGCATCGCGGCCGGTGCGGAGAAGGAGATCACCCTCGTCTACACCGCCGAGAACGCCTTCTCGGGAACGATCGAGGGCAAGGTCGCCGCGAGCACCCGGGACATCGACCCCGACAACGACCGCGCGTCGGTGGACCTGACGGTCGTCGACCCGCGGATGCCCGACCCCGCGGTCACCGTCACCGCGACACCGGCCCGGGTGCCGACCGGAGGCCGGTCGACCGTCGTCTACACCGTACGGAACCTCGGGGACGCCACCGCCGAGTCGGTGCTGCTGACCCCCGTACTGGCGCCCGGACTCGCCGTCGTCACGGCCGGCCCCGCCTGCCCGGCCACGGGCTGCGCGCTCGGGGACCTCGCACCGGGCGCCACAGTGACCGTCACCCGGGTGGTGACCGCGGACACGGCGCTGCGGGGCACCGTCGCCGGAACGGTCACCACACCCGGGGCGGACGCGGATCCGACGAACAACTCCGCCTCGACGCCGCTGACCGTGGACAAGCGCCCGCCGTCGGCGCGCTCCGCGAACCCGTCCGTGTCGCTGACGGCCGGACCGCGCACGGCGTACTCGGGAGGCCGGATCACCGCCGAGGTGACCGTCCGCAACGGCGGTCGTGTCACCGCCACGGGGCTGACCCTGAGGGTCGTGACGCCGCCCGGGCTGCGGCTCGTGTCGGCGTCCCGGCCGCCGTGCCTGACCGCGGTCGGCTGCGGGCTCGCGAACCTCGCCCCCGGAGCGCGTACGACCGTGACGTTGCAGCTCGCGGCGGACCGGGCGCTGACCGGGGCCGTCACGGCGACGGTCGCGACGACCGGGTCCGACAGCGATCCCGCCGACAACACGGCGAGCGCGGCCCTGACCGTGCGCGAGCCGGTGCTCGTACTGAACCCGGAGCTGGGGCCGCCCGGTTCGGTGACACAGGCCACCGGCAGCTCCTTTCCGCCCGGGGCCACGGTCCGGCTGAGCTGGAGCAAGGGCGTGACCGCGGCGGCCGCCCCGGTGGTGGTGCGGGCGGACGGGACCTTCTCGGCGCCGGTGCTCGTGCTCGTCCAGGACGCGCTGGGACCGCGTGACCTGCGGGCCGCCCACGCGGGCGGGGCGGCGCCGTTCTTCCGCGAGGTGAAGGCGGAGTACCTGGTGGTCCCCGGGGTGCTGCAGCCGTCCGACTTCCAGTGGCGCGGGTGAGGTGCGACGTGATCCACGAAGTGGACGAGGCACTGCGGGAGCTGGTGCGCGGGGAGGCGCTGGGAGCGGGCACGGACGTCGACGTCGTGTTCGACGCGCCGACCCGGGACTGGGCGGCCCGTCGCAACACCCCGACGGTGAACCTGTACCTGTACGACATCCGCGAGGACCTGCGGCGCCGTTCGCGGGGACGGCAGAACGTCTACGACGAGCAGGGCAGGGTCACCGCACGGACCCTTCCGCCGCGCTACTTCAAGCTCTCGTACCTGATCAGCGCGTGGACGCAGCGGCCGGAGGACGAGCACCGGCTGCTGTCGGCCCTGCTGGCGTGCTTCCTGAAGCACGACGCGCTGCCCGGCGGGCGCCTCGGTCCCGCGCTGACGTCCACCGGACTGCCGGTTCCCGTCTCGATCGCGCTGCCCCCGCCGGAAGACCGGGCGTTCGCCGACGTGTGGTCGGCGCTGGGCGGAGAACTGAAGCCCTCACTCGACGTCGTGGTGAGCGCACCGGTGACCACGGCGCCCGTCTACGCGGCCGGGCCGCCGGTGGAGGAGGGGCTGGCGGTGGACCTGTCCGACGTCCACGCCCCGCCCGCACCCCCCGCGTCCGCGCCGGTTCCGGGGCAGCGTGGCCCGCGCGCCCGCCGCCCCGGTCGGCGGGCGGGGGCCTGATGGAGTACCTGCTCGGGCGGCTCGGGATCGTCGAGGCACGGGTGCGCCGGGCCGTACAGGCGCGCCGGGCCGGGGACCCGGAGGCGGACGACCCCTTCCGTGGCCTGTACCTGTCCGACGACGCGGTCCTGCGCATCCTGGACGAGCCGACGACGCCCTGGCCGGACCCGGTGGACGGGGGCGACCGGGGGGCCGTGGAGGCCCTGGAGGCGGCGGCCGAGTCCTCCCGGCTGTACCGGCTCCGGCGTGACTTCGGCCTGGAGCCGCTGGACGTCGAGCTGCTGCTGATCGCGCTGGCCCCGGACCTCGACCGGCGGTTCGAACAGCTCTACGGGTACCTGAACGACGACGTGACGCGTCGCCGCCCGACCATCGGGCTCGCCCTGGGTCTGTGCGGTGCGCCCGCCGCGTCGGCGGGGGCGCGCGCCCGGCTGACGGCCGGGGGGCCGCTGGTGGACCGCGGCCTGCTGCTCGTGGAGGAGCCGGAACGGTCCTTCCTCGGGCGGTCGTTGCGGGTCCCGGACCGGGTCGCGAGCCATCTGCTGGGCGACGACGCGGGGGACCCCGTCCTGGTGGACGTGGTGCGCCCGGTGCGGGCGGGGACCCTGCCGGCAGGGGCGCTGGGCGATCTGCCGGAGCGGCTGGCCGGCGCGCTCGCCCAGGCGATCTCACCCGTGTACGTGCGCGAGCCCGCGGGCGGCACCGCACAGGAGCTGGCGGCCGACGCCCTGGCCGGGGCGGGGCGCCCGGCGCTCGCCCTGGACCTGGCACGGCTGGCCCGCCGCCCCGACCCGGCGGCTCTTGTCCTGGCGGCGGGCCGCGAGGCCGCGCTCGCCGGGGCGGGCCTGATCGCGGCTCCGGCGGAGGCCCTGGCGGAACGGCCGGATCTGCTGCGGACCCTGGCGGGGCTGCCCGTCCCGGTGCTGATGGCGGGCCAGGCGGGCTGGGACCCGCAGTGGTCGGACCGCACGCCGCTGCTGGTGGAGGTCGAGCGGCTGGGGGCGGCGGCGCGTACGGCGCTGTGGTCGTCCGTGCTGGGAAGGGGGACGGGGGACGCGGTGGCGGCCTTCGTCCTCACGCCGGAGCAGATGCGGCGCGCGGCGTCGACGGCACGACAGCAGGCCGTGCTGGCGGGCGGCCCGGTGGGCGAGGCGGAACTGCTGTACGGCGCGCGGGCGCAGAACACCTCCGGGCTGGAGCGGCTGGCCCGCCGGATCACACCGGGAGTGGGCTGGGACGACCTGGTGCTGCCGGCGGGGGTGCGGGGACAGCTGCGCGAACTGGCGGCGAGGGCACGGCACCGGGACCGGGTGCTGGGGGACTGGGGGATGCGGCCGGGCGGCGGGCGGGGACGCGGCGTCATGGCCCTGTTCGCGGGGGACTCCGGGACCGGCAAGACCATGTCGGCGGAGGTCATCGCCGGGGCGCTGGGGCTGGACCTGTACACGGTCGATCTGGCGACGGTCGTGGACAAGTACGTGGGGGAGA
Organism: Streptomyces sp. NPDC048604; assembly: GCF_043199435.1. NCBI lineage: Bacteria > Bacillati > Actinomycetota > Actinomycetes > Kitasatosporales > Streptomycetaceae > Streptomyces > Streptomyces sp. NPDC048604. The sequence continues at coordinate 132,084 of NZ_JBICVX010000014.1, forward strand.
CGGAGAAGAACCTGGAGCGGATCTTCACGGAGGCCGCGGGGGTCAACGGCGTGCTGCTGTTCGACGAGGCGGACGCGGTCTTCGGCAAACGGTCCGAGGTCAAGGACGCGCACGACCGGTACGCCAACGTGGAGAGCGCGTATCTGCTGCAGCGGATGGAGACGTTCGACGGGCTGGCCGTGCTGGCCACGAACCTCCGCGCGAACCTGGACGAGGCCTTCACCCGCCGTCTGGACCTGGTCGTGGACTTCCCGCTGCCGGACGCGGAGCAGCGGGAGGCGCTGTGGGACCGGTGTCTGGGCGCCTCCCTGCCCCGGGCCGACGACCTGGATCTGGACTTCTGCGGGCGGGCGTTCGAGCTCGCGGGCGGCGACATCCGCTCGGCGGCGGTGACCGCGGCGTATCTGGCGGCGGAGGCGGCCCGTCCGGTGTCGATGGCGGACCTGGTGGCGGCGGTGGCGAGGGAGTACCGGAAGCTGGGGCGGCTGTGCCTGGAGAGCGAGTTCGGGCCGTACGTGGGGCTGGTGCGGTAGGGGACCGTGGCAGAGGAGCCGTCTGCCCGAAGGGGCAGACAGGGGTGCCCTCGGCGGGCGCCCGGGGCCCCTGCTCGCGAGGCGTCACGCCCGGGATGGTGGCGGGGCAGCGCGGCCACCCAGGCAGGGGGAGAGATGCACGGACACGAGCACGGACCCGAGCACGACGTGGAGTTCGTGGCCGGCCCGCGGCCCAAGGCGGACCAGGAGGCCGCGGGCGCCCCCGACGCGCTGCTGCTGAAGGCCGCGGCCGGCGGGCGGGCCGACGCGCTCGGCCCCGCCGGGATGCTGCGGCTGCAGCGGACCCTCGGGAACAGCGGGGTCCGGGCGGCCGTCCAGCGTTCCTCCGTGCACGACGTGGTCAACTCGGGAGGCGGCCAGGCGCTCGATCCCGAGGTCCGCGGCGACATGGAGGCCCGGCTCGGGCGCGACTTCGGCGACGTGCGGATCCACACCGACTCCGCCGCGCACGACTCGGCCCGGTCCGTCAACGCGCACGCCTACACGGTCGGTTCGCACGTCGTGTTCCAGCGGGACGCCTACGACCCGGGCTCGCACCAGGGCCGCACCACCCTGGCGCACGAGCTGACGCATGTCGTGCAGCAGCGCTCGGGCCCCGTGGACGGAACCGAGACGGCCGGGGGCATCAAGGTCAGCGATCCGTCCGACCGGTTCGAACGCGAGGCCGTGGCCAACGCAGAGCGGGTGATGGCCGCGCCCGCCCCCGTGGCCCCGGTGCAGCGTGAGGCAGCGGCGCCCGGCGGCGAAGAGCCCTCCGTACAGGGCGTGTTCGTCCAGCGTGCCGCCGGTGAAGAGGGCGAAGAGGAGGAGGCCCCGGCGGAGTGAAGGCTCCCGCGGACCGGTCCGCCGGTGACGAGCCGGTACGGGAGAACGCCGGACCGCGGCGCCCCGTACAGTCCGACGCGCCCACCGCGGCCCGCCCCCGGACCGTCGACGCGCGCAGCCTGCAGCGGCTCCAGGGACGGGCCGGGAACGCGGCCGTGGCGCGGCTCGTGGCGAACCGGACCCCCGCCGGCGCCACGTCCGCGAGCGTCGCCCCCGCCGGCGCCACGTCCGCGGGCGTCGCCCCCGCCGGCACCATGCCCGCGGGCGTCGCCCCCGCCGTCCAGCGCCTGGATTCCCTGCCCGCCGCTCCCACCGGTCTGACCCCCGCCACCGACCCCCGCTTCAAGAAGGTCGCCGGGGACCTGCGGGCCAAGAAGGCCGCGCTCACCAAGCACCCCACCGCGGCGTCCCAGGCCAAGGCGGCCCAGGACGCGGCGAAGCCGCCGGGGAACGACAAGGAGGCGCAGGCCAAGGCGGCGCAGGCCGGGGAGATGGGCGCGGCGAAGCCCGGCGCCTTCGACAAGGAGGCCTTCGTCGCGGCCGTGTCCGCCGCGATCGCCGCGAAGGCGCCCAAGACCCTCGACGAGGCGGACAAGTTCACCGAGTCCGGGAAGACGGACGACATCAAGTCCCAGGTGTCCGGCCAGGTCAAGACGGGCAAGGAGGGCTCGGCCAAGGACATCACGGAGAAGACCGCGAAGGCCCCCGACGAGTCGAAGGCCGTCGAGAAACCGGTCACTCCGCTGCCGGGACAGCCCGCGCCGCCGACGCTCGCGCCCCCGGATCCGAAGGCGGCCGCGGTTGCGAAGGCCCCGCCCGAGCAGACCGACCTGAGTACGGGGCCCAAGGAGACCGACGCCATGATGGTGGAGGCCAAGGTCACCCCCGGGCAGCTGGCGGCCTCCAACGAGCCGCAGTTCAAGGAGGCCCTGGACGCGAAGCAGGAGTCCGACTCCCACGCGGCCAAGGCTCCCGCCGAGTTCCGCGCGAACGAGGCCGTCCGGGTCGCCGCCGAGCAGGGCGGCGCGGCCGCCGCGGGCCCGGCCGGCGTCCAGGCCATGACGGCGGTGAAGGCGGGCTCGGCGCAGCAGGTCGCGGCCGGTCAGAGAACCGGGCAGTCCAAGGAGGAGCAGGAGCGGGCACGCGTCACGGCGGAGATCAACGGCATCTTCGACGCGACGAAGAAGGAGGTCGAGGGCATCCTGGGCGGCCTCGACACCGAGGTCGACACGGCGTTCGAGAACGGGCAGAAGGCGGCGAAGGCAGCCTTCGACGCCGACCACCGGACCAAGATGAAGGCCTGGAAGGACGAGCGCTACTCCGGCGTCACGGGCGCGGCCCGCTGGCTTGCGGACGCGGTGCTCGACCCGCCGCCGCGGGCGAACCAGATCTTCGCGGAGGCGCGGCTGGTCTACGAGCGCGAGATGCGGACGGTCATCTCGAACATCGCCGACCTGATCGGCAGGCGGCTGGCCGACGCGTCGACCGCGATCGCGCGAGGCAAGCAGAGGATCGCCGACAAGGTCGCCGAACAGCCCGCGAGCCTGCGGAAGTTCGCCCAGGAGTCGGCGGACCGCATCGGCGGGGAGTTCCAGCAGCTGGAGTCCTCGGTCTCGGAGAAGTCGCAGTCGCTGGTGCAGGACCTGGCGGACAAGTACGTCGCGGCACGGGGCGAGCTCGACGAGGAGATCAAGAAGCTCCAGGAGGAGAACAAGGGCCTGCTGAGCAAGGCGAAGGACGCGGTCGCGGGCACGATCGAGACCGTCCTGAAGCTCAAGGACATGCTCCTCGGCGTCCTGGCCCGCGCGGCCGGCGCCATCGACAAGATCATCACGAATCCGATCGGCTTCCTCGGCAACCTGGTCAACGCCGTCAAGGCGGGCGTGACGGGCTTCGCCGCCCGCATCGGCGAACACCTCAAGAACGGCCTCAAGCAGTGGCTGTTCGGTCAGCTGTCGGCGGGAGGCATCGAGATCCCGGAGACCTTCGACGCCAAGGGCATCCTCAAGCTGGTCCTCTCGATCCTGGGCCTGACGTGGCAGAACATCCGCACACGCATCGTGGCCCGGATCGGCGAGCGCGCGATGGGCGCGCTGGAGACCGGCTTCGAGATGGTCCAGGTCCTGATGACGGAGGGCCTCGGCGGTCTCTGGAAGTGGATCGTCGAGAAGCTGTCCGATCTCAAGGACACGGTCATCGGCGCGATCAAGGACTTCGTGATCGAGAAGATCGTCACGGCGGGCATCACCTGGATCGTCTCGCTGCTGAATCCGGCATCGGCCTTCGTACGGGCCTGCAAGGCGATCTACGACGTGGTGATGTTCTTCGTCAACCGAGCGGCCCAGATCAAGAGCTTCGTGGACTCGGTGCTCGACTCCATCGAGGGCATCGCGAGCGGCGGCGGTGGCGGCGTACCGGCCATGATCGAGGGCGCGCTGGCGAAGGCGGTCCCGGTGGTCCTGGACTTCCTGGCGAGCCTGCTGGGCCTGGGCGGCATCTCGGCCAAGATCAAGGAGATCCTGGAGAAGGTCCAGGCCCCGGTGATGAAGGCCGTCGACTGGGTGGTCGGGAAGATCGCCGACGCCGGCAAGAAGATGATGGGCAAGCTCAAGTCCAAGGTCCAGGGCGGCGACGACTCGCCCGAGGGCAAGAAGGCCCGCCTGGACAAGGGCATGGCAGCGGCCCTGGCCGTGGCCAACCGCTATGCGGGCCGCCCCATGTCGAAGCTGGTGGTCCGGGGGGCCTTCGCCGCCATCAAGGTCAAGTACGGCATGAAGAGCCTCGAACTCGAGGCCGCCGGGCCCAGGTGGGCGGTGCGCGGCGAGGTGAACCCCGTCGAGACCAAGCAGTCCGAGGCGCTGACGGAGGAGCAGCAGGCGGCGGAGATGATGGAGGCCCGGGACTCGGTACTCGCCGCCAAGCTCGGGGAGGCCAAGGACCTGCTGACCGCCGCCGAGACGGACCGGAGCGGCAGGCAGGCGAGCTGGGAATCCCGCAAGCCGTTGGTCGAAGCGGCCAAGGCCCGGAGGGACAGCCTGCCGCCCGGGCCCGAGCAGCAGGCGGCACGGGCCGAGCACCTGCGTCTGGGCGAGGCCCAGCGCGCGGACCTGAAGGAACTCGCCGAGTTGGCCGCGGAGATCAAGAAGCGGCTCGCGAACGTCAAGCAGGCGGAGGCACAGCAGGAGCACCGGCGGATGGGCTCCTTCTCCGCGCTGGTGGAACGGCTGCGCGCCGCCACGGAGTCGACGGCCGGGAACAAGGCCATCGCGGACGCCGCGACCAAGGTGGGCCGTGACTTCCTCGGGGACATCATGCAGGCACCGAACGCCCCGGCCGACCCCATGACCGCCGAGCACATCTTCCCCATGAAGTGGATCTCCCGGCTGGTCTGCCCGCCCGCCGGCCCGGGCCGGCAGCCGATCGGCTTCGTCCAGCTCAGCCGCGAGAACCAGCTCACGATCGCCAACTGGCCGGACAACCTCGTGCCGCTGCGCAAGAGCGTCAACAGCTCCCGTTCGGACAGCTCGTGGATCAGTATGGCGCCGAAGATCATGGCCGACGCGAAGCTGAACACGCTTCCGGGCATCCAGGGCAAGCTCCAGGAACTGATCCGCCGGGAGGGGGAGATGGAGACAGAGCTCCGCCGGCAGGTGGGCATTCTGGGGCGCCGACAGGGCCTGGGCTGACCGGGGAGGTCGGGGCGCGGGCTGACCGGGGCGGCGGGGCACGGGCGTGGCGCGGATGCCCGAACGGGCAACACGGGATTCCCCTGGGGCCGTACGGGAGGTCATGACCTTGAAGGGGGGCGCGGCGCAGGCTGGGCGCGGCCGTTACGTCCCAGGGGAGGGTCAGGATGCCGTCGTACCTGTCACCAGGCGTCTACGTCGAAGAGGTCGAGGCCGGCTCGCGCCCGATCGAGGGCGTCGGGACCGCCGTGGCCGCCTTCGTCGGGCTGGCAGCGGAGGGCCCCTGCGACACGCCCACCCTGGTGGCGAACTGGAGCCAGTTCACCTCCACCTTCGGGGACTTCGTGGAGGGCTCGTACCTGGCCCACGCCGTCTACGCCTACTTCCTCAACGGAGGCGGGACCTGCTACGTCGTACGGGTCGGCGGGGACGGATCGGCTGCCGCCCAGGAGTCGCGGCCCGCCGCCGCGAAGCGGGGGAGGTCCGGGGCGCTGCCCGCGGGGCCCCGGAGCGCGCTCGGCGGGTTCCAGGTCGCCGCGCTGGAGGGGACCGGCGACGGGGTCGCCGTCGAGGTCGCGGACGCGTCCGGGGAGTCGCCCGGCGAGGACGCCTTCACGCTGAACGTGAAGCGGGGCGACCGGGTCGAGGAGACCTGGCAGGTCTCCGCCAAGAGGAGCCAGCGCAACTACGTGGTCACGGTGGTACGCGACAAGTCGCGGCTGATCACCGTGGAGGACGCCGGCCCCGCCCAGACGCACGCCCGGCCCGAGAACCAGAGTGTGGGCCTCGCCCCGGCGCCGGCGCCCGCCGCGGTGCCCGCCGTCCCGGCGTCCCTCGCCCCGTCGGACTACGTCGGCAGCGCGGACGAACGCACCGGCTTCGGCGGTCTCGAGACCGTCGACGAGATCACCATGCTGGCGGTGCCGGACCTGATGAGCGCCTACCAGCAGGGCGCGCTGGACGCCGAGGGCGTCAAGGCCGTCCAGCTGGCGATGATCGCCCACTGCGAGCTGATGGGGAACCGCGTCGCGATCATCGACCCGCTGCCCGACCTCTCTCCGCAGCGGGTCAAGGAATGGCGGATGACAGGCGCCGGCTACGACTCCAAGTACGCGGCCCTGTACTACCCCTGGGTGAAGGTGGCCGACCCCAGCGCCCCGAACCAGATGAAGTTCGTCCCGCCCAGCGGAGCGCTGGCGGGCGTGTGGGCCAGGAACGACGAGAGCCGGGGCGTGCACAAGGCTCCCGCGAACGAGGTCGTCCGGGGGGCCGTGGACCTGGCGGTCCATCTGACCAAGGGCGAGCAGGACCTGCTCAACCCGATCGGTGTGAACTGCATCCGCAGCTTCCCGGGGCGCGGGATCCGGGTGTGGGGCGCGCGGACCCTGTCGTCCGATCCGGCCTGGCGCTACCTCAACGTCCGGCGGCTGTTCAACTACATCGAGGAGTCGATCCTCATCGGGACGCAGTGGGTGGTGTTCGAGCCGAACGACGACGCGCTGTGGGCCCGTATCCGTCGGACCATCTCGGCCTTCCTGGTCAACGAGTGGCGCAAGGGCGCGCTCTTCGGGCTGACGCCCGACGAGGCCTTCTACGTGAAATGCGATCGCGAGACGAACCCGGCAGAGGGCATCGACGCGGGGCAGGTGGTCTGTGAGATCGGGATCGCGCCCGTGAAGCCCGCCGAGTTCGTGATCTTCCGGCTGGCCCAGTTCTCGGGCGGCACCAGCCTCGTCAACGAGTAGAGCAGGTAGGGGGCAGACGTCATGGCACTTCCCGACATGGACACCTCGGTCGGTCATTCCTTCGGGCTGGAGATCGACGGGGTCGTCATCAAGCAGATCAACGAGGTGACGGGCCTGAAGATGGAGCAGGACGTCATCGAGCTGAAGCAGAACACGGCGGACGGCAAGTACGTCATCAAGAAGCTGCCGGGGCGCGCGAAGGCCGGCGAGGTCACGCTGACCCGCGGTCTGACCGCCGACAACAGCTTCGAGAAGTGGATCAAGGACGCGCGGTTCGGGAAGATGGCCACCGCGCGCAAGGGCGGGGCGATCATCGTCTTCGACTACGAGGGCGTGGCCATCAAGCGGTACACGCTGGTCAACGCCTGGCCGAAGAGCCTGGAGATCAGCTCCCTGAAGGCCGGCGACACCAGCGTGCTGACGGAGAAGCTCGTCATCACGTACGAGCAGATGGATGTGGCGTGAGGCCCTGATGCGTCGCCAGATTGCCCCGGGGGCGGCGGAGGCCGCCGAACCGCCCGAGCCGGCCGCCACGGCCGCCCCGGCGGCTGTGGAGCGGATGCGGACCGAGTTCACCTTCGAGCTGCCGCGCGGGTACGTGGACGGCGCGGGACAGGTGCACCGGACGGGTGTCATGCGGCTCGCGACCGCGCGCGACGAGCTCGTCCCGCTGCGGGACGACCGGGTGCGGGAGAACCCGGCCTATCTCTCGGTGGTGCTGCTGGGGCGGGTGGTGGAGCGGATCGGCTCGGTGACGGACGTCCACGCGGGCGTCATCGAGGACATGTTCGCCTCGGACCTCGCCTTCCTGCAGGACTTCTACCGGCGGATCAACGCCGAGGGGCATACGCGGGCCCAGGTGACCTGTCCCTCGTGCGCCACCGGCTTCGCGGTCGATCTGGCAGGTGGGCGCCTGGGGGAATCGTGACGTACGCGACCGACGACCTGTACGACGAAGTCGCGTACATCGCCTACCACTTCCACTGGGACATGGACTCGATTCTGGACCTGGAGCACCCGGAACGGCGCCGGTACGTCGATCAGATCGCCCGCCTGAACCGGCTGGCCGGAGGGCGGTGAGCGGTGGGGGTCCGTGAGTGGCTCAGGAACCGGCTCACACAGGGCGGTCCGGGCGCGGACGGTGGTCCGGCTGCGGCTGCGGCTGCGGCTGAGGTCGCGGGTGCAGGGCCGGCGCCCGCCCGGGAGGTTGATCCGGGATGGCGCGAACTGCCGGTGCAGCGGCTGACGTTCGGCATGCCCGCGCTGGTCACGGATCCCGCGGGCTTCGAGGCGCGGCTGGCCGGCCGGCAGAACCCCTCGCTCTCGCTGACCCTGGGGCACGCGGTGACGGCGGAGGCGCCGTCGGGCGTGCTGCACGGCGTCGCGGACGTGCCGTCTGCCGGCGGAGTGGTCCAGCGGTGGGCGGCGCCGGGGTCGGGGTCGGTGGCGCGGGAGGCGCCTGTGGCACCGGCGCAGCGGTCGGAGGAGCCCGTCGTGTCCGGGGCCGAGCCGCCGTCGGCGCAGGTTCCCGGTCCCGGTGCGGTTCACAGGACGGAGGCTCCGTTGCCGAGCGGGGGTGAGCCGGTGCCCGTGACTCCGGAGCCCGAGCCGGCCGCCGCGTCACCGGTTCGCCCGCAGCCGCCCTTACCGGTGCTGACGGTGTCCCGGTCGGTGGAGCTGCCGGTGCGAAGGCTGCCGGCCGCGCCGCTGCCGCCCGTCTCTGCCCCGGAGCCGAGACCCGCGACACCGATTGAATCGCCGTCACCTGAGGCCGTCCGGGTCCAGAGGGCGGAGGAGCCGGGTGCGCGGCAGGAGCCCCAGGTCCGGCCGCTCGTAGGGGACCAGCCGATCGCGCGGCAGGAGCGGGAGCCGGTTGTGGAGCGCGGTACGCAGGCGGCTCCCGTGCAGGGGGACATCCAGCGGGCGCCCGATTCCGTTCCCGCGCCCCAGGTACGGCCCCTCGTGACGGAGCAGCCGACGGCGGCTGCGGCGCTCCCCCTGGAGACCGGCCCGGCGCCTGCGGTCGCTCCGGTACAGAGGGCCGAGGAGCCGGCCGGTGAGCGCGCTCCTGAGCCGCGGCCGCAGGAGGACGTGCGGCTGGTGGGGGAGCGGCCGATCACGTCGGCGCAGTCGGCTGTCGAGGCGCCCGAGACCTCGGCGTCCGTGCGGCCCGCGCCGGTGGCGCCCCAGCCTCAGGCTCCGCCCGTCGTACCGGTGCAGCGGGTGGTGGAGCCGGGTTCGGAGACCGCGCCTGCCCCTGCCCCTGCCCCTGCCCCTGCCCCTGCCCCTGCCCCTGCCCCTGCCCCTGCCCCTGCGCCTTCGCCGGAGCCGGTCGTACGACCGCAGGCGGCCGAACCGGAGGCCGCGGTGACGGCGCAACGCGCTCAGGAACCCGCTCCGGAGCCCGAGGCGGAGGAAGTCCGGCCGCTGTTGGGAGAGCGGCCGGTCGAACGGGTGAGCGGGGACGAGGTCCCGTCGGATCCCGGGTCGACATCCGCCACGGAGACCGAGGGGCGGCCGGTGGTGGAGCCTGCGGGGCACACCCCGGCACCGCCGCCTGCGCCCGTCCCCCCGCCCGTATCCGTCCCCGTACCCCTGCCCGCGCCCGTAACCCCGCTCCTGCCCGCGCCCGTGCAGCGTGTCGCCCGGAGGCCGGGGCTGGGCGCTCCCATCCCGGCGGTGCCCCTGCAGCGCGAGACACCGGGCAGCCCTCTCTCCGCCCAGCCCCCCTCCCGGGCCGGGCGCATCGGGGAGCCGCTCTCCGGGACACCGGTGCCCGCAGCCGCGTCCGCAGCACCCCAGGAGGACCGCGTGACGCCCCCGGCAGCGGTGGTGGTCCCCGAGTCTCCTGCCGCACCGCCGGCCGAAAGTCCCCTCCGGCAGCCCGTCGTGAGCGTCCTGCCGTTGCAGCGCACGACTGCCCTGGTGCCCGAACCGGGCCCCGAGCCCGTCGTCGGCCTCGTCGGCGACCGCGGCCTGGAACTGCGTTCCGCACCCACCCCCGAGGCCCCCGAACCCTCCGGGCGACCCGGCTCCCCGAGCGCCCCGGACCCCGCCGAGCCCCTGGTCGTACCGGTGTCCTGGGCGCCTACGCCCACCCCGTCACCGGCCACCGCGACCGTGCCGTCGTCACCCGTGCCGCCGTCACCGGCCCCCGCCCCCCTGCAGCGCGCTGCGACCCCCGGCCCGCCGGCCGTCTCCGGCCGGCCCGGGCTCGCCGCCGTACCGCGGCCGTCCACCGCCCTCGCGTGGTCCGCCCCGCAATCACCAGCGCCCGCGCCCCTGCAGCGCGTCGTGACCGCCGGCTCGCCGCCCGTCTCAGGGCAGCAGGGTCTCGCTGCCGTACCGCAGCCCTACAGCGTCCCCCTACGGCCCGGGCCGCCGCCCGCGGAACTCCGGTTCGCCGAGCCGGTCCGGCTGGGGGAGGACCTTCCGCAGCCGCCGTCCGCTCCGCCCGCCCCGCCGCTCCAGCGGGCCGCCGAGCCTCCGGCTCCGCCCGCTGCCCGGACCTTGCCCGCCGTCCAGCGCGAGCCCGCCTCCGAGTCCGCCCCCGGGTCCGCCCCCGCCCCCGACCCCCCGCCCCCGGCGCCACCACCAGGCACCGCCCCGGCACCGGCCCAGGCCGCCAAGGAGTCCACCGACGAACTCGTCCGGCGGCTCATCGGGCCCCTCAGCCGCCTCCTCCGCGCCGAACTCCGCCTCGACCGTGAACGCGCGGGCGTCCGCCTCGACCCCCGCCACTGAGCAGAAGGAAGCCGTATGGCACAGGACCAGGACCCCGCGGTCAGCGTGTGCTTCATGGTCGAGATCGACAACATCAACCTCGGCGCCTTCAACAGCTGCGAGGGCCTCGGCTGCGAGGTCGTCATGGAGCAGCGCGAGGAGGGCGGCAACAACGGCTACGTCTGGCAGCTGCCCTCCCGCATCAAGTACTCCAACATCAAGCTCACCCGCCCGGTCACCAAGGACACGGAGAAGGTCACCGCCTGGCTCTCCGGCATGATCTCCGGCGTCGCCCGCAAGACCGCGCACATCAGCGCGATGACGGTCGACGGCACGGTCGTCGCCCGCTGGAGCCTGATGGACGTCGTGCCGGTGCGCTGGACCGGGCCGCAGCTGAACCCCGAGACCGTCAAGGTCGCCACCGAGACCCTGGAGATCGCCCACCACGGCTTCATCGACGCCGGACGATAGGAGGCCGGTCCCCATGCCCAGTCAGCCCGTCGCCTTCATCGCCTCCGCCCCGCCGCCCGGCCCCGCCAAGGACCCGAACGGCAACGGCGGCGGCTCCCGCCCCAAACTCGAGCGCGCTTACCTGGAGTTGCGCCAGCCGCCGGCCGACGGCGGTACGACGACCCCCGGACCGCGCATGGGGAAGATCGACTTCCAGTTCAACCCCAAGGAGCTGACGCTCGCCAAGACGGCCAAGTGGGAGCGGAAGACCGCCAAGGGCGCCAAGAAGGCCGGCCCCGCCGAGTTCAAGGGAGCCGGGCCCTCCAAGCTCACGCTGGAGATGTTCTTCGACGCGACCGACGTGCAGGACGACCGGGTCGTGAAGTCCGTCGAGGAACTGCTGTCCTGCTGCGTGCCGACCGATCAGACCCATCAGAAGCAGCAGGGCGTGCCCCCGTGGGTGATCTTCCACTGGGGCGGGCTCACCGGCTTCGTCGGGTACGTCAGCCAGGTCCAGGCGAAGTACACGCTGTTCACCCCCGGCGGCCTGCCCATCCGCGCCACCTGCCAGGTCACCCTGGAGGAGATCAGCGGGCCCGTGCCCGGCCAGAACCCCACCTCCGGCGCGCTCGCCGCCCGCCGTGTGCACCGGGTCGTCACCGGGGACACGCTGGCGCTGCTGGCCTGGCGGGAGTACGGGGACCCGGCCGCCTGGCGGGACATCGCGCGGGCCAACGGCATCGACGACCCGATGCGGCTGGCCCCCGGGACGGAACTGCTGCTGCCCGCCGCCGAGGAACTGGGAGCCTGACGCGCATGGCCGGTGAGAGCTTCGCCAACACCCTCGCCGTCGAGGCGAACGGGCAGCCGCTGCCCGCGCCCGTCGCCGAACTGATCGTCTCCGCCTACGTCGACGACAGCACCCAGCTGCCCGACCTCTTCGTCGTCCGCTTCCGCGATCCGCATCATGCGGTCCTGCAGAAGACGGGCATCACCATCGGCACGCCGATGAAGCTGTTTGCGCGCGCCGGGGACGACCCGCAGCGCGAACTGCTGGTGTCCGGCGAGGTCACCGCCGTCGAGATCGACCTCGACACCACCGGCACCTTCACCGTGGTCCGCGGGCTCGACCACGCTCACCGCTTCTTCCGGGGCCGCAGGGTCGCCGGATACCGGCAGATGACCGCCTCCGACATCGCCGTACAGGTGGCGAAGCGGGCCGGACTGCCCATCGGCACGGTCGACTCCACTGCCACGGTGTACGAGCATCTGGCCCAGCCGGGCATCACGGACTGGGAGTTCCTGCACCGGCTCGCGGACCTCGCGGGGGCCGAAGTGGCCGTCGTGGACGGGGCGTTCGTCTTCCGCACCCCGGCCCGTGCGCGCACCGCCCCCTCGACGTCCACCCGGCCGCAGGCCAGCCCGTACGTGCTCGAGTTCGGACGGAACCTGCTGCGCTGCCACGCCGCCGTGACGGCCGCCGACCAGGTCCAGCAGGTCGAGGTGCGCGGCTGGGACGTCCAGGCCAAGGCGGCCGTCGTGGGCCGGGCCCCCGCCGACCGCAGCGAACGGCTGCAACTCGGGCTGACCCCGGGCCAGGCCGCCGACGCGTTCGGCAAGGCGGTCTTCCTGGCCACGGACACCCCGTACGGCACCCAGGCCGAGGCCGACCAGGCCGCGAAGGCGCTCGCCGCCGACCTCGCCGCCTCCTTCGCGGAACTCGACGCGGTCGCGATGGGCATTCCGCAGCTGCGCGCCGGGACCGCCGTCACCCTTGCCAACGTCGGGGCGCCGTTCGAGGGCAAGTACACGATCTCCGCGAGCCGGCACGTGTTCGACCCGGACACCGGCTACCAGACATGGCTCACCGTCGGCGGCCGTTCCAACCGCTCGCTGTACGGTCTCGCGTCGGGCGGCGGCGGGGGGCTCGCGCAGGACCGGATCGGCGGACTCGTCAACGCGACTGTCACCGACACCCGCGACCCCGAGGAACGGGGCCGCGTGAAGCTGGCGTTCCCCTGGCTCGACGGGGACTACGTCAGCGACTGGGCCAGGACCGCGGAGGCGGGCGGCAAGGGCGGCGGCGGCATCTTCGGACCCGAGGTCGGCGACGAGGTGCTGGTCGGCTTCGAGCAGGGCCGGGTGGACCGTCCGTATGTGCTCGGCGGCCTCTACAACGGCCAGGACAAGCCGTACGCACACGACTCCCCGCTCGTCGACTCCACCAGCGGGGCCACCAACCGGCGCTCCCTGGTGACCCGTTCCGGCAACCGGCTGGAGCTGCTGGACGCGGCGAACGGGCCCAGCGGCGTCCGCCTGGCGACCGGCGACGGGAAGCTCACCCTGCACCTGGACCAGAAATCCACCTCCGTCACCGTGCACAGCGACGGCAAGGTCGAGATCACCGCCAAGGAGAAGGTCGCCGTCAAGGCCGACTCGGGCATCACCCTGGACGCGGGCACCGGGAAGCTCGAACTGTCCGGCCAGTCCGTCCAGGTGAAGGCCCAGACCGGGGTCGAGGTCGACGGCGGGGCGGGCGCCCTGAAGCTCCAGACCAACGGCCAGGTCGACGTCAAGGGAACCACGGTCGGGGTCAACGGCCAGGCCAGTACCGAGATCAAGGGCGGGGCCAGCTGCTCGATCAGCGCCGCGCTCGTCCGGATCAACTAGCGGGCGACGAGAGCGACCAGAGCAACCGGACCGCCAGAGCAATCAGAGCAATCAGAGCAATCAGAGCAATCAGAACAGCCAGAGCAATCAGAGGAGACACGACAGATGCCGCCTGCCGCACGCGTCGGTGACCCCACCGGGCATCCGGGAGTGATCGGGCCGCCCGGAGTGCCCACCGTGCTCATCGCGGGGATGCCCGCTGCCGTCGTCTCGACCCCGCACATCTGCTCCTTCCCGCCCCCGGCCGTGCACCCGCCCTCCGTGATCGCCCCACCCGGCTGCCCCACCGTCCTCATCGGCGGCCTGCCAGCGGCCCGCATGGGCGACATGGCCGCGTGCGGGGCGCCGATCGTCATGGGCGCGGTCACCGTCCTGATCGGGGGCTGAGGGCCGTGGGAGAGCAGTTCATCGGCTCCGGCTGGGCCTTTCCGGTACGGACCGACGCGACCGGTTCCGTGGCCCTGGTCGGCGGGGACCGGGAGATCGAGGAGAGCATGCGGCTGATCCTCGGCACCGCGCCCGGGGAGCGGCCCATGCGCCCGGAGTTCGGCTGCGCGATCCACGACCACGTCTTCGCGCCGGCCGACGCGGCCACCGCCGCCCACATCGCGTACGAGGTACGGCTGTCACTGGAGCGCTGGGAGCCGCGGATCGAGGTGGCCGACGTCGCCGTCACCTTCGACGCGCAGGACGAGGGCACCCTCTACATCGACATCCGTTACGTCTCCAGAGGCACGAACGACCCCCGCAACCTGGTCTTTCCGTTCTACGTGATCCCCGCGCACGACGGCGCGTCCCCGGAGGGCGGCGGAGAGGCGGGGGACCTGTGAGTCTGCCCGAGCCCCATCTCGACGACCGGCGCTTCCAGGATCTCGTCGACGAGGCCAAGCGGATGATCCAGCAGCGCTGCCCCGAGTGGAGCGACCACAACGTCTCCGATCCGGGCGTCACGCTCATCGAGGCCTTCGCGCACATGACCGACCAGCTGATCTACCGGCTGAACCGGGTCCCGGACAAGAACCACCTGGCGTTCCTCGACCTGATCGGGCTCACCCTGTACCCGCCCGCGGCCGCCCGTACCGACGTCACCTTCTGGCTCTCGGCGCCGCAGGCCCAGACCGTGCGCGTACGCGAGGGGACCGAGGTCGCCACGCACCGCACCGAGACCGAGGAGGCCGTGGTCTTCTCCACGGTCGGGGAACTGGCCGTCGTGCCCGTGGAACTGGCCGCCGTCGCCGTCGTGGGCGGCGAGCCGGGCGCCGTCGCCGCCGACCGGGGGCCCGAGCTGTCCCCCGGTCCGGGGGGACCCCTGGCCGGCCGTGGGGTGCCCTGCTTCTCCGCCGTGCCGCGCCCCGGTGACGCCCTGCTCTTCGGCCTCTCGCAGGCCGCGCCCTCCTGCGTGGTCGCGCTGCGGCTGGACTTCCCGGTCGCCGGCCACGGCATCGACCCCGAACACCCGCCGCTGGCCTGGGAGGCGTGGACGACCGAGGGCTGGACCCGTTGCGAGGTCGATCGCGACGGCACGGGCGGCTTCAACCGGCCCGGCGACGTGCTGATCCAGCTGCCCGCAGGGCATCTGGCCTCCGTGGAGGCCAGGCAGCGGGCCGGCTGGCTGCGGTGCGTCGTCCAGGAGCCGGCCGAGGGACAGCGCACGTACTCGGCGACCCCGGAGCTGCTGGCCGCCGAGGCGTTCACGATCGGGGGGACCGCCCCGGCGGTGAACGCCGAGCGGGCGGGCGAGGAACTCCTCGGGACGTCCGAAGGGACGCCCGCCCAGACGTTCGCGCTGGACCGGGCCCCGGTGGTGGCCGGCGGCCCTCCGTTCGTCGTGGAGACGGCCACCCCTGAGGGGGAATGGGCACCGTGGACCGAGGTCGACCACTTCGGGGAGTCCGGCCCCCTCGACCGGCACGTACGGCTGGACCGCAGCACCGGCGAGGTGAGCTTCGGTCCCGCGGTGAGGGAGGCCGACGGCACCCTCCGCCAGTACGGGGCGGTCCCCGACAGGGGAGTTCCGGTGCGGGTGCGTCCGTACCTCGCGGGCGGGGGCCGGCGCGGCAACGTGGCGCGCCGTGCGCTCGCCGTCCTGCGCAGCTCCATCCCGTACATCGCCCGGGTGGAGAACCGCCGGGCGGCGAGCGGCGGAGTCGACGGCGAGGACGTGGCGAACGCCCGCCTGCGGGGCGCCTTGGCGCTGCGCTCCCGGGAACGGGCGGTGACGGCCGAGGACTACGAGTACCTGACCCGGCGGGCGGCCCCGGAGGTCGCCCGGGTGCGCTGTGTCGACGCCGGCGCGGGAGGGGTCCGCGTGCTGCTGGTGCCCGCCGCCGAGGACGACGGCGAAGGGCGCCTGGAGTTCGGGCGGATGGCCTGCCCGCCGGAGCTGCTGGCCGGGGTCGCGGCGCAGCTGGACCGGAGGCGCATGCTGGGCGCCCGGCTGGTCGTCGAGCCGCCGTACTACCAGGGCGTGACGGTGGTCGCGGTGCTCCGGGCAGTGGCGGGCATCCCGGTCGCCCGGGTGCAGCGGACCGCGCTGGCCGCCCTGTACCGGTATCTGAACCCGCTCACGGGCGGGCCCGGCGGGGACGGCTGGCCGTTCGGGCGTGCCGTGCACAGCGGCGAGGTGTACGCGGTGCTGCAACAGGTCGCGGGGGTGGAGTCGGTGGAGGGCGTGCGGCTCTTTCCCGCGGACCTCGAGACCCGGCGGCGCGGCGAGTCCGCGGAGCGGATCGCGCTGGACGCGGGCGCGCTGGTGTTCAGCTACGACCACCAGGTGCGGGTGGACGGGCGATGAGCGGTGAGGGGCGAGGAGGTGAGTGAGCGCCGGATCGTGCCCGGGCTGCGCACCCGGCATCCGCTGGGACCCCAGCTGCCGGGCGTCTACGCCGACGACGACTTCGTCCAGCGGCTCACGGAAGGGTTCGACGAGGTGCTGGCGCCCGTGCTGGCGGTGCTCGACAGCCTGCCCGCGTACTTCGATCCGCGGCTGGCCCCCGACGACCTCCTGGCGCTGCTCGCGGCCTGGGTGGGCGCGGAGGGCGCGGTGCGCGGCGCGGTGCGCGGGCACGCGTCCCGGGGCACCGCGAACGGCCTGGCGGAGCAGATCCGCCAGGTATTCGGGATCACGCCGGAGATCGAGGAGAGCGGCGGCACGGTGTGGTCGCCGACCGCGCGGACCCCGCTCCCGGGAACGCCCCGACCGCACCTGACCGTGCGGCTGCGGGTCCCGGACGCGGGTGCGGTGGACGCGGCGGCCGTGTCGGCGTTCGTGGCCCGCAACCGGCCGGTGCATGTGCCGTTCACCGTCGAGGTGATCCCGGCGTAGCTGTCAACGGGACGGTCACCATCGTGCCCCGTTTCTGCACGAGAGGCGCACAGCTCTTGCACGGCGCGGTTTCGGTGCAGTATTGAGTTACTGCTCATATGCGGAGAGTGAGAGTCTCTGCTTGGCTTCCGTCGGGGGAAGAGGCCTCATGCGCGGGACGGTGCGCGAGCGGCTGGTGCCGGTGCTCGCTGGGGGGACGGTGCCCCTGACCCTGGTCGTCGCTCCTGCCGGATACGGCAAGAGCACCCTTCTCACGTCCGCCGCGGAGGCCTTCCCCGGGAAGGTGCTGCACTGGCGGCCGTCCCGGGACACCCTCGGCGTGCATGCGCTGCTCGCCAGGCTGGGACGGCAACTGGGCGTGGCCGAACCGGTCTGCGTGGAGTCCGTGCTGCTGGCGGTCGAACAGTGCGCGGATCCCGTCCTGCTGCTCGTGGACGGCGTCCACCACGTGCACGGCAGCCCCGCCGAGGGGGTGCTGGAGGAACTGGCCCTGCTGGCGCCGCCGAACCTGCGGTTGGTCCTGTCGGGCCGCCGGATGCCCGCGCTGAACCTCACCCGGCTGGAGCTGGCCGACACCGCGGTACTGACTGCTCGTCATTTACGGCTGGCTTCAGGCGAGATGGCGGCGATGTTCGCCGACGCTCCCGAGGCCGGCCGGGAGCTGGCCGAACTCACCCGGGGCTGGCCCGGTGTGCTCAAGCTCAGCGGGCCCGCGGTGCTGGCGGGCCGCGACCCGCTGGACTCGGCCGCACTGCGCACGTACCTGGACAGGGAGGTCCTGAGCTTGCTGCCGCCGCGGCTGGTGCAGCTCATGGAACGTCCCCCCGACGGGCCCGAACTGCCGGAGTTCGCCGAGGAGTACGGGCTCGACACCGACGTGCCGCTGCTCCGGGCGCATCTGGCCCGGCGCTCCGGGGCGCCCGCCCGGCACGCCGGCGCCGCGGACCGCTCCGGCACCGGCCAGGACGCGCCCCTGTCGCTGCGCTGCTTCGGCCGGTACGAGGCCACGCTGGCCGGCCGTCCGCCGGCCTGGAACCGTGCCCGGCCGCGGGTCCGGGCGCTGGCCCGGCTGCTGTCCGTCCACGCGGGGCGGCCCGTGCACCGGGAGGAGCTGATGGCCGCACTGTGGCCGGAGAGCCCCGCCCGCACCGCCGGGCGCGGGCTGCAGGTCGCGGTCTCGGCCCTGCGGACCGTCCTGGAGCCGGGCCCCGACCGGGGACGGTCCCAGCTGCTCGTGCGGTCGGGCGAGGCGTACATGCTCGTCCTGGAACCAGGGAGCAGCTGTGACGTGCGGGCCTTCGAGGCGGCTGTCGGGGAGGGCCTGCGGGCGGCCGCGCACGGAGACGCGGAGCGGGCGGCGGGGCCGCTGGGACGGGCGCTGCGGCTCTACACCGGGGAGTTGCTGCCGGAGGACGGCCCCGCGGAGTGGGTGGTGCCGATCCGCGAGCGGTACCGCAATCAGGCGGTGCAGGCGGCGCACACCCTGGCCGAGGTGGAACTCGGCCGGGACCGTGCGGATGCGGCGGTGGCGGCCGCCACGCACGCCCTGTCCCTGGACCCCTTCCAGGACGCGGTGTGGCGGCTGCTGATCGCCGCCCACCGGCAGGCCGGTGACCCGGTGGCGGCCCGGCACGTGGAGCGTCGGCACGCGGAGATGCTGGACGCCCTCGGCGTGCTGTAGGAGTCGCTCAGCGCCGCTTGAAGAACTCCACCTCGGCCAGGGCGAGATACCGCTCGTTCCCTGCCCCGTACGTGCTCCGGACCGTCAGCCGGACGCGGACGGCGTCGCTGACGGGCAGGTGGAAGCGCTGCGGGCCCGGTACGTCGGCCAGCCGGACGGTCCGGACGGTCGTCCGGCCGTCGCTCGAGGTCACGGTCACCGACAGGCTGCCGGGCCGCGCCTGCGTCAGGAACTTCTCGGCCACCGGTGAGCTGCCGGGATGCACGACGAGGTCGAGCAGCCGGATCGGCGCGGCGAACGTGGCCTCCAGATACTCCCCTTCGGCGGCTCCGGGCCGCGCGGGCGTCCAGTGCTTGTCCGTGGTGCCGTCCACGGCGAGGGCGGCCGGGTGCTGCTTGCGCGCACTCGACGCCGTCACCTTCGTCGCATGCACCTGCTCGGTCTTCGACGTCCGGTCCCGTACGGCCTCCACAGCGCGGCCCGCCTCACCACGGAAGGCGTACCCGGCCGCGCCCAGGGCGACGAGGACCAGGAGCGGCAGGACGAACCGCGGCCGCCGCCACTGCCGGCGCGGCGGCCGCTCCCCGGCGACGGGCTTTCGCCCGGCGCGGCGGGTGAACAGTCGCCGCCACCAGGGGGCCTTGGGTACGACGGGGGCGTCCGCGAGGGAGGCGCCGCAGCGCCGGCAGTAGCGCCGGGTCGGCACGTTTCCGCTGCCGCACCGGCCGCAGACGAGGTCGCCGGCCTGGAGCGGCGGCTCGGCCGCGCCCCGGTCCCGGGACGGCGGGGGCACCGGACGGCCGGGCTCCTCGACGCGCGGCTGCACGGCACGCAGAGGCGGGGAACTGGGCATCGGCGGGACGGCTGGGCGGCGCTCCGGCGCTGCGGGTTCCGTCTGGGCCGGTTCCGTCCGGGCCGGTTCCGTGCGTGCGGGTTCCGGCCGTGCGGGTTCCGGCCTTACGGGTTCCGGCCTTACGGGTTCCGTCCGTGCCGGCTCCGCCCCTTGCGCGGCGGCCTCCGGCCCTGCCGGGGGAGCGTCCGCCCGGGTGTCCGGCCGCGCCCATTCGAGAAAGGCTCCGCAGGATCCGCAGAACTGCTCGCCCGGCGCGCACCGGTT
The DNA here is from genome assembly GCF_043199435.1 of Streptomyces sp. NPDC048604. NCBI lineage: Bacteria > Bacillati > Actinomycetota > Actinomycetes > Kitasatosporales > Streptomycetaceae > Streptomyces > Streptomyces sp. NPDC048604. Next base: position 151,860 of record NZ_JBICVX010000014.1, read on the forward strand.
CCCGCACTCGCCGCAGTTGACCACGGAGCCCTCACCCCTTTCGGCCCCCATGCTGCGCCACGCCGCGCCCCCGCCACACGCCTGCAAGGGCAACCGCCCACGCGCCCACCGCTGCCCTTTCGGGCTGACCGGACGTGCGACGGCCCGGGAGCGCAGGCGGCCGTCAGGACGTGGTTCCGGCGTCCTTGCGGCGGACCATCTCGTCGATCCAGACCGGGGCGTAGGGGGAGGTGCAGCCCGGGGAGGTCGGGTAGTCCTTGAGGACCTCCAGGCGCTCGCCGATGGCGCGGGCGCGGGCGCGCTGGTCGGGGTGTTCGATGCCGATCTGGGCGAGGCAGTTGTTCATCGCCCACTGCAGCCGGTCCGGGGCGTCCTTCATCTCCGCCTCGACGACGTCGAGCAGAGCGCCGAGGTCGAGACCGGCCGGCTTCTTCACCACGCGTTCGGCGGTCAGCGCCCAGCCGGCGCTCGCGACGACCGGATCCGGGTCGGCGGACCAGGCCGGCCGCAGGTCCTCGGCGTGCGGGCTCTTCTTCACCACGTAGTTCACGAGCCAGTCCTGCACCTTGGGGGTGCGCGCCTCGCGCAGCATGGCGTCCAGCTCGTCGCGGGTGAACGCCTTGGGGCGGCAGATCAGGAGGGCCAGCAGGCGGGCCGCGCTTTCGCCGGTCGCCCAGAGCCCGCGCGCGAGCTCCTGCTCGGTCTTCAGCCGCTTCGCGATCGCGCGCAGCTTGCCGAGGTTCACGCCGTGGTCGTCGCCGTGCCTCTCGTTCACCTCGCGGATCCTCGGGTCCTCGAGGGCGGCCAGCTCGGCCGTCAGCTCGGCCACCTGCGCCTCGGTCGGCGTCGTCCCGGCCATCTCGGTCTCCCGTCCCTCAGCTGCGGCCTTCACCCTACGACGCAAGGGCGGACGGACGCCGTGGGCGGGCCGGGGGTTCCGGCCCGCCCACCGCCGATCAGGCCGCCAGCGCCTCGTGGAGCGTCGAGGCCGTGAGCCCGAAGGTGTCGCGGATGTCGCTGTCGTCCACGAGGAACGGCCGCTCGGACATGGAGCCCATCTCCGAGAACTCCCGCCACAGCGGATCGGTGAAGGACATCAGCGCCAGGTCCCGTTCGGTGAGCGGCTCCAGCCGCGGCTCGGGCGCTCCGTGGAGTTCGGCGAGGCCGGTCGCGGCCTGGCGCAGGGTCGTGGTGATGACCGGGGCGTGCCAGGCCCTTCCCCAGGCCCGCTCGTCGCGGCCGACCGCCACCAGCGCCGCCGCGCCGTCCTCGGTGTACGAGAACGAGTGCGCCGCATCGGGGTTGCCGTGCACGAGAGCCAGTTCGCCGTCGCGGACCCGGGGCGCGACCAGCAGGGTGAACGCCGAGACGGGGCGCCTTCGCCCACCGCCGGAGTGTGAGGAGCGGTCAGTGACCGCGTGTGATCCGCCCCGTGTCTCAGCGGCGGTCGCCGATGACACGGGGCGGCCCGCGGCACTCACGAGCCGCGCGGTGCCGGCCGGTGCGGCAGCCAGAACGACAGCGCCGCCAGGACGGTCGCCCCCGCCGCGCCCGTCAGCACCGGCACGTTCCCCAGCCAGGACGCCAGCGCCCCGCCCGACAGCGCCCCCACCGGGACCGTGGTCAGCAGCGCCGCCTGCGCGAAACCGGCGACCCGGCCCTGGAGGCCCGGCGGGGCGATCAGCTGTTGTGTCGTGGTCATCGAGATCGCCCAGACCGTCGCCGCACCGCCGAACACCAGCTGGTACGCCAGCAGGGCGGGGAAGGCGAGCCCCAGCGAGGCCGCCGGGACCAGGAAGATCGCGAGCGCGGCGACCAGGGCGCAGATCCGGGTCGCCCGGTACAGCCCGATCGTCCGAGCGAACCGGCCCGCGAGCACCACCCCGGCGACCGTGGCCACGCTGAACGTCGCGTACACGCCCCCCAACTGCCAAGGTTTGAGGGCGAGTTCACGTCCCGCGTACAGCACGAACAGCGCGTCCGCCGCCCCGCTGCCCAGGTTGAACCCCGCCCCCGCCAGCACCTGCCGGCGCAGCACCGGCTCCGCCCGCACCACCGCGAAGCCCTCGCACAGCCCCGCGAACCGGGGACCGGCGGCGGCCGGCGCGGCCGGCCGGTTCAGCGCCGCGGGCAGCGCGAACAGCAGCACCGTCTCCACGCCGTACGCCACCACGCCGGCCAGCAGCGCCGGCGAGGCCCCGACGAGGCCGACGAGGACGCCGCCGAGCGCGGGCCCGCCGATCTGCCCCGCCGTACGCGCCCCGGTCAGCGCCGCGTTGCCGTTCAGCAGCAGCCCCGGGCGGACCACCTGGGGCAGCGCGGCCTGCAGCACCACCGACAGCGTCCAGGTCAGCGCCCCCGACAGGCCCGCGACGACATACAGCTGCGGCAGCCCGAGCCTCCCCAGGGCCCCGGCGAGCGGCACCGAGCCGACCACGACCACCTGCAGCGCGGTGAGCGTGACGGCCAGTGTGCGCAGCCGGGCCCGGTCCGCGAGCACCCCCGCGAAGGGGCTGAGCACCGCGCCCGGCAGGTACGTCAGCGCCAGCAGCGCCGACGCCCCGAACGGGCCCGCGTCCAGCTGGGTCACCGCCAGCAGCGCCAGCGCGAGCGCGGTGATCTGCCGGCCGACCGAACTGGCCGCCTGCTCGCCGCAGAGCAGCAGGAACGGGCGGTGCCGGCGCAGCTCCCGCCAGGGCGCGGGTCTGCCCGCGCCTGCCGCGCCGCCGGCCGTGTCCGCGGCCGACGGAGGCCGGCCGGGCGTGGCGGTCACGGGTCAGACGCTCGTGCAGGGGACGGGCCAGCGGCGCAGCCGCGGCGGCAGGCCCACCGCCCAGCCGTCCGTGACCAGGACCAGCCGCTCCTCCGCCAGCAGCGCCACGGCCTCGCGTACCGCCGCGTCCAGCGAGTGGAGCTCCACCGGCTCCTGGACGGCCAGGAACGCCTCGACCAGCGCGGGCGCGTCCAGCGTGAACCGGGCCGAGCCGGCCGGGTCCCGGCGGTCGAGGACCGTCACGAAGTCCGGTCCGCGCCGGTGGTACAGCAGCCCGTACGCGTACCGCTCCCGCCAGGCCGGCGCGCCGGTCTGCGGCGGCGGCAGGTGGTGCAGCAGCGCGGTGTCGAACGGCGGGTCGTCGGTGTCCATCCCCCAGCGCAGGGTGCGCGCCGCGCTCTGGCAGTCGCGCAGCAGCCGTACCGCCTCGGCGGTCGCGCGGCCGCCCGCGCCGAGGGGGAGGGTGGCCGTCGTACGGCTCATACCGTCACCGCCTCGGGGTCGTCCGCCGGTGCGCCGATCGGGGCGTGGCGCAACGGCAGCGAGACGTACGCGCGGCCGTCGAAGAACAGCAGCCCGAGCGTCAGGCACTCGTCCAGCCACTCCGCCAGCCGCTCCGCCGGCACCTCCAGGCCCTCCTCGGCGAGCAGCCGGCGCAGCGCACCGGCCGAACGGCCGTCCTCCAGCCGCCGGAAGGCGGCGGCCTCCCAGCCGGTGAACCGGTACGTTCGTTCCGGCCGGCCGGAACGCCCCTCGTGCACCAGCAGGGCGCCGTCCGCGTCCGTCTCCTGCAGCAGCGTCGAACCGGCGTGCCCGGCCCGCCAGTCGGCGACCGCCGCGACGAGCCGTTGCTCGGCCGGGCCGCCGAGGCCGCGCGGCGGGGTGTCGAAGAGATAGACCAGATCGGCGAGTTCGGCCTCGGGCAGGTCGTACACGTGCCCGTACATCTCGGCCGGCCGGCGCTCCGCGAAGCCCAGCGACGGATCGGCGAAGTGCGGACTGAAGCGCTCCAGCTGGATGCGGAACGCGCCGCCGGGCGGCTGGAGATGGACCAGCGCGGGGAACTGCGCCACGACCGGGTCGTAGTCCGCGGCCGTCTCGCCGGGGAAGCCGTACAGGTAGTTCCAGGTGCACGTCAGCGACAGATCCGCGCACTCGCGCAGGGTGCGCACGTTGCGCGCGCCCGTGACGCCCTTGTCCATCAGGCCGAGGACCCGGTTGTTCAGGCTCTCGATGCCTGGCTGGATGTGCACCGCGCCCGAGCGGGCGAGCAGCTCCAACTGCTCCCGTGTCAGGTTGGACTTGACCTCGTAGTGCATCAGCAGGTCCCAGTCGGCGGCGACGGCGCGCGGCAGGAAGTCGGTGAAGTACGCCATGTCGATGATGTTGTCGACGGTGACGACGTCGAGGATCCGGTGCCGCCGGACGAGCCGCTCCACCTCCTGCCACAGCCGCTCGCCGGGCTTGGCGCGGAACGCCATCGCCGAACCGTTGAGCCCGCAGAACGTGCAGTGGTGCTTCTCGCCCCACCAGCAGCCGCGCGCACCCTCGACGACCAGCTTGGGCCGGACGTACTCGGCGACGGGCGAGGCCTCCACCTCCGCGTGCCACACGTCGTAGTCCGGCGAGGGGATGTCGGCCGGGGCGACCGTGCGCCGCGACTCCTCGTTCGCCCGCGAGACCCCGCCGTCCCACCAGCACAGGCCGGGCACGTCGCGGGGCGCGGTGCCGGCGGCGAGGTGTGCGAGCAGCGCGGGGAACGCGTACTCGCCCTCGCCGCGCACGACATGGTCGACGAACGGATGGTTGCGGTGCAGGGCGTGGCCCATCGGCCCGTCGCAGTTGCTGCCGCCGAACACCACGGCGATGCCGGGGCGGCGGCGCTTGAGCTCGGCGGCGAGCGCCAGCGAGGCGACGTTCTGCATGAAGGTGCTGGTGAACCCGACGACGTCCGGGTCGTCGGCAAGAATCTCGGCGGCGCTCCGGTCGATGAACTCGGCCGCGTGCACCCGCATCGCGTGCGCCTTGTCCACGGGGATCCCGCGGCGCTCCGCGTACGCGTCGAGCCGGTCGACGCCCCAGCCGGGGTCCTGGTACAGCACCCCGGAGAAGACCCAGTCGCCGAGCCCGTCGAAGATCGAGTCGCTGCCCACCTCGACGTGGTCGGCGGGCCGCAGCAGTCCGTCGGTCCGGTCGAGCAGGAACTCCGCCCAGCGCAGTGATCCGTGGAACTCGCGGACCTCGTCGTCGGGCCGGGTCCGGGCGAGCAGCGCGCGCAGCAGCCCGATCTGCAGCGACGGCAGATCGATCGGCTGCCAGGGCATCGTCACGAGCCGGACCCGCAGCCGGGACGGGACGCCGGCGTCCGGCGCCGGGGAAACCGCCCCGGACACCGGCTCCCGCCCGCTCAGGAGGCCGGCCGCTTCTCGATGGTGAGCCGGTCGCGCTTCCTGCCCTCGTCCCGGACGGCGACCTTCTTGATCTCCGGCTTGGTCGGGGCGTCGTCCTGGGTTCGCCTGGTGCTTTCCATGGTTCCCTCCCGTTCGTCAAGTCCGTTGACCGTAAGCAGCGTTACCTCTGGTAGGCAAGGGACGGTTTCGGTCACCCGAGGCGCTGGACTGCCCATGCGGCACGCCCGGCGAGGTCGCCGAGGCCGTCGTACGGGGACGAACGCGCGTCGAGCAGCGCGCGGGCTTCCAGCAGGGCCGTACGGGCCGGTTCGGGGTGACCGGCCGCGGCCTCGGCCAGGGCCAGGTGAAGGTACTCCTCGGCGATCATGCGGCCGATGCCGAGGCGGCGCCAGTTCTCGGCGGAGGCATCGGCGGGTGCGGGCGGCAGACCCAGGTCCAGCTCCTGCTGACCCGGCGGCCGGTGGTCCGCCGGGCGGGCGTCCAGATCGGCCACCGCGCGGTCCAGCGCGCCGCGGGCCGCCGCCGGGTCGCCCGCGAGGCGTTCCAGGCGGGCCAGGGCGCGGCCGGCCGAGCCGCGGGCGAGGGCCGTGTCCTGGAGGGAGAGGAACAGGCGCTGGGCGCGGGCGGCGTGGGACGGGTCGCCCGCCGTCTCCAGGCCCGTCGCGATCCGGCCGAGGCGAGTCGCGTCGGGACCGGTGTCGTCGAGGAGACGGATCAGGCGGATGTGCGCCTCGGCCCGCAGGCCGCGGCCGAGGGCCGCCGCGATCCAGGCGAACTCGTCGTCCTTGTCCGGCAGTTCGCCGTCCACGCCCGCCGCGAGCACCTGCTCCCGCAGCGTCGGGCGGGGCAGCTCGTCCAGCAGCTCGTACGCCAGTCCGTCGACCGCGTTCAGCAGCACGTACTCCGGCTCCGTGCGCAGCAGCGCCCCGTGCAGCCGGGCCAGCAGCTCCTCGGGGGTGCGCTCGGGGAGGCCCAGGCCGGCGCGCAGCTCGGCCCGCGCCGCCTCCGGGTCCGGGCCGTACGGGACGACCGCCGCCGCTCGCGCGTCCGCGTCCCGTCCCAGCACGTCCCACCAGCCCGGCAGCCCGATCAGGACCTCCAGGGCCGCCGTGACGCTCTCCCCGATCAGCCCGGCCTGCCCCTCCGACGAGGCGTAGAGCACCGCGCTCCCGCCGCACAGGAAGTACGTGCCGCCCGAGCCGTCCCCGGCGATCGGCTCCAGCGAGGCCCCGGAGGCCAGGACGACCTCCTCGCCGTGCTCGGCGCGGGCCAGGTCGAACTCGAAGGGGTACGCCGCCAGCTCCGCCAGCCGGGGCCGGGCGCGCAGCATGCTCAGCAGGGCATCCGTCATGCCGCCGAACGTAACAGCGACCGCCGACACCCCGGCGGACGGGCCGCGGAGCGACAATGGCGCCCATGGACTCCGCCCGGCTCGACGAGCTCGCCGCACGCGCCCGCCGTCTCGCGGTCCCCGGCGGCCGCCGTGTTCTGGGCCTGGCCGGGCCGCCGGGTGCGGGCAAGTCCACGCTCGCGGGCCGTCTCGTCGCCCGCCTCGACGGACTCGCCGTGCTCGTCCCGATGGACGGCTTCCACCTCGCCCAGGCCGAACTGCGCCGCCTCGGGCGAACCGAACGCAAGGGCGCCCCCGACACCTTCGACGCGGCCGGGTACGCCGCACTGCTCGCCCGCCTCCGCTCGCCCGAGCCCGGCACGACCGTCTACGCCCCCGCCTTCGACCGCTCCCTGGAGGAGCCGGTCGCCGGGTCGGTCCCCGTGCCCGCGGGCGTCCCGCTCGTCGTCACCGAGGGGAACTACCTGCTGCACGACGAGGGCGACTGGGCCGCCGTCCGCGCGCTCCTCGACGAGGTCTGGTACCTGGACCTCGACGACCGCCGCCGCATTCCCCGCCTCGTCGAACGCCATGTCCGCTTCGGCAAGGACCCCGCCCGCGCCGACCGCTGGGTCCACGACTCCGACGAACCGAACGCCCGCCTCGTGGCCCGCGGCCGCCACCGCGCCGACCTGGTCGTGCACATGACCTGACCGGCCCGCGCCGGAACCCACCCATGACTCCGCCCCCGCGTGGGTACGTCACCCCTCGGTAAGGTGACGTCGGCGCGGGTGGCCGGCGGCGACAGGGCTCGATGGGAGGCGCAGGTGGGGTGGTTCCGGCGCGGGGCGAAGCGGGACGGGGACGAGACGCCGAGGGATGCCGAGTTCGGGTACCTCTCCGAGCGCGAGGGGGCGCTCTTCCGCGGCCACGTCCGTGAGGCGTTCGCCGAGCACGGCCTCGAAGTGACCGTCTACGCGGACATGGTGAGCGACGACAGCGACCGGCACTTCGGACTCGGCAACCTCGCCGCCGTCTGCCACAACGACGACCGCGGACCGCGCGTCTGGCCGGACCTGATCCGCCGGCACGTCGAGCGCGTGCTGCGCACCCTGGACGCGCCGTCCGCCCTCGACACCCTCTCCCCGGAGCAGATCCGGGCCCAGCTGTACCCGCGCGTGGTCGGCGCCGACGGCATCGACCCGACGGCCTTCTGCTACGCCCGCAGCGTCGCCCCCGGCCTGTACGAGATCCTCGCGCTCGACCTCCCGGAGAGCGTCATGATGCTCACCGACGAGGCCCTGGAACCCCTCGGCGACCTCCAGCAGCTGCGCGACCGGGCACACGCCAATCTGCGCGGGCTGCCCGTCGAGGGCCACGAGACCGTGCGGGACTCCGACGGCATGCGCTTCGAGGTGCTGCTCGGGGACTCCTTCTACACCGCCAGCCGGGTCCTGGACCTGGACGCGGTGGTCCGCCGGGTCACCGGCGAACCCCTCACCGAACACGGAGCCCTGGTCGCCATGCCGTTCCGGCACCAGCTCGCCTTCCACCCCATCCGCGACACCGGGATCATCCCGGCGCTCGGCGCGATGGCCTCCTTCGCCGCCGCCGGCTACGCGGACACCCCGGGCGCGATCAGCCCGTACGTCTTCTGGTGGCGCGACGGCACGCTCACCCAGCTCAGCGACCTTGACGAGGACGGCGAGGGGCTGCGGATCGTCGTCGGCAGCGACTTCGAGGACCTGCTGGAACGTCTCGTCGCCGAGAACCCCGGACCGGGCTGACGCGGTGCGCGGACCCGGGGCGGCAGCCCCGGGTCCCGCCCCGGCTACCCCCGCGACAGGCCGTTCGCGAGCACCACGCACGACTCGGCCGGCAGCCGCAGCAGCCCGTCCGGACCCGGCGCCTCGGCCGGCTCCCAGGCGGCGAGGACCCGGTGCCGGGCGCCCAGCGGGATCTCGGCCGGGCGGTCGGCGAGGTTCACCACGACCCGCAGGTCGCCGCGGCGGAACGCCAGCCAGCGGGCCTGCTCGTCGAAGGCGGCCCGCACCGAGGCGAGGTCCGGGTCGGTCAGATCGGGATGGGCGTGGCGCAGCGCGACCAGCTCGCGGTACCAGGCGAGCAGCCGGTCGTGGGGCTCGCGCTCCCGCTCGGCGCGGTCCAGCACCGACCGGTCGCGGGTCGCCGGATCCTGCGGGTCCGGCACCTCCTCCTCGGCCCAGCCGTGCGCTGCGAACTCCCGCCGGCGGCCCTGCCGGACCGCCTCGGCCAGCTCGGGGTCGGTGTGGTCGGTGAAGTACTGCCAGGGCGTGCGCGCGCCCCACTCCTCGCCCATGAACAGCATCGGCACCGACGGGCCGGTCAGCACGAGCGTCGCGGCGCAGGCCAGCAGGCCGGGGGAGAGGGACGCAGAGAGCCGGTCGCCGAGGGCCCGGTTGCCGACCTGGTCATGGGTCTGCGCGTAGCCGAGGAAGCGGTGCGCGGGGGTGCGGACCCGGTCGACGGGGCGGCCGTGGTGCCGGCCGCGGAAGGCCGAATAGCTGCCGTCGTGGAAGAAGACATGCCCGAGGGTCTTGGCCAGCGCGGCCATCGGGGCGCGCGCGAAGTCCGCGTAGTAGCCCTGCGCCTCGCCCGTCAGCGCGGTGTGCAGGGCGTGGTGGAAGTCGTCGTTCCACTGGGCGTGCAGGCCGAGACCGCCGGCCGCGCGCGGTCGGGTCGTGCGCGGGTCGCCCAGATCGGACTCGGCGATCAGGAACAGCTCCCGGCCCTCCTCCGCGCCGAGCGCGTCCACCGCCGCGGACAGCTCCTCCAGGAACGTCAGCGCCCGGGTGTCGGCGAGCGCGTGCACGGCGTCCAGCCGGAGGCCGTCGATCCGGTAGTCCCGCAGCCAGGCGAGCGCACTGCCCAGGAAGTACGCGCGGACCTCGTCGGAGCCCGGCGCGTCCAGGTTCACCGCCGCGCCCCAGGGCGTGTGGTGGGTGTCGGTGAAGTACGGGCCGAAGGCCGGCAGATGGTTCCCGGACGGGCCGAGGTGGTTGTGCACCACGTCCAGGACCACGCCGAGCCCGAGGCCGTGCGCCGTGTCGACGAATCGCTTCAGCGCCTCGGGCCCGCCGTACGGCTCGTGCACCGCCCACGGCGCCACCCCGTCGTACCCCCAGCCGTGCACCCCCGGGAACGGGCAGAGCGGCATCAGTTCGACGTGCGTGACGCCCAGCTCGGCCAGTTCGCCGAGCCGGGCCGCCGCCGCGTCGAGCGTGCCCTCGGGGGTGTACGTGCCGATGTGCAGCTCGTACAGGACCGCGCCGCGCAGCGACCGGCGCGGGACGGGGTGCCGCCAGGCGTACGCGGAGTGGTCGACGACCGCGCCGCGGCCGCCCGGCCCGTCCGGCAGCCGGCGCGCCCTCGGATCAGGCAGCACCGGCCCGCCGTCCAGCGCGTAGCCGTACCGGTCGCCGTCGGCGGCCTCCGCCTCCGCCAGCCACCAGCCCTCCCGCACCGGGTCCCGGGTCAACGGACGGCGGTCGCCGCCCAGTTCAAGGACGACCTCGTCGCGGGCGTGCGGCGCCCACACCTCGAACAGCACTGGTGGATCCCCTCGCCGACGGATCGGAGCACGACGGGACCCATCCTGGCAGCGGACGCCGCCACGCGGTCAGGAACCCGAGGCGTCCGGCGCGTCCCACACGAAGTCGATCGCGCGCTGGAACGTCGTGTACCCGGCCCGTGCGAAGGACCTTGCCATGGGCACGTTGCCGACGTCGGTCGCGGCCCGGATGCGGGGCACGTCCTGCGCCGCCAGGACCGCAGTGCCCTCCCGCAGCACCTCGTCGATGTAGCCCTTGCCGCGGTGGGCGGGGAGCACGCCGATGTACGCGATGATCGGGTGGTAGTTGTTGCGGGCCGGGATCACGAAGCCGACCGGCTCGCCGGTGCCGGGCAGCTCCGCGATCCGCCACCACTCCCGGGGCGTGGTGTACTGCGCGAGCTCCTCGTCGTACTGCAGCTCCGCCGCCTCCCGCGCCGACAGACCGGACGCGAGGTCCGCCTGCCCGTGGGCGTCGAGGGTGCCCTCCATGACCGGGGTCATCAGCGCCACCAGGTCCTCACGGTCCCGTACCGGGCGGAACACCAGCCGGCCGGACGGCTCCGGCACCGGCGTCCCGGGCTGCCACTCCAGCCGCAGCCGCTCCACCAGGGGCCGGGCGCCGGACTTCTCCAGGACCGCGAACAGGGTCTCCAGCTCGGCGCGGACGGCGTCGTCCTCGCGCCAGTCCGCGGGCAGGAACCGCCCGAACTCGGGGCGCTGTGCGCCCGCCGGGACGACCGCGGCGGTCGCGGTCAGCAGCAGCCGCAGCCCGATCGCGCTCCGCTCCTCCTCGGGCAGGGCGGCGTCGAGATCGAAGAAGTCCAGGAACATGGGCTCGCCGCCGCGGGCCTTGGTCCACCAGGCGAGCCGGGCCACGACCCGGCCGTCGCGCAGCGCGACCCACATCCACTCGGGCAGCCGCCGTCCGGTCTCCAGGTCGCCGGCCAGTTCGTCGTCCAGGACGTAGCTCAGGCCGAGGAACAGATCCAGTTCCTCCGGTCCGGACAGGGGGCGCAGTACGAGTCCGTCGTGCTCGTCGGGCACGGACAGACGTTCAGCGTTCAACAGGGGGTTCCTCCAGGGAAGTCGAGAGCGTGACCCTAACAAGCCGCCCGGAACGGCGGTACGCATTTTGGCTTCTGGACACTTCAGGCCGTTCCGGCCGACAATCTGGATTGTGACGACCCCTTTCGAGTTCCCCACCCAGTCCGCTCGGCTCTCCGACGCCGAGCGGGACCGGGCGTTGGTGATACTCAGGGAGGGCGCGGCGCAGGGCCGGCTCTCGCACGACACCTTCCTGTTCCGTATGGAGAAGGCCCTGGCGGCCCGCCGGCCCGACGAACTGGCGGTGCTCACCGCCGACCTGCGGGCCGAGGGCACCTGGACCCGCAAGGTCGTCGGCGCCGTCGAGAAGGTCTCCGCGTTCACCGCGCGGCTCGGCCGCGCCTGGACGTCGGAGCGGCTGCCGAAGCTGCTGCTGCCCGAGCCGGGCCCGCACCCGCTGCGGATCGGCCGCGACCCGGTGAACGGGCTGAGGCTCAGCCACGAGACGGTGTCGCGGCTGCACGCCGAGCTGGGGCAGCAGGGCGGCCTGTGGCTGCTGCGCGACCTCGGCTCGACGAACGGCACGACCGTCAACGGCCGCCGCGTCACCGGCACGGTCGTCGTGCGGGCCGGCGACGTCGTGGGCTTCGGCCAGATGAGCTTCACCCTCTCCACGCGCTGAGGCCGCTCTCCACGCGCTGAGGCCGCCCGCGGGCCTCACCCGTTCGGCGCAACGCGGACTGCGGGCGCCGCGCTCAGGTGGTGAGGTGGGGCCAGGCGTGCCGCCACGGAGCGGCCGTTCTCCCGGCGGCCGCACCGAACCCAGGGGGCCCGCATGACGCAGCACCTGCACTCCGGCGCCCCCGGCGGGCCCGTCCCGCGGACCGTGCCGCCCAGCCCCGTGCAGCCGGGCGTGGGCCGCGACCCGTACCGGCTGTACCGCACGCTGCGCGAGGAGTTCCCGCTCACGTACGACCCGCTGCTGCGGGCCTGGCTGCTCAGCCGGTACGCGGACGTGGCCGCCGCCCTCACCGACGGCCGCTTCGGCCACGGGCACCGGCCCGGCGACCCGCCCTGCGCCGTCGGCCACCAGGGCGTGGACGCCACGGAACTGCGCGCGGTCGCCGAGCGGACCGCGTACGTGCTGGCCCGGCGGATCGCCGGGCGGCCGCAGGTCGACCTGGTCGCCGAGTTCTGCCACTGGCTGCCCGCCGGCACCGTCGCCGCGGCGGCCGGCGTGCCCTACCGCGACATGATGCGGCTGGTCCGCGGCCGGGCCGCGAGCGCCCTCGCCGGCCGCTGCACCGCCCAGCTCGCCGTCCGGGAGAAGGCGCTCGCCACCTTCCTGGCCCACGCCCTCGACGACCCGGACCGCGCCGCCGAACTGCGCGAGGCCCCCGACGACGTCGTCGCCCGCGCCTGGACCGAGGCGCTGCGCCGCGACCCGCCCGTCCAGATCGCGATGCGCCGCACCACCTCGGAGGTCCCGGTCGGCGGCGGCGTCCTCCCCGCCGGCGCGTCCGTCGCGCTGCTGATCGGCTCGGCGGGCCGGGACCCGGAGCGGTTCCGCGACCCGGACGCCTACGACCACCGCCGCGACGACCACGGCCAGCTCACCTACGGCGCCGGCCCCTGCCCGGGCGTCCTGCTCGCCGCGCTGGAGGCCCGGTACGCCCTGCGCGCGCTCTTCGACGCCATGCCGAACCTGCGCCGGGCGGACGGCTTCCGCCCCGAGTTCACCGGCCTGATCACGCGGGCCCCGCGCAGCCTCCTGGTCCGGCCCGGCGGCTAGGGCGTTTCCGACCGTGTGCGGTCCCCATACCTGCGCACGCCCGCCTCAATCCCCTCACATTCGTGCCTCTACCCTGGAGGCTTCCGGGTCGACGGAACATGAACAGCGAGGATCGGAGCGTGCGGTGACGGCGGGGGATGCGAACGCCACGGAGCTGATAGGCAAGTTGCTCGGAGGGCGCTACCGGGTGACGTCCGTGATCGGGCGCGGCGGCATGGGCGTGGTCGCCCGGGCCGTGGACACGATGCTGAACCGCGAGGTCGCCGTCAAGGTGCTGCGGGCCTTCACCGACGCCTCCGCGGCCGAACTGGCCGATCTGCGGACCCGGATGCAGCGCGAGGCGCAGGCCGCCGCCCGGGTCCGGCACAGCGGCGTGGTCACCGTGCACGACGTGACCGAGGAGCAGGGCCTGCCGGTCATCGTCATGGAACTCGTCGAAGGCGCCTCCCTCGACGACGTGCTGACGGAGCGCGGCCCGCTGGAGCCGCGCGAGGCCGCGGCGATCGGCGCCGCGCTGATGGACGCGCTCGACGCCGCGCACCGGGTCGGCGTACTGCACCGGGACGTCAAGCCCGCGAACGTGCTCCTGGAACACGGCGGCAGGGTTGTCCTCACCGACTTCGGCATCGCCACCATGGAGGCCTCCGGCGACGAGGCCATGGCCAAGCTGACCCGCAGCGGCGACATCATCGGCTCGCTCGACTTCCTCGCGCCGGAGCGCGCGCAGGGCCGGGAGCCCGGTCCCGCCTCGGACATCTGGTCGCTCGGCATGACGCTGTACGCGGCCGTCGAGGGCACGTCGCCGTTCCGCCGCACGTCCGCCTGGTCCACCCTGTCGGCGATCGTCACCGAGCCCCTGCCGGAGCCCCGCCGGGCCGGACCGCTCCTGCCGGTGCTGCAGGCGCTGATGGCGAAGGAACCGGAGCGGCGGCCCAGCGCGGACGAGGCGCGCGGCATGCTGGAGCGCGTCGCCGCGGGAGGGACGGCGCCCCTCGCGTCCACAACCCCGACCTCCGTGCCCACGCCTGATCCCGCGGCCCCGGCCCCCGGATTCGGCCCCCCGGTGTTTCCGCAGCCCACGCCGCAGCCCGCCTACGGCTACCCCCAGCCCCCGGTGCCGCCGGCGTTCCCGCAGCACGGCGCGCCGGTCGCGGGCCCGCCCGGAGCCGGAGTGCCCGCCCCCGAGACGAGCCGCGCCGCGGCCCGCCGTGCCCGGCAGCGCGGCAGCCGCACCCTCGTCGCCGTGGCCGCGGCCGTCGCGGTCCTCGCCGCGGGCGGCGGCATCACCTACGCCCTGACCCAGCAGGGCGGCACCACCGAGGACGACGCGCGGGTGACGCCGCCCGGCGTCGACCTGCCGACGGACGGCCCTTGGCCGACCGATGGCAGCAGTCTGTCGCCCGACGGTTCGCCCAGTTCGTCCCTGAAGCCGTCGGCCTCGAAGAAGCCGGACGGCGACGGGGACGACGAGAAGGAGCCGAGCCCGACGAAGAAGCCCGGCGGCGCGGCCGACGAGCCGGCCGAGAGCCCGTCGGCCTCCGCCAAGCCCCGGCCCACCCCGACGGCGACGAAGCCGACCCCGGTGTCGACCGCCTGCACCGGCTGGGCCCATGAGAACCGCAGCGACGCCTACGGCACCGTGGCCTCGACGACCCACCTCTACACCGGTCCGTACGCGGAATGCGGGCACGTGAGCGAGGTCAAGACCGGCGTGAAGCTCTACTACCACTGCTACATCACCAACGCCTACGGCAACAAGTGGATCTACGCCCGCGCCGAGGGCACGAAGAACGAGGGCTGGGCCTCGAGCACCAAGCTCAGCAACGGGACCGTGAATCTGCCCCGCTGCTAGCGGCGTTCCAGCAGGGCCACCGGCCGGTCCGCGAACAGGTCCTTCAGGAGGACCGGCCCGCCGCCGGGGAACGTGCGGCCGCCGTCCAGCAGATCGGCCCAGACGCCCTCCGGCAGCGGCAGTACGGTGTCCCGCCAGCCGCCCGACTCCACGAGGCGCAGGGAGAGCCGGGTGACCGCGGTGACCGAGCCGTCGCCGCGGACGAAGGCCAGGCAGTGCGCGGCCGCCGGGCCCTCGGCGGGGAGCGGCGCGTACCCTCCGCGGGCGCCGAACAGCTCCGGGCGGCTCCGGCGCAGCGCCAGCGCCGCCCGGGTCAGCGCGGTCTTCTCGTCGTCGGCGCCGACCGTGAACGGCGCCCGGTTGTCCGGGTCGACCAGCGCCCGGTACTCCCGCTCCGTGCCCTGGTACAGCTCCGGCACCCCCGGCATCGTCAGCTGCACCAGCGCCGCGCCCAGCAGCTGCGCCCGGATGTGCGGCTCCAGGGCGAAGGCCGTCTCCGACGCCGTCCGCAGCGGGATCCGGCCGGGCCCCGCCGCCACGAACTCGGTCACCGCCTTCTCGTACGCCGGGTCAGGCTCCGTCCAACTCGTGTGCAGGCCCGCCTCCCGCACCGACTTCAGCAGCGCCGGCCCCAGCCGCTCGGGGTCCGGGACGCCGAAGCCGAACGCGGTCTGCCAGGCCGTCCACGCCAGATGCGGGTCGGGGGCCGGGATCCCGGCGACCTCCTCCAGGAGCTCCGCCCACCGGTCCGGGCACTGCGCGAGGACCGCGATCGCCGCCCGCACGTCCGCGCTGCGCTTGGTGTCGTGCGTCGTCAGCACCGTGCCGGTGGCCGGCCAGTCGCGGGCGAGGTGGGCGCAATACGCGTGGAACTCGTCCGGCGTGACCGCCGGACGGTCCGGATCCCCGCCCACCTCGTTCGCCGAGAGCAGCGGGGTGTAGCGGTAGAACGCCGTGTCCTCCACGGACTTGGCCCGCAGCGCCGACGAGGTCTGGGCGAACCGCGCCCGGAACGCCCGCTGATCCGGCCCGTCGCCCAGCCGGCCGAGCGCCAGATCGCGTACCAGGTCGACCGCCGTGGCCTCCTCAGGCACCGCGAACGCCGCCTTCGCTCCGCGGGCCGCCTCCTCGGTCAGCACCTCCTCGCCGCCGCTCCGGTACGTGCGGTACACCGGCACCCGTACGAGCAGTTCGCGCACCGCCGTCCGCAGCGCCCAGGGCGCGTGGTCGCGCAGCGCCGGGTCGGCGGCGCAGATCCGGGCCGCGACGCGGGTGAGCGCCGCGGTCTCCGCGGCCAGCTCGTGGGTGACGACCTTGTACGCGGCGCGCCGCGCCGTCGCGTCCCAGTGGCCGCCGCGGTCCCCGGCGCGACCCGCGAACTCCCGGTAGACATCGCGCAGTTCTTCCGAACCGGCCGGGTCGGTGAGGACGCCGTCGACATGCCGCAGCGCGTCGTAGCCGGTGGTGCCGGCGACCGGCCAGCCGGCCGGCAGCCGCTCCGGACCGGTGAGGATCTTCTCGACGACCGTCCAGCAGCCGCCGGTCGCCTCGTGCAGCCGCTCCAGATAGCCGTCCGGGTCGGCGAGCCCGTCGGGATGGTCGATCCGCAGCCCGTCGATCACCCCGTCCCGGACCAGGTCCACGATCGTGCCGTGCGTGGCGGCGAACACCTCCGGGTCCTCGACCCGCACCCCGATCAGATCCGAAATGGTGAAGAAGCGCCGGTAGTTCAGCTCGGTACGGGCCAGCCGCCACCAGCCGAGCCGGTACCACTGGGCGTCCAGCAGCTCCGGCAGCGGCAGGCCCTCGGTGCCGGCCCGCAGCGGGAACTCCTGCCCGGCGACGTGCAGCGCCCCGTCCGCCACCCGCATCCCGTCGAGCACCCCGCCGACCCGCTCGGGCAGCACCGGCAGCAGGATCCGCCCGTCGCCGGCCGCCCAGTCGACGTCGAACCAGCGGGCGTACGGCGACTCGGGCCCCTCCCGCAGCACCGCGCGCAGCGCGTGGTTGTGCCGCGGCGATGCCGCCATGTGGTTCGGCACCAGGTCCGTCACCAGGCCGAGGCCGTGGGCCCGGGCGGTCGCCGACAGGGACCGCAGTCCCTCCTCGCCGCCGAGCTCGGCGCGGACGGTCCGGTGGTCGGTGACGTCGTAGCCGTGGGTCGAGCCGGGCACGGCCTCCAGGACCGGTGACAGGTGCAGGTGCGACACGCCGAGCCGGGCCAGGTACGGCACGGCCTGCTCGGCGGCCGCGAACGGGAACGCGGGCTGGAGCTGGAGCCGGTAGGTGGCGAAGGGGGCAGACGTCATACGAACGTACGTACCCGCCGAAGCGGTGCACCTTTCATCCGCTCATGCGTCCGATGCCCCGCATCACCCGTCCGGGTGAGCCGGCCGGACCTCCGGGCCGCAGCACCACCCGGCGTCCGGGCCGCAGCACCAGCCCGGCGTCCGGGCCGTCACGCCGGCCCGGCGTCCGTCACGCCGGCCGGCGCAGCACCGTCAGGCTCAGCGGCGCCAGCGGCACCCGCTCGCCCGCCGACACCTCCGGTCCCTCCTGCGGCGGCATCCCCTCGGGGTGCGAGGTGTCCACCACCATCCGCCAGCTCCGCCCGTGGTCGTCCGGAACCGCGAACGCCAGCTCCTGCTGCGAGACGTTGAACATCAGCAGGAACGAGTCGTCGGCGATCCGCTCGCCCTGCGGCCCCGGCTCGGAGATCGCGTTGCCGTTGAGGAAGACCGTCAGCGCCTGCGCGTGCGCGGCCTGCCAGTCCCGGGCCGTCATCTCCTCGCCCTCCGGGGTGAACCAGGCGATGTCGGTGAGCTCGTCGTGGGTGCCCTCCACCGGCCGGCCGTGGAAGAAGCGCCGCCGCCGGAACACCGGGTGGTCGCGGCGCAGCCGCACCATCGCCCGGGTGAACTCGAGGAGCGTGCCGTCGGCCTCGGAGCCCGGCTTGGGCCAGCGGACCCAGGAGACCTCGTTGTCCTGGCAGTACGCGTTGTTGTTGCCGCCCTGCGTGCGGCCGAACTCGTCGCCGTGACTGAGCATCGGCACGCCCTGCGACAGCATCAGCGTGGCGATGAAGTTCCGTACCTGCCGGGCCCGCAGCTCGACGATCCCGATGTCCTCGGTCTCGCCCTCGGCCCCGCAGTTCCACGAGCGGTTGTGGCTCTCGCCGTCCCGGTTGCCCTCGCCGTTGGCCTCGTTGTGCTTGCCGTCGTAGGACACCAGGTCCCGCAGGGTGAAACCGTCGTGGCAGGTCACGAAGTTGACCGAGGCGAGCGGCCGGCGGCCGTCGTCCTGGTACAGGTCCGAGGACCCGGTGAGCCGGGAGGCGAACTCGGCCAGCGTGCGCGGCTCGCCGCGCCACAGGTCCCGCACACAGTCCCGGTACTTGCCGTTCCACTCGGTCCACAGCGGCGGGAAGTTGCCCACCTGGTATCCGCCCTCGCCGACGTCCCACGGCTCGGCGATCAGCTTCACCTGGCTGACCACCGGGTCCTGCTGGACCAGGTCGAAGAACGACGACAGCCGGTCCACCTCGTGGAACTGTCGGGCCAGGGTGGCCGCCAGGTCGAAGCGGAAGCCGTCCACATGCATCTCGGTCACCCAGTACCGCAGCGAGTCCATGATCAGCTGGAGCACGTGCGGGGAGCGCATCAGCAGCGAGTTCCCGGTGCCGGTGGTGTCCGTGTAGTACCGGGGGTCGTTGCCGAGCCGGTAGTACGAGGGGTTGTCCAGGCCGCGGAAGGAGAGCGTGGGGCCCAGGTGGTTGCCCTCCGCGGTGTGGTTGTAGACCACGTCGAGGATGACCTCGATGCCCGCCTGGTGCAGCGCCCGCACCGCCGACTTGAACTCGAGGACCTGCTGGCCGCGGTCGCCCCAGGAGGCGTACGCGTTGTGCGGGGCGAAGAAGCCGATGGTGTTGTAGCCCCAGTAGTTCGAGAGCCCCGCGTCGACCAGCCGGTGGTCGTTCACGAACTGGTGCACCGGCATCAGCTCCAGGGCGGTCACGCCCAGTTCCTGGAGATGGCCGATGACCGCCGGGTGCGCGAGCCCGGCGTACGTGCCGCGCAGCTCCTCCGGCAGGTCCGGGTGGAGCATCGTCAGGCCCTTCACATGGGCCTCGTAGATGACCGTGCGGTGGTAGTCCGTACGGGGGCGGCGGTCGTCGCCCCAGTCGAAGTACGGGTTCACCACCACCGAGGTCATGGTGTGCGGCGCCGAGTCCAGGTCGTTGCGGGAGTCCGGCCGTCCGAAGTGGTAGCCGTACACC
The DNA here is from genome assembly GCF_043199435.1 of Streptomyces sp. NPDC048604. NCBI lineage: Bacteria > Bacillati > Actinomycetota > Actinomycetes > Kitasatosporales > Streptomycetaceae > Streptomyces > Streptomyces sp. NPDC048604. The sequence goes on from NZ_JBICVX010000014.1 coordinate 170,930, forward strand.
GCCTCGCCCCAGTCGATCGCGCCGGAGACCGCCCGCGCGTACGGGTCGAGCAGCAGCTTCGCGGCGTTGCAGCGCAGCCCTCGCTCCGGTGCGTACGGGCCGTGCACCCGGAAGCCGTAGCGCTGACCGGGCATCACCCCGGGCAGATAGGCGTGCCGGACGAACGCGTCCGTCTCGCGCAGCTCGACCGCGGTCTCCGAGCCGTCGTCGTGGATCAGACACAGCTCGATCCGCGCTGCGGCCTCGGAGTAGACCGCGAAATTGGTGCCGGCGCCGTCGTAGGTGGCGCCGAGGGGATACGCCTGTCCCGGCCAGACCTGCATAGATACGACTCTTCCACTTCTGATCCGGGTACTGGGGCTTTCCGCCAGATCCTGCCGGAAAGTCGCGCAACCTCCTAGGACTTCGGCCCGTCCTACCGGGTGACCAACGCTCCATTGGGGGACAGAGGGGGATACGTGTGCGAAAAAGTGCGTCGCCATCTGGGGAAGGTGGTGGCGGGCACGGGCCTGGCGGTGACGGGGACCGCGGTGATGGTCGCCATCACCCTGCCGGGTGCGGCGGGCGCGGATAGAAGCGGATGGTGCGCCGTTCGCTTGCCTCCCCTGAACGGGTGATGCGCTCGCGGGTGGAGGAATACTGGTGAATCAGCTCACTCCGGGAGAACTCGCCCGCCGGAACATGCCTTCCTGGCAGGGGAGTTGAACCCTCAGCCTGTCGATCCTGCTGCACCGCCTCCTGATCCCGGAGTAACCTTCCTTGATCGTTGAAAACGGGCGTCCAGGAGCAGAAGGCGGTGCGTGGGTGAGCTCGGGAGGTCTGGAGCTTCCCCCAGGTGACGCGGGTCACGAGGGGGACCCCGTGAACCCTGTCGACCCTGACGTCCTCGCCGTGCCGCCGGGCGCGGTCCCGCTCGTGCGGCCGTTGGAGATCGGCTCGGAGCTCGACTGGGGCGCGGAGGCCTGGAGCGAGGTGCGCACCCGCGCCCAGCGGGCCGGCCGCGCCTACATCTGGCTGAATCTCGTCGAGCAGCGGCTGCGGGCCGTGGTCGCGGCCGTGCTGCGCCCGGTGTACGAGCCGGTGCACGGCGACGACTGGGTGGTGGCGGCGGCCGGCCCGGCCGGGCAGGAGTGGGTGCAGCGGGCGGTCGCGGTGCGCGAGGTGTCCCGCCGCAAGGGCTATCTGCTCGACCCGGCGGACGACAACGTGCTGAGCTTCCTGACGCTTCCGCAGCTGCGGGAGCTGATGGTGCAGCACTGGCCCTGCTTCGAGCCGTACTTCGACGACCGGCGCGATGTGGAGCTGGCCCTCGACGAGCTGGAGGTCGCGCGCAACGTGGTCTCCCGCAACCGGGCCCTGTCGCTGACCGTGCTGGCCCAGTCGGAGCGGGCCTCGGCCCGGCTGCTGGAGATCCTGGGCACCGGCGCGGACGTGCCGTCGGCCGACCGGCTGCCGGTCGACGCGGTCGAGGACCTGGTGGGGGACCGGTACGCGGACGTGGTCCAGGTCCACCCCGACCGGGTGCGGCTGCAGCGGCAGCTGCCGGCCGAGGACCTGTTCGGCGGGGCGCGCCGGCTCGACGCCACGGGCATAGGCCTGAACCTGCTGGTGCAGAACTTCTCCGGGCGGCGGATGGTGCGGCTCGCCGAGTCCGGCTGCCGGATACGGCTGTTGTTCCTCAACCCGGCGAGCAGCGCGGTCAAGCGGCGCGAGCGGGAACTGGGGCTGAAGAAGGGCGAGCTGAGCCGCTCGGTGGAGATGAACATCCTCCATATGCGGCGGGTGCGCTCCAAGCTGCGCGATCCGGGCGCCTTCCAGATCCACGTCTTCGACGAGACCCCGCGGTTCACGGCATATCTGGTGGACGGCGACGGGCCGGACGGGATCGCGGTCGTGCAGTCCTATCTGCGCCGGGCGCGGGGCATGGAGGCCCCGGTGCTGGTGCTGCGCGGCGGCGGGCGGAACGTGCTCCGGGACGGGCGGCTGAGTGGTTCGGGGGGGTTGGGGGAACCCGGACTCTTCCCCACCTACCGGGAGGAGTTCGAGTCGGTCTGGCTCGACTCCCGTCCGGTTTCCTGATGCTTTGTCCGCTTCTGTCCCTGGCGTGATCGGTCGCTCCGGGGGCGTTGTCAGTGGCCCGTGCGAGGGTGAATTCACCAACGGGGGAGTACACGTAAGGAGGACCCGATGGCCTGGCATGGGGAATTGCTGGTCGGCTTCGACCTGGAGACGACCGGCACCGATCCGCAGGAGGCGCGGATCGTGACGGCCTCCGTCGTGGGTGTCGAGGGCGGCCGGGTGGCGCAGCAGCGCGACTGGCTCGCCGACCCGGGCATCCGGATCCCGGAGCAGGCGTCCGCCATCCACGGCATCACCAGCGAGCGGGCGGCCGCCGAGGGGCGGCCGGGGCGCGAGGTGGCCGAGGAGCTGGCCGAGATCCTGACCGGGTACTGGAACCGGGGCGTGCCCGTCGTGGCCTACAACGCCTCCTTCGATCTGACCCTGCTGGAGGCCGAGCTGGCCCGGCACGGGTTGCCCTCGCTGCGGGACCGGCTCGGCGGGGCGATAGGCCCGGTGATCGACCCGTACACCATCGACCGTTCCGTGGACCGGTACCGGCGCGGCAAGCGCACCCTGGAGGCGGTCTGCGCGGAGTACGGCGTGGTCCTCGAAGCGGCCCACCAGGCGGCTGCGGACGCGCTCGCGGCGGTCCGGGTCGCGGTGGCGATAGCCGAGCGGCACCCGGCGGTGGCCGCCCTGGCCCCCGCCGAGCTGCACGAACGGCAGATCTCCTGGTACCGCGAACGGGCCGAGGACTTCCAGGCCTTCCTGCGTAGAAAGGGAGACCCGGACGCGGTCGTCGACCCGTCGTGGCCGCTTCGGGAGCCGGTCCCCGCCGCGAACTGAGCCCGGTCAGCCGATCGGGTGCTCCGCGAGGAAGTCCAGGAGCAGGGCGTTCAGCCGCTCCGGGGCGTCCAGCTGGAGCCAGTGGCCCGCGCCCTCGACCCGCTCGTAGCGCCAGGTTCCCTCCACGTGCTTCGCGGTGCCGGTCATCGACTGCTCGGTGAGGAACCGGTCGCCCGTGCTCCACACGCCCATGACCGGGCCGGGCAGCGGCTGCGGCTCGTGCACCGGGGCGAACATCTGCTCCGGCGACAGTGCCGCACGGTAGATGTTCAGGGCGGCGGTCAGCGCGCCGGGCTCCTTGAGCGTTTCCAGGACCGCCTCCGCGTCGGCATGCTCGCCCAGCATCTCCTGGAGGTTGGCCCAGCCGTCCCGGGTCATCCAGTCCTCGGCCACGCCGGCGAACTGGAACAGCAGCATGTACCAGGACAGCTGCTTCTGCTCCCAGCCCGCGTCCTGGACCGACGCCCAGTGCCCCACCGACAGGATGCTCAGGCTCGCGACCCGGTCCGGCACGGTCTGCGCCAGACCCTGCGCGATGCCCGAGCCCCAGTCGTGGCCGACCAGATGGAATCGGTCGACGTCGAGCCGGGCCAGCAGCTCCAGCAGATCGCCGACGTGCTTCGCCGGGTGGTACGCCTCCGGTCCGCCCTCCGGTCGCTGCGAGCCGCCGAAGCCCCGCAGGGTGGGGGCGATCGTGCGGTACCCGGCCGCGTTGAGCGCGGCCACCTGATGGCGCCAGAGCTCGTGCGAGTCGGGGAAGCCGTGGACCAGCAGTACCGCCGGTCCCTCGCCGCTCACCTCGACGTCCAGCGTCACCTCGGACAGTTCCATACGCATCGCAACACCCCGTCCCGGCAAGGAAATTCGGTCCCGGCCATGATGTCAGAACGGATACCAGCGCACCTCGGGGTCGCCGTCCCGCAGTGAGGCCACCCGCCGCTCGAACTCGGCCAGCGCCTTCGGGTTCGCCGGCGCGTGCTGGGCCACCCAGGCACAGCTCGCCGTCTCCCGTGCCCCGCGCAGCACGGCGCAGCCCTCCCACTCCCGCACGTCCCAGCCGTACGCCGCGGTGAACGTGTCGTACGCCGCCGGGTCGAGGCCGTACCGGTCGCGGGAGAGCGCCAGCACCACCAGATCGTGTTCCCGCAGATCCGACGAGAAGGTCTCCAGGTCGACCAGGACCGGCCCGTCCGGGCCGACGTGCACATTGCGGGGGAGCGCGTCGCCGTGGATCGGGCCCGGCGCCAGATGCGGGGTGAGCGCGGCGGCCGCCGGGGCGAAGGAGTCCCGCCGCTCCCGCAGGAAAGCAGCGTCCGCCGGGTCGATCGCCCCGCCGGCCAGCCGCAGCCAGCGCTCGACCCCGCCGAGCAGTTCGCGGCGCGGCAGCATGAGGCCCGCCGGCTCGGGCAGCGCGTGCACCTGCCGCAGCAGCGGGGCGAGGTCGCGCGGCTCGGCCGGGCGAACCGCCCCGGGCAGCCGGTGCCAGAGCGTGACCGGATGCCCGTCCACCAGCCGGGCCTTCGGCTCGGCCGCGCGGACCGCCGGCACGCCCGCGTCCGCCAGCCAGCCGGCCAGCGCCAGCTCCCGCTCGGCGCGGTCGAGCAGCTCGGCGTCGCGGCCGACCTTCACCACCAGGCCGCCCGCCGCGAAGACCGCGTTCTCGCCCAGCGCCAGCAGTTCGGCCCCGGCCGCCGGCAGTCCCGCGGCGGCCAGGATCTCCCGGGCCCGCGCCTCGTCCATCGATGTCTCCCCAGCTCAGGTGCGAATCGCGACAAAGTCTCGCACCGACGCAGGCCGCCTTGACGAACCGACGGACCGTCAGGACGATGACGGAGGCGGAAGCGACATCACAGAAGGCCACAAAAGGGGTCGAACAGTGAGTTCAGTGACCGCGACGAAGCGGTCCGGCGTCACGGAACCGGCCGCCGGACGAAGACCGGAACGAAGACGGCGCGACCACGGCGCCTGGTTCCTCGTGCTGCCCGCACTGCTCCCCATCCTGCTGCTCAGCGTCGGCCCCCTGCTCTACGGCCTCGCCCTCGCGTTCACCGACGCCCAGTCCGGCCGCACCCAGGCCACCCAGTGGGTGGGCCTGCTCAACTTCCAGGACCTGGCGCACGACAGCCTCTTCTGGGAGTCCTTCCGGATCGGCCTGCTCTGGGCCGTCGGCGTCACCGTCCCGCAGTTCCTGCTCGCCCTCGGCCTCGCCCTGCTGCTCGACCAGCCGCTCCGGCTGCGCTGGCTGGCACGGGCGCTCGCGATCATCCCCTGGGCCATGCCCGAGGTCGTCGTCGGCATCATGTGGCGGCTGGTCTACAACCCCGACGCCGGCGTCCTCAACGAGACGATCCGCGACCTCGGCCTCGGCGACGGCCGCGACTGGCTCACCGGCCTCGCCACCGCCCTGCCCGCCGTGATCCTCGTCGGCATCTGGGCCGGCATGCCGCAGACCACCGTCACCCTCCTCGCCGGCCTCCAGATCACCCCGAGGGAACTGCACGAGGCCGCCGCCCTCGACGGCGCCGGCGCCTGGCGCCGCTTCCGCACCGTCACCTGGCCCGCGCTCCGGCCGGTCGCCCTCGCGATCACGGCGCTCAACTTCATCTGGAACTTCAACTCCTTCGCCCTGGTCTACGTGCTGACCAGCGGCGGACCGGGCGGCCGCACCCGGCTGCCGATGCTCTTCGCCTACGAAGAGGCCTTCCGGTACGGACAGTTCGGCTACGCCGCCGCGATGGGCTGTGTGATGGTCGCGGTGATCTCCGTGTTCCTCGCCCTCCACCTCGTCGGCCGGCTCAGAGGAGGCGAGGACCGATGAGCGCGTTCCGCACCGGCAGACCCGCCCGCGCCGGCCAGTACCTCGCCCTCCTCGCGTACCTCGTGTTCCTCGCCTTCCCGTTCCTCTGGCTGGTCTCCACGGCGTTCAAGCCCGCCCGCGAACTGGGCTCGCTGCACCCGACCTGGATCCCCCAGGACCCCACCCTCGACAACTTCCGCCAGGCGTTCGACGAGCAGCCGCTGCTCCGGGCGGCCGGCAACAGCCTGCTCGCCGCGCTCCTCGCCGCCCTGATCGCCGTCCTGGTCGCCACCCCGATGGCCTGGGCCATCGCCCGGCGCCGCAGCAGACTCGCGACCGCCGCCACCGGCTGGGTGGTGGTCAGCCAGGCGTTCCCGTTCGTGCTGGTGATCATCCCGCTGTTCCTCGTCCTGAAGAACCTGCATCTGATCAACACCCTGGCCGGACTGGTCCTGGTGTACGTGGTGTGGGCGCTGCCCTTCGCGCTGTGGATGCTGGTCGGCTACGTCCGCGCCGTCCCGGCCGAACTGGAGGAGGCCGCCGCGGTCGACGGCGCCGGCCGGCTGCGCACCCTCGTCTCGGTCACCGCGCCGCTGCTCGCCCCCGGCATCGTCGCCACCGCGCTGTTCGCCTTCATCACCGCATGGAACGAGTTCTTCTTCGCGCTCGTCCTGCTCAAGACCCCGGAGAAGCAGACCTTGCCGGTCGTCCTCACCCACTTCCTCGGCGCGGAGGGCGTCGCCGACCTCGGGCCGCTCGCCGCCGCGGCCTTCCTCGCCACCCTGCCCTCACTGGTGATCTTCGCGATCATCCAGAAGCGGATCACCGGGGGCATGCTGGCCGGGGCGGTGAAGTCCTGATGCGCGCGCCGAGATGCGCCGCCCTCGCCGCCGTCCTCGCCCTGCTGCTCGCCGGCTGCACGGCGGGCGGCGACGGCGACGGCCGGGCGCGTGACGGCGGCCCGGTCCGGCTCCGGTTCCAGTCCCTGGCCTGGCAGAAGGAGTCCGTCGACGCCAACCGGCAACTGGTGGCGGAGTGGAACGCCGCCCACCCCGACGTCCAGGTCGAGTACGTGCAGGGCAGCTGGGACAGCGTCCACGACCAGCTGCTCACCTCCTTCGAGGGCGGCGAGGCCCCCGACGTCATCCACGACGCCTCCGACGACCTGGCCGACTTCGCGTACGGCGGCTACCTCGCCGATCTGCGCGGACTGCTGCCCGAGCGGCTGCGCGCCGACATCCCCGCCCAGAGCTGGCAGACGACCACCTTCGGCGAGGGGGTCTACGGCGTGCCGTTCCTCCAGGAGCCGCGCGTGATCATGGCCAACCGGAAGATCCTGCAGTCCTCAGGCGTTCGCATCCCCACGCCCGAACAGCCCTGGACCTGGGACGAGTTCCGGCGGGTCACCAAGGACCTCACCACGAAGATGGGGGAGGGGAAGCACGCGATCGCCTGGCCGCTGAAGGAACCCGTCTCCGTCAGCCTCAACCTCGGCCTGTCCGCGGGCGGCCGGCTGTTCCACCGTGGCGCGGACGGCCGCGTCACGATCCGCTTCACCGAGGCGGACGCGGTCGTCCCCGGCACCGTCCGCGATCAGGTCAACTCCGACGGCAGCGCCTCGCGTTCGACGCTGGGCAGCGGCGGCTCCGACACCCTGCCCGGCTTCTTCGCCGGCAAGTACGCGATGGTGCCGCTGGGCTTCTCGTACCGGCAGCAGATCGTCCAGCAGGCGCCCGAGGGCTTCGACTGGATGGTGCTCCCCGCGCCCGCGGGCCCGGACGGGCTCGCCCAGGGCGTCAGCCCGCAGACGCTGTCCATCGCCGAGGACAGCCCGTACAAGCAACAGGCCGCCCGTTTCCTGGACTTCCTGCTGCAGCCGCGGAACATGGTCCGGCTCGCCCGCGGCGACTGGATGCTGCCGACGGGCACGGCCGCGCTCGCCGACCCCTCCCTGCACACCGCGAAGGACGGCTGGGCGACCGGCGCGGCCGTGGCCGCACAACTGCGCTCGGCGCCCGCCCAATCGGTGCGCGGATATCCGGAGTGGAAGGACAAAGTCGCGACCCCCGCATTCCAGGAGTACTACAGCGGTGCGATTGATTTGAGGGAGCTCCGTAAAAGGCTTGTGAAGGACGGAAATCGGGTTCTCGACCGCTACCAGCGGTAGCACCAAGGCGAGTTGAGAGGTACGTCCGACTTGTTATTACGAAGGCTTGTTGACTAAATCACAGCTGTATGAAGGTCTTGATCTGAGCGCGTCATTGGGCAAGGGTCGTTTGTCAGTCGCCGGAGATTTTCCTGCCGGCGGCCCAACCCCCCACACATGCTCACGAGGAGACCCCTCTTCATGGCAACTCACAAGCGTGCCCGCAAGCTGACGCTCACCGCCGGAATCACCGCTGCGGCCGTCACCGCGGGAATCACCGCAATGACCATGCCGTTCGCCGGCGCCGCCCAGGCCCCGGCCGAGGGCAAGGTCTTCGGCCTCGGCGCGGAAGGCGCGATCGACGGCAGTTTCGTCGTTCTGCTCGACGAGAAGGCCGACAAGAAGGAGCTGGCGAAGGAGTACGGCGGCACCCTGCGCCGCGCGTACAACTCGTCCGTCAACGGCTTCTCCGCCAGCGGTCTTTCGGAGACCGAGGCCAAGCGTCTCGCTGCCGACCCGGCCGTCGCCAAGGTCGTCCAGAACAAGAAGTTCTCGATCAACGAGACGCAGGACAACCCGCCGTCCTGGGGCCTGGACCGCGTCGACCAGACCGAGACCGCGGGCGACCAGAAGTACACCTACCCGGACAAGGCCGGGGAGGGCGTCACCGCGTACGTCATCGACACCGGCGTCCGCGTCAGCCACGAGGACTTCGGCGGCCGGGCCTCGCACGGCTTCGACGCCGTGGACAACGACGACAGCGCCGACGACGGCAACGGCCACGGCACCCACGTCGCCGGCACCATCGCCGGCACGGCCCACGGCGTCGCCAAGAAGGCGAAGATCGTCGCGGTCCGCGTCCTCGACGACAACGGCTCCGGCACCACCGAGCAGGTCGTCGCCGGCATCGACTGGGTCACCAAGAACCACCAGGGCCCGTCCGTCGCCAACATGAGCCTCGGCGGCGGCGCCGACGAGGCCCTGGACGAGGCGGTCCGCAAGGCCATCGCCGCCGGTGTCACCTTCGGCGTCGCGGCCGGCAACGAGTCCTCCGACGCCGGCCAGGGCTCCCCGTCCCGCGTCCAGGAGGCCATCACCGTCGCCTCCTCGACGAAGGACGACGAGCAGTCGGACTTCTCCAACTTCGGCTCGGTCGTGGACATCTACGCCCCGGGCTCGGAGATCACCTCCGCCTGGAACGACAGCGACACCGGCACCAAGACGATATCCGGCACCTCCATGGCCACCCCGCACGTCGTCGGCGCGGCCGCGGTCTACCTGGCCGGGCACCCCGAGGCCAAGCCCGACGAGGTCGCCAAGGCCCTGGTCGACGGCGCCACCGAGGGCAAGATCTCGAACCCGTCCGAAGGCACGGCCAACAAGCTGCTCAAGATCGTCGAGTAGCGGCCGCGCCGTAGTCACGGCGCAACGATGACCGGGCGGCCGCCGTGCCCTCCCCCACGGGGCACGGCGGCCGTCCTATCGTGTGCCCATGACAACGACCTACGCCGCCCTGCTGCGCGGGATCAACGTGAGCGGCCACCGCAAGGTGCCCATGGCCGAGCTCCGTCCCCTCCTCGAAGGACTCGGCCACACCCGCGTCCGCACCTATCTGCAGAGCGGCAACGCGGTCTTCACCACGGACGGCGACGCCGGCGAGGAACAGCTCACCCGCGAGCTGGAGCAGGCCATCGAGAAGCGCTTCGGCTTCACCGTCGACTGCCTGGTCCGCGACGCCGCCTACCTCGCCGCCGTCGCCGACGCCTGCCCGTTCCCCGCCGCGGAGCTCGAGGGGAAGCAGCTGCACGTCACCTACTACTCCGCGCCCGTCGGCCCCGAGACCTTCGCCGACCTGGACCCGGCGGCCTTCCTGCCCGAGGAGTTCCGGCTCGGCGACCGCGCGCTCTACCTGTACGCCCCCGAGGGCCTGGGCCGCTCCAAGCTGGCCGAGGTCCTGCACCGGCCGTCCCGGACCAAGGGAATCGTCGCCACCACCCGCAACTGGAACACCGTCGTCAAGCTCGTGGAGCTGACCCGCGACTGAGCGGTTGGCCCAGTTGACGGAGTGCGGATTGGCCCGCTGACACAGGCCACATGCTGACTAGGCTCGCTGTCATGACCACCGAGACCGCACCCGCCGCCAAGCCCGTCGTCGACTTCTGGTTCGACCCCGCCTGCCCCTTCGCCTGGATAGCGTCCCGCTGGATGCTGGAGGTCGAGCGGCAGCGCGACGTCGAACTGCGCTTCCATGTGATGAGCCTGTACTTCCACAACGAGGGCAACGAGCTCCCGGACTGGTACCGCACGCTCGTCGACAAGTCGATCGGCCCGGTCCGGGTCGCCGCCGCGGCCGCCTCGCTGCACGGTCCGCAGGTGCTGCGGGACCTGTACACGGCGTACGGGACGCGGATCCACGAGAAGAAGGTCGAGGACTTCGACCAGGTCGTCGCCGAGTCCCTCGCCGAACTGGGCCTGCCCGCCGAACTGGCCGCCGCGGCCCACGACCCCGCGTTCGACGAGACCGTGCGGGTCAGCCACGACGCGGGCAAGGACCCCGAGGCGGGCGGCTACGTCGGAACCCCGACGATCCACGTGGACGGCACGGTCTGGTTCGGTCCGGTGCTCCGGGCCATCCCGCGCGGCGAGAAGGCCGCCGAACTCTTCGACGGCTTCCGCGTCCTGGCCGGCCACCCCGACCTGTTCGAGCTGAAGCGCACCCGCACCGGCGGCCTCGACTTCAGCTGAGGCCGAGCCGCGTCACGCGGCCAGCCGCTCCTCGGCCCGGGCCCCGTCGTAGCGTTCGAGCAGCAGCCGGGCCAGCTCGGGCGACGGGCCGAGGACGTCGGCGAGCACGTCCGCGCCGCCGTCCCGGGCGCCTGCCGCGATGCGGTCCGGCAGCCGCCCGGGGGCGATCACGTACGGGGCGACCGCCACCCGGCGCACGCCGTCGGCGCGCAGCGCACGGACCGCGTCCTCGGTGCGGGGGAAGCCCCCGGCAGTTACAGCGGAGGCGAACGCAGGCCGCACGGAGCACCAACCGGTGCGCCGCAGCTCCCGCGCCGTCTGTGCGATCGCTGCGATCGCCTCCGGGTCGGTGGAGCCCGCCGAGGCCAGGACGACCCCGGTCGAGATCTTGGCGGCGGGCGTCAGGCCCGCCTCGAACAGCCGTCGCTCGACCGCCGCGAGCAGCAGCGGCGACGGGCCCAGCACCTCGGCCTGCCGGATCCGCAGCGACGCCGGGGCGGCGCGCAGCACGGCGGGCACGTCGGACTTCGCGTGGAAGGCCCGGGTCAGCAGCAGCGGCAGCGCCACCACGTCGCGGACCCCCTCCGCCGCCAGCCGTTCCAGCACCGCGGACACGGACGGCAGGTCGAAGTCCAGGAACGCCGTCTCCACGCGCAGCCCCGGCCGCAGCGCCCGCGCGGCGCGCACCAGCCCGTGCACGGTCGCGGCGTGCCGCGGATCGCGGCTGCCGTGGGCGATGACGAGGAGGACGGGACGGTTCATGGGGATCAGCTCTTCACCAGCAGACCGCGGCGGCGCAGCACCGTGCGCTCCAGCGGGCTGAAGATCAGCAGGTCGATGGCGACGCCGACCAGCAGGATCAGGATGATCGCCAGGAAGATGCCCGGCATGTCGAAGTTGTTCCGGCCGTTCTCGAGCAACTGGCCGAGGCCCAGGCCGAGATCGGGGGAGGAGGCGATGATCTCCGCGGCCATCAGCGAGCGCCAGGAGAACGCCCAGCCCTGCTTCAGGCCGGCCAGATAGCCCGGCAGTGCGGCCGGCATGACGATGTGCCAGGCACCCTTGAGGCCGGTCGCGCCGAGCGTCCGCCCGGCGCGCAGGAACAGCGGCGGGACCTGGTCCACGCCGGCCACCAGGCCGTTGGCGATCGACGGGACCGCGCCGAGCAGGATGACCGCGTACATCATCGAGTCGTTCAGGCCCAGCCACAGCACCGCCGGGGCCACCCAGGCGACCGAGGGCAGGGACTGCAGACCGGACAGGATCGGGCCGATGGCCGCGCGCACCGCGCCGACCCGGGCCACCAGCAGACCCAGCGGGGTGCCGATGGCGAGCGCAAGCAGGAAGCCGAGCAGGGCCCGCGACACGCTGGTCCACAGGACGTCCAGGAGCGTGCCCTGCAGCCACATGTCGCTCAGGCTGTCCCAGACCGCGCCGGGCGACGGCAGCTTGCCCTCGTCGGCGACCTTCGCGACGACGAGCAGCTGCCACACGACCAGTACCAGCGCCACGGCGAGGACGGGCGGAAGGACCTTCTTCAGCAGCACCTCGCGCACCGGGGCCCGGCGGATCTGTACGCTGTCCAGCGCGTCGAGTCCGGCCTCCAGTCCCGCGAGGTCGTCTGCCTTGGGGGCGGTGGTCTCAGTGCTGGCCATGACGGCGGATCTCCCCACGCAGTTCTTCGGTGATCTCGACGGACAGCTCCGCCACGGCGGCGTCCTCGATGCGGCGCGGCTGCGGGATGTCGATCCGCCACTCGCGGGCGATCCGGCCGGGCCGGGACGACAGCAGCACCACGCGCTGGGCCAGCCGCACGGCCTCGCGCACGTTGTGGGTGACGAAGAGGACCGACAGGTTCGTCTCCCGCCAGATCCGGGTCAGCTCGTCGTGCAGCACGTCCCGGGTGATGGCGTCGAGCGCGGCGAACGGCTCGTCCATCAGCAGCAGGTCGCTGGCCTGGGCGAGTGCCCGGGCCAGGGCGACGCGCTGGCGCATGCCGCCGGACAGCTCGTGCACCCGCTTGCCGTACGAGCCGCCGAGCCGCACCAGTTCGAGCAGCCGCTCGGCCTCGGGGCGGCGCTCGGCCTTGGGGACCCCGCGCAGCTTCAGCGCGAGCTCGATGTTCTTGCCCGCGGTGAGCCACGGGAACAGGGCGTGCTCCTGGAACATCAGGGCCGGCCGGCCGCCGGGGGTCTCGATGGACCCCGCGGACGGCCGGTCGAGCCCGGCGACCAGGTTGAGCAGGGTGGACTTGCCACAGCCCGAGGCTCCCAGGAGGGTGACGAACTCGCCCGGGGCGACATCGAGCGTGATGTCGTCGAGGACGAGCTGTCCGCCCTTGGGTCCGCCGAAGGACTTCGAGACATGTGCGAGCCGGGCCGCGTGCGTCTGCACCGCGCGGTCCTCGGCCTCGGCGAGCGTGGCGGTCGTGGCCATGGTCGTCACCTCCTGGGAACTGGGCTGCTGGTCGGGTTAGTTGGCGCCGAGGCCGGCGTCGGAGACCTCGGGCTTGCCGGCGGCCTTGAGGACCTTGTTCAGGGCCGTGAGGTCGTAGATGCCCTTGAGGTCGGGCTGCTCGAGGAGTCCGGACTTGACGGCGTGGTCGGCCTGCGCCTGGAGGGTGGCGGCCAGCGGGTCGTCGGTGAACCGGATGGAGGGCCAGGCGCTGTTGATGACCTTGTCGCCGAGCGGCTTGCCGGACAGTTCCTTCAGCTTGGCGTTGGCCGAGGCCTTCGCCTTGTCCGGGTTGGCGTTGATCCACGCGTTGGTCTTCACCGATCCGCGCAGCACGGCCTCGACGACGTCGGGGTGCTCCTTCAGGAACTTCTGCGACACGATGATGTTCGTGATCACGAACTTCTTGTCGGGCCACAGGTCCGACTCGTCGAGCAGCACCTTCGCGCCTTCGCTGACGAGCTTGGACGCGGTCGGCTCGGGCACCCAGGCGCCGTCGATGGAGCCGGACTTGTAGGCGTCGGGGGTGACCTTGTTGTCGGTGCGCAGGACGGAGACGTCGCCCTTGCCGCTCTGGGGGTCGACCTTCCAGCCCTTCTCCGAGGCCCAGTTGAGGAAGGCCACGTCCTGGGTGTTGCCGAGCTGGGGGGTGGCGATGCGCTTGCCCTCGACGTCGTCCAGGGTCTTGATCTTGTCCGGGTTGACGACCAGTTTCACGCCGCCGGAGGCCGAGCCGCCGATGATGCGCAGGTTGGTGCCCTTGGACTTGGTGTAGCCGTTGATGGACGGCGAGGGGCCGATGAAGCCGATGTCGATCGAGCCGGCGTTCAGGGCCTCGATCTCGGAGGGGCCTGCGTTGAAGGTGGAGACCTTCAGCTGGGTGCCGCCCAGTTCCTTCTGGAAGATGCCTTCCTGGTGTCCCACCAGGGCGGTGGCGTGCGTCAGGTTCGGGAAGTACCCGAGCCGGACGGCGTCGGCGGAGAGCTTCTCGCCCTCCGCGGCCACCTTCTTCTCGTCGTTCTTCGCCTGGGAGCCGTAACCGCAGGAGGCGAGCGCGCCGATCAGCAGCGGCAGAGCCGCGGCGGCGGCGAGTGAGCGGCGCAGGGTGGTACGTGAGGCAGGCACGGAGGTTGTCCCCTCAGGGTCTTCGAAGTCTTCGTCTGTGTCGTGAGCGGTGGAGCGGGTGGAGCGGCATGGCGCCGCGTACGCGGCGCATCGGCGTCAGCACGCACATCGCGCGACACCCCCCATGCCCGCGCCGAGGGCGCCGGAGCCCACCCGGCCGCCTTCCTTGGCGAAGGATGCGTAGAGGTCGGTCATCTCAGAAGTCCCACCCCTCCTCGTCGTCCGCGACGGCCGTGGCCTTGGCGGAGGCGAACGACTCGCCCGCCATGCCGGCCGCCAGCGTGGTGCCGTCCGCGGGGTCGATCAGCAGGAAGGAACCGGTGCGGCGGGAGTCCGCGTACGCGTCGAGCGCGAGCGGTTCGGCGGTACGGACCTTCACCTGGCCGATGTCGTTGGCGACGAGCTGCCCGGGGTTCGGGTGCTGGGAGAGGTCGTCCAGGGTGAGCCGGGACGGGATCTCCTTCACGATCGCCTTGACGGTGCGGGTGGTGTGCTTGAGCAGCACCCGCTGGCCGACGGTGAGCGGCTGGTCCGCCACATGGCAGACGGTCGCCACCACGTCCTGGCTGGTCGCCGGGGCGTCGCCGCTCAGGGCGAGCAGATCGCCGCGCGAGATGTCGATGTCGTCCGCGAGCCGGATCGTCACCGACTGCGGGGCCCAGGCGATGTCCACCGGCTCGCCGAGCGCGTCTATGGCGGTGATCGTGGACTGCTTGCCGGACGGCAGGACGGTGATCGTCTCGCCGACCCGGAACGCGCCGGCCGCGATCTGGCCCGCGTAGCCGCGGTAGTCGGGGTGCTCGGCGGTCTGCGGACGGATCACGTACTGGACCGGGAAGCGCGCGTGGCAGGCCGTCAGGTCGTGGCTGACCGGCACGGTCTCCAGGTGCTCCAGGACGGTCGGGCCGCCGTACCAGTCCATGTTGGCGGAGGGCTCCACCACGTTGTCGCCGGCCAGCGCGGAGATCGGGATCGCGGTGATCTCCGGGACGCCGAGCCCGGTGGCGTACGCGGTGAACTCCTCGGCGATCGCGGCGAAGACGGGCTCCGCGTAGTCGACGAGGTCCATCTTGTTCACGGCCAGGACGACATGCGGGACGCGCAGCAGCGCGGCCACCGCGGCGTGCCGGCGGGTCTGCTCGACGACGCCGTTGCGGGCGTCGACCAGGACCACGGCCAGCTCGGCCGTCGACGCGCCGGTGACCATGTTCCGGGTGTACTGCACGTGCCCCGGGGTGTCGGCCAGGATGAACCGGCGTCGCGGGGTCGCGAAGTAGCGGTAGGCCACGTCGATGGTGATGCCCTGCTCGCGCTCGGCCCGCAGGCCGTCGGTGAGCAGCGCGAGGTCCGGGGCCTCCTGGCCGCGGGAGCGGGAGGCGTGCTCGACGGCCTCCAGCTGGTCGGCGAGGACCGACTTGGAGTCGTGGAGCAGCCGGCCCACGAGGGTGGACTTGCCGTCGTCGACGGACCCGGCGGTGGCGAAGCGCAGCAGGGTGGTGGCGGCCAGCTCGGCGGCCGGCTGCTGGGTGGACGTGCTCATTAGAAGTACCCTTCGCGCTTGCGGTCTTCCATCGCGGCCTCGGACATCTTGTCGTCGGCGCGGGTGGCGCCCCGCTCGGTGAGACGGGAGGCGGCGATCTCGGCGATGACGGCGTCGAGCGTGGTGGCGTCGGAGTCCACCGCGCCGGTGCAGGACATGTCGCCGACGGTGCGGTAGCGGATCAGCCGCGTCTCGGTCGTCTCGGTGTCCTTCGGGCCGCCCCACTCGCCGGCGGTCAACCACATGCCGTTGCGGGCGAAGACCTCGCGCTCGTGGGCGAAGTAGATCTCCGGCAGCTCGATGCCCTCGCGCTGGATGTACTGCCAGACGTCCAGCTCGGTCCAGTTGGACAGCGGGAACACGCGGACGTGCTCGCCGGGCGCGTGCCTGCCGTTGTACAGCTGCCACAGCTCGGGGCGCTGCCGGCGCGGGTCCCACTGGGAGAACTCGTCGCGGAGACTGAACACCCGCTCCTTGGCGCGGGCCTTCTCCTCGTCGCGCCGGCCGCCGCCGAACACCGCGTCGAAGCGGTGCTGCTGGATGGCCTCGGTGAGCGGCACGGTCTGCAGCGGGTTACGGGTGCCGTCGGGGCGCTCGCGCAGCTTGCCGGCGTCGATGTACTCCTGCACGGAGGCGACGTGCAGTCGCAGCCCGTGCTCGGCGACGACGCGGTCGCGGTACTCGATGACCTCGGGGAAGTTGTGCCCGGTGTCGACGTGCAGGAGCGTGAAGGGGATCGCCGCGGGGGCGAAGGCCTTCAGCGCCAGGTGCAGCATGACGATGGAGTCCTTGCCGCCGGAGAACAGGATCACCGGCCGCTCGAACTCACCCGCCACCTCACGGAAGATGTGGACGGCCTCGGACTCCAGGGAGTCGAGGTGCGACAGCGCGAACGGGCTGTCGGTCTCCTCGTGGACATGAGCGACGGTCGTCATGCGAGACCCCTCTCGGTGAGCAGCGCATGGACGGTCGCTGCCGACTCCTGCACGGTCTGGTTCTGGGACTCGATCCGCAGATCGGGGTTCTTCGGCTCGTCGTACGGGTCGTCGACGCCGGTCAGGCCGCTGAGCTCGCCCGCGGCCTGCTTGGCGTACAGCCCCTTGACGTCGCGCACGGAGCACACCTCCACCGGAGTCGCGACGTGCACCTCGACGTACGGCGTGCCCTCGCCGGCGTGCCGCTTGCGGACCGCCTCGCGGCTGTCCTCGTACGGGGCGATGACCGGGACCAGGACCTTCACGCCGTTCGAGGCGAGCAGTTCGGCGACGAAGCCGATCCGCTGCACGTTGGTGTGCCGGTCCTCGCGGCTGAAGCCGAGGCCTGCGGAGAGGAACTCGCGGATCTCGTCGCCGTCGAGCACCTCGACCCGGTGGCCCTCGCCGCGCAGCCGGCCGGCCAGCTCGTACGCGATCGTCGTCTTGCCGGCGCTCGGCAGACCGGTGAGCCAGATGGTGGCACCCGTCACGTGCTTCTCCTGAGATTCCTGAGTGTCCGTCATCCGTGCAGCCCGCACTCGGTCTTGGCGCGGCCCGCCCAGCGCCCGGCGCGGGCGTCCTCGCCCTCCAGGGTCCGGCGGGTGCAGGGGGCGCAGCCGACGGAGGCGTAGCCGTCCATCAGCAACGGGTTGGTGAGCACGCCGTGTTCGGCGACGTACGCGTCCACCTCGTCCTGCGTCCAGCGGGCGATCGGGGAGACCTTGACCTTATCCCGCTTCTCGTCCCAGCCGACGACCGGGGTGTTGGCCCGGGTCGGGGACTCGTCGCGGCGCAGACCGGTCGCCCAGGCCGCGTACTTGGTCAGGCCCTCCTCCAGCGGCTTGACCTTGCGCAGCGCGCAGCACAGGTCGGGGTCGCGCTCGTGCAGCCTCGGGCCGTACTCGGCGTCCTGCTCCTCGACCGTCTGACGCGGGGTCAGGGTGATGACGTTGACGTCCATCACCGCGTCGACCGCGTCCCGGGTGCCGATGGTCTCCGGGAAGTGGTAGCCGGTGTCGAGGAAGACCACGTCCACGCCGGGCATGGCGCGCGAGGCGAGGTGGGCGACCACCGCGTCCTCCATGGACGAGGTGACACAGAAACGCGGGCCGAAGGTGTCGGCCGCCCACTGGAGGATCTCCAGCGCGGAGGCGTCCTCCAGCTCGCGGCCGGCCTGCTCGGCGAGTGCCTTCAGGTCGGCCGCGGTCGCGTCCTGAGTGATCGTCATCTCTCTTCCCCTCCGTCGGAGTTGCTCGAAGCTCCCGGGGCGAGGAGCCCCAGGAACTTCAGCTGGAAGGCTCGACTGCACGCCCGGCATTCCCACGCGCCGTGACTGCCCTGCTCGTACGGCCGCAGATCCTCGTCACCGCAGTACGGGCAGTGGAACGGCGCGGCTCGCTCGCTCATGACAGCGCTTCTTCCGACGCGCGCGCCGCCCAGGTGGCGAAGCGCTCGCCGTCCTCGCGCTGCTCCTGGTAGCGCGTGAGGACCCGCTCGACGTAGTCGGGCAGTTCGGCAGCGGTGACCTTCAGGCCGCGGACCTTGCGGCCGAAACCGGCCTCCAGGCCCAGCGCGCCGCCCAGGTGCACCTGGTAGCCCTCGACGCGGTTGCCCTCGTCGTCCAGGACCAGCTGGCCCTTGAGACCGATGTCCGCGACCTGGATACGGGCGCAGGCGTTCGGGCAGCCGTTGATGTTGATGGTGAGCGGCTCGTCGAACTCGGGGATACGGCGCTCGAGTTCGTCGATGAGCGAGGAACCGCGGCCCTTGGTCTCGACGATCGCCAGCTTGCAGAACTCGATGCCGGTGCAGGCCATCGTGCCGCGGCGGAACGGCGAGGGGGTGACGCGCAGGTCCAGCGCCTCCAGGGCGGAGACGATCGACTCGACCTGGGACTCCTCGATGTCGAGGACGAGCATCTTCTGCTCGGCGGTGGTGCGCACCCGGCCGGAGCCGTGCGCCTCCGCGATCTCGGCGATCTTCGTCAGCGTCGCGCCGTCGACCCGGCCGACGCGCGGCGCGAAGCCCACGTAGAACCGGCCGTCCTTCTGCTTGTGGACGCCGACGTGGTCGCGCCAGCGGCCGGCGGGCTCCTCGGGCGCGGGGCCGTCGGTGAGCTTCCGCTTCAGGTACTCGTCCTCGAGGACCTGGCGGAACTTCTCCGCGCCCCAGTCGGCGACCAGGAACTTCAGCCGGGCGCGGTTGCGCAGCCGGCGGTAGCCGTAGTCGCGGAAGATCGAGATGACGCCCTCGTAGACGTCAGGGACCTCGTCCAGCGAGACCCAGGTGCCGAGCCGCACGCCCAGCTTGGGGTTGGTGGACAGGCCGCCGCCGACCCAGACGTCGAATCCGGGGCCGTGCTCCGGGTGCTCGACGCCGACGAACGCGATGTCGTTGATCTCGTGTGCCACGTCGAGCAGCGGCGAGCCGGAGATCGCGGACTTGAACTTGCGGGGCAGGTTGGAGAAGTCCTTGTTGCCGACGATCCGCCGGTAGATCTCCTCGATGGCGGGGGTGCCGTCGATGATCTCGTCCTCGGCGATGCCGGCGACCGGCGAGCCGAGGATGACGCGCGGGGTGTCGCCGCAGGCCTCGGTGGTGGACAGGCCGACGGCCTCCAGCCGGTTCCAGATCTCGGGGACGTCCTCGATCCGGATCCAGTGGTACTGGACGTTCTGCCGGTCCGTGACATCGGCGGTGCCGCGGGCGAACTCCTGCGAGATCTCGCCGATCACCCGGAGCTGCTCGGTGGTCAGCCGGCCGCCGTCGATGCGGACGCGGAGCATGAAGTACTCGGCGTCCAGCTCCTCCGGCTCCAGGACACCGGTCTTGGTGCCGTCCAGACCTTCCTTGCGCTGCGTGTACAGGCCCCACCAGCGCATGCGGCCGCGCAGGTCGTTGGGGTCGATCGAGTCGAAGCCGCGCTTCGAGTAGATCGTCTCAATGCGTGTCCGCACATTGAGACCGTCGTCGTCCTTCTTGAACTGCTCATTGCCGTTCAGCGGGGTGAAGTGCCCCACGGCCCACTGACCCTCACCACGGTGACGGCTCACCTTGCGGCGGGGCGTGGCGGGGGTGGGGTTTTCCGGGGTGGCGGCCATGGCGTTTCGTCCTTCGGGACTGCAGGAGGGCGGCTCTGACCTGCACTTTCAGGCAGGTGTCAGAGGATGGCGCGACGGTGCGCAGCAGAGTCGGGCAGAAAAGGAATCGCGGCGTTGCTGGTTCTCTCAGCGCACCGGACAGATGGCGCTGGACACGCGGCCGAGGTCGACGTGCCGCCGACTCACCAAGGCAATTCCAGTTCCAGACATGACGGAAGCGTGTCACGGGACTTTGGACCCAGTCCAGCTTCATCCATTATGTGGACACCGCCGTCCCGCATCGCGAGACGGTGTGCTCTGGGTCACGTCGGGCCCTCCTGCGGGCCCGGGCGCGGGGTGGTCCCCGCGGCGGCTCAGGCGTGCGCGCCGGGCCAGGGGCCGGGGGTCTCGGACTCCTCGACCTCCTCCACCTTCGTGTCGAAGAGCCGGAAGCCCCGGCGCCGGTAGTTGTCCATCGCGTGCGGGCCGTCCAGCGAGCAGGTGTGCAGCCACACCCGGCGGGTCGGCTCCCGGTCCGGCCAGCGTTCGGCCAGGTCCCAGGCGCGCCGCACGCCCTCGGAGAGCAGATGGCCGCCGATCCGGCGGCCGCGGAAGGCCGGGATCAGGCCGAAGTAGACGATCTCCACCACGCCGTCGTCCTGCGGGTCCAGCTCCACGTACCCGGCCGGCGTCCCCTTCTCGTACGCCACCCAGAGCTCGGCGCCCGGCTTCTCGACGATCTGCTGCCACTCCTTGTACGTCAGCGGCAGCCGGTCGTTCCACCGGATGTCGCCGCCGACCGCGGTGTAGAGGAAGCGGCTGAACTCCGGCGAGGGCAGCTCGGCCCGCGCGATCGTCACGTCGCCGCCCTCCGGCGGCGTGGCGGGACGCAGATCGGACGGGTCGGTCTGTTCGAGGGACCAGGTGGTGAGAGTGATGGTGCTCATGGGCCCATCGCATCATGCGGAGCCCCAGATTCCCAGGCCGGGCCGGGGTCCGAGGACGCCTCGGCCGTCAGCCGGCGCAGCTCGGCCATCCGCTCTGTGAGCCGCTCGTCCGGATTGCGGACAACCTCCGCCTGCATCCCGTCCAGGATGCGCCAGGCCCACATGCACCGGTCGACGATCACGACCGGGTACGGATGGTGCGCCCGGGGCTCAGTCCTGCGCCCCCGCCGGCGCGTCCCACGCCGCGCGGACCGCGGGGGCCGTGGAGTGGGGGAGGAGGTCGGCGGGGTGCTCGGGGACGAGGAGCTCGACCTCGACCTCCTCGTGGAACCGGTACGGCCGGTGGGCCAGCACGCCCGCCAGGTTGCGGCGGATCCGCGACATCTCCGCGCGCACGGTCACCGTGCGCGTCCGGTCGCCGAACACGTCCTGCGCCAGCTCCGCGGCCGTCCGCCCCTCGGGGCTGCGGGCCAGCACCCACAGCAGCTCCGCATGACGCGGGCTCAGCTCCTGCGTCCAGCTGCCCGCCGCCCCCGACACCGCCACCGTCCAGCGGCGCGGCCGGCTCAGGTCGAGCACCACCCGGCTGCCGTCCGCCTCCGCCGTCGTCCCGTCGTCCACCCGCAGCAGCCAGCCGCCCGGCAGCGGCTCCACCGCGCACATCCCGAGCGACGGCAGCCACACCCGTCCCGCCCGGAACGATTTGGGCAGCGTCACCCGGTCCACCGGGGCCATCCCGGTCACCGCCGCCGTCCAGCCGTGCGCGTCCACCGCGATCGCCCGGCCGCCCACCCGGCACAGGATCGGCGCGGCCACCGCCCGCAGCCGCTCGACCGACCGCAGATGCCGCTCCCGCAGCTCGGCCTCGGCCAGCTGCGCCACCGAGGCCACCAGTGCCAGCGTGGCCGGATGGAAGCTCGACGCCGGACCGCTCACGTCCACGATCCCGAGCAGCCGCTGGTCGCGCGGATCGTGCACGGGCGCGGCGGCGCAGGTCCAGTTGTGCAGGGTCTGCAGATAGTGCTCGGCCGAGTGGACCTGGACGGCCTTGCGCACCGCGAGCGCCGTGCCCACCGCGTTGGTGCCGGTGCTCGACTCGCTCCAGGCCGCGCCCTCCTCCAGACAGATCCCGCTGGCCCGGCGCAGCACCGACAGGTTGCCGTCGCGCCACAGCACCCGGCCGTGCTCGTCGGTGACCACCATGATCTGCATCGAGGCGTCGGCGATCCCGCTCAGCCCGGCGGTGAGCGTCCGCATCACCTCGCCGATCAGCGTCGTCCGCCGCCGCTCCTCCAGCTCGTCCCGCCGCAGCAGTACGGACCTGCTGCTCTGGTCGGGATCGAGCCCCAGCTGCGACATCCGCCGCCACGAGGCGTCGATCACCGGGCGGGGGGCGATCGGCGGCCGCCGGCCGGCCAGGGTCTCCTCCCGCACCCGGTGGAGCAGCCGGGACGCCTGGGCGGCGTCCATGGCGGCCAGCCGGCGCAGGTCGAGCGCGGTGTCGTTCATCGGTATCCCCCAGGCGCCGGTGGTGCGGTATCGGTTCTGCACTGCGCGGCCTCGCAGGCCCATGGTGCCGCCCCGGCCTCCCCGGCGCGGGGCGGTTCGGACAATCCTGCAACCGTCTGCAACTCTGGCGGATCCCCCGGAAGTGCGTGAGTGTGGTGCACCAGCGGAGGGTGGTGCCGTGTCGGCGCAGCACCACCCTCGGCTTTCGCGTTCCCGGGCGGCTCAGGGAGCCACCCGCGCCCGCTCCACCACCTTCGCCAGATCGAGCGAGTGGGGAAGCGTCCCGAAGGCCGTCCCCCAGTCTCCGCCGAGCCGTGAACCGCAGAACGCGTCCGCAACCTCCGGCGGCGCGAACCGGACCAGCAGCGAGCCCTGGAGCACCAGCGCCATCCGCTCCACCAGGCGCCGCGCCCGTGCCTCGATCCCGTCCAGATCGGCCAGTTCGGTCAGCAGGTCCTTGATCCCCGCGTCCAGCCGGTGGTCCGCCCCGCGCGCCTGCCCGACCTCCTGCAGGAACGCGTTCAGCGCCGCCGGCTCCCGCTGCAGCGCTCGCAGCACGTCCAGCGCCTGGACGTTGCCCGAGCCCTCCCAGATCGAGTTCAGCGGCGCCTCGCGCAGCAGCCGCGGCATCCCCGACTCCTCCACGTACCCGTTGCCGCCCAGGCACTCCAGCGCCTCCGCCACCATCGGCGTGCAGCGCTTGGTCACCCAGTACTTCGCCGCCGGCACGGCCAGCCGCAGGAACGCCCGCTCGGCTTCGGTGTCCGCGTCGTAGGCCGCCGCGAGCCGCATGCCCAGCGTCGTCGCGGCTTCCGACTCCAGCGCCAGGTCCGCCAGCACGTTGCGCATCAGCGGCTTCTCGATCAGCAGCCCGCCGAAGGCGCTGCGGTACGAGGCGTGGTGCACGGCCTGCGTCAGCGCCTGCCGCATCTGCGCCGCCGAGCCCAGTACACAGTCGAGCCGCGTGGCCGCCACCATCTCGATGATGGTGCGCACCCCGCGGCCCTCCTCGCCGACCCGGCGCGCCCACGTCCCGTCGAACTCCACCTCGCTCGAGGCGTTGGACTTGTTGCCCAGCTTGTCCTTGAGGCGCTGGATCGCGAACACGTTCCGGCTGCCGTCCGGCAGCACCCGCGGCACGAGGAAGCAGGTCAGCCCGCCGGGCGCCTGCCCGAGCACCAGGAACCCGTCCGACATGGGCGCCGAGCAGAACCATTTGTGACCGGTCAGCAGATACTCGCCCTCGGCGTCCAGCGGTCGCGCCTGGGTGGTGTTCGCCCGGACGTCGCTGCCGCCCTGCTTCTCCGTCATGCCCATCCCGAAGAGCACGCCGGCCTTCTCCGCGGCCGGCCGCAGGCCCTGCTCGTACACCTGCGAGGTCAGCCGCGGCTCCCACTCGGCGGCCAGCTCCGGGTCGGTCCGCAGCGCCGGCACCGCGGAGTGCGTCATCGACAGCGGACAGCCGTGCCCGGCCTCCACCTGCGTCCACACCAGGAACCCGGCGGCGCGCCGCAGATGGCCGCCGGGCCGGCCCCAGGCGTTCGTCAGACCCGCGCCGACGGCGTGGCCGAGCAGCCGGTGCCAGGACGGATGGAACTCGACCTCGTCGATACGGTGGCCGTACCGGTCGTGGGTGCGCAGCTTCGGCGGGTACTCGTTGGCCAGCACCCCCCATTCCTGCACCTGGGCCGAGCCGGCGCTGCGGCCGAGTGCGGAGAGGTCCTCCCGCGCCCCGGGCAGCAGCCCGGGGTCCAGATGGCGCTCGACCGCCTCGACGAGTGCCCGGTCGGACGTGAATACGTCGTATCCCACCAGGGGCGGAGCCTGGTTGGTCACTGTGTGGGTGCTGGCTGCCATGCCGATACGGTAAGGAGGTGCAGGCAGCAAATGAAACACCCGAGCGCCGCCGGGGAAGACTTCACCGGGCGAGAGTCCTCTACCGCAACGTCTCCAAGCGGAAGCTGGTCTGGCTGCTCCTGAAGGACACCGTCAACTCGTGCATCGAGTACCGCATCCTCGGTCTCGCGGCGGAGGCGGCGTTCTTCACCCTGCTCTCGCTGCCGCCGCTGATGCTGGGTCTGCTGGGTCTGCTCGGCTACGTCGACGACTGGACGGACACCACGACCGTCGCGTCCATCCAGGAGAACATCCTGCGCGCCTCCGGCACGGTGCTGTCCGACCGGGGCGTCAACGACATCGCCAAACCGCTCCTGGAGGACGTCACCCGGGGCGGCCGGCCCGATCTCATCTCCATCGGCTTCGCCATCGCCCTGTGGTCCGGCTCGCGGGCCGTGAACGTCTTCATCGACACCATCACCGTCATGTACGGGCTCGACGGCCACCGGGGGATCGTCGCGACCCGGCTGCTCGCCTTCCTGCTGTACATCGTGGCGCTGCTGATCGGCGCGGTCGTGCTGCCGCTCGCGGTGGTCGGCCCGGACCGGGTGGTGGAGCTGATCCCCTGGGGCACGGAGGTGGTGTCGGTGCTGTACTGGCCGGCCGTCATCCTGCTCTCCGTCGCCTTCCTGACCACGCTGTACCACGTGTCCGTACCGGTCCGCTCGCCCTGGATCGAGGACATCCCCGGCGCCCTGGTCGCGCTCGCGATGTGGGTGCTCGGCAGCTTCGTGCTGCGGATCTACCTGACCAGCCAGGTCGAGGGCCCGACGATCTACGGCTCGCTCGCCGCGCCGATCGCGGTGCTGCTGTGGATCGGCATCTCGGCGTTCGCGGTGCTGGTCGGCGCGGCCGTCAACGCGGCGATCGACCGGGTGTGGCCCTCGGTCGCCACCGCCGCCGCCCGCGAGGCCGGCGTGCGCGCCCGCGCCGCCCAGGCGGCCGAACTGCTCGCCCGTGCCCGCGCGGAGGCGGACGACGTCGACGAGGACGACCCGGACATGCCTTCGGAGTTCCCCGAGCGCTGGTCGCGGTTCCTGCCGCCGGACGACGTCAAGGCCCGCCTGCACAGCGGCTGGGAACGCGACTGACGTCCCGTACCGCCCCGGCCTAGGCTGGAGGCGTGTACGCGGAACGGGCCTCCCGGCTGGACGGGGCCGTGCTCTGGACGGTGGAGCCACGGCGGGCCGCCGACATGCGGCCGGTGCTGCCCGACGGCTGCATGGACCTGCTCTGGAGCGAGGGGCGGCTGCTCGTCGCCGGCCCCGACACCCGCCCGCACCTGCCCGTCGGCAGCGCGCCCTGGGCCGGGCTGCGGTTCGCGCCCGGGGACGCGCCGGGGCTGCTCGGCGTCCCCGCCCACGAGCTGCTGGATCTGCGGGTCGAGCTCGCGGACCTGTGGGGCGCGGCTCGGGCCCGGCGGCTCGGCGGGCGGATCGCCGCGGCGCCGTCTCCCGCCGCCGCCCAGGAGGAGCTGGCGCTGAGCCGCGCCGCCCACGCGCCCGCGCCGGACCCGGTGCTGCGCGCCGTGGTCGCCGCGCTCCGGGCCGGCCGGCCGGTGGCCGAGACCGCCGACGCCGTGGGGCTCGGCGCCCGGCAGCTGCACCGGCGCTCGCTCGTGGCCTTCGGCTACGGGCCCAAGACCCTCGCCCGGATCCTCCGGCTGCGCCGCGCCCTGGCGCTGGTCGCCGCCGGGGTCCCGTTCGCGGACGCCGCCGTAGCGGCGGGCTGCGCCGACCAGGCCCACCTCGCGCGCGAGGCCCGGACGCTGGCCGGCACCACGCTGAGCGCCTACGCGGCGTCCGCGAAGAGGCTGACGCCGCAGCCGTCCGGGTCGAGGACCACCGCGTAGCGCTGCCCCCAGACCGCGTCCCAGGGCTTCAGATGCCCCCGGTATCCGGCGGCGACCAGCTCCTCGTACACCGCGTCCACCTGTGCGGGGGAGTCGCAGCGGAAGGCGAGCCCCAGCCGGTCGCCGCCGCTCGGGCGGGTCCATTCCGGGTCGAAGGACCGTACGACCTCCTCCGTGTCCCACGCGATCCGCAGGCCGCCGGGCAGCGTGGCCTCCACGTGCGGGGCGTTCTCGGCGCCGTCGGGGAGGTCGAGTCCCAGCCGTCGGTAGAAGGCGAGCGACGCGGCCATGTCGGCCACGACCAGTCCGATGAGATCGAGTCGAGGTGCGTTCATGCCCGGCACGCTACGGGCTCGGCCGCGGCCCGGTCTTGAAGGTTTCGGACGTACGACGCGCCGGACGGGGCCCGCGGCGTCCACCTGCCATCGTCCCGCCCCGGGCAGGTCTCCGGTGGTACCGTGAGAGCGTCGTTTTGCGGTGGAAAGTCCGAATCGTCACGTCGCGACGCTGCCGCACCCGGCCGCTGTTCCCAGAGAGGCGACCGTCATGGGCACGCGTCGCATCCCGCTTCCCGGCGTCGGCACCCAGTACGACGTGACCACCGAGTCCGGCGGACACCTCTCCGTCGTCGTGCACCACGACGGGCGGCGGTTCGTAGGGGTCTACCGTCACGACGACCCCGACTCCTGCGAGTCCGTCGCGCTCGAACCCGAAGAGGCCACCCAGCTCGCCCACTTGATCGACCCGGCCCGTCCGGAGGGCATCGAGACCGACGGGCTCGACCTCGTCACCGAGCACATCCCCCTCGGCTCCCGCTCCCCGTACGCCGGCCGGCTCCTCGGCGACACCCGTGCCCGCACCCGTACCGGCGCCTCCATCGTCGCCGTACTGCGCCGCACCAGCGTCCACCCGTCCCCCGGCCCCGACTTCCGGCTCGCCCTCGGCGACACCCTCGTCGCCGTCGGCACCCGCGACGGCGTCGACGCGCTCGCCGTGATCATCGGCGGAGGGTGACGTGCACGACACCACCGCCCTCCTCGTCGAACTGGGCTCGCTGCTCCTCACCCTCGGGCTGATCGGACGTCTCGCCGCCCGCATCGGGCTCTCGCCCATCCCGCTCTACCTGCTCGCCGGCCTCGCCTTCGGCAAGGGCGGCCTGCTGCCGCTCGACGCCAGCGAGGAGTTCGTCGCCGTCGGCGCGGAGATCGGCGTCATCCTGCTCCTGATGACGCTCGGCCTGGAGTACTCCGCCTCCGAACTCGTCGGCAGCCTGCGCACCCAATACCCCTCCGGACTCGTCGACTTCGTCCTCAACGCCGTCCCCGGCGCCGTCGCCGGACTGCTGCTCGGCTGGGGCCCGGTCGGCGCGGTCGCCCTCGCCGGCGTCACCTGGATCTCGTCCTCCGGCGTCGTCGCCAAGGTCCTCGCCGACCTTGGCAGGCTCGGCAACCGGGAGACCCCCGCCGTGCTCGGCGTCCTCGTCCTCGAGGACCTCTCCATGGCCCTCTACCTGCCGCTGCTCACCGCCCTCGTGGCGGGCGTCGGCCTGGCCGGCGGCAGCATCGCCCTCGTCATCGCCCTCGGCACCGTCGGCGTCGTGCTGTACTTCGCGCTCCGCCACGGCCACCACCTCAGCCGGGCCGTCTCCTCCGACAACCCCGAACTGCTGCTGCTCGTCGTGCTCGGCCTGACCGTGCTGGTCGCCGGGATCGCCCAGCGGCTCCAGGTCTCCGCCGCGGTCGGCGCGTTCCTCGTCGGCATCGCGCTCTCCGGCGAGGTCGCCGAGGGTGCGCACCGGCTGCTCACCCCGCTGCGGGACCTGTTCGCCGCGGTCTTCTTCGTCTTCTTCGGACTGTCCACCGACCCCGGCGCCATCCCGCCGGTCCTCGGCGTCGCGACGCTGCTCGCCGTCGTCACCGTCCTCACCAAGGTCGCCACCGGCTGGTACGCGGCCCGGCGGGCCGGCGTCGGCCCGCGCGGCCGGCTACGGGCCGGCGGGGCGCTGGTCGCCCGCGGCGAGTTCTCCGTGGTGATCGCCGGACTCGCCGCCGCCACCGACCCGCGGATCGGCCCCCTCGCCACCGCCTACGTCCTGCTCATGGTGCTCGTCGGCCCGCTCGCGGCGCGCTGGACCGAACCCCTCGTCACCCGCCTCAAAGCCGCCCTCGGACGCGGAACGGCGCCGGCTCCGCACCCGAGAGGGGTGGGAGCCGGCGCCGCCTGGGCGTGGCTGCTCAGCGCAGGTAGACGAGACCGTCGGTGGTGACCGTCGGCCGGCCGGCCGTGCCGACCACCACGATCTTCACCGTGTGCTTGCCCGCCGAGGACCAGTTGCGGGTCCAGATCGCGTCCCGGTACTTCGCGGTCGTCGACCTGAGGTCGACCGTCGCGAGCTTGACCCCGTCCACGTACACGTACGCCTGGCCGGAGTTGGACGCCCGGGACACCACCCACGCGACCGAGCGGCCGGTGAACGTCCAGGTGAGCGAGGCGTTCCTGGCGGTGCTGGAGAGGGACTTGCCGCCCAGGTAGCTGGTCGACGACTTCGCCGCCCAGGTGCCGGAGCGGACCGCGGAGGTCTCCTGCAGGATCATCGGCGTCGAACCGACCGACGCGGTGGTCCGGTTGCCCGCCTGGTCGTACGCGTTGAGCGTCCAGGTCGTGGTGACGGCCGGCTTCGCCGAGTGCGCGGCGGTGGTGATCGTCGGGCCGTACGTCGCGGCCACCGGCGTCGTCAGCCGGACGTCGCGCAGCGCGACGGCGTCCGTCGCCTTCCACACCAGGCTCAGCGGCGCGGCGGTGGTGTTCACCGTGCCGGCCCGCAGGTACACCCGCGGGGTGGTGGAGAAGACCGGGGCGGTGGTGTCGCCGACCGCGGTCAGCGCGGGCGTCGTCACGGTCTTGCGCGAGGTGTGCACCGCGCGCACGGCGACCGAGTGGCTGCCGGCCGGCACGGTGATCGCGGCGGACGTCGCCGAACCGGCGGCGGTGGCCGCCACGTTGCCGTCGACCAGCACCTCGTGCCGGACGATGAACGCGGACGGGGTCGTCGACGTCCAGGCGACGGTCAGCGGACCGCGCGTGTGGTACGTCCCGCCGGACAGCGTCGCGCCGGTGACCGAGGTGACCTTCAGCCCGGCCACCGGGCCGGCGGCCCAGGAGCGGATCGTGGGCAGCTGGCCGTACCCGGTCGTGCCCGGGCACTGGGTGTTGTAGCCGTCCCGGTGGCCGAAGACCGTCGAGAACGGCAGCTGGGCGCCCTTCGCCCACGACTTGCCGAAGTAGTTGGTGCCGACGTCACCGGCGGTCAGCGTGGTCGTGCCGGCCGGGTCCACGCCGTACTGGCCGAGCTTCCACGCGGCGATCCGCGCGGCCGAGATCAGCTGCGACTTCGACGGCGCGGTGGTCGAGTAGTCGCCGATCAGCGAGATGCTGGTGGTCTCGCTGTTGAAGCCGTACGTGTGCGCGCCCACCACCGGCAGGTCCATGCCGCCCTTGCGGCCCTCGAAGATCGTGCCGCACTTGTCGACGAGGAAGTGGTAGCCGATGTCCTTCCAGCCGTTGCCGCCCTGGGTGGCCGGCTTGATGTGGTACGCGTAGATGCCGCGCACGATCGCCGCCGAGTCGGCGCAGGAGTAGTCGTTCGTCGCGGCCGTGTGGTGCACGGCCACGGCCTTGATCTTCCCAGCCGGAAGATACGTCGGGGCCTCGGGGCTGAGCGACTCGTCGGCGCCCCAGCCGGCCCGCGTGGTGATCGCAGGCCGGGCGGCCGTCGACGGCGGCGCCGTCGGGCCGGTCGACGAGGGCGTCGGGGCCGGAGTGGTGGAGGCCGAGGCGGACGGCGCGGCGCTCTCCGACGCGCTGGTGCTCGGCGCCGGCGGCGCGGGCTCGGTGGACTGAGCCGGCGGCGGCTCCTCCGTGGTGGGGGACGCGGCGGGCGTCGACGGGTCGGGCGCGGGGCTCTCGGTGCTCGGCTCGGGAGCGGGCGGGGTGGGGGTCCCGCTCTCCTCGACCGAGAACCCGGCCGGCGCCATCGCCTGCGGCTTCGCGTTGCTCTTGCCCGGGTCGACCAGCGTCAGCCGCAGGTCGGTCGGCAGCACGGCGGTCGCCCTGCCGCTCGCGACCACCCGCACCTCGACGCCGTCGGACGCGCCGAACCAGGCGGGCTCGGTGCCGCCGCGCTCGGCCGTCGGGTCGGCGGTGCCGTGGTCGTCCAGCTCGATCCAGCGCGACCAGTCGCCGGACTCCGCGCCGCGGGCGCGTGCCTCGACCTTGCCCGGCATCCGGGCGGCCGGGTCGGCCCAGGTGACGCCGAGCATGCTGAACGGCTCGGTGTCCTGCTGCGACAGCGAGGCGCTGCGCCCGCCGTCGGCGGTCTTCAGCGCCACGCTGCTGGTCTTCGTCTCGACAGGGCCGTGTGCCTTGCCGTCGTACTCTCCGTCCGCGTTCCCGGTCATCCCCTCGAAGACCAGGACCCCGGAGATCCCTGCCACCACGGCCATCGCCGTGCCCCACACCCGACGCCGCTTCATGCGGCCCCACCCCTTGTGTGTCGTCAGCTCCGCGCGCCGGAACGCGCCTGTCGCGCGAAACCTATCGGAGCGCGGAACCGTTTCCTCCGGCGGGGCCGGGGTAGGGCTTCCCTTTTTGCCGAACGCTCTGGTCAGTCCCCGCATCAGCAGGATTTCATCGGAATTGCAGCGCCCCGCGAAACGCTTCTGCACGTCGCGCCCGGGCCCGGCACGTCCACGTGCCGAGCCCCGGCCCCCCAGGACCGGCTTGGCCGATTCCGACACCGACAGCCGAACGGAGAGCGGGACACCCCGTGAGCGAGACCCCGATGAACCCGCAGCAGCCGCCCGTACCGACGGGCCCCACCCAGCCCCTGCCGCCGGCCGCGCCGGCCGCTCCCGGCTGGGGAGCGCCGGGTCCCGCGGCAGGTCAACCGCCCTACGGGCAGCCTCCGATGCCGGACCGGCCGGCCGGCCCGCCGCCGGCCGGCGCCCCGGCGCCGACGTCGGCGTGGACCCAGCCGCTCCCGCCGTTCCAGGGGCAGAACGGCGCGACGGGCACGGGACGTCCGGGGGGCGTCCCGACGCCCTGGCTGATCGGGGGCGCCGCGGCGTTCGTGGCCGCCGTCGTCATCGCCGTGGTGGTGGCCACGTCGGGCGGCGGCGGCACGAACGCCGCGCCGGGCGGTCCCGCGGGTGTCCCGGGCGCACCGGGCGCCGAACAGCCGGAGCCCGGCGGCAAGGCGTTCACGAAGGTGCCGGAGGGCTGCGACCTGATCAAGCCCGCGACCGTCGCCGGCCTGGTGCCCGGCGCGGAGTGCAAGCCGTCGCAGTTCGACAACGCCACTCTGGCCTCGATGATCACGAAGATGCCGGAGTGGGACACCCCCATGGGCTCCGGCGGCCCCATGCTCACCGTCCGCGTCAGCCTGGTCGTCAGCCCGGCGGCCAAGGGCCAGTACGACATGAAGAAGACCACCGCTCTGACCGGCGCGAAGACCATGCGCACCAGCACCGGCCGGGCGCTCTCCGGGCTCGGGGAGGAGGCCATGGTCGTCCACCACGTCGGCAAGGCGCCCTTCGACGGGGCCGAGTCCGAGGTGGTCGTCCGCGAGGGGAACGCCGCGTTCACCGTGCAGTACAACTACAACCCCGAGGACAGCGGCAGGACGCAGGCGCAGGCCGAGCAGGGCGCCATCGCCGCCGCCCGTGACGTCCTCGGCTCGCTCTCCTGACCCGGCCCGGACCGCCGGTGACCTTCCCGACGCACGCCCACACGGACCCGTACACGTCCGCCGATCCGTCCCTGTATCCCTCCGCCGGACCGGCCCCGTACACCCCGCACCGCATCGGCCCCTACGAGGTCTTCCAACTGCTCGGAGAGGGCGGCATGGGCCAGGTGTACCTGGCCCGGTCGCCCGGCGCGCGGCTGGTCGCCGTGAAGGTCGTCCGCGCCGAGTACGCCGAGACGCCCGACTTCCGCGGCCGCTTCCGGCGCGAGGCCGACGCCGCCCGCCGGGTCAGCGGCTTCTTCACCCCGCCCGTGCTCGACGCGGACGCCGACGCCGAACGGCCCTGGCTGGCCACCGCCTACGTCCCCGCGCCGTCCCTGCACGAGGTCGTCCAGCGCTACGGCACCCTGCCCGAGCCCGCGCTGCGCGCCCTCGGCAGCGGCCTCGGCGAGGCGCTGCTCGCGATCCACACCGCCGGCGTCGTGCACCGCGACCTCAAGCCCGCCAACGTGCTCGTCACCGACGACGGGCCCCGCGTCATCGACTTCGGCATCAGCCGGGCCGCCGACGCCACCCAGGTCACCCGCACCGGCGCCGTCATCGGCACGCCCGGCTACATGGCCCCGGAGCAGATCGTGGCGAGCCGCGAGGCCGGGCCGCCCGCCGACGTGTTCGCGCTCGGCTGCGTCCTCGCCCACGCGGCCACCGGCGCCGGCCCGTTCGGCGCCGGCACCAGCGCCGAGGTCCTGTACCGCGCCGTGCACGCGCCGCCCCGGCTCGACGGGGTGCCCGCGACGCTGCACCCCCTGCTCGCCGCCTGCCTCGACAAGGACCCCGCCCGCAGACCCTCCGTCCAGGACGTGCTGGCCGCCCTCGGATCCGCCGAACCGGCCGCCCTGCTCACGCCCGGACTGCGCGAGGACCTCGCGGCCCGGGAGGCGTACGCCGCCGCCCTGCTCACCGCGCCGCCGGTGCCCGCCACGCTGCCCGGCGGCCCGGCGGCCACGGGGGCGCCGCCGGGCCGCCGCAGGTTCCTGGCGTTCGCCGCCGGCGGGACCGTGCTGGCGGGAACCGCCGCGGGCGGCGGGGCTTTCCTCTGGTCCCGGCGCGACCGGCCGGCCGCCGACCCCGGCCCCGGCACCACCGTCCGGCCCAGCACGCCGGCCGTCGCCCCCGCCCCGAAGCCGCTGTGGACGCGCCGGCTCGCCAAGCGGCTCGACGACGGCCGCGTCGGCGTGCTCGACGGCACCGTCGTGTACTGGAACCGGGAGACGGCGGTCGGTCACGACGCCGCCACCGGAGCCCCCCGCTGGACGGCCGCGCCCCGGCTGCCCTCCGACGTCGACGGCACGCCGGAGTGGTTCGGCGTGCACGGCTCGCTGCTGCTCGGCAGCGCCCGGGGCGACGACCGGGAGTACCTGGTCGGCCTGGACGCCCGCGGCGCCCTGCGCTTCGCCCATGTCGTCAGCCGCGGCAGCGCCGGCTCGTCCGCCGAGAGCGTCAACGGCGTGTTCTGCGTCGTGGGTTCCGTCGCCGTCCTGAACACCCTCGGCGACCACTGGGGCGTGCGGGCCGTGGACCTCGCCAAGGGCACGGTCCTGTGGGCCCGTACGGTGAAGGGCAGCGACTACCGGGCCGCCTCCGACGGCCGCACCTGCTTCCTCCTGGCCGACGGCGACCTGCTCGGTCTCGACCTGAGGAGCGGCGCGGTCCGCTGGACGACCAAGGGCGTCGCCCGGCCCGGCGACTATCCGAAGGTCTCCGTCGGCGCCGGCGCGGTCCTCCTCACCGGCGTCAAGGTGCGGGCGTACGGGGCCGCCGACGGCCGCGCCCGCTGGACCGCCGTCAACGAGACCACCAACCTCGACGGCACCGCCGTCGTGGCCGGAACGGGCTATGTCGCCGACGGCCAGGACACCGTGTTCGCCCTCGACCTGAGGGACGGCCGCCAGAAATGGCACACCCCCAGCCCCTTGAACCTCGCCCCCGGCGGCGGCGACCGGGCGGGCCCGGCGGCCTCCGCCTCGCTGGTGGCGATCCCGACCTTCGACACGCCGGGCGTCATGGTGTTCCGCGCCTCCGACGGCCGCCCGCTGTGGGCCCGCCGGGCGGCCGGGGCCGAGACGGCGAGTACCGGCCAGTGGTCCGTCCGGGCCGTCGGCCCGACCGTGTACGCCGCGTCCTCCACCACTCTGTACGCCTTCCGGAGCGAAACCTGATGACCGTGCCCACCGCCCCGACGCCCCCGGCCTCGACGCCCCCGGCCTCGACGTCCGCCACCGCCCTCGGCGCGTCCATCGGTCCCTACCGGGTGATCCGCGAGCTCGGCGCGGGCGGCATGGGCCGGGTGTACCTGGCCGCCTCCCGCAGCGGCCGGGCCGTCGCCGTGAAGGTCGTCCGGCCCGAACTGGCCGCCGACCCCGGATTCCGGCGGCGGTTCCGCGCCGAGGTGGACGCGGCCCGCGCGGTCGGCGGAGTGTTCACCGCGCCCGTCGTCGACGCCGACCCGGACGGGCCCCAGCCCTGGCTGGCCACCGCGTACATCCCCGGCCCCTCGCTCACCGCCGCCGTCGGCGCGCACGGGCCGATGCCCGAGCCGACGCTGCGGGTGCTCGGCGCGGGCCTCGCCGAGGCCCTGGCCGCCGTCCACCGCGCGGGGCTGATCCACAGAGACTTGAAACCCTCGAACATCCTGCTCGCCGCCGACGGCCCCCGGGTCATCGACTTCGGCATCAGCCGGGCCGTCGACGGCACCGTGCTCACCGCGGACGGCCAGATCATCGGCTCGCCCGGCTACATGTCACCCGAGCAGACCACCGGCGCCGAACTCACCCCCGCCGGCGACGTGTTCTCCCTCGGTGCCGTCCTCGCCTTCGCCGCCACCGGCGAACCGCCCTTCGGCACCGGCCAGTTGCACGCCCTGCTCTACCGCACCGCCCACGAGCCGCCCCGGCTCGACGGCGTGCCGCCCGCCCTGTACGGACTCGTCGCCGCCTGCCTCGACAAGGACCCGGCGCGCCGTCCCTCCGTCCCCGAACTCCAGGTGTGGCTGCGCCCGCGGACCACCGAGGGCTGGCTCGGCGCCGTCCAGCAGCAGGTGGACGCCTCCGAGGCCGACCTGCGGGACCAGCTGCGCGGTCCGCTGCTCAGCCGCCGCCGGCTGCTCGGCGGCGGCGCGGTGCTCGCGGCCGCCGCGGCCGCCGGCGGAGTCACCTGGTGGCTGCGGCAGCCGGACACCCCCGACGCCGACCCGCCCCAGCTCCTGTGGACCGCGACGCTCCCGCAGCCCGGCATGAGCCTGCTCGCCCACACGCCGACCACCCTGCTCGTCGCGGGCAAGACCTCCGGCGGGGCCCTCGACCGCGGCACCGGCAAACTGCTCTGGAAGGACCTCAGCGGCCAGAACACCGCCGCCCGCTCCGACGACCGGCGCGTCTACACCCTGCGCACCGACGGCCGGGTCCACGCCCTGGACCTGCGCACCGGCGCCGAACTGTGGGCCGCGGCCCCGGCCGGAGCGGACGCCCCGCGCCTGGAGTACGCCGACGGCTCGCTGCTCGTCACCGCCACCGGCGGCGACCGCGTGCACGGCGTCGACGCGGCGAGCGGCACCGTGAAGTGGCAGGCGGACGTGGCCGGGCTGCTCTCCGTCGACGGGGCCGCGAAGGACGGCGGGCTCGTCGTCTGGGGCAGTTCCGCCCACACGTCCGGCACCGCCATGCTCAGCGGCTACCACGTCCTCGACCCGAAGACCGGGGCCCGCCGGTGGTCCGAGGACCTCGTCATGCTGTACGCGCCGCCGAGCGGCGAGGCGCTGTACGGGCTCGACGGCAGCATGAACCTCGTGGCCCGGGGGCCCTCCGACGGCGCGAAACTCTGGAGCCGCCCCACCAGCCTGCCCCCGACGAACAGTCAGACCCTTCTGTGGAAGCGCGCGTTGCAGCTCGACGGGGACACCCTGTTCTGCTACCCCGGCACCGGCGCGAACGGCTCCACCGGCGGGCTGCTCGCCGCCTTCGACCCCAAGACCGGCGCGCACCGCTGGACCGTGCGCACCGCCGCCCGCGGCGAGCGCGGCTGGGCCCGCTCCGGCGACACCGTCTGCGTCCTCGACGCGGGCGCGCTGCGCGGTC
This sequence comes from Streptomyces sp. NPDC048604, assembly GCF_043199435.1. Lineage (NCBI taxonomy): Bacteria > Bacillati > Actinomycetota > Actinomycetes > Kitasatosporales > Streptomycetaceae > Streptomyces > Streptomyces sp. NPDC048604. Next base: position 206,778 of record NZ_JBICVX010000014.1, read on the forward strand.
TCGACGTCCGCACGGGCGCGGCCCGCTGGACCGCCGGCAGCGGCCTCGTCGACCTGCAACTCATCGGCGCCGCCCGCGACATGTACCTCGCGACGGGCGCGAAGGGCCTGTACGCCTTCCACGCCGCCACCGGCGCACAGCTCTGGCACCACCCCGTCACGGGCGGCCCCGCCGGCGCGTACTGGTCCACCGCCCTCACCCCCGACCGCCTCTTCGCCGGCCACTCCGGCACCCTGCTCGCCTTCGGACTGTGAGTGGCGGGACCAGGACTGGGGCAATTGACGGACTCGCCACGAAACCGGCGGAACTCACCGTAAGCTTTTGGCTCATGGAGCGCTTAGATCCCGTCAATCCGCCCGCTGTCGGGAATGCCGCGACCCACGACGCCGTGGTGGTCATCCCCGGCATCATGGGCAGCGAACTGGTCGACACGGAGTCCGGGGACGTGCTGTGGGGCATGCGGACGGCGCTCGCGTACTCCGCCCGCTGGCATCACAAGCGCGGGATGGCGGCCCTCGCGGTCCGCGAGGACGAGCGGGCCGGGCGCACGGGCCGGATCACCGCCCGGCGGCTCCTGAAGTTCGCCTCCTGGTCGCCTCTCCTCGGGGGAGTGGAGCCGTACACCGACCTCGTCCGGGGGATCACGCCCGCGGTCGCCCACCCGGCGGCGATCTGCGAGTTCGCCTATGACTGGCGGCTCCCTGTCGCGTACAACGCCCGGCTGCTGGCCGACGCGATCGACCGGCATCTGCAGGCATGGACGGCCCTTCCCGAGTACACGGCGGCCCGGCGCCACGACCCGGACGGCCGGCCGGCCGAAGTGGTGCTCGTCGCGCATTCGATGGGCGGCCTGCTGGTCCGGGAGCTCACCCGGATCCCGGGCGCCATGGACCGGGTACGCGCCACGCTCACGCTCGGCACACCCTTCCACGGCGCGGTGAAGGCGGCGGCGATCCTCAACTCCGGGCGCGGCGCGCCCGTACCGCTGCCCCACCGGCAGCTGCGGGACCTGGCCCGCACCCTTCCCGGGTTGCACGACCTGCTGCCCGCCTACCGCTGTGTCGAGACCGACGACGACATGGTCGCGCCGACCCCCGCGGACATCGCCGCCCTCGGCGGCGACGCCGAACTCGCCGCGGCGTCCCTCGACCGCACGGCCGCGCTGCGGTCCGTACGCATCCCCGACCATGTGAAGGTCGTCGGCATCGCCCAGCACACCATGCAGAGCATGCGGCTCAAGGACGGGGTCGTCATTCCGCAGCCGTACGTCTTCCGGCGGCACCCGGACGACTCGGTGGTGCGGGACGCGATCGGCCGGCCGCTCACGGACGACTGCGGCGGCGACGGCACGGTCTACCGCTACGCCGGACACGTCCACGGCGTCGAGGAAGGCGGCACCTACGCCCAGCAGCACGGCGCGCTCGCCACCTGCGGCAGCGCCGTCGACCGGGCGCGCGGACTGCTGACCGGGCTGCGTCGCCTCGAAGATCTCGGACAGCGCCTCGGGGACGGCGAGACCGGGCTCGAGGCCCCCGATCTCGTGGGCGTGCACGAGGAGTTCGAGATAACGGTGACCGGCGAGGCCGACCCGCGCCGGCTCACCTGCCGGATCCAGGACACCGGCGACGCCGACCGCGTCGTCGACGCACCACGCCTGCCGCCCCGCCGCGACAGCTCCGGCGAGCTGCGCGTCCGGTGCCGGCTGCGGGAACCCGGCCTGTACCGGATCAAGGTGTCCGGCGGCAGCGAGCCGGTCACCCGGCTGGTCATGGCCGCCGCCGAGGACCCGGACCTCGGCGGCTGACCTGTGCGGGGGGACACGAACCCGGAGGCGGAGCCGGACGGGGACGGCTTCGACGTCTACTCCGTGGCGCTCGGCGACTACCTGCGGCAGGAGAACTTCGACGCCGACCAGGAGGCGCGCGAGATCGCCGAGCTGCTCGCCCAGTTCGGCGGCGCGCTCGTTCCCTGGGCGGCCCGGCCCGCGGAACGCGATCTGGCAGAGGTCGACGAGCGGCTGCGCGCATGGGCCGACCCAGAGGACGTCCGCAACGGCGTCCTGCTCTGGATCGGACACGGCACCTCGAACGGCGAGGACTCCGCCCTGTACGTGCGTGGGCGGCCCACGGCCGCCCACGACGCCGAGTTCTCCCCGGCCGCCTTCGCCAAGCACGTGACCGATGCCCGCCGGTTACGGTCCCACTACCGCAAATGGGACATCGTCGTGGTCGAGGCCTGCGGCGCCGCCGGATTCATGGAGCGGGCCCTCGGCGCGATCGGCGCGGCCAAGAGCGCCAGCGGGCTGCTGCTCGTCGGCTCGGGACGGGACGAGGGCAGCGGGCACCTCGGCACGTTCCGCCGCGTCCTCGACCGGATCCTCACCCGGCGCTACTCCGACCACGACACGGAGATCCCTGTCGGCGGACTCGCGCAGAACCTCGACGAGGCGCAGGAGTTCTTCGTCTGCGCGCTCAACCTGGGCGGCCTTCCGCCGCTGCGCCGCCGTACCGCCTTTCCCGTCACCGCCTCGGTGGAGAACCACGCCCGCCTGCGCGAGGCGATCGACGCACTGCCGGAGGCGGAGCGCGCGAGCCTCGCCCGCCGGGGGCTGGGCTCGGAGGTCGGGGAGCTGTCCTGGCGCTTCCTGGGGCGCGGGGACGACCGGGACGCCCTCGCCGGGTGGCTCGCGGAACACCGCTCGGGCCTCCTGGTGCTCACCGGCCGGGCCGGGTCCGGCAAATCCGCGCTGCTCGGGGACGTCCTGCTGCGGGCGAACGCCGACCTGAGCGAGCTGCTGCCCCACCTGTCCCGGGCGGGTTTCGTCAGCCAGGACGGCGAAACCTCCCCCGAACTGCCGGAGTTCGACGCCACCCTCCATCTGACCGGGGCGACCGTGCACGACGTCACCTCCCGGCTCGCCCAGGCCCTCGCCATCGAGGTGCCGTCCGACGCCCTGTACCCCGTCGAACGCTCCCAGGCCCTGGTCCGCGCCTCGCGCTCGGCCGCCCGCCCCGACCGGACGTACACGCTCCTCGCGGACGCCCTGGACGAGGCGCACGAGCCCCTGCTCATCGCCGGTCTGCTGCGCGAACTCGGCACGCAGACCGGCATACGCATCGTCGTCGGGTCCCGTCCCTCCTCCAGCGAGGCGCCCGACCGGCCGCCCCGCGCCGACGAGGACCTGCTCGACGCTCTCGGCCAGGGCGAGGAGCATGTCCACGTGCAGTGGTTACGCCGCGACGCGCAGGCCCTGACCGAGTTCGTCACACAGCGCTTGGAACCGGCACGGGACGCCTTCCCGGGAGCGCCGGAGGCCTTCCAGGACGCCGTCCGGCGCGCCGCCGTACTGATCGTCGGCGACGAGGAGGCCGACCGGCACTTCCTGTACGCGGAACTCGCCGTGCACGAGATCCTCGCCGACCCCGGCCTGCTGACCGCCGACCGCGTCGGCGAACTCGCCGAACTGCTGCGCGGCGACCACCGCACCCTCTTCGCGGCCGCCCTGCGACGGCTCGGCGCCCGGCACCCGCGTGCCCTCCCCCTGATCGAGGCGCTCGCCCACGCCCAGGGCCGAGGGCTGCCGCGCGCGGACCGGATCTGGGCCACCGCGGCCTCGGCGCTCGGCGAGGGGCCCGCCGACCCGGCCGGTCCCGACGACATCGACGACGTCCTCCGGGCCGCGGCGCCGTACATCATGCTGGACGGAGAGGACGGACAGAGCGTTCACCGCCTGGCGCACCGCACCTTCGCCGAGTACTTCACCGAAGCCGGCGCCCAGGACGCCGGCGAGCGCGCGCAGCGCATCACGGACGCCCTCGTGCGGCTCGCGGACGACGAGCCGGGGCGGCTCAACCCCTATCTGGAGCGGCACCTTTCCGGGCACGCCGCGGCGGCGGGCGTCCGGGGCTGGGCCACGCTCGCGGCGCGGCCGGCCGTCCTCGACCGGCTGTCCGTACCCGCCGTCGCCACCGACGTCCTGCGCGCGGTGGGCGAATCGGGCGAGCTGCCGCCGGCCGTGCTCGGCGTCCTGGACACCGCCCACCTGCTGCGGCGGGGTGGACCGGCCGACCGGGTCGGTCTGCGCCAGCTCGGTACGGTCCGGGCGACCGGGACCGCCCCCGTGCGGGAGGAGCCGCACGAGGACGAGGGGCGCGCGGGCTGGCAGGTGTGCTGGGCCCGGCTGCGGCCCCGCCCGCCCCGGCTGACCCTCGACTGCCGCGGTGTTCCGGTCCGCTCGCTGACGCCCGTCACGGGTTACGGCGGCAGGCCGTTGCTGGCCGGCGTCGACGACAACGGCGGCCTCCATGTCTGGGACCCGGCCCGCGAGTACGCCGCCACGACGGCCGCCACCAACGGGCCGGTGACCTCGGTGGCCGCCCTCCCCGGCAGCACCATGCTCGCGACCTCGGGCCACGACAAGTCCATACGGATCTGGGACGTGTCCGCGCACCGGCCCCGCCTCGTCGACTCCCACAGCAACGGCATGTGGCCGCACACCCTGCACGGCTGCCCGGCCCCCGGGGGCTCCGGGGACGGTCCGGCCGGGGCGCCCCTGCTGGCGGTCGGGGAGTACGGCGGCGGGATCAGCCTGATCGATCCGCGCACCGGCCGGCGGCGCCCCGGCCGGAGCCACGACAGCGGACCGGTCTGGGCCCTCACGGCCTTCCATGACGCCGACGGAGCCACCCACCTCGCCAGCGCGGCGGGCGACGGGATCCGGGTCTGGGCGGTACGCGACCTGCGCCGCAGGGGCGAACCCGTGCGACGCGAGGGTGCGGCGGCCCGGGCCGTGGTGGCCTTCGAACGGCCCGACGGCCGCGGCGCGTTACTGGCCGGCGGGTGGGACGACGGCGGGGTGCGGGTCTGGGACCCGGCCACCGGCGAGGCCGTCGCCGAGTTCGCCTCCGACAGCCCCGTGCACGATCTGACCGCCCTCACCGCGGCCGACGGCCGGCGGCCGCTGATCGCCGCCGTCGCCCGGGACGGAGCGGTACGGGTCTGGGACGCGCTGTCCGGCAGTACGGAAGGCGTGACCGAGGCGCCCGTTCAGGGCGCGGCCGGCGCACCCGCCGAGGAGCGCCGGCCCGGCCACGAAGCCCCCGGCCGGTCCGCCGAGGGCCTGGCCATCACCGCCTTCACAGGACCGGGCGGCGACCCGCTGCTGGCCACCGCCGCCGACAACGGCGTGGTGAGCGTGTGGCATCCGTACCCCCGGCCGCGCACCGCCGACGCCGGGCCCGGCACGGACGGCGACCCGCCCATGGGCAGGATCGTGCGGCTGACCACCACCAAGTGCCCCGACGGCCGCACCCTGCTGATCGCCGAGCACCGCAGCGGCGCCCTCGACGCCTTCGACGCGGCGACCGGGGAGCGCCTCGACGTGCCCCCGGGCCACGAACCCACGGGGCCGCCACCGGGCACGACGACGGTGCGCGGGCCGGAAGGGGTGCTCCTGCGCGCCACGTACCAGAGGAGCGAAGAGATCGAGCTCACCGTCGAGGCGACGGACCGCCCGTACGGAACGCCGCTGAAGGCCCACGAGGACTGGGTGACCGACGTCGTCGAGTTCACCACGGGCGACGGGCGGCGCCTCATGGCCTCCTGCGGCGACGGCAACGACTGCACCGTCCGGTTCTGGGACCCCGCCGACCCGACCGGCCCGGCGACCCCGGCCGGCCGCCCGGAGCCCGTCGACCGCACGCCGCTGCACACCCTCACGCTCGACACCAAATGCTTCAGCCTGGCCGACCTCGGCGACGGCCGGATCGCGATCGGAACCGACGAGGGAATCCTCGTCGTACGCATGGAGTCCTGGCTGCTGGCAGCCCGGACAGAAGGGGAGCCGTGATGTCCGCAGGGGGCAAGGACACCGACTGGTACGGCGAACTCGTGGACCGGCTCTTCTGCCGGCCCGGGGCCCCGTACGGCCCGTACAAAAGGATCAAGAAGCCGGTCATCGTGCTCGAGGACCGGCTGGTGCGCGTGCGCATGCAGACCCCGGGCGACGAGTACGAGACCTTCGAGATGTCGCTCTTCGACGGCATCCACGAGTTCGCGGGCGAGCTCTGGGAGCACGAGGTGCGCAGCCTGCTCAGGCTCCAGGCGCTCAACCACCCCGCGCTGCCGCAGATCAGCGACGGCAGCTTCGACGCCACCGAGGGCATCGCCTTCACGATGACCCAGGAGAACGGCAGACCGCTGAACATCGACCGCGCCGTCGCCTGGGCGCAGGAACACCGGATCGCCGCCTTCGAGCAGTTCAGCGTGCTCGTCGACGGGCTCAGCCAGCTGCACGGCTCCGGCATCCTGCACCGCAACCTCACCCTCGGCGCACTGCGGGTCAAGACGGGCCACGGCGAGACCTCCCAGCACATGGCCCTGGGGCTCGAGCGCTTCGAGATGAGCACGCTCATCGGCAACCTGCTGCGCTCCATGGGCACGCAGTCCCAGAAGAACAGCGCCCAGCAGAGCATCCGGCAGCTCTATCTGGCGCCGCCGGAGGACGTCGCGCCCGCCCGCCATCTCGCCTACCTGGCCCCCGAGACCCACTCCTCGCTCTTCGACGCGAGCCCGGCCTCGCGCCGCGACTGGGACACCACCGACGTCTTCGGGCTCGGCGTCCTCGGCTTCGAGCTGTTCTGCGGTCCGATCAGCACCTGCGTGCCCGACGACTACGCGGCCGTCGTGCAGGCCGACGAAGCCGGCCTGAGCCAGGCGCTGAGCAAGCTCCACCGGGCGATGCGGACGCACCTGTCCAACACGTCCGACATCCCCGCCGCGCTGACCCGGCTGCTGCGCGGCATGATGGAGGCGCGCCCCGAGGCGCGCATCACGTCGTACGAGGCGAACCGCCGTATAGAGCGGGACTGGGAAGCGGTCTGCGGCGTCTGGGAGGACAAGGACGAGAGCCAGCTGCCGCACCTCGTCGCCTTCATGCCCGACGAGTCCGTCGAGACGATCTACAAACAGCGCAAATGGGTCTCCCGCAGTCCCGACGACGCGGCCGGCCGCGAGGAACTGAAGGCCTTCTTCGAGAAGGAGCTGCGCCAGGCCGAACTGGTCCGATCGCCCAACGGCGCCTTCGGCTACGCCACCGGCCAGGAGGAGAAGCTGCGCGAGGCGGAGTGGGTCCTCATCGGCGAGAGCGCGGTGTGGTTCTGCGCCTACCTCTACGACGACTCGGGCCGCACGGACGACCAGCGCGTCTACGACGACACCCTGGTCATCAAGTACCTCCGCGACCGCGACTTCGCCCAGGAACTCGTCAACGCCCACCCCCGGCGCCGGCTCTCCCGGATCGACCTCGTCGCCTACAAGGCCCGCCAGGACATCTCCCACCACCGGACCGGCCGCCCGTCATGGGCCCGGCTCACCGAGTCGGTGTCGGTGGGCGCACGGAGCAAGGACCACAAGGACGAGGCGTTCCTCACCGCCCTCGACTTCCTGATGGACTACCAGACGGTGGAACTCAACGCCCGCAAGTACCCGTTCGTCCGTGTGGACGATCCGACGGACACGACGACCGGCGCAGCGGCCGGGAACATCGCGGTCCTGGCGTACGACCAGGGCAGCGACGACGGCCGGCTGCACCGCAACCCGCTGCTCACCGCCTACGCCGCGGACTCGCACCGCCGTTCCCCGTTCGGCGACTTCGTGGCGGACCTCGGCTCCGACGAGGAGTCCTTCGTCCGACTCGACTACGCGGAGCGGCCGCACTTCGGCCGCAACCCGATCCAGCTGAAGTTCCTCCGGCGCCTCGACTCCGGCTCGATCGAGGTGTCCAGGATCGGCGGAGGGAAGATCCCGGCGTCCGGCTGGCTGCGTCCCTCGACCGACGCCGGATCCGAGATCCAGCTCGGCCGGCAGGCCCGGGCCCGGCACGCCCTGGGCAACCTGCCCGGACTCATCCGGGCCCTGAGGGAACCCCTCTCCATCGACCTCGGCCGCGGACGCTACAACGACGCCGACGACGGAAACCTGGAGGGCAACGCCCCCAGCGTCATCCGGGACATGCTCTCGCTGCACCCCTTCTACGCCCTCCAGGGCCCGCCGGGCACCGGCAAGACCACCGTGGCCACCCACGCGGTCAGCCGCTATCTGACGATGGAGAAGGGCGCCCGCGTCCTGGTCAGCGCCCAGTCGAACTTCGCCCTGGACAACCTCGGCATCCGCCTGGCCGAGGAACTCGCCGACGGCATCGGCAAGGGGCAGATCCTGCTGCTGCGGGAGATGTCCGAGGCACGCGGCATCGACAAGGTCGATGAGCGGCTGCACAAGCACACCCTGCCCGAACTGACCCGTGCGGTCGTCCGCGACATCACACAGAAACTGGGCCGCACGACGGTCACGGGCGGATCCGCCGCGAAACGGAACGAGGACGCCCTCGCGCAGCAGTGGCTGCAGCAGGTCGAGACCAACCAGGTGGAGATCTCCGACCGGATCAAGGCCGGCGCCAACATCGTCCTCGCCACCTGCTCCATGGCCGCCACCGTCACCGACACCGTCCGCGACCCGTCGGACCTGTTCGACTGGGTGCTCCTGGAGGAGGCCGCCAAGGCCTGGCCGACCGAAGTCGTCGTACCCCTGGTGCTCGGAGTGCGCTGGACGCTCATCGGCGACCACCGGCAGCTCGGCCCGCACCGCGAGGGCGATCTGCGGGCCTTCCTGACCAGCCTCGCCGGGCACGGAGACCCCGACGTCAAGCGGCACCACGAGGCTCGCAACAGCTATCTCAAAGTACTCGGCCTGTTCGGCCAGCTGTTCCGCACGGAGCGGGATCGGCCGGCGCAGAGCAGACAGATCCCCCCGCTCGGCAGTCTGGAGAAGCAGTTCCGCATGCATCGCGACATCGCCGAACCCGCGAGCCGCGCCTTCTACCCGAAGGAGCCCGCGGTGCAGGACCACGAACTGGGCCTGCCGGTCAGTTTCCTCACCACGCACGACAGCGCCAACGAGCTGCACGACGTGAGCAGCCCGGCCTTCCTGGCGGAGCGTCCGCTGGTCTGGCTCGACACCACCGGGGTGGCCCGCTGCGGCGACGAGGGGTACTGGACCAACGAGGGCGAGGTCGACCTCGTCGACCGCCTCGTCACCGGGATGAAGCCGGCGCCGTCCGACCCCTCCGACCCGGACGCCCGCAGAAGCCTGGCGGTCCTCACCCCCTACGCGGCCCAGGCGGCCCTGCTCAAGCAGCGCGGGTCGCTGCGCGGCCGGGTGCACACCGTCCACTCCTTCCAGGGCCGCGAGGCGCAGCGCGTGGTCGTCTCGCTGGTTCGGTCCACCGTGCGGGGCAACATGCTGCAGAGCGTCGGACACGTCGGCCAGGCCGAAGTGATCAACGTGCTGATGTCCCGGGCGCGCCGGCTGCTCGTCATGGTCGGCAGCCTGAGCCACTTCGCCGAACACGGCGGCTCCGACTGGCGGCTGGTGACGGACACCGTCAAACGCTTCGGCAAGATCGTCCCCGTCGACGAGTGGGAGTGAACCGTGGCACAGGACGTCGAACTCTCCATCCCCTGCCGGCTGGTCACCCTCTCCCTGCTCCTGGGCCCCGAGGACGGCCTCACCACCCTGGAGGATCTCGTCGCGAAGGCCATCGCCGCCGGCCGCACCACGGTCGAGGACCAGGCGGAGCTGTTCGCCCTCCCGCGGCGGATCGTCCTGGACGTCGTGCACAGCCTGTGGCGCAAGGGCCATGTCATGGTCGAGTTCAGCAACGGAACGCTGGAACTGACCGACGGCGCCCGTGAAGTGATCGCCTCGGGCGGGTCGCTGCGTGACAGCGCGGTACGCCAGGAACACCGGCAGTTCCTCTTCGAGCCGGTCACCGGCCGGATCTTCCCCGCCGACGCCGGCAGCCGCCGGCCGTCCCAGGCCAGCCTCCACGTACCGCTGCACCAGGTCCTCAGCGAGACCGACCTGCCCGCCGCCGAATTACTGCGCGCCGTGCAGACCGCCATCCGCCACGACCGTCACACCAGGGGATTCCGGCAGAACGTGCTCGACGTGGGCTTCCGCAGCCCCGTACTGCGTCCGGCCAGCGAACTGCGCTGGCTGAGCGCCCACGCGCAGGTGTTCCACGACAACGACACCGGGCGGATCTCGGCCCTGCTCATGGACGAGCCGGGGTGGAACTCCCGGGCCCGCGAGCGGATGCGCCAGCACCTCGCCGATCTCGCGGAACAGCAGCCCGACCACGAGTTCGTCCGCTCGCTGCGCGGCCGGGCCACCGCCCAACTCGTCCCCGCCGAGAGCGCCGGGAGCCTGCTGCGCCGCATGGGCGAGTCCGTCCTCACGCTCCCCGAGGTCGAGCCCAACCAGGTCGAGACACGGCAGAAATTCCTCGCCGACCTGTCCCGGCGGATCTCCGCACGGATCGTCGAGATCAGCCGGGCCAAGGCCGCCGTCACCGTCGTGGCCCGCGCCGCCGGCCACCAGTGGACCGTCGAGGACCTGATCCAGTCCGCCAGGAACCAACTGGTCTTCGCCGCCCCGCACATCAGCTACGCGGCGCTCAGCGGACTCCTGCCGCTGCTGCGCAAGGCGCTGGACCGCGGGGTGCACCTGGTCTTCCTCTGGGGCCGCAGGGACAGCGACACCCTGCCGGACCGGGTCAAGACGGCCCTCTTCGACCTGGAGGCCCGGCACCGCTCCCGGGTGCTCCTGGCCGACCGCAGCTCCCGCACCTCGGCCTGCGTGGTGATCCAGGACAACCAGCGGGCGTTCGTCGGCACCCACAGCCCGCTGGACGTGAACACCGCGCACGACACCCGGGGGGAGGTGGGCATCCTCGTCGAGAGCGCCACCGAGGACGGTCCGCCGGGTTCCCCGCAATGCGTCACCGACCTGCTCATCTGGGCCCGCAAGTCGTTCCCGTACTGGCAGCTCGGCCAGCGCATCCTCGTCCAGGACGACCACTTCGAGCCCGTACCGGAACAGCGCCGCGCCGAACCCGCCGCCGTCCCGCCGCCGGGCGAGGAGGAAGGACAGATCGACGTCCTCCGCCAGGACGGCTCCGCCCGTGCGCTGTGGGCCGAGAGCTGGGCGGAGCACCACGCCGTGCTGACGGACGTCCTGCACCGGGCGACCCAGGGCGACCCGGTCGTCGAGATCATGGAGGACGGATCCCCGCGGGACCTCGTCCAGCAGGCCCTGCACACCGCGAGCCGGCGGTTGCTGCTGGCCGACGACGGGACCGACACGCAGGCCTCCGACGAACGGTTCCTGGCCGACCTCAAGAACCGGCTCGACGACGGCGTCGAGGTGCAGCTGGTCCGGCCGACCGCCCGCGGCCAGGAACGGCCCGCGGCGCAGCCGATGCTCAAAGAACTCACCCGGCGCGGACTGAAGGTGCGCCACGAGCGCGCCGGGGCGCGCGCCGCCGTCTGGGACGACGAGGCGGTCCTCGGCAGCCTGCCGCTGCTGCGCGAACGCCGGCGAGCCCTGCCCCCGTCCGCGCGCACCAGCCACCTGGGCGTCCACATCCGGGGCGCGGACGCCGTGAACCGGATCGCCGCGGAACTCGGCGCCGCCTCGGACACCGGCTCCGAGCCGACGACCGCGGCCGAGCCGGACGGCCGGCTCCGCGGAGCCACCGCCGTCGCCCTGTCCCTGCTGGTCGACGTGGGCGCCGAGCGGGGCAGCGCCCAGTACGCGGCGACCGTCGCCGAACGGCTGCGCCAGGTCGACGACCTCTGGGGCGTCCTGGACATCTGGCACCAGAAGCAGGTCCCGCCCAAGGACCTGAGGCCGGTCGTCGCCGCGGCACTGATCCAGGAGCGCGACACCCGGGGAGAGCACTGGGAGCGCTGGGCGGACTGGCTGATCGCCGAGGCCTGGGACCGGCGCGCCTTCGTCGAGGCGTCCCTGCTGGGCCGGCTCGTGCGGGACGGCGAGAAGACGGTGCCGCCGGCGGCCTGTACCGCGGCCGCGGCGATCGAGACCGGCCCGCTGGGAATGGCGCTGCAGGACGCGGCGCTGGATCTGACCGAATGCGAACCGGCCGCGCAGGCGGTGGGCGCGGCGGCCGGGCTCGCCGAGACGCTGCTGCGCAGCCTTCCGGGGGAGGGTCCGGCCGTGCTGGAACTGCTCCAGGAGGCGCTGCCGCCTTCGTGGCAGGAGCTGGCCGACGCGGCCCGACGGCACCGCGAGGACGGCAAGGGCCCGCTGCCGCTGGCCCTGCTCGCCTCGGAGCTGTCCCGGATGACGGAGCTCGGCGAGACGGCCGAGCAGTGGGCGGAACTCGTCGAACTGATCGACCGGATGGAACGGCTGCACCGCTTCACCTTCGACTCCGGCAAGTTCCTGCACCGGGAACTGTTCGCCAAGGACGGCTTGCTGTCGTCCATCCGGGCGGCGGCCACGGCGGGTACCGAGGAGTGCGTGCGGATCCAGGCGGGCCTTCCCGCCCATGTCCGCCGCCATCTGGACCAGATCGTGGCCGACGGCGGCCGTCCCGAGATCCAATGGGGCAATCAGCGCACGTTCCTGCAGATGATCGAGGACATCGTGCGCCGTGCCCGGTCCCTGACCCCCCTGCCGAACGGGCGGGCCGCCGGCGCCGCGCCGGCCGAGGAACTCGCGGGCTGCGCGGAGCTGGCCGAGCTGATCGCGAACAGCTGGGACGCGCTGCTCAGCGACGCGGGCGGACTCGGCCGTCCCTACGCGTCCCCGCTCCTCGCCGTCCTGGACCGGCTCGGCCCCCTCGCCCAATGGCACAGGTCACAGCGCAGCAGGAGGCGTGAAGAGACATGACGGACACCGACGACTCGCTGAGGTCCCTGCTCGCCGTCTGGCCGGGCCGGTTCCGCTTTCCCCGGCTGCTGACGGCGCTCTCCGACGGCCGACCGGTGTCCCTGGAGGACCTGGCCCTCGCGGGCCTGGAGGGGATCGCCGGCGACCACGACGAGTTCCGGGCCTGCTCGGGGCTGATCCAGGCCGGCGAGTTCCAGGTCGCCGAGGAGATGCTCGCCGAGTGCCAGGCGCTGGACGCCGCACAGACCGAGGACCTGCGCACGCGCCTGGGCCGACGCCGCGGCGAGTGCCTGCAGACGCTGCTGGGCAAGGTGCAGCAGCTCGTCGACCGGGCGAGTGCGGCCGACGTGGACGCCGTACCGGAGCGGGACGCGCTCACGGCGCTCTGCGCGCGGTCGTGGCCGCAGGTGGAGGAACGGCTGCGGGCGGACGAGGACGCGCTCGAAGACGCCCTGAAGAAGAAGCGGGACGCACTGCGCGCACGGTGCGAGGAGGCGGCCGCCCAGGGCGTCGACCCGGAAGCACTCGGCGCCGCCGAGGCGCTGCTGAAGGCCGGGCAACTGCGCGCCGCCGCTCTGCTGTTGGACAACGGCTCCTCACCGCGCCCGGGGCCGGAGGTCGTACCGCCACTGCGCGGCTGGTCACGGGCCGCCGAAACGCCGGCAGAGGTCCTGAAGTGGCATCTCAACCCCCTCGTCAGGCCCATGAGTTACGACCGCTGGCGGCCCGTCTCGCCGAGCGGTCAGGAGCTGCTGGAGGCGTACGACGCCCTGGCCGACGACAACGAGAGCGCGGTGGCGCAGTTCGCCCAGGCGCTCACGGAGTTTCTCGGGGTCGTGGGCCGCCCGGCGCCGCCGGTGCACCGCGTCGAGGGCGGGTATCTCACCGCGATCACGGGCGTGTTCGCCGAGACGGAGACGGCACGGTTCTGGCCGACCGGCAGCGTCGAGCTGTTCGTCGCCGACGCGGAGACGACGCACCGGCCCGAACTCGACCTCCGTCAGCCCTACGTCGCGGTGGGCCGGGCCCTGCAGGCGGCGGCGTTCCCCGAGCGCACCGCCTGCGCGGTGCTCGACCTCGGTCATCTCGTCGAACTGGTCACCCTGCAGGGACACGTCCCCGTACAACTGCTGAGAGTGCTGGGCAGGCAGTGGCCCCTCGACGCGTTCACCGGCGGGTCGGCCGCCTCGCTGGAGGCGCTGCTCGGCGTCGACCCCGGGGAGCGTTGGCACGTCCTGCGGTGGATGGTCGACCTCGCGGGACTGGGGGACCTGACGACCGCCGACGCGCTGACCTTCCAGGCCGGCCCCGACATGGCACTGCTCCATCTCTTCCTGGAGTTTCTGGCCCGGCCCAAGGTGTCGTCGCAGCAGCGCGACGGGTTCGCGGTCGTGCGGGAGTGGGCCAAGGACTCGTCGTTCGCCCGGAGGGTCGAGCATGTGACCCTCACCCCCATCGCCGACTCGGCGGCCGCCCAGGTCGCCTTCTGGGCCGGGCTGTCCGCCGCCGTCCCGGGACAGCAGGTCACGTTCGAGGAGATCCTGCTGAGCGCCGCGTCGGTGGCCGGGGACGGCATGGCCGACGACGGCCACGAGGCGGAGGTCCGGCGCGGTCTGGCCCGGCTCGCGGCCCTGCCCGTGGTGGACAGGGCCGACGCCGACGAGGTCCTCTTCCACCGGTGCGGAGTCCTGCTCGTGCTCGGCGGGGACGCCGACCGCAAGCTGGAGAAGGCCGTCGCCCGGCTGGCGGAGGAGACCGCGGCCCTCGGCGCGGGCCAGAACCTCCTCTTCGGTCCGGAGGACTGGCAGCTGTACCGCTACGCCCTGCGCCCCGAGCTGGGGAACTACCGGCAGCTCGCCGCGGCCGCCACCGCCACTCCCGAGGAACTGTCGGCCGCCGCCGAGGCGTTGACCGTCACGGCCGACGAACTCCGCGCAGGTCTCCCGGTGGAGGGGGAGGCCGACCTCGCCGAGACGCTTCGGGCCATGAAGGACTCCTTCACCACCAAGTACGCCAAGATGGAACTGCAGATCCACGCGCCGGACAGCTGCCCGGTGGGCGTCTCGGCCGCCGGACTGCAGCGGATCCTCTACGAACTGCTCACCAACGCGGCCGAGGCGTGCGCCGGGCACGGCGATCCCACCGTACGGGCGACCGTCGTTCCGCTGGGCGCGGAGTTCGCCGTCGACATCCAGGACAACGGCCCGGGCCTGGCCTACGCGGAGGGGACCGAGCACATCGTGTTCCGCAAGGGCGAGTCGACCCGCGGGTCGGACCGGGGCACCGGTCTGTACACCGCGCGCCGCCTGGCCCGCGACGTGGACGGAGACCTCGTCGTCCGCTCCCGCGTCCTCGGACATCCCGTGCTGCAGGGCGCTCATTTCCGGCTGCTGCTCCCGAGCGCGTGATCTCCGTGCTGCTCGTTGCGAAAAAGAGTTGGCGGGCCGGCGGAAGTCCGGAGTAGCGTACGCATCGTTCCGCAGCGGCCGTCGGCCGCTGCGGCCGGTGAAGCGAACCAGGAGGTGTGACCGATGGCTGTCGTCGCGCAGGGCACTGCCCGCATCCAGAAGACCGTCCACTCCACCTCCGTGGCTTCCGGCTGATCCCACCTTCTTCTCACGCGCCGTCGTGGCGCGTTGCCGGGGCCACCCCTTCGAAGGGTTCCCCTTGTCTTTCCACGCTTCTTCCGGTTCTTCCGAAACCCTCGGTACTTCCGGTTCGTTCGAGTCCCTCGCCCCCTACGGCTGGGACGAGGACTGGCAGGCCGCGTTCGCCGCGTACGCCGCCGAAGGGCTCGTCCCCGGGCGGGTCGTCCGAGTCGACCGCGGACAGTGCGACGTCGTCACCGCGGACGGACTCGTACGCGCCGACACCGCCTTCGTCACCCCGCACGACCCGCTGCGGGTGATCTGCACCGGCGACTGGGCCGCCGTCGAGACCGGCGGCAACCCGCGCTACGTCCGCGCCTACCTGCCGCGCCGGACCGAGTTCGCGCGCTCCACCTCGTCCCAGCGGTCCGAGGGGCAGGTCCTCGCCGCCAACGTCGACCACGCGATCATCACCGTCTCGCTCGCCGTCGAGCTCGACCTCGGCCGCATCGAACGCTTCCTCGCCCTTGCGTGGGAGTCCGGCGCGGCACCGCTGGTCGTGCTCAGCAAGGCCGACCTGGTCCCCGACCCGGTCACCCTGTCCCACCTCGTCGAGGACGTGCAGCAGGTCGCCCCCGGCGTCGACGTGCTCCCGCTCAGCGCGCAGACCGGGGAGGGCGTCGAGACCCTGAAGGCGATCGTCGCCGGCGGCACCAGCGTGCTCCTCGGCGTCTCCGGCGCCGGGAAGTCGACCCTCGCCAACACCCTGACCGGCGAGGACTCCATGGAGGTGCAGGCCGCCCGGGACGTCGACGGCAAGGGCCGGCACACCACCACCACCCGCAACCTGCTCCTGCTGCCCGCCGGCGGCGCCCTGATCGACACCCCGGGGCTGCGCGGCGTGGGCCTGTGGGACGCGGAGGCCGGCGTCGGCCAGGTCTTCGCGGAGATCGAGGAAATGGCCGAGGACTGCCGCTTCCACGACTGCGCCCACGAGCAGGAGCCCGGCTGCGCCGTGGCCGCGGCCGTCGAGGACGGCTCGCTGTCGGTGCGCCGCCTGGACAGCTACCGCAAGCTGCTCCGGGAGAACCGGCGCATCGTCGCCAAGACCGACGCCCGGGTCCGCTCCGAGATGCTCAAGACGTGGAAGCGCCGGGGCGCCGAGGGCCGTGCCGCCATGGCCCTGAAGCGCGGCGGACAGGTCCGGTGACGCACCGGGGCACGGGGCGGAACGCGGCGTCCGAAAACCGCCGGTCGCCCCGTGTCCCGTCCTCCACACTGGGGGTGTGAGGGACGACGACAGCAGGTACGAGGCGGTCAGCAGCCGGGACGCCCGGTTCGACGGGGCGTTCTTCTTCGCCGTCGAGACCACGGGGATCTACTGCCGCCCCAGCTGCCCCGCCGTCACCCCCAAGCGCGTCAACGTGCGGTTCTTCCCGACCGCCGCCGCCGCTCAGGGCCACGGCTTCCGGGCCTGCCGGCGCTGCCGGCCGGACGCCGTGCCCGGCTCCGCCGAATGGAACGTCCGCGCCGACGTCGTCGGCCGGGCCGTGCGGCTCATCGGCGACGGCGTCGTGGACCGCGAGGGTGTGCCCGGCCTCGCCGGCCGGCTCGGCTACAGCGCCCGGCAGGTGCAGCGCCAGCTCACCGCGGAGCTCGGGGCCGGGCCGATCGCCCTGGCCCGCGCCCAGCGCGCCCACACCGCCCGGCTGCTGCTCCAGACCACCGAGCTGCCGGTCACCGACATCGCTTTCGCCGCCGGTTTCGCCAGCGTCCGCCAATTCAACGACACCGTCCGCCGTATCTACGCCCGCACCCCCAGCGCCCTGCGCGCCGAGTCCGGCACCGGCACCGCGGCCCGCACCGCGCACACCGCCGGCGTCCCGCTGCGGCTCGCGCACCGCGGCCCGTACGCGGCCCGCGAGGTCTTCGACCTGCTCGCCGCCGAGGCCCTGCCCCGCGTCGAGGAGGTCACCGGCCCGCCCGGCGCCCGCACCTACCGGCGCACCCTGCGCCTCCCGTACGGCTGGGGCGTCGCCGCCGTCGACGAGGCGTCCCCCGGGGCCTGGCTGGACGCCCGGATCCACCTCGTTGACCTGCGCGACCTCACCACCGCCGTCCAGCGGCTGCGCCGCCTGTTCGACCTGGACGCCGACCCGTACGCGGTCGCCGAACGGCTCGCCGCCGACCCGGCGCTCGCGCCCCGGCTCGCCGCCCGCCCCGGCGTCCGCTCGCCCGGTGCGGCCGAGCCCGAGGAGTACGCGCTCCGGGCGCTCCTCGGCCCGGAGGAGGCCGCCCGTCTGGTCGCCGCGTACGGCACCGCCCTCGACACCCCCTGCGGCGGCCTCACCCACCTGTTCCCGGAGCCCGCCGCGCTCACCGGCCACCCCGTCGCCGGTCCGCTGGCCGCCGCGCTCGCCGCCGGGGCCGTACGGCTCGACCCCGGCGCGGACCGCGACGAGGCCGAGCGGACGCTGCTCGCCGTCGACGGTGTCAGCCCGGCCGCGGCCGCCGCGATCCGGACGCGCGCCCTCGGCGACCCGGACGTCGCGCCGGACGGCGGACCGGACGAGGAGAGCTGGCGGCCCTGGCGTTCGTACGCCGTTCGATACCTGGCGGCCG
Source organism: Streptomyces sp. NPDC048604 (assembly GCF_043199435.1). Taxonomy (NCBI): domain Bacteria; kingdom Bacillati; phylum Actinomycetota; class Actinomycetes; order Kitasatosporales; family Streptomycetaceae; genus Streptomyces; species Streptomyces sp. NPDC048604. The sequence goes on from NZ_JBICVX010000014.1 coordinate 224,741, forward strand.
TACCGGCACAATGACCACATGATCATCACCGACAGGCTCGAGCCCGCCGACCGCGAGGCATGGGAGTCCCTCTTCCGCGCATACATCGACTTCTACGGCCGCAGCGAGGCCCAGGAGATGTACGACAGGGCCTGGCGAGAGTTCCAGGACGACACCCGGCTGCACGCCCTCGGCGCGCGCATCGACGGGCGGCTCGTCGGCATCACGCACTTCTTCGTCCACCCCAGCACCTCGGGCCCGGACCTCTGCTACCTCCAGGACCTGTACACCGACCCGGAGGTCCGCGGCCACGGCGTGGGCCGGGCGCTGATCGACGCCGTCGCCCGGTGGGCCGAGGACCGGGGCTGCAACCGCGTCTACTGGAACACCCAGACCTCGAACACCACCGCCCGCCGGCTGTACGACAAGGTCGCCCGCGACACCGGCTTCATGAAGTACCAGATCGACCTTCCCCGCTGACGTCCAGACCCCAGCTGTGGATCCGCCGCGGGTGGATGCGGATCACCTCCTCGCTGAAGTGCGGCCCCAGTCCGTGGGGCCCCACCAGCAGCTCCGCCTCGCCCCGGATCTCCACCCCGCGGACCCGCCAGGGCCGGACGCTCGCCAGGTCGTCGACCACCAGCGCGACCTTCGGGTTGCCGTGCAGGTTGCGCCACTTCTTCGTCCGGCCCATCGCCATGCCGCCGACCAGCACCGTGCCGTCGTCCTGCGGGAAGAAGCCGACGGGGTTGACCTGGGGCTGTCCCGCCGTGTCGACGGTGGCCATGCGGCCCAGCCGCTGGGTGCGCAGATAGGCGCGCTCATCCTCGCTGAATCCCTCGAAGTCCCTCATGTGATCCAGGGTCCCGCGAGGCGGCGCACCGGGCATCGGGACGGCGTCAGCCCCAGATGACCGCGCCCAGCCACGCCCCCGCGATCAGCATGCACGAGAACAGCTCCACCAGCACGCTCGTGCCCACGGCCCGCATCAGCCGGCGCGTCGAAGCACGGGCCTGGCCGTGGCCGCCGAGCCGCTGCCGCTCCGTGAGATACACACCGCCCACGAAACCCGGGATCGCCCCGATCACCGGAATGAGAATGAAGCCGAGCAGCGCCCCGATCCCGGCGGAGGCCACCATCCGCCGGGTGATCCCGAGGCCCCGGATCCGGCGGGGCGGCAGCTGCCATACGACCACCTGGGTGACGAGCAGCAGCGCGGTCGAGGACACCAGCAGGATCCAGGCCAGCGTCGTCTGCTCGTGCAGCGACCACCAGAGCATGGCCGCCCACACCAGCCACGGCCCCGGCAGGCCGGGAACCAGTACCCCGCACAGGCCGAGCAGCATGACCATCGCGATCAGCAGGAGCTGCCACACACCCATCTGCCAAGGGTGACCGAGTTCCGCCGTCCGTGCAGGTCAGCACGGCCCGAACGGACCGCGCCCAGGTCCGCCGCCCGCGTGGCCCGCCACTGGCCGGGCCACGGCCCGCTCAGTGGCGGGCGACCCAGCCCTTCTCGTACGCGTGCCAGCCCAGCTGGAGCCGGGTCGTCACCCCCGTCAGCTCCATCAGCCCCTTCACCCGCCGCTGCACCGTCCGCAGCCCAAGGTCCAGCTGCTTGGCCACGCTCGCGTCCGTCATCCCGGCGAGCAGCAGCGACAGCACCTCCAGATCCGTCGCGTCCGGGCCCGGTGTCTCGTCCTGGGCGACCTGCGCCCCCGCGCCGAGCCGCAGCGGCAGCGCCTCCCGCCACACCGACTCGAACAGCCCCATCAGCGACTCAAGGAGTCCGCTGGCGTGCACCACCAGCGCCGCCGGCTCCGCGCCGCGCCCGGTCAGCGGCACCATCGCCAGCGTCCGGTCCGCCACCACCAGCTTGGTCGGCACCCTGTCGACCACCCGGATCTGCTCCTCGCGGCCCAGCGCCGCCGTCAGCTCGCCCAGGCCCGAGGGCGTCGTCAGCACCTCGCGCTCCAGGACCACCCGGTACGACACGCCCCGGCTGGCCGCCCGGTCCTCCGCGTCGTTCTCCGGTCCGCTCACCGCGATCGGCTTGCCCGTGACCAGGCAGCACACCTCGTCCGTGGCCCCCAGCTGCAGCTGCAGGAAGCGGTGCGCCACCGCGCTGCGGCCGGTCACCACCTCCACCAGGTCGTGCACGGCCGGCTCGGCCGCCTCCGCCCGGTACTCCTCCGCCAGCAGCGCCGCCGCCAGCTCCGCCTGCTCCAGTTCGTGCCGCTGCTGGGTCAGCAGCGCCCCCAGCGCCACCCCGGGCGGCGCGGCCACCCAGCGGCCGGTCCGGGCGGACGACTGCGCGGCGAGCCCCTGCGCCTCAAGGCGGCGCAGCGCCCGCTCGATGTCCGTCTCCGGTACCGCCAGATGGTGGGCCAGATCGGTCACCTCGGCCGCCCCCAGCGCGATCAGCGCGCGGTACGCGGACTCCTGGCGTTCGTCGAGACCTATCGCTCCCAGCACCGCTGCCCCACCCCTTACCGGACGTTCACGTTCCAACACGCCTCTGGCGGGAATCGGCCACGGCGCATTCCCGCCGCGCACATCATCCCTGCACCACCCGCTCCTCTGCCAATGTCGTGCCACCGCAGCACCAACAGCCTCCGGGAAAGGGCGCTTTGTCGACCCATGCCCGGATTCACCTGGGGAGAGCGATGCGCCCGATATCGCGTACGGCACTGGGGGCGGCGACCGCCGCCGTCCTGGCCGTCACCGCGGTCGCCCCGTCCACCGCGGCCCAGCCGCAGGACGAGGCGTCCGCCAAGCGACCGCTGGTCGGCAGCCAGGCCGCCGCACAGACGGGGGAGAGGTCCTCGACCGTCACCCTCGTCACCGGCGACCGGATCCTGGTCACCCGTGACGCCGCCGGCAACCCCTCCGCCGCGGCCCTGCCCCGCGAGGACGGCACCGTGCCGTTCGTGCAGACCCGCCGCTCCGGCCAGGACCTGTACGTCTACCCGGAGGGCGCCACCGCCGCGCTCGCCGCCGGCCGCGTCGACCAGGAGCTGTTCAACGTCACCGGTCTGATCCGGCAGGGCTACGACGACGACGCGGCCACGACGCTGCCGCTGATCGCCGTGTACGGCTCCGACGTCGCCCGCTCCACGCCCGCCGCCCCGCGCGGCGCCAAGCGCGGCAAGGTCCTCAAGACCGTCCGCGGCGTCGCCCTCGCCGCCGACAAGAAGCAGGCCGGCGCGTTCTGGAAGGACGTCGAGGCCCCGGCCGCCCGCAGCGCCTCCGGCCTGAAGAAGCTCTGGCTGGACCGCAAGGTCCGGGCCACCCTGGAGCGCTCCACCAAGCAGGTGCACGCCCCCGAGGCGTGGGCCGCCGGCTACGACGGCACGGGCACCAAGGTCGCCGTCCTCGACACCGGCGCCGACGCCGAGCACCCCGACCTCAAGGGCCGCATCACCGCCGCGGAGAACTTCACCGACTCCCCCGGCGCCGACGACCGCCAGGGCCACGGCACCCACACCATCTCCACCGTCGGCGGCTCCGGCGCCGCGAGCGGCGGAAAGAACAAGGGCGTCGCCCCCGGGGCCGAGCTGCTCAACGGCAAGGTGCTGAACGACGGCGGCTCCGGCGCCACGTCCTGGATCATCGCCGGCATGGAGTGGGCCGTCGCCCAGGGCGCCGACGTCGTCTCCATGAGCCTCGGCAACGCCTCCGAGACCGACTGCACCGACCCGATGAGCGTCGCCGCCGAGGAACTCGCCCAGAACGAAGGCACGTTGTTCGTCATCGCGGCCGGCAACTCGGGCCCCTCGCTCAACACCGTCTCCTCGCCCGGCTGCGCGCCGAGCGTCCTGACCGTCGGCGCCACCGACCGCGACGACTCCACCGCGTGGTTCTCCAGTCGCGGCCCGACGACCCTGAGCCACACCCTCAAGCCCGAGATCGCCGCCCCCGGCGTCGGCATCAACGCCGCAGCGGCCGGCGGCCGCGGCGTGTACGCCTACCAGGGCATGTCCGGTACGTCGATGGCCACCCCGCACGTCGCGGGCGCCGCCGCCATCGTCAAGCAGCGCCACCCCGACTGGACCGCCCAGCAGATCAAGGCGGCCCTCGTCTCCTCCGCGGACAGCGGCGTCCCCGGCGACGTCCGCGAGGTCGGCGGCGGCCGGCTGGACGTCAAGGCCGCCGTCGACCAGACCGTCCTCGGCGCCGACGCCGTCCAGGGCGGGACCTTCAACTGGCCGCAGAACACCACCGATCGCACCACGGTCGCCGTGCCGTACACCAACACCTCCGACAGGCCCGTCACCCTGACGCTCGCCGTCGAGAAGGTCACCGGCAACGACGGCTCGGCCGTGGCGTCCCCCGTCGCCCGACTCGGCGCGCGCACCCTCACCGTCCCGGCCGGCGGCACCGCCGAGGTCCCGCTGAAGCTCGACCCGGCCGCGGACCTCCAGCGCGCCCAGTACGGCGACGTCACCGGCCGCGTGATCGCCACCGCCCCCGGCGGCGTCCACATCTCCACCCCGTTCGCGCTGTACGTCGAGCCCGAGACGGTCACCCTCCGCGTCAAGCTGATCGACCGTCAGGGCAAGCCCGCCGCAGGCGCGTCGTCCCTCGACGTCATCGGCACCGACACCGCCACCGGCGAGCGCCGCTTCAACAACGGCTCCGCCGACCAGGTCTACCGGCTCCGCCCCGGCAGCTACTTCCTGTCCTCCTACGTCACCACCCGCGACGCGGGCGAGGGCGCCAAGCTGGAGGACTCGGTCAGCTACCTCGGCCGCCCGCAGGTCGAGCTGAAGAAGGACACCGTCCTCGTCCTCGACGCCCGCAAGGCCCACAAGCTGTCCGTCCGCACCGACCAGGCCGGTGAAGTGCGCGGCGCCACCCTCGCGTTCTCCCGTTCCTGGGACGACACCTGGACGCACGCCGGCACCCTCTCCGGGCCGCGCACCGTCCGCGGCTACTACGCCTCCGTCGAAGGCGCCGCCGAGGACGGCGACTTCGAGTTCGGCAGCTACTGGCGCACCGCCGCCCCGCAGGTCTCCGAGCTGAAGACCGCCGACGGCGTGGTGCTGCACCCGTACACCGGCTCCACCGGCTCCGACAACCTCGACGGCACCGGCTCCGCCGCTCTCGTCGACGCCGGCGCGGGCACCCCGGCCGAACTGACGGCCGCCCAGGTCAAGGGGCGTATCGCATTCGTCCGCTTCCCGGACGGCAGCAACGCCTCGGCCACCGTCGCCCGCAACGCCAAGGCCGCCGGCGCGATCGCCGTCCTCGCCCACCGGACCGCCCCCGGCCGCTGGTACCCCTCCGCCGGGTTCGGCAGCGCCGGACTCCCGGTCCTCTCCGTCGAGTCCGCCGAGGCGGCGACGCTGCTCGGCAAGCTCTCCGCCGGCGAGGTCAGCCTCTCCTGGAAGGCCACCGCGAAGAGCCCGTACCTGTACAACCTCGGCTTCCCGGAGTCCGGCGCGATCCGCGACGACCGGACGTACCGGGTCCGCGACGCCGAACTGGGCAGTACCACGTCCACGTACACCGCGATGGGCGTCGTCAACGACTTCCTCGACTTCGGCACGGCGCGCCGCCCGAGCGGCGCGGCGATCGGCTTCGCCGGCCTGGAGACGGCCCCCGCGCCGGGTTCCCGCACCGAGTACTACACGACGGGCGACACCGTCTGGTCCAAGATGCTCTGCTCCAGCTTCCCGTTCGGCGAGTTCATGATCGGCACGCCGCACGTCTACAAGGCCGGCGAGCGGCGCACCGAGAACTGGTACGACGGCGTGGTCGTCCCCAGGGCCCCGCGCGACGCGTCCGGCCGGCCGGTCCTCTCCGCCGAGCGGCAGGGCGACCTCATCGGCTTCGCCGCGGCCATCTGGGGCGATGGGGCGCACCATGCCGAGGCGGGTTCCTTCGGGGACATCGGCAACCTCCGGCTCCACAAGGACGGCGAGCTGATCGGTCAGACCGCATGGCCGTTCGGGGTGTTCGAGGTCCCGTCCGAGAACGCGACGTACACCCTCGAACAGAACGTCACGAAGATCGGCAGCAAGGTCTGGAACCGTTCGAATTCCGTCAACTCCGTCTGGAAATTCACCTCCAAGCTCGACGAGAAGGTCTACTCTCAAGGCATCCCGATTCTCTTCCCCCGGTACGACCTTCCGGAGGACGGACTCAAGACCCTCGCCGCGACCGACGGCCAGAAGATCGGCCTGACCGCGACGGGTCACGCGGGCTACACGCCTGCCGCGCTCACTTCCGCGAAGCTCTCGTACTCCTACGACGGGGGCACCACCTGGACGTCGGCGCAGGTCACCCAGCAGGGCGGTGAGTGGATCGCGACCGTGAACCATGCGGACGCATCCGGCAAGCCGGTCACCCTGAAGTCCGAACTGACGGACGCCAACGGCAACTCCGTCACCCAGACCGTGGTCCGCGCTTACGACGTGCGCTGACCACGCCGGTCCGCCGGGCGACCTTCCCGTGGGGGGTGGGGCCGCCCGGCGGACCACTTTTTCCTGATGTCCCGTTTTCGCATGCCCCTCGCGGTGGACAATAAGGGCATGACTCAGCAGGGGGACAACTGGTGGGACCAGCTCTACGACGCGACCACCCCGGACACGGCCCCGACGACGTCCGGCGACACACTGGACGACCGCTTCGCGTCGGCGACCGGGGCGACGGGGGCGACGGGGGAGGGGCAGCCGCCGGAACCCGCCGCGTACGCGCGGGAGCAGGCACCGGCTGACGCGCCGGCCCGGGAGACCGCCCGCGCCCCGTGGGAGGCGCCGCTCGCCGGGGCGCGGGCGCCCCGCACGTTTCCCTCGCGGTCGGCGGAGCCGCCCGCACCGCCCGCCCCCGCCGCCGAGGCCGTCGAGCCCGAGCCCGTACCCGCCGCCGAGCCCGTACCCGCCGCCGTCCCCCGCCCCCGTACCGGTCACGTCGGGGACCGGCCGCCCACGTACGAGTCCGAGCCCACCGCCCTGCCCGCCGCACGCCCCGGCGACCTGGCGGAACTGGTCGCGGACACCGTGCTCGACGGGGCGCGCTACGGAGCTTGCACCCTGCGCGCCGCGTCCGTCCGGGGCGACTCCGCCCGGTACCGCGGCGAGCCGCGCCGCGACGCGCTGCTCACCGCGCGGTTCGGACACGACGAGGCCGCGCTCGTGCTCGTCGCCGTCGCCGGCGGCGTCCGCGGCGCCGAGTCCGCGCACCTCGCCGCCGCCGACGCGTGCCGGTGGATCGGCGAGGCGGTCGGCCGCAGCCACGCCCGGCTCTCCGACGACATCCGGGCCGGCCGGCGCGGCGACCTCAAGTCCGGACTGCACCGGCTCACCGACCGCACCTACGGCCGGCTGCGCAGCCGCGCCGCCGAACAGGGCCTGGACCCGGAGGAGTACACCGCGACCCTGCGCTGTCTGCTGATCTCCGCCGACCCCGATTGCCGTACCCGCGTGTTCTTCGGCATCGGCCGCGGCGGCCTGTTCCGGCTCCGCGACGGCGCGTGGCACGACATAGAGCCCCTGGTCCCGGAGCCCGCCGCACTGACCGGCGCGCCGGTCGTCGGCTTCGGGTCGCCGAGCGCCGCCGCACAGGAGGAGCCCGCCACCGAGGGGCTCACCGTCGACCTCGGCATCGTCACCCCGCCCGGCCCGTTCGTCGAGGACCCCCTGCCGCCGCCCGCCGAACCGTTTCGGTTCCGCGCGTCGGTCGCCCGGCCCGGCGACATCCTCCTGCTGGCGTCCTACGGCTTCGCGGAGCCGCTGCGCGGCGAGCCCGCCCTCGCCGCCGAGCTGGCGTCCCGCTGGGCCGACCGGGAACCGCCGGGCCTGGCGGCCTTCCTGGCCGACACCCAGCTGCGGGTGAAGGGCTACGCCGACGACCGCACGGGCGTCGCCGTCTGGGAGGCGTAACCGCACAGGCGCGATCCGGCCACCCGTGGGTTGATGGACCCATGGCCAGACAGAACGTCGCAGAACAGTTCGTCGACATCCTCGTACGCGCCGGGGTCCAGCGCCTCTACGGGGTCGTCGGCGACAGCCTCAACCCGGTCGTCGACGCGATCCGCCGCCGCCCCGGCATCGACTGGATCCAGGTCCGGCACGAGGAGACCGCCGCGTTCGCGGCCGGCGCCGAGGCGCAGCTCACCGGAAGGCTCGCCGCCTGCGCCGGCTCCTGCGGCCCCGGCAATCTGCACCTGATCAACGGCCTCTACGACGCCCACCGCTCCATGGCCCCGGTGCTCGCGCTGGCCTCGCACATCCCGTCCGGCGAGATCGGCCTCTCGTACTTCCAGGAGACCCATCCCGACCAGCTGTTCCGCGAGTGCAGCCACTACAGCGAGCTGATCTCCAACCCCCGCCAGATGCCCCGCGTGCTGCACACGGCCATCCAGCACGCCGTCGGCCGGGGCGGTGTGGGGGTGGTCGCCCTGCCCGGCGACATCGCCTCCCAGCAGGCCCCCGAGAGGTCCGTCGAGACCGCGCTGGTCACCACCCGCCCGACGGTCCGCCCCGGGGACGCCGAGATCGACGAACTCGTCCGGCTGATCGACGCGGCCGACCGGGTGACCCTGTTCTGCGGCAGCGGCACCGCCGGCGCGCACGCCGAGGTCATGCAGTTCGCGGAGCGAGTCAAGGCGCCGGTCGGCCACGCCCTGCGCGGCAAGGAGTGGATCCAGTACGACAACCCCTTCGACGTCGGGATGAGCGGACTCCTCGGCTACGGCGCCGCCTACGAGGCCACCCACGAGTGCGAGCTGCTGATCCTGCTCGGCACCGACTTCCCGTACAACGCGTTCCTGCCCGACGACGTGAAGATCGTCCAGGTGGACGTGCGGCCCGAGCACCTCGGCCGGCGCTCCACGCTGGACCTGGCCGTCTGGGGCGACGTCCGCGAGACGCTGCGCTGTCTGATCCCGCGCGTGCGGGCCAAGACCGACCGCCGCTTCCTGGACCGGATGCTGAAGAAGCACGCCGACGCGCTGGAGAACGTCGTCAAGGCGTACACCCGCAAGGTCGAGAAGCACGTCCCGATCCACCCGGAGTACGTCGCCTCCGTCCTCGACGAACTCGCCGACGACGACGCCGTGTTCACCGTCGACACCGGCATGTGCAATGTCTGGGCGGCGCGCTATCTCTCGCCCAACGGCCGGCGCCGCATCATCGGTTCGTTCACCCATGGCTCCATGGCCAACGCGCTGCCGCAGGCGATCGGGGCGCAGTTCACCGACCGGCGGCGGCAGGTCGTGTCGATGTCCGGAGACGGCGGATTCTCCATGCTGATGGGCGACTTCCTCACCCTCGTCCAGTACGACCTACCGGTGAAGGTCGTCCTGTTCAACAACTCCTCCCTCTCCATGGTCGAGCTGGAGATGCTGGTCGCCGGGCTGCCCTCCTACGGGACGACCAACCGCAACCCGGACTTCGCCGCCGTCGCCCGCGCCTGCGGGGCCCACGGCGTACGGGTCGAGAAGCCCAAGCATCTCGCGGGCGCGCTCAAGGACGCCTTCCGGCACCGCGGCCCGGCCCTGGTGGACGTGGTCACCGACCCGAACGCGCTGTCCATCCCGCCGAAGATCAGCGCCGAGATGGTGTCCGGGTTCGCGCTCTCCGCGAGCAAGATCGTGCTGGACGGTGGGGTCGGCCGGATGCTCCAGATGGCCCGCTCGAATCTGCGCCATGTGCCCCGTCCCTGAACTCCCGGCGTGCGCCGCGGGGGAGCGACTTACCCCGATGCATCCGCTCGTCGGCGATCGGTCAGGAATGCGGGCGTTCTGTCGGGGCATGCATCCCCGTGAGCGTGTTCGAGAGAAAGGGTCGTTCCGACGTGTGGGTGGGGGTTATGAACGGGGAGGCAGGACGCCCGACTCAACTGCGGAGAAAGGTGGGATGCGCCGAACTCGCGGCGATACCTGAGGTGAGACACGCGCTGCGGAGGATGCTCCGGCACTGGGGCGAACCCGGCGCGAGCGACGTCGCGTTGCTGCTCACCAGTGAACTGGTCACCAACGCGCTGGTCCATACCGACCGGGGAGCGGTGGTCACCGCCACCGTCGTCCCCGACACCCGGGACACCCTGCGGGTGGAGGTGCGGGACTTCGTCCCCGAACTGCCGGAGCCGTACGTGCCGCACGCCGACCGCGGTACGCACCGTCCGACGCCGGGGGACCGGGACCGTGGGACGCCCGGGGACCCGGACCGCGCGACGCCCGGGGACGTACCCGTCGCCCATCAGGCCACGCACGGCCGGGGTCTTGTCCTGGTCGAGGCCCTCGCCGACGCCTGGGGCATCAGGGCCTCGGAGCCCGGGAAGGTCGTCTGGTTCGAACTCGCCGGCGCGGCCGCGTGACCGCGCCGCGCCGACGGTTCCGACACCGGGAGCTCACCCGAACTGCTGCTCCAGATCGGCGAGTTTGCGCTCGAGCGAATCGAGACGGGGCAGCGTCTGGGTGTCGTCCTCCGCGGTGAGGTCCACCGTCCGGGACTCGGCGCCCCGGACGTCAGCGCCCCTCACGGCCTGCAGGGAGGGCCGGGGTCGAAGCGGCAGCTGTCCGGGGTCGGCTATGGCGGGCTCCGCGACCGACGGGACCGACCCCGTCGCCGCGGAGGCCGTGCCGGCGGGCAGCGGCGGCATCTCGACCTGACGGCCGCCGCGGCCGAGGCCGAACGCCCGGTGCTGTCCGCTGATGGCCCGCAGCCGGGCCCGGTCCAGCTTCTGCTGCTCGCGCCGGCGCATCCGGTTGTGCTGCTTCTCGCGCCGGTCCTCGCGGACCTCGTCGACCGCCTCGTCCAGCGTGCGGACGCCCTCCAGGAGCATCAGCGACCAGGCCGCGAAGGTCTCCCTGGGGGCCCGCAGCCAGCGGACGATGCGGATCTGCGGCAGCGGGCGGGGCACCAGGCCCTGCTCGCGCAGTGCCGCCCGGCGGGTCTGCTTGAGCGCGCGGTCGAACAGGACCGCCGCCGACAGCGACATGCCGGCGAAGAACTGCGGGGCGCCGTCGTGGCCCAGGCCGCGCGGGGCGTGCACCCAGTTGAACCAGGCGGCCGCGCCGGCGAAGGTCCAGACGAGGAGCCGGGAGCCGAGGGCCGCGTCGCCGTGGCTCGCCTCGCGGACGGCGAGCACCGAGCAGAACATCGCCGCGCCGTCGAGGCCGAAGGGGACGAGGTACTCCCAGCCGCCGGTGAGGTTCAGGTTCTGCCGGCCGAAGCCGACCAGGCCGTGGAACGAGAGCGCGGCGGCGACGGCCGCGCAGCAGAACAGGAGCACGTAGGACGCGGTGCCGTAGACCGCCTCCTTGCGACGGCGGCGCTCCTCGCTGCGTTCCCAGGAGTCGTCGGCCGAGGACTGGTCACCGGCGCGCTTACCGCGCGCGAGCACCGCCACCGCCGTCAGGACTCCGACGAGCATCACGCCACCCGGAAGCAGCCAGTCCAGCGATATGTCGGTCAGTCTCATGCGGTGTCCCTTGCATCGCGTAAGGCGTTTCGGCGGCCCATATTGACCGAAGGCCGAGGCTCCACAGGGGGTTTCGGACCAAGAGCACGCCAATGAGGCCGCGAGGCATACGAATAGGTGCGATCTGCTCGAACTGCCGTACCGATGGCGCGAGTTGCGTTCGATTCATGCCACCCGGAGGGGTGGCATGAAATACCGCGGGAAGGCGTGACCCCGTGGTGACCCCGTCCGGGGGTCAGGCGGCGGCGGTGAGCCGCCGCAGCCGCTCCGCGTCGCAGGTGCGCGGGCAGGTCACGCAGGTGTCCTCGGGGCGCAGCGTGTAGAAGAGGCAGCAGCTCGCCCGGTCCCGGGTCGGCAGCGCCGCCCCGTCCGGCCCGGCCAGCTCGCGGAAGCCCGCGGCCCCGACGTACGGCTTCGCCGTGCCCGGCAGCAGCAGCTCCAGCTCCGCCATCGCCCGCGGCTCCTCGCCGAGCAGCGCGCCGAGGTACCAGAGCCCCTCGACGATCTCGTCCGTCGCCATGCCCCACAGGGCCCGCCGCCCGCGCCGCATCCGGGGCCCGAAGCCGTTCAGGACGGGTTCGAAGTGCTCGGCGAGGGATTCGCGGACCTCGGCGCGCAGGGCCTCCTCGTCCGGTACGACGCGTGCGCCGGGCAGCGCGGCGGCCGGGTCGCCGGGCAGACAGGCGAAGTCGGTGATCCGTACGGTCATCCGGCCGTGCGCCCGCTCGTAGGCCACGTCCGCGACGGGGACGCGGGGCACGCGGCGGTGCAGGAACCAGGGGATCGTCACCAGGAGACAGGCGGGCCAGGCGTACCGGTGCAGTCCGAAACTGGCGACCACGTCGGGCCGGGCCCGGGTGCCGTAGTCGCGCAGCACCTGCGCGTCGTCCCAGGCGAGGAACGCGTCGAGGGCGGGACCGCCGGCCGCGAGCTCGTCCGCGCCGACCCAGCCGCCGCCGCGCGGGGCGGTCTCGCCGGGCCCGAGCTCCTGTATCCGCAGCCCGGGGAAGACCTCGGTGAGCCGGGCGTACGCGGCCGCGACCGGGGAGGAGGGGACTGCGGGCACGGCGGGGAGCAGAGCGGGGACGGCCATTCAGGGACCACCGAATCGCGATCGTTAGCAGGTTAGCCTTACCTTACCCGACGCGTTCGATGTTTGAACTCCCGGTCTGTCCGCCTATGGTGCACAGGGGAACCCGGTATCGCGAGCCGGGCTCGGCACGAGGCCGCGGGAGGACCCGGGTGGAGCAGGGCAGAGCGCGCGAGCGCGCGGCGGAGCAGCCGTACGCCGCCTCCGGCGGTGTCGCCTACGACGCCTACGACGACTTCGGGACGCCCGCGTACGAGGCCACGGCCCCGCGCGTGCCCGAGCAGGCGCGCATACCCGCGCACGAGCAGGCGCGCGGGGAGCACACCCACAGCGAGCCGCCCGCCCCTGCCGCACGGGTCGTGCGCCGGCACTCGGTGCGCGGGCAGATCCTCGACGCGCTGCGCACCGCGCTCGTCGGCGGCGAGCTGGTCCCCGGCGAGGTGTACTCCGCTCCGGCGCTCGGCGACCGCTTCGGCGTCTCGGCGACCCCCGTGCGCGAGGCCATGCAGCAGCTGGCCCTGGAAGGCGCCGTCGAGGTCGTCCCGAACCGCGGCTTCCGGGTGACGGTCCGCACGCCCCGGGAGCTCGCCGAGCTGGCGGCGGTACGGGCGCTGATCGAGGTCCCGGTCATGCTGGACCTGGCCCGCACGGTCCCCGCGGAGCGCTGGCGCGAGCTGCGGCCGCTGGCCGAGGCGACGGGGGCCGCCGCGGCGCGCGGCGACCGGGCGCACTACGCGGAGACCGACCGCGCCTTCCACCGGGCGGTACTGGCGCTGGCCGGCAACGCCCAGCTGGTCGCCGTCGCGGACGACCTGCACCGGCGCTCCCAGTGGCCGCTGACCAGCGCGCCGGTGGCCCGCCACGCGGACCTCGTGGCGGACGCGGCGGAGCACAGCGCGCTGCTCGACGCGCTGATCGCACAGGACCTGCCCGTCGTGCGGTCCCTCGTACGGGAGCACTTCACCGGATCGGAAGGCTGACGCACACGTGCCCGAGGCTCTTCTGCGCGCCTGGCTCGCCGACCCGCGCGCGCCCCGGCTCTGCCTGGTCCCCGAGCTGCCGCCGGTGCGGCTGCCCGGCGTGACGGTCCTGTCGCTGGCGGGCCACGGCGTGCCCGGCGCGGTCTGGACCCTCGCCAACACGCTGGGCGTCGCCGCGCGCACCCCGGCGGAGCTCCTGACGGCCCTCCTCGCCGACGGCCGCCGCCGCACCCTGGCCCTTCCCGGCCTCGCGGAGGCGGACGACCCGAAGGGCCTCGCGGAGCTGATCCTCTCCCTGGCCGACCTCGGCTGCCTCCGCCTCCTGGTCGAGTCGCCCGACCCGCTGACCCCCCGGCTCTCCCAGGGCCCCGCGATCCTCCTGGACGAACTGGAACGGTCCCACTGGCCGGACGACGACGACCTGACGAGCCTGATGGACGACGCCCCGGCGGTGGTCCGGCCGGTCGCGCCGGCGGCGGTGGACGCCGCCGGACCCCCGCCCACGGCGGTGGAAGCCGGACGCGCGCCCGCGGCGGTGGAAGCCGGACACGCGCCCACGGCGGTGGACGCCGGACCCCCGCCCGCGGCCGTACAGGCCGGTCCCGGCCCCACCCTCCCTGCCGCGCGGCGGCCGGAGCCCGCCGGCGACGGACTGGATCTCGGCGCCGCCGGGGCCGTCTGCGCGGCGGACCCGCGGCGCGTCACCGTGGCGTACGACCGGGAGGGGGCCGAGCACGGAGGGCTGGGGCGGGCCTGGCTGCGCGCCGGTCAGGCGGTCGTACGCGACGTGCCCGCCGGCGTACGGGCCCTCGCGCTGCTCGCCGCGCTCGGCGAGGACGCCGATCCGGTGCTCCGGGCCGACCTCGCGGACCTGGCCGGCGACGAGCCCTGGCGGCTGGTCGCGACCAGGGTCCGAGGAGACCACGCCCCTGCCTGGCCGGGTCCGGCCGCAACCCTGGCCGTGGACGGTACGGGGCACCTGCTCCTGGCGGACGACCTAGGAACCGTCCACACCCTGGACGCCGCCTACGTCGCCGCCGCCGAAGCGTTCGCCACCTCCGTACGCCGGCCCCGGTCCCTCGCCGTCCTCGACGACGGCACCCTGCTCCTGCTGGACGAGCGGGGGCGGCTGCGTACCGAGCGGGGGCCCGGGAGCCGGCTCACGCGAGCCGTGGCCGAGACGCTCGACGTGCACCCGGGCACCGCGCTCACCACCGCCGACGGAGCCGTCCTGGTGGGCGACCGGATGGGGTCCGTGCATGCCTTCGGCATCGACGGGGTCCACCAGGCCGCCCTGCACGCCGGACGGGTCACGGCCCTGGCGTACGTCGCCGGCCCGTCCCCGCTGGCGTGCAGCGGGGGCGCGGACGGCGCGGTCCGCACCTGGCGTCCCGGCTGCACCCCACGCCCGGCGCCCGTCGCGGAACGCGCCTGCGCGGTCGTCGCGCTGGCCGCCGCCCCCGGGCCGGACGGCCCGCTGCTGCTGGTCGCCTGGGCGGACGGCCTCGTCGAACTGCACCGTCCCGGCGGCTCCGCCCCGGTCCCGTTCCGCCCGGGGCCGCCGGTCCGCGCCGTGGCGCTCACGCCGGACGGCACGGCCGTGGTGGGCACGGACGAGTCCCTGATCCTGCTCGGCCTGCCGGCGAGCGCCTGACCGCCGGGGCGGCGGCCGCTTCACAGCGCCGGCTGCTCACGGCGGCGGCCGTTCACGGCGCCGGTGAATCGAGCCCCGTCAGCAACTGCGCGACGTCCAGCCCGGTCTCCAGGTACTGCACGAACACCTCGTTGTGCAGCGCCCACGACGAGCGCCGCCGCCGGATCAGGGCGACGGCCTCCTCCGCGTCCAGCCCCAGCTCCACGAGCGCCTGCGCGGTGACGAGGCCGGAGCGGTTGTAGCCGGCGAAGCAGCGGACGAGCGTGGGCCGGCCGTCCCGTACCGCGGCCGCCGTCGCCGCGGCCGCCTCCCGTACCGCACCCAGCTGTTCGAACGTCAGCGGATTGTCGGGGATTTCATGGACGAGATGATCCACTCCGTCGTCCGGACCATGACCCGAACGAGTGAACAGACTCACGACCAGCGAGAATTCACTCTTCGCGACGGCCGGCCGGGGAATTCCGGAACCGTCGTCCCAGAAGTGCCCGCCCATCCACAGTCCCGGAATGATCTCGCTCCAGGGAGCGCCGGGTTCCGGCACCTCCTCGTTTTCGCCGCGGCTCTCGGTCACGCCTGCTCCCCCTCCCGCCGGGCCTCAGACCGCCGGCCGGGCGGTCAAATGCGCGGCCAGCCACGTCGGCACCCCGCCGAGCAGATGGAACAGCCGGCGCGCCTCGGCCCGCAGCCGCCCGGCCTCCGGCTCGGTCTCGGTGGCGGCGAGCGAGGCGAGCGCCGGGGCGGTGCCGACGAGATATCCGAGCTCCTCACGGATCCGCAGGGACTCCGCGAAGCCGTGCCGTGCCTCCGCCAACTCGCCCTCGTGCAGGGCGAGTCCGGCGAGGTGCCGCCAGGTGGAGGAGAGCAGCAGCGTGTCGTTCTGCGCCGTCGCGCCCGCGTGCGCCCGGCGGTACGCGGCGCGCGCCGCCTGCGGCGAGTCGCCGAGGTTCTGCGCGATCAGCCCGCGCCGGAAGTCCAGCAGGGGCCGCCCCTGCGCCGAGGGCCCGATCAGCGCGGCCGCCCGGCCGAGCGCGGCCCGCGCCTCGTCGGCGCGGTCCCGGACGCCCAACAGCGTGGAGGCGTAGGCGAGATAGCCCCGTTCGCAGGCGGCCGCCCCGCGCTCCTCGTCGTCCTGCGCCACCGCCTCGGCCGCCCGCAGCGCCTCCTCGGCCTCCGCCCAGCCCTGCTCCGTGTAGAGGCACCGCTCGATCAGCAGCGCGGCGCGCTGGAGCGCCGCGGCCGGATCGTCGGTGTGCGGGAGGAGCAGGGCGGCCGCGTCGGTCCAGCAGCCCCGGGAGCGCAACCGCCATATGGCGGTCTGTACGGCGGTCTCCTTGCCATGGGCGAGGGACGGATCGTCGCCATCCCTTGATTCGGAACCGGAACCAGACATGGCGGTGTCCGCCACATTGCCCTCCCCGAGCGCGCCATTGAGCTGTTGAGTCAGATCGAATCTCAGCATGAACGGGCGGCCCGGCCAAGGGGTTAGGTGAATGAATTCACAATCCCCGGTCGTTTACCGGTAATCGAACATGAATTACCGGCGGGTGCGGTCTTCCGAGGACACGGGACTCACCGGTCCTTGGCCAGCGCGAGCAGTTCCGCGAAGAGACCGCCGGCGTGGGCGAGCTCGTCGTAGTGGCCGTGTTCGGTGATGCGGCCGTTCTGCAGGACGACGATGCGGTCGGCGAGCCGGGTGTTCTCGAGCTGGTGGGTGACGACGATGGTCATGCGCTCCGCGGCGATGCGTTTGATCTCCAGGAAGATCTGGTGCTCACCGCGCGGGTCCATCTGCGACGTCGGTTCGTCGAGGATCAGCAGCGGCGTGCGACGGTACAGGGCCCGGCCACAGACCAGGCGCTGCCACTGACCGCCCGACAGCTCGGCGCCCCCGAAGAGTTCGCGGGCGAGCAGGGTGTCGAGCCCGCGCGGCAGCTTCTCGACCGCATCGCGCATCCCGACCGCGTCGACGGCCTCCCACACGGGCGCGTCGTCGTAGGTCCTCGGCTGGCCGAGCGTGATGTTCTCCCGCGCGCGCAGCGGCCAGCAGGCGAAGTTCTGCGGCACGAGGGCCGTACGGGACCAGACGGAGTCCGGCCGGGCGTCGGCGAGGTCGGTGCCGTCCCACAGGACGCGCCCCTTGTCGGGCAGCAGGATGCCGGTGATCAGTTTGGTCAGCGTGGACTTGCCGGAGCCGTTCTCGCCCACGACGGCCAGGATCTCGCCGCGCCGCAGCGTGAGCGAGACCCCGTCGACCGCGGGCGCCTCCTTGCCGGGGTACCGGTACACGAGTTCGTCGAGCCGGATCTCGTCGACCCGGTCCGGGATCGTCGACTCGCCGCGCCGCGGGGCCCGTTCGCCCGCCAGGTCGAGGAACGCACGCATGTCGGCGAGGTACAGCGAGGTGTGGAACAGCGCGGCGCCGTTCTGGACGAGCTGGGACAGCGCGGCCAGCGTCGTCTGCACGGCGACGACCGCGGTGGCGGCGACGGGCAGGGCGATGTGCCCGCCGCTCGCGAGCCACGCGAGGGCGGCCCAGGTGAGCAGGAGGAACAGCCCGCCGAGCGCGGAGGTCGCCAGGACGATGCGGAGCATGCGGGGCGCCGCGGTGAGGGTGCGCCGGTCGATGCGCTCGGACAGGGCGCGGTACCAGTACACGAGGTAGCCGGTCATCCCGTTGGCGCGGACCTCGTCGGCGTGCCGCGGGTACGTCGCCCACCAGCGCATCATGCCGCGGACGTTGCGGTCGCCGACGTTGGCGTAGTGGGTCTCGTAGTCGACCCGGGCGGACAGCACCGCGCCCGCGCCGGCGGGCAGGACGGCGAGCAGCAGGAGCGGGAGCATCAGCCAGTGCAGCGCGGTGATGACGCCGGCCGCGGCGATCATGCGGATGAGCGCCGCCATGAACCGCTGGGCGTCCTTCACCATCATCGTGGTGCGGCTGACGCCGACCTCGGCCGCCTCCTGCCGGTCGGCGAAGCCGTCCTCCCCGTACGCGGACGCCTCCACGCGGCAGACGGCGGAGACGAGCGCGACGTCGGCCTCGGTCGTCAGGCGCGGGGTGATGCGCCCGTCGGCGTACGAGGCGAAGGCGCCGCTGATCCGTCCGGCCGCCGCCGCGGCGGCGACGACCGCGAGGGCCGGCAGAGCCGCGCGCAGGCGTTCGGGCACGGCGCCGTCGCCGAGGAGATGCGTCATGGCGCGGGCGGTGGCGCCGAGGACGACGGCGGCCGCGACGCCGGTGACGAGCTGGCTCACCAGCAGCAGCACGGAGGCCGGCCGGTCGACGGCCCAGGCCATGCGCGCGGTGCGCCCCAGCACGGACGGCAGCCGCCCGCACAGCTTCCGGAAACTGGCCTCCGCCAGCGGGTTCTTGCCGAACTTCCCCTCGTACCCGATCGTGGCGGGCGGGGGAGGGGGAGGCGTCTCGGTCCTGTCTGTCGCGGTGTCGTGCGTGGTCACCTGCGTGCCTCCTCCGGGTCGTCGCCGCCCCTGGACGGTGCGGCGGTGACCGGCTCAACGAGGCCGCGCACGAATCGAACGCGCTCGATTCCGGACGACGTACACCCCCCGGATTCCGGGCCCCCGCACGCCGAACCGCGCTGCCGCGGGGCCTCCGGGGTGACCGCGACTGACCGAAACGCCGGTTCTCGTGACGGGTGGGAGGGGTGGGACGTGGCGGTCTGTCAGTCGTGCGTGTTGATCACGAGACCGGGCCGGGGCGGAGCGACTCCAGAGTGCCGTCTGCGGTGGCGAGGAGCGCGTCCCGGTCGCTGTGGACCCGGCTGAGCACCCGCAACCCGTAGTAGGCGCTCTGCACTTGGCGGGCGAGGGTGGTGGGGTCGCGGTCCGTGCGGATCTCGCCGGCGGCCTGGCCTGCCGTGACGACCGTCCGGAGGGCGTCTTCGACGCGGTCGAAGGTGCGCCGCACCACGTGGCGGACGTCGGGGTCCAGCGTCGCGGTCTCGATCGCCGCGTTGACCGCGAAGCAGCCCGGCGGTGCGGCGCTCCCGGTGGTCACGTCGGCGTCGACGGCATGCGTCATCAGGGCCCGCATGCGTTCCACCGCGGTGCCCGGCCCGGCCAGGAGCTCCAGCTGGTCGGCGGGGGCCGTCTCGTAGTACCGGTCCAGCGCGCGCAGATACAACTGCCGCTTGCCTCCGAAGGTGTTGTAGAGGCTGGACGGCCCCAGGCCGGTGCTCTCGCACAGGTCCCGGGTGGAGGTCGCCTCGTACCCCTTGCGCCAGAACGTGTCCATGGCCGCGTCGATGACGCGGTCCTCGTCGAACTGTCGTGGCCTGGCCATATGTCCACCCTAAGGCTTCAGCCGACGGCGCCGATCGCCTCGATCTCGACCAGCCACCGGGGGTCCGCCAGCGCGGCGACCTGGACGAAGGACTCGGCCGGGAACGGGGTCGGGTACCACTCGTCGCGCACCGCTGCGAAGAGGTCCTGGTGAGCGATGTCGGTGACGAAGACGGTGACCTTGACCAGGCGTTCGGGGCCGGAACCCGCGCGGGTGAGGACGTCGGCCACATGGGCCATGGCCTGGCGGGCCTGCGCCGCGAAGTCCCCGGGCGCGACGGTGCTGCCGCTGTCGTCGACGGGCGCCTGGCCCGAGGTGAAGACCAGATCCCCGACGCGTATGCCGAGCGAGATGCGCGTCGGGGCGTACCAGTCGGGGGCGCCGGCGACGGCGGTGGGGGTGGGCATGGTGGTTCCTTCATGGTTTCCGGGTGTGCCGGTGGCGCTCAAGTTCTGTAGCGAATGCTGCAGAACTCGGCCGACGTTACCAGGTTATGGATCGATCGTTTCAAAATTCATCTCGGTGCGGTGTGACGGTCGAGGAGGGCGGGGGCGAGTTCGCGCCACTCGGCTCGCGGCAGTGCGGTCGGGGAGGCGGTCAGGACCTGAAGGCAGACGTGATCGGCGCCGGCCTGGAGGTGCTGCTGCACGCGGCGGCGGATCGCGTCGACGTCGCCGTACGCGACGATCGCCTCCACGAGTCTGCGGCTCGGGCCGCCGACGAGGTCCTCGTCCCCGAATCCGAGTCGGCGTACGTTCGCCTCCTGGTGGGGCGCCATCGACAGGTACCCCGCGACGTGCGCCGTGGCCACGTCCCGAGCCCGGGCCGGGTCGTGGTCGAGGACGACGGCCTGCTCGACGCCGAGAAACGCGTCCGGTCCCATGAGTGCACGGGCCCGCGCGGTGTGCTCGACGGGCACGAAGTACGTGTGCGCGCCCCAGGTGCGCCCGGCGGCCAGCTTCAGCATCTGCGGGCCCAGCGCGGCCAGCAGCCGGCGGGGGGCGGGGTCCGGCCGCGGGCCGTGGGCGGGAGCCGCGTCCATCGCGTCCAGATACGAACGCATCGTGGACAGCGCCCTGGTGCGGGTCGGTACGGCGTACCCGTCGACCTCCTGGACGGTGCCGTCGACGCGGTGCCCGCCCAGGCCCAGTACGTAGCGTCCGGGGAACGCCTCGCCCAGCGTGCGCGCCGCGGCGGCGGTGGCGAGCGGCTCCCGGAAGGCGATGTTGGCGATGCCGGAGGCGACGGGGAGGTGGCGGGTGGCCGAGAGCAGCAGCCAGGCCTGGCCCACCGTGTCACGGCCGAAGGCCTCTCCGTACCAGAGTGCCCCGTAGCCCAACTCCTCCAATTCCGCGGCCGATTCGCGGACCAGGCCGGCGGGCTGCCCGTCGTACGCGAAGGTCCAGATCCCCACCTGGCCGAGCGCTGCCGATGTGCCGTCCGTCATGGGTGTCACTCCTCGGGTGCGCGTTCCGGAGAGGTTCTCCGGTTAGTGGGCGCTACGATACGGAGAGACTCTCCGTTTCGCCAGCCCGTGAGGAGGACGATGACGGCCGGACAGGGTGACGACGGCGCGCGGCCGCCGAGGCGTACGGACGCGCGCCTGAATCGCGAGCGTCTGGTCGCCGCCGCGCACGAGGTGTTCGTCGAAGGCGGTCCGGGAGCGTCGCTCAACGAGATCGCCCGCCGGGCCGGCGTGGGCCCCGGAACCCTGTACCGGCACTTCCCGAACCGCCAGAGCCTGCTGACCGCGGTGCTCAAGGACCGGGTCCAGGCGCTGTGCGACGAAGCGGCGAGACTGCGTACGGCAGGATCGGCCGACGCGGCTGCCTCCGCCGACGACGCGCTGGCGCGATGGCTGGGCGCGTTCCTCGCCCATGCGCGCGCCCACCACGGCATCGGCACCGCCCTGATGGTCGACGAACCCGGCGCGACGGACGTCGATTGCCACGGGCTCATCCTGAACGCCGCGGCCGGTCTGCTCGCCCTGGCTCAGGAGCGGGGAACCGCCCGAGCCGACCTGGCCGTCGACGACCTCCTCCACCTCGTCACCGGGATCGCGCTGGCCACCGCTCACGACGAGGATGCGGAACGGGCCGAGCGCCTGCTCGCCCTCGCACTCGACGCGGCGCATGCGGGACGGCGTCGCAGCGGCTGAGGGCGCAGCGGGGGACTCACTCCGCCGCGGGTGTCGCCGCGAGGAACATCGCCGGGGCCAGGAAGAGCCGGTCAGCGGCGGCGGCTCCTACGCCCCGCGATCCGGAAGTCCGCCTCCGGCCAATGGCCGCGGGCTGCGCCGAATATTGGTTCGCCCGGATCCACACCGATGGCCCGCACCCCGCGTTGTCGGCATCGACGGCTCGGAGGCGTTCAGGCAGTGAACTCAAGTGGGCAACGTACGGTGTCGGACCCCGTTGTTACGATTCTTGCTCTGCTCTTCGGGGATCTGTGGAGTGTCCGGGCGCTTCGTGTGGGACTCAACGCGCTTGCGGGGCAGAGGCTTTCGGCGAAACAGTTTACGTGGACCAGGGGGCAGCAGCATGGGCGCTGAGGACGCCGCACCGTGTCGTCACGCGGGGGCTCCGCCCCCGGAGGTCGTGGAGAGGATCTCCGGCCTGATCCGCAGCCTCGGGGCGGAGGCGGAGCTGCTGGCTCGCAACGGCGTCACGGAGGAGGAGTTCCGCGACGCACTGCCGATGGCGATCCAGAGGATGCGCGGAAGCATGAGCGCCAGCACCGCCGAGCGCCGGGAGTTCGTCCAAAGCGTGATGGGCCGCCTTGTCGCCGACGGTCTGGTCGGGCGGGTCGAGGAGCCGGTGTACGGCGACGACACCGTCTACCGCCTCGCCGTTCCCGGAATGGACCACGACGTCGCCGTCATCCAGAAGGGGTGCCCGGACGGCGCTCACAGCAGCACTCGATGGACGGTGCCCGAGTGGGCGGGCGAGGCCTATCTGTGGTGGGTGTGCGACAACATGGGCTTCCAGCCGGGTGAGCACGTCTCCAAGGGAGTCAACCGGCTGTTCCAGCGCTTCACGGACGACAGGCCGGACCGGCTCGCCGGCGTGATCTTCCACAGCAGCCCCTGCGGCGGGCCCGGACGTGTCTGCCCGAAGGCGGACCGGTCCGTCACTATCGACGGACGCAAGGTGCCGCCTCCGTGCATCTACGTGTTCCCGGACCGGGACCCCTCGGCGAGCGAGTGGAACTGGCGCGGGGGACAGGAGCGTCGCTTCCCCGCCGTCCTGCTCAAGGCCTTTGGCATTCCGGAAGACCAGATGGCGCACTTCGTAGGGAGCATCGGCTACCGGATGGTCGGCGGCCGGCGAAAGACCAACATCATCTCGCGCTACGGCCTCGGCCGCACGACTTCGCACAGGAGCTGACGTCCATGCACGTCCCCGTCCCTGCCCTCGATCCGAACCGGTCCGTGTACCTCGCCGCCCGCCTGGGCGACTCGCCGCGGACCATGCCGGTGCCCGCGTGGCCGCGTCCTGAGAAGGAGCTGCCGTTGGTGAACCTCGAGGTCACCTGGGTGTGCTTCTCCACCATCAATCACCGCACCAAGGCGGAACAGATCCGTGAGCGGGGCAAGAGCGGTCGCGACGACCTGTTCACCCGCAGCCCGCTGGAGAAGGAGGCGCAGGAGGCCCAGTACCGCATCCTGCGCGAGCAGGATGGCTTCGCCGACCTCAAAGAGGATCTGAAGGCGCGAGGGCAGCAGGAGCCCGCAATCGTCACTGCTGACGGGGTCCTCATCAACGGCAACCGTCGTTCTGCGGCCATGCGGTCGCTGTTCGTCGACGACGACGTGCGCGACGCCCGGTACGTACGGTGCCTGGTCCTTCCCGCGGACGCGACATCCGCAGAGCTGGTCGACCTTGAGACGGAGCTCCAGGTCGCGAAGGACTTCAAGCAGGACTACTCGTGGATCAACGAGGCCCTGTTGATCGAGGAGCTGTACGAGCGCGAGAACAAGAGCTTCAAGCGGGTCGCGGAGCGGGTGCACCGCAAGGAGGGCGAGGTCCGCGCCTACTACGACAAGATCCAGCAGGTTCACCAGCTCGTGGCCTTGTCGAAGGGCACCCGCGAGTACGTGGACTTCATTCCCAACGAGTCGGCGTTCGACGAGCTCGCGAAGCACATCAAGAACAAGCCCGAGGCCGAGGCGCAGAGCGTCAAGGACGTCTACTTCATCGGCACGTTGGCTGGCGTGGAGTACCGGAATCTGCGTCATCTGCGCCGTCCCGACGCCGCTGAGCTCGTTCTCGACGAGATCAGGAGCGATTCCAGGCTGGAGGCGGTGCTGGACGAGGCGGCAAAGAGCCCTGGTGCCGGAGGGGAGGACGACCTGCTGGACGCCTTCCTCGACGAAGGGCCCTCCGCCGCCTCCGAACCGCTCGGCGGTCTCCTGCAACTCGTCGCGGCCAAGGATGAGGAGGAGACGATCCAGTTCGGCGACGCGCCGCCGATGGAGGTGAGCCAGCTGCTGCGCGGCCTTCGTCGATCGATCACCAACGCTGCGACCGAGGCGAAGGAGGACTCGCAGGACCGCAAGGAAGTCACGGCGCCCCTCGAGCGGGCGGGCAACGTCATCTCGCATCTCAACCGCATGATCGAGGCGCTGCCGCGTGCCCGCCGGTACGACGACTGGGACGAGGCGGCATTCACGTCCAAGGTGGAGCAGATCGAGGAGCTCCTGCTGAAGGCCAAGGGGCAGTCTTGATCTACGCCGAGCTGTACGGGGATCCCCGGCCCGTCGTCGTCCTGGAGAAACGAGCCGACACGGGCCTGGGCGCGTGGGCGAGCATCCAAGAGACGCTCACGCGGGGGATCGTCGGCGGCGCGAGCGACCGGACAGAGGTCCGGGTGGAGGTGTTCCTCGCCGAGCTCCACGTCATCGGCACAGTCCGCAAACGCTACAGCGAGAAGCTGGAGCTGGGCCCGGCGCTGAAGGAGCAGGTCCAGGCGCTGCTGTCGGACCAACGTCAGCGGCAGGCGGCTCTGGACGATCCCGGTGCCGTCGACTCGGCTGCGGATCTTGAGGAACTGCTTGCCTCCGCGGGGTTCACCCGAACCTTGAAGTCCTTCCAGATGGAGAACCTGGCGCGGATCGTGCAGCTGCCGCACGCGGCGGATTTCTCGGTGCCCGGCGCCGGCAAGACGACGGTGGCCCTGGCCAACCACGCCGTGGCGCGTGCTCGGGGCCAGGTCGAGCAGATGCTGGTGATCGCCCCGCTCGCTGCCTTCTCCGCGTGGAAGGAGGAGGTCGTGGCCTGTCTGGAGCCCGCGCCGCGGCTCACGGTCCATCGCGGCGCCGGCTCGCTGATCCCTCACAGCACGCAGATCCTGCTGACGAACTACAACCGGGCCGCCGGCGACTACGACCGCATTCGCGACTTCGTGGCGCGTCGTCCCACGCAGGTCATCCTGGACGAGGCGCACCGCATCAAGCGGGGTTCCGGAGGTGTCCACGGACGCGCGGTGCTCGACCTTGCCTACGCGGCGCGCCGCCGCGACGTGCTGACCGGTACGCCTGCTCCGCAGGGAGCGCATGATCTGGTGGCTCCTATCCGGTTCCTGTATCCGGGGCAGGACCGGAAGATCCTGCCGCAGAGCGCGTACAACGAGCGCAATGGCCGCGACGAGTCCGTGGTCCGGGACACGGGAGAGGCGATCGCGAAGTACTTCGTCCGTACTCCCAAGGCACGTCTCCAGCTGCCGCGGACGGAGATCGTCGTGGAGTCCCAGGAGATGGGGTCCGTTCAGAAGGCGATCTACGAGGCTCTCCTGGGCCGCTACCGGGGCGAGTTCGCGCTGGCCACGAAGGATCGCCGGGACTTCGACCGGCTGGGCCGGATCGTGATGTATCTGCTGGAAGCGGCGACCAATCCGGCGCTGCTGGTGGCGGGTTCCGACCGGGACGACGAGACGGGGTTCGCGCATCCTCCGCTGCAGGTGGCGGGCGACGAGCCCCTGATGAAGCTCCTGAACTCGTACCAGGCGCACGAGGTGCCCTGGAAGTACGACCGCGTCCGGGAGATCGTCGTGAACGAAGCCGCACGCGGGCAGAAGGTCCTGGTGTGGTCGACGTTCGTGCGCAATCTGAAGATCCTGCGCGGTTTCCTCGGCGAGTACGAGCCGGCGATGGTGCACGGCGGCGTGCCAGCCGCCGACGGGGCTCCTGCGGGAGCGGTGACCAGGGAGGACGAGTTCGACCGCTTCCGCAACGATCCGCGGTGCAAGGTGCTGCTCGCCAACCCGGCCGCATGCGGTGAGGGCGTCAGCCTGCAGCACTGGTGCCATCACGCGGTCTACCTGGACCGGACCTTCAACGCAGGCCACTATCTGCAGAGTCAGGACCGCATCCACCGCATCGGTCTCGCGGAGGGCACCCTCACGAAATTCACGCTCTTGATGAGCAAGGAGACGATCGACGAAGCCGTCGATGGGCGGCTGCGGGACAAGATCGAGGCGATGGCGAAGCTGATGAACGACCCCGGTCTCGTCCGCGTGTCGCTTCCAGAGCCCGACGAACAGGTCGGGGGATCTGCTGCCGCGGACGACGACATGCAGGTCGTGGCAGCCATGCTTCGTCGGTGAGAGGGCAGTCATGGATCTGCTTCCTCGGCACGGCGTCGCCTATGCGGCGGTCCTGCTCGCCCACGTGGCGAGGCTCTCCCCACGGCAGGGCGTCGACGAGTGGGTGACGGCAGCGCGGCAGCACGGCTCCTACCTCGCCGCCGCGACGGACCTGCACTCTCCTGCACAGGCGTTGCTCGCAGCCGGGCTCGCCTCGACGGGCGAGGAAGGGAGCATAGGGCTGACGCGTCCCTTGGCGGCGCTGGCCGCGTCGGGCGATTCCCGCCGCGCAATGCGCCACGCGGCGGTCACGCTGCTGGCGGCCCAGCCGCCTGCCTGGCTGCGCGTGGCCGTGGGGAGCGAGAGCGTCGAGCGCGCGTACATCCCTCAGCCCGACCTCGAAGCGCTGAGCTGGCTGGGCGAGGCCCTCGACGAGGTTCTGACGGAGGCTCGCCGGCTCGTCGGCGATCGCGAGGAGCCGGACCTGGCCAAGGAGATCGGCGATGCCGCGGAGGAGATCGTCGTCGCGGCGTTGAGAGCGGCCGGTAGGAAGCCGCTGCACGTCGCCCGGATCTCGGACGCCTACGGCTACGACGTGGAGCTGTCCGACGGACCCATCCGGTTCCTGGAGGTGAAGGCGGCGGGACCGCGCACGGCCGACAGCTTCCATCTGTCCCGCAACGAGTTCGACACCAGCGTCCGCCGCGGGGACGCATGGCGGATCGTTCAGGTGGTGTTCGAGGCGAGTGCGTTCGTCACGGACCGGATCACGGCCGCAGACGTTCGGGAGATACGGGAGCTGCCCGCCGCTGCGGTGCGCGCCCTCGTACCTGGCGACACTCCCGGGTTCAAGTGGGAGACATCGGCCGTTCTCACGCCGCCGGCGTCCATGTGGCTGCCGAGCCGCCTGACGCCGGATCCCGACTTCCTGCGACGCGGCTTCGACGCGCGAGACGCGGCAGGCGGCTGAGCCCGGGTCTGTACGGACCCGGGCTCTCCTCGGTCAGCGGCTCTTCTTCTGCTGCGCGATGAGCGGCCTCAGATAGTGCTCTGAGAGCCAGGCGACGGCGTTGACGCAGACGGCGTCGCCGAAGCCCATCAGCGCCTGGTTCGTGCGGGTCGGAAGCGTGTAGTCGTCCGCACCCATCAGGCAGGCGTACTCCTGCGCTGTCATCCACCGCGTCCGCACGGCCTCCGGGCCGATCTCCACCACGGCCTGCTTCGAGGAGCCGCCGCCGGTCGTGCGCAGGCAGCCGGCGATGTCGTCCGCCCGGATCTCCCAGGCCGGCTTCCCGCCGCGAGTGCGCCGATAGGCGGTCCGATAGACGACCGAACCTTTCTCCTGCAGCTGGGCGATGCGCTGAAGCTGGATCTCGGAGAGCTGGTCCTCGAACTTCTTCTGCCGCTGATCGTCCCACCAGACGTCCGCGGGTACGGGATCGTTCCTCTCGATGAGAGTCGTCCACCCTTCAACACGGTGCGGGGGAGGGCTGGGCAGGGCAGCGCGGTGAGTACCCAGGTCGTCGTCGAGTACAGGATCCAGCCAGGACGGTCGCAGCAGGGCGTTCCGATTCTCCGGGTCCTCTTCCTTGGGAGCGTTTTCAGCACCGATGAGGAAGAGACGCGGGCGAGACTGCGGAACCCAGCTGCGGGCATCCAACGTCAGGACGTCCACCGAGTACCCGAGCCTGTTGAGTTCCTGGACGGCCGCCCGGAGGTCGGCTCCGCCGTGGCTGGTCGCGAAGCCGTTGACGTTCTCGAGCGCGACCACGGAGGGGCGGTCCTTGCCGAGGTTCTCCAGAATCTTGGTGAAATCCCAGAACGTCCCGGAATGCTTGCCCGCGAGGCCCTTGCGTCCGCCGGCCAGCGAGAGGTCCGTGCAGGGGAAGGAGGCCCAGGCGAGATCGAGGTCGCGCGGCAGGCCCGACGCGTTCCCGTCCTCGGCGATCTCCTTGATGTCGCAGAGCTCGTAGTGGTCGTGCTCGTCGGCGAAGTGCCCGGCGTACATGTCGCGCTTGTCGGTGGACATGTCGTTCGCCCATACGACCTTTAGGCCCGCTGCCTCCAGGCCCAGCCGCGCCAGCCCGATGCCCGCGAAGAACTCCGCCACGGCGGGAGCCGGGGCGGCGGGCTGCTCCGAGGGTGCTGCGGGAGGGGGTACGGAGGCTACGGCGGGCGCGAGAGTCACGTCCCGGATCCTAGAACACGTCGCCGCCTCCACCGCTGCCGGATTGCCCGAACCCAGATCGGGGTCGACGACCGGTGCGGTCGTTCGGTCGTTCATGATCTTGCTCCAGACGCCCAGGACCGCAGGCCCCTGCCTGCCAGGTCCTCCCGGCGGCGCTACGGTCACGTGATCGTCAACGTAGCCGGAGCCACTGACATCGGGTGCCGGGAGGCGATCAGAGGAATGTGCCCCCGGGTCGGGAACCGTCGGCGATCATGGCGTCCGAGGCGTCATAATCGTCTGTGTGACGCATTCGGGCGAATCGTGGGCTTCGACTCCCGGCACTCGGGCCAGCATGCAGGCGAACCGCAGCCGGGACACCAAACCGGAGCTGGCTCTACGCAGGGCCGTCCACGCGCGGGGGCTTCGGTACAGGGTCGCGACCCGCCCCGTGCCGACGCTGCGCCGCACCGCCGACCTCGTGTTCCCGAGGCAGAAGGTCGCGATCTTCCTTGATGGGTGCTTCTGGCACGGTTGCCCCGAGCACCACACGCAGGCCGCTCGGAACTCCGAGTACTGGACGGCGAAGGTCCGGCGCAATCGCGAGCGGGATCTGGACACCACCACACGCCTGACCGATGAAGGGTGGCTCGTGATCCGGTTCTGGGAGCACGAGGACCCCGTCGCTGCGGCGGTGATCGTCGAGCAGGCCGTCAAGGAACGCCGCGCCGCCTCGTAGCGGCAGGCCGTCAGTCCAGGTCGGAGTCCCCGTCGTCGGGATCCGCCTGCTCGGAGTGCTCCTGGAAGAGCGTCCCCACCAGACCTTTGATGTCGATCGCGCCGGCGGAGGGCTCAGGTCGGCCCTCGGCGTACGCGAGCCGCGATGCCGCGAGATGAGCTAGGCGCACAGCTTGGACGACGATCACCCTGCGCAGTCCCGGGGACACGACGCCCCGCTCGTGCGCCACGGCAGTCAGGCGGGAGAGCGTCTCGGCCCGGCGCGCGATGCGGATGTCGGGGTGCCCGCGCTCCCGACGCGTCTCTGCGCTCGCCAGCTCGAAGCGTCGAGACGGGGGAAGGTCGACGAGAGCGGAACGCGGGGGGATCTTCTCGTTGAGGATCGCGTGGAACCGGCTCTCGCAGATCGCCTGGACATACGCCGAGTACTCGACGGCGTCGAGACGGCTTCGGGTGTCCTTGTCCTTGGCGTTGGCGCCCTCGAATTCCCAGAGCGGCCACAGCTCCATCTCCGCGACTTCGAAGACGTCCAGGATGCGCATCGCCACGGCGTCGGTGCGCTGATTGGTCAGATGCCTGCGAACTCGCGTCCGCAGCTGCTCGTTGGTCTGGCCTACGTAAATCGGCTCGCCGTCGTAGTCGTAGAACGCGTAGCAACCCCATTTGGCATCGGACCACTTACGCCCCTCGGCGTCCGTCGCCTCCAGAGCCTGCTCCAGAAGGCTTCGGAAATCCCGGACCAGCGGGGCGGGCAGGTCAGCACGCTTCGGAGCCGGGGGCGGGGTCATCAGGGTCGCGATCCTCAGATGGTCAGACTGATACGAACGGGTCCTTGCGACCTGGATTCGTATCACATCAGTCCTCGTACGATCGGCACGGGGGCGCGCGCCGACGGCTCTTCACGGCGAGGTGCTGGGCGAGTCTGCACGGTCTGGCGGGCCTGAGCCGCAGCGGCCGACTTCCCGCGCACGCTCACGACCGCCGACTGGCCCTCCTGGTGTGCCATTTCGCGGCCTGAGCCCGGCGGCCCGCCGGGCTCAGGCCGCGAAGGGCCGCGGGCTACGACATCCGCAGGGCCAGGAAGAAGTCCAGCTTGTCCTCCAGGCGGGAGAGGTCGCGGCCGGTGAGCTGCTCGATCCGGCCCACGCGGTACCGCAGCGTGTTCACGTGCAGGTGGAGACGGGTCGCGCAGCGGGTCCAGGAGCCGTCGCAGTCGAGGAAGGCCTCCAGGGTGGGGATGAGCTCGGCCCTGTGGCGGCGGTCGTAGTCGCGCAGCGGGTCCAGCAGGCGGGCCGTGAACGCGCGGCGGACGTCGTCGGGGACGAAGGGGAGCAGCAGGACGTGGGAGGCCAGCTCGTGGTGACCGGCCGCGCAGACCCGGCCCGGACGGGCCGCGGCGACGCGCCGGGCGTGCCGGGCCTCCTCCAGGGCGCCCCGCAGCCCCTCCGCGGAGTGGACGGCGGCGGAGACGCCCAGCGTCAGCCGGCCGTCGTCGGCGAGGCCCGCCGACAGCGGCTCGCGGACGGCCGTGAGCAGGGCGTCCGCGTGCAGGCCCACCTCCGGCGCGGACTCGTCCTCGCTGTCCGGCAGCGGCGCCGCCGGCAGCGGGACGAGCGCGATCGCCTCCTCGCCCGTGTGGGCGACGGCGATCCGGTCGGCGGAGTCCGCCCCGGCCGTCCCCGGGTCGACCAGGATCTCCTCCAGGAGCGCCTGTGCCACCGGTCCGGCCTCGACCGCCGGGCCGGTCCCGCCGTCCTGGTCCCACTCCACGCGGGCCACGACGACCTGCCAGTGCGGGGCGGTGCCGAGGCCGGGCAGCAGGACCGGGGCGGCGACCCGCAGGCGGGCCGCGATCTCCGCCGGCGCCGCGCCGGTCTGCACCAGTTCCAGGACCTCCTGCGCGAGGCGGCGGCGCACGGTGCGGGCGGCGTCGCGCCGGTCGCGTTCGACCGCGATCAGCTGGGTGACGCCCTGCAGCAGGTCGAGCCGGGCGGCGGGCCAGTCGCCGGCGTCGGCCTCGACGGCCAGCAGCCAGTCGGACAGCACCGACTCCCGGACGTCGCGGGAGGCGGGGGCCGCCGTACGCCCGGTGTTTCGGATCGGGAACAGAGAGTAGGTGGATCCTCCGACGGAAACCCGGTGCGGACCGCGCCTTCCGGTACGGGTGGCGGCCAGGTGCTCCCCGGCCAGACCGGCCGCACGGGCCGCGTCGAGCGACTCGCCGGCGCCCGCGATCCGGCGGCCGGTGGGGGAGAGTACCCAGGCACGGAGGTCCAGGTCGGAGCCGAGAAGATCCAGGACGGCCTCCGGCCCGCCGCCCGCCGGACCGGACGTCATCAGCCGCCGGTGCCGGTCCACGACGGCCGCCAGGTCGCCCGCCCGCTCGCCGGAGACCTGTCGAACAACGTGCTCCGTAATCGTCGCGAACGCAACGGACTCGTTGACTGCGAACAGGGGAAGGCGGTGGCGCAAACACGCCTGCACCAGATCGTCGGGAATGTCGCCGAGTTCCGCCTCGCCGACCGCGAGCCCGGCCACCCCGGCCGCCGCAAGGATCCGGACGAAGGGCTCCGCGTCCTCCGGCTCCCGGAACCAGGCCAGGCCGGTGAGTACCAGCTCGCCGCCGGAGAGGTAGCGGCTGGGGTCCTTCAGGTCCGTCGTCATCACGCCACGGACCGTACGGTCGAGCTCGTCCTCGCCGCCGAGCAGCCGCAGGCCCAGCGCGTCGGTCTCCAGCAGTGCGCGCAGCCGCATCTCGTCGCCGCCGTTCTTCTCGTCAGTGGTCTCAAAGGTGTCTGGTGCTCGGCGGGGATCGGGTACTCATGTTTCCGGAGGGAAACGGCGAGGTGCTTCGTCTCCGCCTTTCGTTCGAATCTACAAGACGAGGGCGGACAGCAGCCAACTCCTTCATGGTTTCGGTGACTGCACCCGGGCGAGCCCGGCTTGTGTACTAGGCCACACACCGCGTTAACGGCGCGTGAACAGACGCCGAGACAAGCCCGGACTTCCCCGCCGGCTCCCGCGGCGGAGACCCCGCCGTTGTCCCGCAAACAGATTCACCCGTTCGCCTCGGGCCGTCCCCCGGGTCGTGCAGCCAATCACCAATCCCAAATCCCGCCAGCGCGCGGGTGCCCCTGTGAACCTTGGGAGTAGGCCCCATGACCCAGTCGTCAGTGGAGCCCAAGACCGCCGCGGAGGACGCGGGCTCCGGCTCGAACGTCCCCTCCGGCCGCTCTTGGCTCGACCGTTACTTTCACATCTCCGAAAGAGGATCCACCGTCGGAACGGAGGTGCGTGGCGGCATCACCACCTTCATGGCGATGGCGTACATCCTCCTGCTCAACCCCCTGATCCTCGGCGGCAAGGATGTGGACGGCAACGTTCTCAGCCAGCCCGCGCTGATCACCGCGACCGCGATCTGCGCCGCCGTGACCACGCTGCTGATGGGCTTCTGGGGCAAGGTCCCGCTCGCCCTCGCGGCCGGGCTCAGCGTCTCCGGCGTGATGGCCTCCCAGGTCGTCCCGCTGATGACCTGGCCCCAGGCCATGGGCATGTCCGTGGCGTACGGCGCCGTGATCTGTCTCCTGGTCGTCTCCGGCCTGCGCGAGATGATCATGAACGCCATCCCGCTCGCCCTGAAGCACGGCATCACGATCGGCATCGGCCTCTTCATCGCGATCATCGGCTTCGTGAAGGCCGGGTTCGTGCACGAGAACCCCGCCCCCGGCGGCGGCCCGGTGACCCTCGGCCCACTCGGCGAGCTCCAGGGCTGGCCGGTCCTGCTCTTCG
Organism: Streptomyces sp. NPDC048604; assembly: GCF_043199435.1. Classification (NCBI taxonomy): domain Bacteria; kingdom Bacillati; phylum Actinomycetota; class Actinomycetes; order Kitasatosporales; family Streptomycetaceae; genus Streptomyces; species Streptomyces sp. NPDC048604. The sequence continues at coordinate 257,453 of NZ_JBICVX010000014.1, forward strand.
CCGTGACCCTGCTCCTGATCTTCGCGCTGCAGGCCCGTAACGTGCCCGGCGCCATCCTCATCGGCATCGTCGTCGGCACCGTCGTCGCCGTGATCGTCAACGCGGTCGCCGACATCCCGGCCAAGGGTGCGGGCTCCTGGTTCGCGGGAGCTCCCGAGCTGCACGGCGGCGCGGTCTCCGCACCCGACTTCTCGCTGATCGGGCAGGTCTCGTTCAGCGGCTGGGGCGACGTCGGCTACATCACGGTCACCATGATCGTCTTCACCCTGGTGCTGGCCGGCTTCTTCGACGCCATGGCCACCATCCTGGGCGTCGGCACCGAGGCCAAGCTCGCCGACGAGCGCGGCCGCATGCCGGGCCTGTCCAAGGCGCTGTTCATCGACGGCGCGGGCGGCATCATCGGCGGTGGCGGCGGCGCCTCCGGCCAGACCGTCTTCGTCGAGTCCGCGACCGGCGTCGGCGAGGGCGCCCGTACGGGTCTCGCCTCGGTGGTCACCGGCGGCTTCTTCGCCCTCTGCCTGTTCTTCACGCCGCTCACCGCGATCGTCCCGGCCGAGGTCGCGTCCGCGGCCCTGGTGGTCATCGGCGCGATGATGATGCAGAACGCCAAGCACGTCGACTGGAGCGACCGCTCCGTGGCGATCCCGGTGTTCCTCACCGTGGTCCTGATGCCGTTCACCTACACCATCACCACGGGTGTCGCGGCCGGTGTGATCTCCTACGCGGTGATCAAGACGGCGCAGGGCAAGGCGCGGGAGGTCGGGGCCTTCATGTGGGGCCTGACCCTGATCTTCCTGGTCTACTTCGCCATCCACCCCATCGAGAGCTGGCTCGGAGTCGGCTGACGCCGTTAGCGTCTCTCCACCACACCCGTGAGGAGAGGCCGAGATGCTGGACATCGCCGACGAGTTGAACCGGTGGGTCCGGCAGGGCCGCGACTTCGCCGTCGCCACCGTGGTGGCGGTCGGCGGGAGCGCGCCCCGGCAGCCCGGCGCCGCCCTCGCCGTCGACGGCGAGGGCGCCGCGACCGGCTCGGTCTCCGGCGGGTGTGTGGAAGGCGCCGTGTACGACCTGTGCCGGCAGGCGCTCGAGGACGGCGGGACCGTCGTCGAGCGGTTCGGCTACAACGACGAGGACGCCTTCGCGGTCGGACTGACCTGCGGCGGCACCATCGACATCCTCGTCACCCCGGTCCGCGGCGGGGTCTTCCCCGCCGCTCTGGCCGCCGCCGCCTCCGGCGAGGCGGCGGCGCTCGTCCGGATCGCGGACGGCCCCGAGGAACTGCGCGGCGCGGCCCTGCTCGTCCGGCCCGACGGCTCGTACGAGGGCGGCCTCGGCGGCCACCTCGCACTGGACCGCACCGCCGCGGCCGAGGCCCGCGCGCTGCTCGACGCCGGGCGCACCGGCACCGTGGAGATCGGCGCGGACGGCAGCCGCTGCGGGCAGCCGCTGACCCTGCTGGTCGAGTGCTCCGTGCCCGCGCCTCGGATGCTGGTCTTCGGCGCGATCGACTTCGCGGACGCGCTGACCCGGGTCGGCGCCTTCCTCGGCTACCGGGTGACCGTCTGCGACGCCCGCCCCGTCTTCGCCACCCGCGCCCGCTTCCCGGACGCCGACGAGATCGTCGTCGAGTGGCCGCACCGCTATCTGAAGGCGGAGGCCGACGCGGGCCGGCTCGACTCCCGTACCGTGCTCTGCGTCCTCACCCACGACGCCAAGTTCGACGTGCCGCTGCTCGAACTGGCCCTCGGACTGCCCGTCGCCTACGTCGGCGCGATGGGCTCGCGCCGCACCCACCTGGACCGCGACGAGCGCCTGCGCGAGGCCGGCGTCACCGACCGGGAGCTGGCCCGGCTGCGCTCTCCGATAGGCCTCGACCTCGGCGGCCGTACGCCCGAGGAGACGGCGCTGTCCATCGGCGCGGAGATCGTCGCCCACCGCCGCGGCGGCAGCGGCGTCGCGCTGACCGGCGCGCACACCCCGATCCACAAGGACCCGCCCGCGCAGCCCGCCGAGGCCGGTCGCGTGGCGGTCCGGTGAAAGCCGCCCGCCGCCAGGAGAGCGTCCCTATCCTGACCTCCGTGGCGCGCTGATCCGCCGGCGGCGGAACGGGAGTTGGGGGAGCGACGGTGGCAGAGGCACGGCCCGGCACGGTGATCGGCGGACGGTACACCCTGACCCGCTCGCTCGGTGCCGGAGGCTTCGGCCAGGTCTGGCAGGCGCGCGATCCCGTGCTCGACGTGGACGTCGCGGTCAAACAGGTGCGCCTGGACACCTCGTTGCCCGAGGCGGCCCGCGCAGAGCTGCTGGCCCGCGCGGCCCGCGAGGCCCGGCACGCGGCGCGGCTGCGCGACCATCCGCACATCGTCACGGTGTACGACGTCGTCGAGGTCGACGACGGCCACTGGAAGGTCCCCTGGATCGTCATGCAGTGGGTCGACGGGCGTTCACTGGCCGACGAGTTGAGGCACGACGGCCCGGTCGCGCCGGAGCGCGCCGCCGTCATCGCCGAGGCGCTGCTCGGGGCCCTGGACGCGGCCCACCGGGCGGGCGTCGTCCACCGCGACGTGAAGCCGGCCAACGTACTCCTCTCCACCCACGGGGCCGTCCTGCTCGCCGACTTCGGCATCGCCCTCGGGCAGACCGACCCTCGGCTCACCCGCACCACGCTCGTCATCGGCTCGCCCGGGTACATGGCCCCCGAGCGCTGGCAGGGCGCGGAGAGCGACGGCCGCGCCGACCTGTTCTCGCTGGGCGTCCTGCTGTACGAGGCGGTGGAGGGCGTGCTGCCCTTCCGCCCGGAGAACCCGACCGCGGTCCTGACGGAGGAACCGAGGCCGATGGAACGGGCGGGACGCCTGGAGCCGCTGATCACCGCCCTGCTGGCGAAGGACCCGGCGGCCCGCCCGAGCGTCGAGAAGGCGCGGGAGCTGTTGAGCGCGGGCGAGGGGGCCGGTGCGGGTGCGGGTGCGGGCGCGGGTGCGCAGGCCGTGACGGCGCGGCCGCCGCGGTCGGAGCTGACGACGGAGGTCCGCCGGGCGCCCGGGCCGACGGTCCGGGAGACGCCCCGGCCGGCGCCGCCCGTCCGACGGCCGGACGGCACGGTGACGCTCACGTACACCCGACGTCAGCTGATGGTGCGATACGCCGCCCTGTGCGGGAGGGTCGCGGCCGGCTGGTGCGCCGCACTGGGCCTGGTGCTCGGGGTCGTGACGGTCGGCGCGCCGGTGGTGGAGCTGGGGCCCGTGTCGATCGGGGACGACCGCTGGTGGATGAACGGCGTCCTGGGCGCGGGCTTCATGATGTTCGTCGGCTTCATCGGAGGCTCCCTGGGGGGCCTGATCGCCGGTTGGTTCCTCACACCCGACATGGTCACCGTCGACGCGCGAGGGCTCACCTTCACCCGCGTGCCGCAGTCCCAGGTGTCGCGCAGCACCCAGACCTCGTACTCCGTCCGCTGGGACACCCTGGAACGCATCGCCGTCGAGCCGGAGAACCCGCAGAAGGGCGACCCGTCCGCCGTCGCCGCCTGGTACCGCCCGGACCGCGAACCGGCGCACGTCTGGCGCGTCAAGCATGACGTGACGGCCCGGACGGGTGGCGGTCTGTGGGTGTACCGCCCTCTCGCCAAGTCCCCGAGGACGGTGGACGGCGAGCGCCTGCGGGAGGCCCTGCGACGGTTCGCACCCGAGCTGTACGACGACCCGGACGACGTCCCGGACCCGTGAGGCGTGCGCCCGGGTGACGGTGCGGCGTGGCGCGGCCCGGATCGGGGCGTATCGGCGCGTGCGGGGCGGAAGGTTCCTGCGGAACCCTGCCGGTCCGTCGTGAGGACGGTTCATGCTTCGTCGTCTCGCCGCCGTCCTCGGCCTGGCCCTCGCCTCCGTGGCGGCGCCCGGCGCGCCCGAGCCCGTGCGGTTCCACACGCCCGAGGCCTCGGCCGAGGCCCACGCGCAGTACCGCGGGCTGCTGGCGCGGGACGAGCGGGGGGACGCGGCGGGGCTGCTGGCGATGATCCGTACGCCGCACGCCGTCTGGCTCGGGGACGAGGGCCCGGCGCGGACGGAGGCCGAGGCGCGTACCGTCGTCCGGGCCGCCGCCCGACAGGGCACGGTGCCCGTCCTCGTCCTGTACGACATCCCCGGCCGCGACTGCTCCGGCTACTCCGGCGGCGGCGCCGGCACCACCGCCGAGTACCGCGCCTGGATCGACGCCGTCGCCCGCGGCGTCGGCGGCCATCGCGCGCTGCTGGTCCTGGAGCCCGACGCGGTCGCGCTGCTGCCCTCCGACTGCGGCCAGGACGACGCGGCCGGCGCCAGGACCGCCGCCCGCTACGCCGAACTCCGGTACGCCGTGGACGCCTTGGAACCCCTAGCCGGCGCCGCGGTGTACCTCGATGCCGGGCACCCCGGCTGGCACACCGTCAACACCCTGACGCCGCGCCTGATCGAGGCGGGCGCCGGCCGCGCGACCGGCTTCGCCGTCAACGTCTCCAACTACCACACGGACGACGCCAGTACCTGGTTCGGCCGGCTCCTCGCGTCCTGTCTCGCGTACGCGGCGGGCGGCGGCGACCCCGCGGCCTGCCCGAACCAGAAGTGGTCCCGGGACACCGCCCGCGCCTGGCTGGCCGAGCACGCCGCCGCGATCCCGGCGGCCCGCACCAAGCACTTCGTCACCGACTCCAGCCGCAACGGGCGCGGCCCCTGGACGCCGCCGGCCGGCGCGTACGCCGATCCCCAGGACTGGTGCAATCCGCCCGGCCGTGGCGCCGGGGCCCGGCCGACCGCGGACACCGGGGACCCGCTGCACGACGCCCGGCTGTGGATCAAGACCCCGGGGGAGTCGGACGGCCGCTGCCTGCGCGGCACCGCGGGACCGGAGGACCCGGAACGGCGGACCGTCGACCCGGCGGCGGGGGAGTGGTTCCCGGAGCAGGCCGTGGAGCTGGTCCGGCTCGCGACCCCGACGTTCCCGCAGGCCACCGAATAGCGGACCGGCCGGGGGAGCGTCCGTAGCCCCTCAGGCGCCCCGCAGCCCCGCAGACGCCCCGCGTTCCTCAGGCACTCCCGTGCCCGTCAGGCACCCACCGCAGGCGCCCCGTGCCCCTCAGGCACCCACCGCCCCTCAGGCGCCCCCCGACCCCTCAAGCCTTCCGCAGGCCGCTCAGCAGCAGTTCCGCGAGCTGCTCGTACGCCTCGGCGTCCTTGAGGCCGGTGGCCGCCGCCACCTGGCGCTGCTGGATCCGGACCATCACCGACGAGATCACGTCCGCAGCGAAGGCCACGTGCACCTCGCGGAAGACGCCCGCCCGCACGCCCTCCTCGATCAGCTGCTGCACCCGCCCCGCGGCCGCCCGCGTATTGCGTTCGTACACCTCGGCGGCCGGCTCGAACGCGGCCACGTCGTCGAAGAACTGCGGGGAGACCGGCGCGAGCTCGGCCGCGACGGCGCGCAGATAGGCGGACAGGCGCTTGGCCGGCTCCGTCTGGGCGGCCAGGACCGCTTCCACCCTCGTCGTCGCCCGCCGGAAGAACTGCACCACCGCCGCCCGGACCAGCTGCTCCTTGCTGCCCGCGAGCCCGTACAGCGTCCGCTTCGAGCAGCGCAGCCGCGCCGCCAGGTCGTCCAGGGTGAAGCGGGCGAAGCCCTCGCCCACCAAGAGAGCCACGAGCTCGTCGAACAGCTCGGACCGGCGGGCCGCGCCGCGGCCCGTCAGCTTCGGCGCGTCGGCTCCGGGGGTCTCGATCACCCGAACAGTATGCCGGGCGGGCGGTTCGGGGGGTTACTGCGGACGGAGTCTGCGCTACGCTCAACGGTACTGCGGTACCGCTCGCAGTACCGTTTCACCCGCCGCCCTTGCGTCACTGGAGTCGCCATGGACGTCGACCGTCTGCTCCCCACCCCCGAAGCAGCGGACCTGATCGCCCTCACCCGGGAGATCGCCGACAAGGAGCTCGCCCCCCGCGTGGACGAGCACGAGGCCGCCGAGTCGTATCCGGAGGGCCTGTTCACGACGCTCGGGCAGGCCGGCCTGCTCGGTCTCGCCTACCCCGAGGAGTACGGCGGCGGAGGCCAGCCGTACGAGGTCTACCTGCAGGTCCTGGAGGAGCTCGCGGCCCGCTGGGCGGCCGTCGCCGTCGCCACCAGCGTGCACACCCTCGCCTGCCACCCGCTGCACTCCTTCGGCACCCCGGAGCAGAAGGAGCGCTGGCTGCCCGCGATGCTCGCCGGCGAGACCGTCGGCGGCTACAGCCTCTCCGAGCCGCAGGCCGGCTCCGACGCCGCGTCCCTCTCCTGCAAGGCCGAGCTCGTCACCGACGAAGCGGACGGCTCGGCGTACCGGATCACCGGCAACAAGGCCTGGATCACCCACGGCGGCAAGGCCGGCTTCTACGCCCTGTTCGCCCGCACCGCCCCGGGCAGCCGCGGCGTCTCCTGCTTCCTCGCGCCCGGACAGACGGAGGGCCTGAGCTTCGGCCTGCCCGAGCGCAAGATGGGCCTCCAGGCCGTGCCCACCACCTCCGCCCACTGGGACGGCGCGCTGCTCGACGCCGACCGGCTCGTCGGCGACGAGGGCCAGGGCCTCCAGATCGCCTTCAGCGCCCTCGACTGCGGCCGGCTCGGCATCGCCGCCTGCGCCACCGGCCTCGCCCAGGCCGCGCTGAGCGCCGCCGTCGCGTACGCCAACGAGCGCACCACCTTCGGCCGTCGGATCATCGACCACCAGGGCCTCGGCTTCCTGCTGGCCGACATGGCCGCCGCCGTCGACTCCGCCCGCGCCACCTACCTCGACGCGGCCCGCCGCCGCGACCTCGGCCGCCCCTTCAGCCGCCAGGCCAGCGCGGCCAAGCTGATCGCCACCGACACCGCCATGAAGGTGACCACCGACGCGGTCCAGGTCCTGGGCGGGTACGGCTACACCCGCGACTTCCCCGTGGAGCGCTACATGCGGGAGGCCAAGATCATGCAGATCTTCGAGGGGACCAACCAGATCCAGCGCCTCGTCATCAGCCGCCAGCTCGCCGCCTGAGCCGCCCCGCCACTCTCACTTCTCTAGGAGTCCCATGGACATCGCCGGTTCCGCCGCGCTCGTCACCGGCGCGGCGTCGGGTCTCGGCGCCGCCACCGCCGCCGCACTCGCCGCCCGCGGCGCCACCGTCTACGGCCTGGACCTGGACAAGGCGGTCGCCGCGGCCGGTCCGCAGCCCGACGGCGTCACCCTGCTGGCCGCCGACGTCACCCAGGAGGACCCGGTCCGCGAGGCGCTCGCGCGCATCGAGGCCGACGGCGCGGAGCTGCGGCTCGCCGTCAACTGCGCCGGGATCGCCCCCTCGGCGCGCGTCCTCGGCCGCAAGGGCCCGCACGACCTGGACCTGTTCCGCACGGTCCTGGACGTCAACCTGCTCGGCACCTTCAACGTGATGCGGCTGGCCGCCGAGGCCATCGCCCGGCGGGAGCCGGACGCGCACGGCCAGCGCGGCCTCGTCGTCAACACGGCGTCCATCGCCGCCTTCGAGGGCCAGGTCGGCCAGATCGCGTACGCCGCCTCCAAGGCGGGCGTCGCCGGCATGACCATCACCGCCGCCCGCGACCTCGCCCAGTACGGGATCCGGGTGGTCACCATCGCCCCCGGCATCGTCGACACGCCCATGATGGCCGGGTTCAGCGACGAGATCCGCGCCGGCCTCGCCGCGAGCGTCACCTTCCCGCAGCGTCTCGCGGAGCCCGCGGAGTACGCCCGGCTCGTCACGATGGTCGCCGAGCACGACTATCTGAACGGCGAGACGATCCGGATGGACGGCGCGCTGCGCATGGCCGCGCGCTGAGCCCGGTGGCTCACTGAGCCATGGCACCAAGTGCCGCCGCGCGAGGGGTCTGAGTGTTAGGTTCGGGGCATGAGCACCAGCCCGGCAAAGTCCCCGATGCGTGACGCCCTCGTCGCGGCGGCCTTCCAGCTCTTCCTCGAGCGCGGCTACGAGCAGACCACGGTCGACGACATCGTGAAGACCGCCGGGGTCGGCCGGCGGTCCTTCTTCCGGTACTTCCCGTCCAAGGAGGACGTGGTCTTCCCCGACCACGAGCAGGCCCTGTCCCAGATGCAGGCCTTCCTCGCCGCCAGCGCCGACACCGACGACCCGCTGGTCCGGGTCTGCGAGGCCACCCGCCAGGTCATGCGGATGTACGCGGACAACCCCACCTTCTCCGTGCAGCGCTACCGGCTCACCCGCGAGGTGAACGGCCTGCGCACCTACGAGCTCTCGGTGGTCTGGCGGTACGAGAAGACCCTCGGCGACTACCTGCGCACCCGCTTCGCCGACCGCCGCGACGGCACCCTGCGCGCCAATGTGGTGGCCGCCGCCGTGGTCGCCGCCCACAACCACGTGCTGCGCTCCTGGCTGCGCTCCGGCGGCCAGGGCGACCCGCTCGCCGAGGTGGACCGGGCGCTGCAGTTCGTCCGCGACACCTGGGACCCGGCCGGAGCGGGCGCCGAGCCCCCGGCGGACCGGGCGGACGAGGACGTGGTCGTTGTCATCACCCGGCGCAACACCCCGATGTGGCGCGTGGTGCGCGAGATGGAGTCGAGCCTCGGCGACGGCTGAACGCCGGCCCGCCGCCCGACGTATTCGGCTGAGAACTGATAACAGAGGGAACTGAGTGCTTTCTTTCATGGCACTCAGTGCCATATCTTTGTCTTCATGCGCAGTCGAGCCGTCGAGTGCAAGGAGAAGGCATCGTGTTCCACACGGGATTCAGGAACGGGACCGCCACCCGTACCGACGAGCCGGTAGCCGGCTCGGAGCTTTACTTCCAACGCTGTCAGTGGTGTCAGACCACGACCTTCCAGCGCCTGCTCTGTCCGACCTGCGGGGCCACCGAACTCACCCCCGAACTCAGCACGGGCGAGGGCATCGTCTCCGTCCGCCGCGGAGTCTCCGCCGCCGAGGCCGATCTGTGGCCCGTCCACATGACCGAGGGCTTCGTGGTGCGCTGCCGGGTCGACGGTCCGCTGCACGCGGTGCGCCCCGGCGTCCGGGTGAAACTCGCCGCCGCGTCCGTCCCCGGCGTCGAGCCGGTCGTACGGCTCTGCGAAGAGGTCCCGCTCGACGGCTGGATCTGAACGGCCGCGCCGGCTGCTTCACGCGCGGACGAGGCGAGATGCGGGGGGGGGGGCGCGCCCGCGCCGGGG